>NZ_JAEBEI010000007.1:0-394557 GCF_046548775.1 Amycolatopsis sp. cmx-4-61 | reverse complement strand
AATGGAAGCACAGTAATGTGTTGTCGAGTTGACTGGTACTAATAGGCCGAGGACTTGCCTACAAAGATGTTACGCATCCACTCTACGGTTCTGAAACACCACACCAGCAGACGGTGTGTGTTGTTTCACAGTGTTTCGGTGGTTATAGCGTCAGGGAAACGCCCGGTCCCATTCCGAACCCGGAAGCTAAGCCTGACAGCGCCGATGGTACTGCAACCGAAGGGTTGTGGGAGAGTAGGACACCGCCGAACTCAACATAGGAAAGGCCCCGGTCGAGAACCCCACGGTTCTCCCGGGGCCTTTCCGCATTTCCGCCACTGCCGTGTCGACCCCCCAATCACGCGTGTCGACCCTCCAATCACGCGTGTCGACCCTCTGATCACACGTGATGCCCCTCCATGCTCGCCGCCGGCGTGACCCGGGACGGAACTCGCGTGAGCAGACCCGCATCTCGCGTGATTGGAGGGTCATCTTGCGTGATTGGAGGGTCATCTCGCGTGATTGGGGGGTCGACACGGGTCAGTCGGCTGGGCGGCGGAGGAGGTAGGTGTCCATGATCCAGCCGTGACGTTCGCGGGCGGAGGCGCGGGTCGCGCGGATCTCCGCGGCCAGGGCCGGGGTCAGGGGACCGGAGATGAGGATCTCGTGGGGCGTGCCCACGTATGCGCCCCAGAAGATCTCCAGGCCGGAAGACGTGAAGCGGTCGAACGTCGTGTGGGCGTCCAACAGGACGAACACGTCGTCGACCCCGTCGGGCCAGCCCTCGGCGAGACGGCGGCCCGTTGTCAGCTGGACCGCCCGGCCGATCTGGTTCATCGTCGTCCGGTGGCGGGCCACCAGGGCCGAGATGCTGCTGATCCCCGGCACCACTTCGTACTCGAATTCGACGTTCCCTCGGGCCAGCACCGCCTCGATCAACGCGATCGTGCTGTCGTACAGCGACGGGTCACCCCACACCAGGAACGCACCCACCTCGGACGGCCCCAGCGACGACTGGATCAGCGACTCGTACACCGCCGCCCGCGCCTCGTGCCAGTCGGCCACCGCCGCGCGGTAGTCCGAGGGCGTGCGGTCCCGGGGTGGGTCCGAGGCCAGCACCACGCGGTACTCGCGCGTCACGAACCGGTCGAGGATCTCCTGTCGCGCCCGCACCAGATCGGCCTTCTCGGACCCCTTGTCGAGCACGAAGAAAACATCGACGCGGTTGAGCCGGTCGATCGCCTGCACGGTGAGGTGCTCCGGGTCGCCCGCACCGATCCCGATCGCGTAGAGCTTGCGCATGCCGCGAGTCTGGCGTCCCCCGATGGAGAACCCCTACCCCCGATGGGTATAAAGGAGGGAGACGAAAGGAGCGGGAAATGGCCGAAACGACCTACACCGTCGAGGGCATGACCTGCGGGCACTGCGCCACCTCGGTCCGCGAGGAGGTCTCCGAGCTCGAGGGCGTCCGGCACGTCGACGTCGACGTCGAGAGCGGGCGCGTGACCGTGACCAGCGACACGCCCCTGACCACCGATGCGGTCGCCGCCGCCGTCACCGAGGCCGGCTACCGCCTGGTCGCGTGAGCGCCGCCCCCGCGGCCACCGCGGCGCGCGTCGAGCTCGCCATCGGCGGGATGACGTGCGCGTCCTGTGCCGCCCGCGTCGAGCGCAAGCTCAACAAGGTGGACGGCGTCATCGCGACGGTCAACTACGCCACCGAAAAAGCGCAGGTCAGCTACCCCAGCCGGCTGTCGGTCGACGACCTCAAGGCCGTCGTCGAAGCCGCCGGCTACTCCGCGCGCCTCACCGAGCCGGAGGTGCGGGAAGAGGAGACGCCCCGCACTCGGTTGCTGGTCTCCGCCGCGCTCACCGTCCCGCTGATCGCGCTCGCGATGGTCCCGGCCTGGCAGTTCCCGGGCTGGGCCTGGGCAGCGTTCGCCCTGGCCGCCCCGGTCGTCACCTGGGGCGCCTGGCCGTTCCACCGCGCCGCCGCGGTCAACCTGCGGCACGCGACCGCCACGATGGACACGCTGATCTCGCTCGGGGTCGTCGCTTCCGTGGCCTGGTCGCTGTACGCCCTCGTCTTCGGCGGGGGCCACCACCACCTGTACTTCGAGGTCGCCGCCGCCGTCACCACGTTCATCCTGGCCGGCCGCTACTTCGAGACGCGGGCGAAGCGCCGTGCCGGCGCTGCCCTGCGCGCGCTCATGGACCTCGGCGCGAAGGACGTCACCGTGCTCCGCGACGGCGAGGAGCACTCGGTGCCCGTCGCCGGCCTGCACGAGGGAGACCTCTTCCTCGTCCGGCCCGGCGAGAAGATCGCCACCGACGGCGTGATCACCGAAGGCGGCTCCGCGGTCGACACGAGCCTGCTCACCGGCGAGCCGGTGCCGGTCGAGGTCGGACCGGGTGACGCGGTCACCGGCGCCACCGTCAACGCCGGCGGGCGGCTGGTCGTGCGGGCCACCCGCGTCGGCGACGACACCCGGCTGGCGCAGATGGCGCGGCTCGTCGAGGCCGCCCAGAACGGCAAGGCCGAGGTCCAGCGGCTCGCCGACCGCGTCTCGGCCGTGTTCGTCCCGCTGGTCGTCCTCGCGGCGCTGGCCACGATGGTGGTCTGGCTCGCGACCGGCGGGCGCCCGGACGAGGCGTTCACCGCGGCGGTCGCGGTGCTGATCATCGCCTGCCCGTGCGCGCTCGGCCTCGCGACGCCGACGGCGCTGCTCGTCGGCACCGGCCGGGGCGCCCAGCTCGGCATCCTCATCAAGGGTCCCGAGGTGCTCGAGTCCACCCGCCGCGTCGACACCGTCGTCCTGGACAAGACCGGCACCGTCACCACCGGCCGGATGACCCTGGTCGAAGGCGACGGCGACGCGCTGCGGCTGGCGGGTGCCGTCGAGGCCGCGTCCGAGCACCCGATCGGCCGCGCCATCGCGGAGGCGGCGAAGCAGCGCTTCGGCCCGCTTCCCGCGGTCACGGACTTCCGCAGCACGCCGGGTGTCGGCGTGACCGGCGTGGTCGAAGGACGCACCGTCAGCGTCGGGCGCGCCGAGGGCGGCGCCGCGACGACGGTCGGCGTCACCTGGGACGGCGAGGTCCGCGGCCGGCTGGTCGTCGCCGACGCGATCAAGCCGACGTCCGCGCGGGCGGTCGCCGAGCTGCGCGCACTCGGCCTGACGCCGGTGCTGCTGACCGGGGACAACGCCGACGCGGCGAGGGCTGTCGCGGCCCAGGCGGGCATCGACGAGGTCGTCGCCGAGGTGCTCCCGGAGGAGAAGGTCGCCGTCGTCAAGCGCCTGCAGGCCGACGGCCGCGTGGTGGCGATGGTCGGCGACGGCGTCAACGACGCGGCCGCGCTCGCCCAGGCCGACCTGGGCCTGGCGATGGGCACCGGCACGGACGCGGCCATCGAGGCGAGCGACCTGACGCTCGTGCGCGGCGACCTGCGCGTCGCCGCCGACGCGATCCGCCTCGCCCGGCGCACGCTGGCGACGATCAAGGGCAACCTGTTCTGGGCGTTCGCCTACAACGTGGCCGCGTTGCCGCTGGCCGCGCTCGGCCTGCTCGACCCGATGATCGCGGGGGCGGCGATGGCGTGCTCGTCGGCGTTCGTGGTCAGCAACAGCCTCCGCCTGCGCCGGTTCCGCTGACACCCCGGGAGGGTATAGTCGGTGGGAGGGAAGCCGACTACGGGACAGGTGGGCGATGACGGGTTACGGCAGCGAGCGGGACGCCTATCTGAAGCGCCTGCGCCGGATCGAGGGGCAGATCCGCGGGTTGCAGCGGATGGTCGAGCAGGACAAGTACTGCATCGACATCCTCACCCAGGTCTCGGCGGCGACGAAGGCGCTGCAGTCGTTCTCGCTGGAGCTGCTGGACGAACACCTGGCGACGTGCGTGGTGCAAGCCGCCGCGGCGGGCGGCGAGGAAGCGGATCTGAAGGTCCGGGAAGCGTCGGACGCGATCGCGCGGCTGGTGCGTTCGTAGCCCGGCTCAGCGCACCAGGACCGCGAGCGTCAGCCCGCCCGCGTTGGTGGTGAAGTGCACGAGCACCGAAGCCAGCACGCCCCGGCCGGCGTGCCGCCACCAGTGCAGGAAGACACCCGCCGCGCCCGCGGCCGCCATGGCCAGTACCTGCAGCACCACCGCCGGCGTTGAGCCGAACACGGCGTGGACCGCCGCGTTGCGGCCGATCGCCAGCGCCGGAAGCGCGTGCCACAGGCCGAACAGCGCCGCCGCGGCCAGGATCGGGCGCCAGCGCCACTTCTCGTCGCTCGCGCCGAACAGGGCGGGGAGCACCCCGCGGAAGGCCACCTCCTCGATCAGCACCGTGCCGAACAGGATGCGGCCGCAGGTCAGCCAGAGCAGCTGGCCGAAGTCCGGATCACCGACCCGGCCGTCGTGGTAGACCGTGCGCAACGCGGGCACCGCCAGCGCGATGCCGAACACGACGGCGATCAGCGCCGCGCCGGCCAGGCCGACCAGCGCGGGACGGCGGAAGCCGCGTAACCCCAGGTCACGCCACGTGCACCCGGCCGCGCGGGCCAGCGCCACCAGGAGCACCGCCGCCACCAGGCCGCAGAGCGGGTACGCCCAGCCGGGCAGCACGCGGTTGGCCAGCGTGGTCGACGCCGCCAGCGTCACCACCGCCGCGGCCACGGCCGGCGCGCGCCGGACCGCAACGGCGTGTGTCAACCGACCGCCAGGTCATCGGCGGGTGAGCGCCGCTGGACCGGCACCCGCTTCGACATCGGCAACGTCGCTTCCGGGTCGAACGGGCCCGGGCGTTCGTCCAGCGTCACCGCCGCATCGGCCAGCAGGGTGCGGCAGCCGGTCAGGCTCGCGTGGAGCTTGTCGCGGACTTCCTGCAACGCCGTGACCTCACGCTGGGCCGCCTCGACCAGCGTTTCGCCTTGGTGGGTGGCTTCGCCGATCAGTCGGGCGGCCTGTTCTCGCGCCGTGGCGAGTTCGGTTTCGCCGGTGGCGACCAGCGTTTCGCCGTGCTGCTTGGCCTCGCTGATCAGCTGGGCGGCCTGTTCTCGCGCGGAGGCGAGTTCGGTTTCGCCGGTCGCGACCAGCGTTTCGCCGTGCTGCTTGGCCTCGCTGATCAGCTGGGCGGCCTGTTCTCGCGCGGAGGCGAGTTCGGTTTCGCCGGTGGCGACCAGCGTTTCGGCCTGGTGGGTGGCTTCGCCGACCAGCCGGGCCGCCTGCTCCCGCGCCGAAGCGAGCTCGCCGCGGCCGGTCGCGACCAGCTGAGCCGCCTTCGCCCGGGCGGCCGCTTCCTGCTCGGCGAGTTCGCGCATCGCGTCGGCGCGCCGGACCGTCATGGCGCGCGTGTGGTCCTCTTCCAGCTGGGCGCGGCGGTGCGCCGCGGCCTCGTCCAGCTCGCGGCGGCGCTGCTCGGCCGCGCGCACGAAGTCCTCGTGCTCGGCGCGCTGCCGTTCGCGCTCGGCCTCGGCCTCGGCGACCAGCCGGCGTTCCTTCTCGGTGAGCCGGCCGGCCTCCGCTTCGGCCTCGCGCCGGATCCGGTCGGCGGTTTCCGTTGCCCGCGCGGTGATTTCCGCCGCTTCCTCGCGGGTCAGCTCGATCATCCGGCGCGCGCGCTCCTGCAGCGCGTCCGCCGGGATCGGGGTCATGCTGATCCGGTCGATCTTCACGCGGAGCTCACGGTTCTCCTCGGCGAGCGCGGCCCCGCGCCGGCGCGCCGCGTCGCGCTCGGCGGTGAGTCTGCGGATCTCGGCCTCGGCCCACGCGACGTACTCGGTGACCTGTGCGCGCTGGAAACCGCGCCACGCCAGGTCGAACTCGGGCTGGGTGTGCGCCACGTCCTCACCGCCGCCGGGGGCCATGCCTCACCTCCGAATTGGATGGTTTCTCCCCGGCCGCGCGATTTCGTTGCGGCACCGGGGAAGTTCACGTGCCACCCCAGTGTGCCGCAAACTCGCCGCCGCGTGCCCCCCGGGCGGGCGATCATTCGTCGAACGGTTCCCCGCGGCCGGGTGGACGTGCTCCGGACCCGGGCAGTTCCGCCGGTTCCCCGGCGAGGGCGGAGAGATCACCGCGCCCGTCCAGGCGCAGGGGCACGATCGCAATCCGTTGCCCGTCTTCGGAAATCGGCTCGTGAGCGACGTCGATCGCGGCCGGCTGGTGGCAGCCGAGAAGAACCGGCCGGGCCCTCACCACGGCATACTGGATCGGAAGCACCGGTCCGGTGCCAGGGTGAGGGGAACCGCGTGACAGCGACTCGGCCGGTCCCACCACCGGACTTCGTGGGCTACCCGGCAGTACGGCGCGGCGTTCGCGCGCTGCTCGACGGGCGGCCGGGCACGCACCGGCGGCCGGTCCCGGCGTGTCCGGAGTGGACCGTCACCGACCTGCTCGTTCACCTCACGGCCATCGCCGAGCGCGTGCTCGAGCGCCTCGGCGGCACCCCACCGCCCCCGGCCGGGGTACTGACGGTGCCGGAGCTGCTCGACCGCTGGGACGACGTCGGCGTCGAGCTCGACGGGAGGCTCGCGGACGCGGGCGGGCGCAGCGGCGAGGTCATGGTCATGGACGCGTACACGCACGAGCTCGACCTGCGCGCGGCGCTGGGGGTGCCGCCGCCGGTCGAGCACGTGGCCTGGGCGCCGAGCTTCGAAGTGCTGGTCAGAGGCTTCTCGGGCTCGGTCGCGGGCCGCGGCCTGCCCCCGCTGCGCCTCCGGACGACGGGCGGTTCGACGTGGACGGCGGGCGCGGGGCGCGCGGAGGCCGAGGTGACGGCGCCGGCCCACGAGCTGTACCGCGCCCTGGCCGGCCGGCGCTCACTCGCCCAGCTGGCCGCACTGGAGTGGAGCGCGGACCCGGGGCCGTGGCTCCCCGCGTTCAGCTGGGGGCCGTTCGTCCCGCCGCCGCGCCCGGGAGTGTGAGACCGGCCGCCGGTGCGGCTCGGAAGCAGCTCGGCGAGGTGTGCCGGACTGCGGTCGCGTGGGCTCCGGCCAGGTGCGGCACGCCGGATCGTGGCGCGCAGCCCGGCGTGCCGCACCCGACGTGCCGCACCCGGCGTGCCGCACGCCGGGTCGTGGCGCGCAGCCCGACGTCCGGAAGCGGGATGGCTGCCGTCCCGGGCGGGCGGCGCCGAGAGCGGTCAGCCGCCCGGCGGGGTGACCGTCAGCAGCGCCGCCAGAGCCAGCACCACCACGCTGATCACCACCTCCGCCGCCACCGCCTGACGCAGGCGGCGCAGGTCCGCCGTCACCGTTGTCGCCGCCGCCGGCTTCGAGGCCGCCAACCCGCGCTGCACCACCCGGCGCGAACGGCTCGCCACCGCCAGCAGAAGCGCGAAGCCCGCCACCTTGAGCAGCACCAGCAGGCCGAACCGGGTCGTCCAGAGCGCGGACAGCGACGGCATGATGCGCAGCGCCAGCACCGCTCCGCTGATCGCGATCGCCGTCACCGCGATCGCCGCCATGCGGGAAAACCGGGTGGCCGCCGGGGCCGGGTCCTCGCCCGGTGCCGGGCGGAACAGGCACAGGGCCAGCTGGACCAGGCCACCCGCCCACACGGCGATCGCGCCGAAGTGCACCAGGTCCGCCGTGACCGAGAAGAACATCATCGGGTCGGTCACGGGGTGGCCGGTGGCCGAGAACGTCAGCAGGACGACGAACCCCGTCACCATGGCCAGGTTTTCGTAGCGGGCCCGCAGCCGCTCCGGCAGCGACGGCCGCAGCAGGCGGGGCACCAGGGCCGCGAACGCGGCCACCGCCACCAGCCTCAGTAGCAGCAGTTTCCCGTACGCGACCCGCAGGGTGTCCGCCAGGAGCCCGGTGTCGAACACCGCCTCGAGGTCGCGGCCGGCCGCGTACGGGCCCTGGAGCAGCAACGCCGCCACCGTGGCCGCCGCGACCAGCACGGCGCCGCCGGACAGCAGCCGGCGGGCGCGGTGGTCGGTGCGGGCGGCCGGGCGGCACAGCACCACGAACGCCAGCCCGCCGAGGAGCACGACGCCGAGGTACGCCAGCCAGCGCACCGCCGTCGACGTGGCGTCCACCGCCGCGTCGGTACCGGTGGCCGCGGACACCGCGCCCGCCGACGTCACCAGGGGCCCGCTGCCGACCACGAACGCGAAGGTGCCGCGCACCGGGTGGGAATCGGCGGAGACGAAGGCGTATTCGACCAGGTAGCTGCCGTCCGGCAGGCCGGGCCGCAGCCGGATCCCGACCTGCTCGGCGGCCTCGCCGGGCTGGAACACCGGCCCGGCGTCCACCTGACGGCCGCCGAGGTCGACGACCTTGATCGACCCGGGCTGGATCCCGATGTTCTCCGAGAGGGTGATCGTCACCAGTGACGGCGCCGCGCTCAGGCGGGCGCCGTCACCGGGGTTCGACGAGAGGACTTCGACGTGCGCCGACGCCGGGGTGGCGCTGACCAGCAACCAGCCGGCGAGGAGCGCCAGGAGCGCCAGCGCCCGCTTCACGACGTGGCGAGCACGGGCGGCCGCGGCACGCCGCAGGAGCAGCCGGTCAGTTCGCGCTCGGCGGCGGAGGCACGCCGGTGCAGCACCATGGCGACGACCATCGGGATGGTGACGATCGTGTTGTAGAACAGGTGCAGCTCCACGCGGGGCACGAGCAGCTGGATGATGCTGGTGGGCACCTTCGAGCCGGCCAGCCGCCAGCCGCTCTGCGCCTGGATGAACAGCAGCAGGTGCTCGAAGTGGTGCCAGAACTGGATGCCCAGCGCGAGGTTCCACCACTGCCGCGACCGGCCCGCGAACCCGCGTCGCAGGGCCCAGAGGAACACCAGCATCACCAGCGCGTAGCCGTAGTGCAGCCACTCCTGCGAGATCAGCCACGGGAAGGGCATGCCGAGCACGCCCCGGGCACGCGAGGTCGGCCAGCCGAAGCCGTAGATCTGGATGGCCTGCACGATGTGCTCCACCCAGTGCGCGATGACGATGACCATGAACACGGCGAGGGCCCGGTTGTGGTACTTCCCGTTCAACGTCCCCAGGAAGCCGGCCGGCCGAACGAACTCGGAGGTCGACATGTCTGCCCTTTCTCGACAGGGCCGAAAGATCGGCTGCCAAAACCTTAAAGGGCCGGATCGGCGGTGCCGTTACTCCGGATTGCCCATCTTTGGTCGTCTCAGGCGGAAGGCCGGCCGGGCGCCCCCTGTGCGCCTCGGCCGGCCTCCGTCGCCCGGCTCGTGGATGTCAGTGGAAGGCGATGCCGTCCGGCAGCTCCGGCTTCGGCGGGATCCGGAACAGCTTCGTGAACAGCTCGAGGTGGGCGAAGTCGCCCTCGATCCGCACCCGGCCCGAGGCCAGGGCCTCGGACGCGGTGAGCTGGCCGTTGACGAGGTCGATCAGCTCCGGGCCCTGCGGCTCGATGACGAGGTCGGCGGCCGGGTGGTCGCCGGAGCCGACCTTGAGGGTGCCGTCCTCGACCATCGCGTGGATGATCAGTGAGTCGTGGTGGCGCAGCACGTAGGTGACGTGCACGCCGGCCGCGGCCTCCTGCTGGAACGTCGTGTACAGCGAGAGGATGGCGGCGTCGTTGGTGAACACGTCGTCGTCCTTCGGGTGCCCGAGCGACCGCGCGCCCCAGAGGCCGAGGTCGAGCAGGATGTGGTCGAGCTCGCTGCCGTACTCGGTGAGCTCGTAGACCAGGCTCGCGTCCAGCTGGGGCAGCACGCGGCGGCGGATCACCCCGGCCTGCTCGAGCTCGTTGAGCCGCGCGGAGAGGATGCTGGCCGGGATCCGCGGCAGGCCGAGCTGCAGCTCGGTGAACCGCTTCGGGCCGAGCACCAGGTCGCGGATGACCAGCATGGACCAGCGCTCCCCGATGATCTCGAGGGCACGCGCGAGGCCGCAGAACTGTCCATAGGTGCGAGTGGTCGTCATACTCGGTCCTCACTTGTGGTCTCGGTCGGAAGGCCGGGCGGTCGCCCGCGCCGGCTGTGCCCTCGCGATCCAGGTTGACGAACCACCCGAGGCGCGGACCAGTGCGCGGTGCACCCTCCCCACATGCGTTTCGCGCGAATCGACATGCGTTTCGCACGTCCGGTTCGGTGTGCGGCGCACTGGCCGCAGGTCGGCGCGCCGGAGAAGAATCCGGGTTCTCGGATCGCGCGCACGGAGTTGAGGAGCCCAGATGAGCGGATCGGCCGTGCAACCCGCCCCGCACCGGACGCGTTCCGCGCCGCCGCCGGCCGCCGGCCCACCCGTGCTGGCGTTCAAGCGGCACCTGCGCGCGGAGGTCCGGGCCGGCAAGGGGGCGTACCTGTTCTCCGAACAGGGTGTCATCGCGATGCGCGGCGCGTGCATCGAGTCGCTCGCGCCGCTGCTCGACGGCACCCGTGCGCTCGGCGAGGTGCTGCGGGCCCGGCCGGCCGGGATGACCCCGGAAGAGGTCGCCGCGATCGTGACCGAGCTGGTGGACGCCGGGCTGGTCTCGGTGCGCCCGGCGCCTGGACCGGCCGCCGACGAGCGAGAGCTCGCGTACTGGGACGCGTGCGGGGTCGACGCCGCTTCGGCCACCTCCCGGGACTCCCGCCGTGAGGTCCGGCTGCTGGCCGTCGGCGACGATGTCGACATCCGGCCGGTGGAACGCGCGCTCGCCGACGCCGGCCTCGGGGTCGCCCCGGCCGGTTCGGCGGCCGACGAGGCCGACCTGAGCATCGTGCTGTGCACGGACTACCTCGACCCGCGGCTGGGCGAGCTCGACGCCGAGCACCGCCGCACCGGCCGGCCGTGGCTGCTGGCGAGGCCGTTCGCCGCGCAGGTGTGGATCGGGCCGATCCTGCGGCCCGGCGAGTCGGCGTGCTGGCACTGCCTGACCAACCGGCTCTGGGGGCACCGGCACGCCGAGGCCTGCGCCCAGGAGCTGCTCGGCCACGAAGGCCCGGCGCGCCGCCCGGCCGCCGCGCTGCCGTCGCTGACCGCCGCCGCGGCGCACCTGATCGCGCTCGAGGCCAGCAAGTGGCTGGCCGGCTACCGGCACGGCGGCCAGGAGAGCGTGTGGGTGCTCGACACGCTGGACCTGCAGGGCAAGCTGCACGAACTGCGCCGCCGTCCGCAGTGCCCCGAGTGCGGGGACGCGACGCTGGTGGCCGCGCGGGCGGCCCTGCCGATCCGGCTCGAGCCGGCCCGCAAGACGACCTCGACCGGCGGCGGACACCGCACCGCGACCCCGGCGCAGACGCTCGCGCGCTACCGGCACCTGGTCAGCCCGGTCACCGGGATCATCCGGGACGTCCGGCCCGACCCGTCGGCGCCGTCGTTCGCGAACGTCTACCGGTCCGGCTACAACGTGGCCCGCGGGGTGACCGGGGTGAACGGCATGCAGGCGGGGCTGCGCAGCGAGAACGGCGGCAAGGGCGTCACCCCGATCGACGCCGAGGTCGGTGCCCTCTGCGAGGCCGCCGAACGCTTTTCCGGCAACTACCAGGGCGACGAGCTGCGCATCCGGGCGTCGTTCGACGAGCTCGGCGCGGAGGCGCTGCACCCCAACGACTGCATGCTCTTTTCCGAGCGCCAGTACGGCGAGCGGGCGGCCTGGAACGCCGCGCACGGCCTGTTCCAGCACGTCCCCCGCCGGTTCGACCAGGCGGCGCCGATCGACTGGACGCCGGTCTGGTCGCTGTCCGGGCAGCGGCGGCTGCTGCCGACCGGGTATCTCTACTACGGCGCCCCCGCCGCGTGTGGCGTCCGGGGGCTGCACCCGGACTCGAACGGCGCGGCGGCCGGGAGCAGCCTCGAGGACGCGGTCCTGCAGGGCACGCTCGAGCTCGTCGAGCGGGACGCCGTCGCACTCTGGTGGTACAACCGCACGCCGATGCCCGGCGTCGACCTCGGCTCCTTCGCGGACGGCTGGCTGGACGAGATGGCCGGCAACTACGCCGGGCTGCGCCGGGAGCTGTGGGTCCTCGACCTGACGTCGGACCTCGGGGTGCCGGTGTTCGTCGCGGTGTCGCGCCGCACGGACAGCCCGCACGAGCACATCATGTTCGGCTTCGGCGCCCACCTGGACCCGCGGATCGCCCTGCGGCGCGCGGTGACCGAGCTGAACCAGATGATCCCGGACGTCGAGGTGCTCGGCCACGACGTGAACGACCCGGACGCGGCCCGGTGGCTGCGGTACGCGACCGTCGCCAACCAGCCCTACCTGCGTCCCGCTCCCGGCGAGCGGACGCGGACCATGGCCGACTTCGGCTTCGTGCACCGCGCGGACGTGCGCGACGACATCCAGGCGCTGGCCAGGACGGTGGCGGCCGCGGGCAGCGAGCTGCTCGTGCTCGACCAGACCCGGCCCGACGTCGGCCTCCCGGTGGTCAAGGTGCTGGCACCCGGGCTCCGGCCGTTCTGGGCACGCTACGCTCCCGGCCGGTTGTTCGACGTCCCGGTGCGCCTGGGCCGGCTCGCCGAGCCGACCCCGTACGAGCGGCTCAATCCGTTCCCGATGTTCCTGTAGCACGCCTCGTGCATCGAACGGCGATTTCGTCGTCAATATAGGAGTTTGCGTTGGCTGCCGAGAGCCCGCAAGGGCACGCTGAAACGGTCCGCCTGCTGTCGTTGACCGAGGACACGCTGATCGAAGCGGGTGACGACGGGTCGCTGGTGGCGATCACGTGGTGGGGGGAGTACGACTTCCCCGGCGCGGCCGACGGGGTGCGCGAATCCCTCGGCAGGCTGGCGCTCGGGCCGGTGTCGATGGCGAACCTGGCGGTCTCGGGGGAGGCGGCCGGCAGCGACGCCTGGCGGCCTTCCCTGCGCAAGATCCTCAGCTGGCTGTCGGGATCGGTGGTGCACTCGCTGGCGCTCAACGACGGCCGCGGGCCGGTGCTCTCGGCGATCCCCGTGACGCAGTTCCCGGTGTTCCCCGACGGCCCGCTGCCGGCCGGGCGGCAGGTCCGGCTGTCGCGGTTCACGGCGCTTCGGGCCGACGAGGGCGCGCTGCTGGCCGAGTCCCCGGGCGCCCGGTACAAGGTCGCGCTGTTCCGCCCGCCGGCGGTGGTGATCGCGTCCGCGCTGGCCACCCCGGCGACGGTCGAGCAGCTGGCCGTGACCACCGGGGTGGCCGAGCCGGTCGTCGCCGACGTCGTCGAGTTCCTCGTCGCCGCCGGGGTCGTGCTCCTCGGCGACGCCGACGGCCGGTTCACCGAGGACGGCGACTCCGGCCGGGCGACCTGGTCGCACGACGACCTGATCTTCCACGCGCGCAGCCGGACCTGGCAGAAGGGCCCGCCGCCGGAGCCCGGCGCCGGCCGGACCGGCGCCGAGCCACCGGTGACCAAGCCGGTCACCGCGGGGCCGACCTTCCCGCTGCCCCGGCCGGACCTGCCGGACGCCGCGGAACCGTCGTTGACCGCGCTGCTGGAGACCGACCACTCCTGCCCGGAGTTCAGCGAACGGCCGCTGTCGGCGCGCCAGTTCGGCGAATTCCTGTTCCGCTCGGCGCGGGTGCGCTCGGTCGGTCCGGCCCACCTGCCCAGCGGGCCGTCCCACGAGGCGTCGCAGCGGCCGTACTTCAGCGTGGCCTGCCTGTACGAGCTGGAGATCTACGTCGGCGTCAACCGCTCCACCGACTTCGACAGGGGCATCTACCACTACGACCCGCTGTGGCACACGTTCACTCTGGTCAACGACGACGCGGGCGTCCTCGACAGCCTGCTGGACATGGCGATGATCGCCGCGGGCAGCCACCGCCGCCCGTCGGCCCTGCTCACGATGACGGCTCGCATGGCCCGGGTCGCGTGGGTGCTCGGCGGCGCGGCCTACGCGACGACGCTGCTGCACCTGGGTGCGTTGCAGCAGGTGTTCTCGCTGGCGGCGCGGGCGATGGGGCTGGCGGCGCACGCGGTGCCGGTCGATTCCGGGGACCGGGTGGACCGGGCCCTGAAGCTGGAGTGGCCGGCCGAGGTCAGTGTGGGGGAGTGCGTGCTGGACTTCCCGGAGTAGGGCGCCCGGGTCCAGTCGCCAGGAAAATCCCCCGAGGTGGCGAGCCGGATTCGCCGGAACGACTGTTAGATTGCTGTTCTGGGGAAGTGCAGCGTTTCGGGGAGGCGCCGCGGTGATCGCTACTGCGAGAATGCCTGACGCAAGAGTCCGGTCGCCGTATCCGCGCTGGTCGAAGGGAGCAACCTGGTCGCATACGGACACCGTGGATCGACCGGTGGGTAAGGCCTTCCCGGCTCGCCTCGTCTACACCGTGCACGCCGGGGTCTGTTTCGGCATCGGGGTGCTCGGCCTGCTCGGGCCGCTGCGGGAGGTCCGGTCGTGGCCCGTCTCGCTCGCCGCGGCCGGCTACGCGGTGGCCCTCGTCGCCGTGCACCTGGTCGGGTTCGGGTACGGGCGCATCCGGTTCCGCGGGCCCGCTCTCGTGCTGCAAGCCGTCCTGGGGCTCGCGCCGGTGCTGCAGCTGGGTGTCGCGTGGAGCGTGCTCAGCAGTTTCTTCGTGGGCAGCGTGCTGCTCGTCGCCAAGCCCGTGGTGTCGCTGCCGGTCCTCGTGCTCGTCTCGAGCAGCGTGGGCGTGCTGTCCGCGGACGCCGGCCCGCCCGAGGAGTCCATCCCGGACGGTCTGCACGGCGCGGCGCTGACCGCGGTCGCCGCGGCGGCCGTGTTCGGCCTGGCCTGGTTCGTCCGCCTGGCCGCCGAACGCGAGGACGGCAGGCGTGCGCTCGCCGCGCGGGTGGTCGCCGAGGAGCGGATGAGGTTCGCCCGGGACACCCATGACCTGCTCGGCCTGAGCCTGTCGGCCATCACGCTCAAGGTGGAGCTGATCCGCCGCCTGGTCGACACCCAGCCGGCGCAGGTCCAGCCGGAGCTCACCGAGCTGGTGACCATGTCGCGCAAGGCGCTCGCGGACGTGCGATCGGTGGCGGCCGGGCACCGGGAACTGTCCTTGGCCGACGAGTGCGCGGCCGCGGCCGCCGTGCTGACCTCGGCCGGGGTGACCGTGCGGTTCGACCGGGTGCTGCCCGATCAGCTCCCCGAAGTGGTCGCCACGACGCTGGCCACGGTGCTGCGCGAGAGCGTCACCAACGTCGTGCGGCACAGCCAGGCGTCGTGGTGCGAGTTCGCCATCGGCGCGGACCGCGGCGAGGCGTGGCTGCGCGTGGCGAACGACGGCGTCCTGCCGGGCGGTCCCGAGGAGAGCGGGGAGGAGCGCGGCTGGGGGCTGCGGAACCTCGAGCACCGCGTCAGCCTGCTCGGCGGGAAGCTGACGGCCGGGACCCGGCCAGGGGGGACGCACCTGCTGCACGCCAGCGTCCCGCTGGAGGCGTTCGGGGTCCGAAGGGGATTCGACCCGCTCAGAGCCATTCGGCGTCAGTGGCGATCCTGATCGCGTGGACCCGGTTGCGGGCGTTGAGCTTGGTCACCGACGCGGCCAGGTAGTTGCGCACCGTGCCGGGGGACAGGAACAGGTCCGCCGCGATGTCGGCGACGTTGCGCCCGCGGGCGGCGAGGGCGAGGATCTCCAGCTCGCGCGGGGTGAGCGGGCAGTCGTCGGCTTCCCACGCGGACAGCGCGAGCTCGCTGTCGATCACCCGCCGGCCGACCGCGACCGACCGCACCGCGTTCGCGAGCTTGTCCGACGGCGCGTCCTTGAGCAGGAAGCCGTTGACCTTCGCGTCCAGCGCGCGCCGGACCGTGCCCGGGCGACCGAGGCTGGTCAGGATCAGCGTGTGGCACTCCGGCAGGTGCTCGTGGATTTCGGTGGCCGCGGTCAGCCCGTCCTTGCCGGGAAGGTCGATGTCGATGACGGCGACGTCGGGCCGGGTCGACTTGGCCGCGGGCAGGATCTCGTCCCCGGAGTCCACTTCGGCGACGACCTCGATGTCGGATTCGAGGCTCAGCAGAGCGACGAGGGCACCGCGGACCATGTCCATGTCTTCGGCAAGAAGAACTCTGATCACGTCGTTCCTCGCTTCCCCCAGTCGACCCTTTCCCCCGTGCGGAATTGTACGTCACCGGACGATCGCCCCGGAGGATTCGCCGGTCGCTCTCCGCGAGCGCGGGGGTGAATCGGCAGTCGAAATGCCGGTTCGCGGTACCGGCGCGGCTCCCGCACGGGGCAGGGGAATCCGATTCCCGAACCCCGCGCGGGACCCCTCGGGTGTCAAACCGCGACCGGGTGCCGAACCGGGGCGGCGGGGCGCAGATCGGGCAGCGCCAGCAGGACCGGCGGGTCGAAACCGTGCCGCGGTCGCAGCCGGACGTCGGCCAGGCTCGCGGCCACCCCCCGGTACACGGTCACCGGGCCCGCCAGCCCGGTCAGCGGCCGCAGCCCGCGGTCGTCGTTCGGGCAGACGCCGAACGCGTGCGTGATGACGTACCACGAGCCCAGCGGCACGTCGGTCAGCGTGTACGGGCCGGCGCTCGGCAGGATCGTGTAGCGCGCGGGTGCGCCTTCGGCGATCTTCGCCGGGAACAGCCCGACGAACACCGGACCGGACTCCGCGCCCGGCGGGCGCCGGACGTGCCCGCGCACGGCCGCCTCGGAGCTCACCTGACCGGTCCGTTCGACGATCTGCGGCCGGGTGCCGCGCAGCTGGCGGTACCCGGTCGGCGAGAAGCCCACACTGCCGCTGAACCGCGCGCTGAACGTGCCGACGCTGTTGTAACCGACCTGGTGGCTGATGTCGGCCACCGAGATGGCGGTGGTCGCGAGCAGCCGCTTCGCCTCGGCCAGCCGCAGCGCGGACAGGAATCGTCCGGGCGACAGCCCGGTCACCCGGAGGAAGACCCGGGTGAAGTGGAACTTGCTGAACATCGCGGACTGGGCGAGGTCGTCGATGGTGAGGCGCTCCCCCAGGTTGTCCCGCATGGTCATGATGGCCCGTGCCACGGCCTGACGCACGATTTCGTCCATGATGGCCGTTCCTCCCGTCACCGGTATCCGCCGACCCGCGTCCCCCTGCGGACGCGTTCGGCGCCGGAAAATTGGTCTGGCAGAACTGTAGGTCGGAACCCGTCTACTTCTTAAGTGCTCTGTGCACCGTTCCGAATGGATTTCGCCGAGCGCGAGTATGCGTTTTGCATATGCGCGGGAATGCGTTTTACACAGGATGCTCGAAGATGGTTTAGAGCCGACCGTGAACGGGGCATGCGGAGGGGTGACAGCGTGACGATCTCGTCGCTCAGGGCGCCGAGACGACCCCGATCCGTGACGGGTATACACCCGAACGGTCGATGAAACGCGTCCTCGTTACTCCATCCTGTGGTATGCCCGGGACTACCTGGAGCAGTCATAAAGCACGACGCCCCGATGATGCGGGCACTGGCTCGCGCCGGGCCGTAAGTGGACTATTTATGGCACACAAGCCTTTCATCTTCACCGCTGGGGAGTACACAATGTCTGTGCGTTTTTCTGCTGACGTCGACGCAATTTTCGCCGACCTGGGAATCGAGGTCGAAAAGGTTCGTGCCGTCAACTCCGGCCTCGTCATCGACAGGTTCGACCGCCCGCCCGGTGACGTCGTGGTCCGCGCGACGATCTGCACCACCCTGGCCGTGCAGGTGGAGGAAGCCGCGCTGGCGGCCTGACTGGTCCGGACCAGTATCGCTGCTGGTCCGCACGGTGGAGAGCCGGTCACCGGAGCGCTTTCGCGCTCGGGTGACCGCCTCCGTCCCCGGCGGTGGCACGTCCGCCTGCGACCCGACCCGGAAAACCTTCAACGGAATGGCAAACAGCAGTTTGCCTCACGTGTGGTAGCGGCGCGAGCGCGTATTGCGCTGTCTTTCGCGACTTCGTCCTCGTCGGGTCGCATATCGGCCTGTGGAAGCCCCAAACGGACCAACCGGCAAGTCGGCCGGAATGTTTAACTTGGGGTACTGGGGATCTGGGCAGTGCTTGAAGGCGGAGGCGCCCTCGTGATCAAAGTGCTCGTTGCCGAAGACATGCACATCGTCCGCGGCGCGTTGGTGGCATTGCTCCGGCTGGAATCCGACATCGAGGTGGTGGCCGAGGTGGCGTCCGGGGTGGAGATCCTCCCGGCCGCCCGCTCGACGGCCGCCGAGGTGGCGATCATCGACATCGACTTGCCGGGCAAGGACGGCCTCACGGCGGCCGCCGAGCTGCACGAGCAGCTGCCGGGGTGCCGGACCCTCATCCTGACCAGCCTGGGGCGTCCCGGGACGCTGAGACGGGCGCTGGACGCCAAGGTGAGCGGCTTCCTGCTGAAGGACGCCCCGCCGGACAAGCTGGCCAACGCGGTGCGGGGCGTGGTGGCGGGCCGCCGGATGGTGGACGGCGACCTCGCGCTGGCCGCCTGGGACAGTGTGGACTGCCCGTTGACGGTCCGGGAGCTCGACGTGCTGCGGATGACGGCCCACGGGTACGGGACCGTCGAGGTGGCCGCGCGGCTGTTCCTCTCGGCGGGGACCGTCCGGAACTACCTGACGACGGTGGTGGCCAAGCTGGGGGCGCGCAACCGGGTGGATGCGATCCGCATCGCGGGCGAGTCCGGGTGGTTGTGAGGTTCTGGGGGCGTTGACCCCCGTCCTCGGGGACGCGCGCGGCCGGTCGTCCTGTGCCGGGTCCACCGGCGATGGATGGCTGGCTGGCTGCTCCTGCGCGCGGGTTCTTCTGCCCCCGGGAGCGGAATTTCTTTCGTGATGGTGCGTTCCGCCGATCGGGTGACCGGGTGGTCGCCCGGCATCGCGAATCCGGTCGGTTGCCGCAGTGTCCCGCCCCCTCGCCCCGCCCGGGCGAGCGCAAATCCTCGGCTGCCGCAGGCGAGGGGCCGCAGGCCGGACGTTTCGAGCCGGGACTGCCACCGAAGCGCCTCGCTCCCGGCACCACCCAGCCCCAATGCGCTGCCGAAGCCGTCGCCGGATCGCCTCTGACGGCCCCGGCGATCAGCAGGTTCTGCCGGACCGGCTCACACCGGGACGACCGCGCGTAGGCGGAACCGGCCGTCGTCCGCCACCCCGGCCGTCAGCTCGCCGCCGAGGTCCGAGACCCGGTGCGCGAGGTTCCCGATGCCGCTGCCCGAGCTGCCGCCTCCCGAGGGCCCGTTCCCGTTGGATGCGGGCTTGGCCGCCGCACGGCCCAGGCCGTCGACACCGTCGTTCACGATCTCGAGCGTCACGCCTCCGTCCATTCGGCGCACCGCGATCTCGCACGTCTCGACACTGCTGTGCCGGAGCACGTTCGTCACGCCCTCGCGCAGCACCACCGCCAGGACCGTGCGCACCGGGGCCGGCAGCTCGTCCTGCAGCATCTCCATGCGGACCTGGACGTCGGCCGCCACCAGAACCGACCGGGCCGACTTCGACTCGCTGTCCAGCGACAGCTCGCGGTAGCCGCTGGCCACCGAACGGACGTCCGCGAGGGCCTGCCTCGTCAGGCCCAGGATCTCCTGCAGCTCGTCCGTCGCCCGGCCGCGGTCGAGCGGCAGCACCCTGGCCGTCAGCTCGCTCTTCAGCGCGATCGCCGACAGGCTCATGCCGAGCAGGTCGTGCAGGTCCCTGGCGAACCGGAGCCGCTCCTCGGCGACCGCCATGTCGGCCAGCCGTCGCCTGCTGTGGTCCAGTTCGGCCGCCAGCCGGACGAGCCAGAGCATCCCGAACACGATCAGCGCCGTCATCACCGTCCCGGTGGAGAACAGGATCGCGTACCACGTGTCCTGCCCCGCCTGCCCGGCGATGTACTGCAGCCACAGGTACACGCCCGTGTTCGCGGCGAACAGCAGCCAGCCCGCCGCCGGGGGCAGGACCAGCAGACCGCACCCCATGAGCAGCGGGGGCAGGCTCACCCAGTCGTGTTGCAGGGGCAGCAGCGGGAGGTAGATCAAGCAGGCCTGGACGAACAGCATCGCGATGCTCTGCCCCGACCGCAGCCGCGTCGTCGGCCGGTTGAAGTAGGCGAACTGCAGCGTCAGCAGCGCCGCCACGGACCCGATCACCATGGCGATGTGCCAGACGTTCGTGGTCAGCAGCAGCACGTGGAGGACCGCGGCCACGCCGAGCAGCCCGAACACCACCGGCAGGAGCAAGCGGATGCGCCGCGATTCGGCGAACGCCTTCTCGTCGGCTTCGCCCGCCGCGGCGACCGGCTCGGCCTGGTCGGGGAGCGGCAGCTCGACCCGCAGCCGGAAGCGGCCGTCGTCGCCGGTACCGGTCGTCACCCTGCCGCCCAGGGCCGCCACCTCGTCGGGCAGGCGGGCCAGCAGCTCGGACCCGGCCGGCAGCTGCTCGGGGTCCACGCCGTCGTTCACGATCACCAGGCTGACCCCGTCGCGCCGGCGCCGGACGTCGATCTCGCAGTGTTCGACGTCGCTGTGGCGCAGCACGTTCGTGACGCCCTCCCGCAGCACCTTCGCCAGCAGCGTGCGGGCCTGCACCGGCAGCTCGGCCTGGTCGAGGTGCACCCGCACGGCGATGTCGGACGCCGTGAGCAGGGACTGCGCCGTGCGGAACTCCTTCTCCAGCGACAGTTCGCGGTAGCCGCGGGACACGGCGCGGACGTCGGCGAGCGTGCGCTGCGCCGTGGCCGTCATCTCGGCCAGCGCGGCCTGTGCCCGCTCGCTCGACTTCCGCAGCAGGCGGCGCGCCAGTTCACCCTTCAAGGCGATGGCGGACAGGCTGATGCCGAGCAGGTCGTGCAGGTCCCTGGCGAACGCGAGCCGCTGCTCGGCGACCGCGCGCTGGGCCAGCTCCGTCCGGGCCCGGTGCAGCTCGCGGATCATCCGGGCGAGCTGGGTGAGCAGGTAGAAGGCCAGGCTGTAGAACGCCGCGCCCTCGAGCGTGTAGGCCACCAGGATCGGCGGGTCGTACAGCAGTTCGATCCACAGCACGCCACCGAGGTTGAGCAGGAACAGCGGCCACGCGAACCGGGGCCGCAGCACGAGCAGCACCGCGCTGCCGAAGAAGACCGGCATCGCGGCCCACGTGGACTCGAACGTCAGGACCGGCACGTACCCGAGCACGGCCAGGACGATCAGCAGCAGCTTGCTCGGCGTGGAGTCGAGCCGGACCGACGGCCTGCTGTAGTGCAGCAGCTGGATCGCGAGCAGGACGACGACCGCGCCGATCGCGTAGCCGACCTCGAACGGGCTGAGCGCCAGCGGGATCAGGGAGGCGAGGAGGACGAACCCGAACCCCGCGACGACGATCGTGATCATCGTCGCCGCCAGGTAGGCGGCCAGCTTCGGCCGCCGGTCGACGACACTGGTGCCACGCGGCTCGGTCACCGCGTTCAACGCTTCCGGCCGGCTCGAAACGGTTCCCGGAGACATCGGCTTCGGTCCTCCGGCGGGTCGGCGGTACCCGGAGCCGGCAGTTCGGTCCGGGCGGAACTCGGTGTGCATGCTCCGCGGAATCCTATCCCATGACAGCCCCGTCATGACAGCGAAGAAGTGGCCGTACGGTGCGGGTTTCGGTCCCGTGGCGGCCTACTGGTCCAATACTGGTTCAGTGCGGCCACGGGCTGCCGGGGACGCCGGCGTGGGCCCGGAAAGCCCGGCGTGGCACGGCGATGGGCCCGAGGTGACGCCCGAACCTCCTGTCCCCGCGGGAATCGCGCGGGCCGCCGGCATCGGTGCGGTGCGGGTGGCGGGTGGCCGGGAAGCCGGCACCGGACGCGTCGTCCACGGCGGACCGGACCGCCGGGCCGCGGCCGAAGTGGCGGCCGGACGCGACGGATTCCGGGCGCGGTGGGTGAAAACCGGCCACGGTCCGGCTGTCCGCGGCACCGGGCGGGCTCGCGTCCGGTATCCGCCGGCCGGCGGATCCGGCCGCCGGGCCCGCCACGGCGCGGGGCCGGGGCGGCCGGGGGCCGGTGCGGGCGGGATCGGGCAGCGCCGGCTGGGTCATGTTCGCCTCCTCGGCGACAGCTCCTGTCGCACCCGCGGATTCTCCGCCGGAGGAGGGCCTGCGGTCACCACCTCCGGCCCGGTCACGGCAAGGTGGGAGACGCCGCCGGGCGGCGCGACGGGCCGGGGCCTAGGCTCACGCCATGGCGCGGTACTTCGACGTCCACCCGGACAACCCCCAGCGACGGGCCATCGGTCAGATCGCCGACCTCGTGCGGCAGGACGGCCTGATCGCCTACCCGACCGACTCCTGCTACGCGCTGGGGTGCCGGCTGGACAATCCGGACGGTCTCGACCGGATCCGCTCGATCCGGCGGCTCGACCGGCGCCACCACTTCACCCTCGTCTGCCAGGACTTCGCCCAGCTCGGCCAGTTCGTGCACGTGGACAACGCGGTGTTCCGCGCGATCAAGGCGGCGACGCCGGGCAGCTACACGTTCATCCTGCCCGCCACGAAGGAGGTGCCGCGGCGGCTGATGCACGAGAAGAAGAAGACCGTCGGCGTGCGCATCCCCGACCACGTCGTCACCCAGGCGCTGGTGGCGGAGCTGGGGGAGCCGCTGGTGTCGAGCACGCTGCTGCTGCCGGACGTGGCCGAGCCGCTCACCCAGGGCTGGGAGATCAAGGAGGAGCTCGACCACGTCCTCGACGCGGTCGTCGATTCCGGGGAGTGCGGGGTGGAACCGACCACAGTGGTCGACTTCTCCTCGGGAGAGGCCGAAGTGGTCCGCCGCGGTGCCGGCGACCCGGGCCGGTTCGAATAGCGTCAGTCCAGTTCGGACGTCCACAGAGGATTGCGGCGCGCGGGCACCAGCTCGACCCAGCGGACGGCTTCCGCGCCCGTGGCGGTGACGCCGAGGTCACCGGCCGCGCGGCGGCCGGTGAACAGCAGGCAGAAGTCCACGGCGGGGCCGGTGATCCGGTCCGGCGCGTCAGCGGGGCCGAACTCCCACCGCTCGCCCGACGGCGCGACGAGCTCGTACCGGAACCGCCCGGACGGCGGCTCCCCGTGGCCCTCGTAGACCTCGTCGCGCGTGCGGACGCCGTAGTAGGCCACGTGGCCGACTTCGTCGTTGCGGCGCAACGGGGTCTCGAGCACGTCGGCGATGTCCTGGCCACGGGCGAACAAGGCCGTGAGCAGCGCGGCCGCCAGCACCGAAGGGCGCATCGGGCCGCCCGGCCACGGGATGTCCGCTTCCGCGGTGGCCAGCAGCTCGGTGGCCTTGCGGTGCTCCGACAGCCACGCGAGCACGGCGTCTCCGAGCATGCCGGCGTTCGTGATGCGGGGCGCCGAAGCGCTTTCTTCGCCTTCGACGCCCAGCACGATCCGGCGCGCGACGACGGTGAGCTCGGCCAGGTACCCGGTGATCGCCCGGCCGACGGGCAGCATCACCCGCCCTTCGTGGTCGCGGATGAGGTCCGCCAGGGCGTCCGCCTCGGTGGTGAGAGCGGAGTGCACGTCTTGCATGGGGTTTTCCTTCGGGGGTGCTCGGTGGTGAAAAGACGATGCTGCCCCTGCGGCGGCGTCGGCGACCACTCACAGGTTGCGGTGCCGGATCGGCTATGTTTCGCGGGAACCGATGCGGGGAGGCGCGATGAAGTACCTGCTGGCGATGTACATGAACCCGGACGTCTGGGAGGGCCTGTCCGAGCAGGCCAGGGAAGAGGTGATGACCGGCCACGGCGAGTTCATCCGCCGGATCCGGGAGTCCGGCGAGATGATCAGCACCCAGGCACTGGCCGCTCCCGCGCAAAGCGCGGTGGTGCAGGTGAAGGACGGCCTGCCGGCGGTCACCGACGGCCCGTTCGCGGAGTCGAAGGAGTTCCTCGCGGGCTACTACCTCGTCGAGTGCGCCAGCCAGGAGCGCGCGTACGAGGTGGCCGCGATGATCCCGGACGCGAAGATCGAGGGGCTCGGTATCGAAGTCCGGCCGGTGGTGTTCTTCGCCGACGCCGAGACCGAAACCGAGTTCACCGGCGGGTGAGCGCGGACGTCGGCGAGCTGCTCCGCCCGCTCGTCCCGCGGGTGCTGGGCGTGCTCGTGCGCCGGTACGGGCAGTTCGACGCGTGCGAGGACGCCGTGCAGGAGGCGCTGCTCGCGGCGTCGCTGCAGTGGCGGGACGGCGGCGTGCCGGACAACCCGCTCAGCTGGCTGGTCACGGTCGCCACGCGACGGCTCACCGACCACTGGCGCAGCGAGAGCGCGCGCCGTCGCCGGGAGGAGTCCGTCGCGGCGCGGGAAGTCCCGGACGGAGAAGCCGTGCCGGCCGAGGACGACACGCTGAAGCTGCTCTTCCTGTGCTGCCACCCGACGCTGTCCCCGCCGTCGCAGGTGGCGCTGACGCTGCGCGCGGTGGGTGGGCTGACGACGGCGCAGATCGCGAAGGCGTTCCTCGTCCCGGAACCGACGATGACCCGCCGCATCACCCGCGCCAAGGAGACCATCGCGGCCTCGGGCTCGACCTTCGGCGAGCCCGAGGGGGACGGCTACGCCGAGCGGCTGGCCGTCGTGCTGCAGGTCCTGTACCTGATCTTCAACGAAGGCTACACGGCGACGTCGGGAACGGACCTGCACGCACCCGAGCTGGCGCGCGAGGCGATCCGGCTGACGAGGGCGGTCCGGGCGTTGCGGCCGGACGACGGTGAAGTCGCCGGGCTGCTGGCGTTGATGCTCCTCACCGACGCCCGCCGTCCCGCGCGCACCGGCGACGGCGGAACGCTGGTGCCGCTGGCCGAGCAGGATCGCGGCCGCTGGGACCGGACGGCGATCGCCGAGGGCACGGCGCTGGTGCGCGCGGTGCTGGGCCGCGGCCCGGTGGGCGCGTACCAGGTCCAGGCGGCGATCGCGGCTCTGCACGACGAAGCGCCGAGCACGGAAACGACGGACTGGGCGCAGATCGCGAGTCTGTACGAAGTGCTGCAGGAGCTGGCGCCGAGCCCGGTGGTGACGCTCAACCAGGCCATCGCCGTGGCGATGGTCGACGGCCCGGCCCGCGGGCTCGAACTGCTGGATTCCATCGCCGAGGACAGCCGGATGAAGCACAGCCACCGGCTGGACGCCGTCCGGGCGCACCTGCTGGAGCGGGCCGGGGATGCCGCGGCCGCGCGGGAGCACTACCTGCGCGCGGCCGCGCGGACGGGGAGCGTGCCGGAGCGGCGGTACCTGGAGGAGCGGGCCGGACGCCTGGGTTGAGCAAGGGCACTTTCCCGGGAAAGTGCCCTTCCCGGGGCGTGCGTGAGCCGGCGGGGCGCTCGTCCCCGCCGGCTCGCGACCCCGGTCGTCCTCAGTGGACGGAGACGCCGTTCTTCGGCTCGGGGGCCGAGGTCAGGCGGAACAACCGCGTGAACAGCTCGAGGTCGCGGACGTCGCCCTCGATGGACACCGAGCCGTTCGCCACGGCCTCCGCCGGCGTCAGGTGGCCGCCGATCACGTCCAGCAGGGCCGATCCCTGGCCGGCGCGGATGATCAGGTCCGCCTCCGGGTAGCGGCCTTCGGAGACCTTGAGGTCGCCGTTGTCGATCATCGCGTGGAGGATCATCGTGTTGTGGTACTGGATCTCGAACGTGATCTGGACGCCGGCCGCCGCTTCGGCCTGGAACGTCGTGAACAGCGAGAGGATCGCCGCGTCCAGGGTGAAGACGTCGTCCGGGCCCGGGTGGCTCAGCGACCGGGCGCCCCACAGGCCGAGGTCCAGCAGGATCTGGTCGAGTTCGCTGCCGTACTGGGTGAGCTCGTAGACCAGGCCGGCGTCGAGGTCCGGGCGGACCCGGCGGCGGATCACGCCGGACTCCTCCAGTTCGTTGAGCCGCGCCGAAAGCAGGCTCGGCGGGATCTTGGGCAGACCGGCCCGGAGCTCGTTGTAGCGCTTCGGGCCGAGCACCAGGTCGCGCACGATGAGCAGCGCCCAGCGCTCACCGACGAGCTCCATGGCGCGGGCCAGTCCGCAGTACTGTCCGTAGGTGCGGGTGCGTGCGGTCATTGATCCTCACTTCGTTCGTACTGGTGGGTCGTGGTGCAGTGGCTCAGAGGTGCGGTGGCTCAGAGGTGCGGTGGCTCAGAGGTGCGGTGGCTCAGAGGTGGTCGCCCTCCGAGATCAGGTCGTGGTGCAGCAGCTGCAGTTCGTCGCACGGCTCGACGCCGAGCTCCTCGCTGAGCCGCTTGCGGAGGCTGCGGTAGACGGCCATCGCGTCCGACCGGCGGCCGCTGCGCCCCAGCACCCGCATCAGCTGCCCGTGCAGCGCCTCGTCGAGGGGGTTGCCCGCGGCCAGCGAGCGCAGCTCCCCGATCAGTTCGCGGTGGTGGCCGCTGGTGATCTCGGCCTCGATGAGCATGTGCAGCGCGTTGCGCCGCTGCTCCAGCAGTTCCATCGTGTACGGGAGCAGGACGGGTCCACAGTGGATGTTGGCGAGCGGCGGCCCGCTCCACAGGTCCAGCGCGGCGCGGAACCGTGCGGCCGCCGCCGCGTGCTGGTCCCGGCGCAGCAGGTCCTGCGCCTCCTGCTGCATCAGCCCGAACCGGTGGACGTCGACCTGGCTCGGGTCGATCCGGAACAGGTACCCCGGCGCCTTGGTGACCAGCATGTCGTCGGCGCCGTCGGCCAGGCTGTGCTGCTCGAAGCAGCGGCGCAGGTGGTAGACGTAGGTGTGCAGCGTGGTCCGCACCGTCCGGGGCGGACCGCTCGGCCAGAGCTCCTGCGTGATCGAGTCGACGTGCACCATCTTGCCGGGACGCATCACGAGCAGGGCCAGCAGCTGCAGGACCTTCGGCGCGGTGGGCGTGCAGTCCACACCGTCGCGCAGCACACCGAGCGGGCCGAGAACCGTGAACTGGACCACACTTTCGGGTGGTTGGTCGGACCGCCGGGACACGTCGACCGGCCCGTCCGATAGCCTTTTCTCGGAGTACATGTCGCGCGCCTCCAGTGTTCTGCCGCGATGTATCTGGTCCCCAGTGCGCCGCGCCAGCCGGGCATAACCGGCCGCGGGCTGTCCAATGTCGAATGTGACAGAGCGGCGCCACCCCAGCCAGTGAGCGGTCCACCAGAGTCAAGATGTGTCTTCCCCGGCGGCCCCGTGCGATTCGCACGTCCCGCTCGGGCACCCCTCACCCGCGCCGGGCGCCGCGGGGTGGGCAAACCGCAGGTCCCGCGCGGCGTGGCGGGTCGCGAACGGGTGACGGCGACCTCCGGTACTTCTCGAACCGGCGTTTCTGCCGACCGGCCGCGGTGTGCCGCGCACGGAGCGGGGGTGCGTTCCGCACCGCCGGAGCCAAGACGGTCACACATTCGTCGTCCGGCCGCGAACTCCTGCTCAGCCGGCTTTCGATCGGCGGTCTACCGGCCCGCAAGACCCGGCGTCTTACCTGGCGGGGAGGGAACTTGACTTCGGCAGGGAATTCGAGGTTGGACAGATGATCTTGCGATCGGTGACGTCCGGGGGCGCCGACGGCGAAGACTCGTCGGCGGGTGTGGAGCGGTACAGGCATGTCCGGGCGCCGGAACAGCCCGTCCAGCCCGCCGTTCTCCGCGCGATCGAAATGATTCTGGAGCGGTACTTCGAGCCGATCACGTTGTCGGCGCTGGCGTCCGAGGTGTTCGTGAGCCCGTTCCACTTCTCACGCATCTTCGCCAAGGCGACCGGAGTGACGCCAGGGCGCTTCCTCACCGCGGTGAGGTTGTTCGAAGCCAAGCGGCTGCTGCTGACGACTTCGCTGACGGTGTCGGACATCGTCTGCAGCGTCGGCTACAGCAGCGTCGGCACGTTCACCAGCCGGTTCGTCCGCGCGGTCGGGATGACCCCGACCGAGTACCGGGAGCCGGAGGTGGGCGAGCTGCTCGTCGCGCATTCGGCCTACTTCCGGCGGCTGCCGGCGCTGCGGTCCCTGCGGGAGGCGGGCAGCACCTGCGCGTCCCTGCAGGACGGCAACGAGCGGCTGGCGGTGCGGTTGCAGTTTCCCAACGGCGCCGCACCGGCCAACGTGCTCGTCGGCGTGTTCGCGGACTCGGTGCCGCAGAGCGGTCCGGTGGCCTTCGGCGGGCTGGCCGACGCCGAGTCGGCCGACCTGACCATCCACGGGGTGCCCGAGGGCACCTGGACGGTCATCGCGGTGGCCGACCACGGTGCGGGGCGACGGCCCGCGGGCGGACCCGCGTTCACCATCGGCACCGCGACGGCGACGGTGACGCCGTTCGAGCCGTCGGAGGTGGCGATCCGGTTGCGGCCGCCGGCCCTGACCGACCCGCCCATCGCGATCACCCTGGCGTCGCGCCGCACACCGGGCAGCCAGCAGATGCTCGCCGCGTCGCGTGCGCACCTGCGCGCGGTGGCGTGAGCGGCGCCGGACGAAAGGGACGAGTGATGGCGACCTTCTTCGGTGTCCTGCGCAAGCGCGCACTGGCACCTTCCCTGGCTTCGGTGGGATTCGGGGAGCGCGGCTTCCCGGTCACCCCCACCGCGGCGACAGCCCGGCTGGAAGCGGTGCCGCAGGCCGTGGTGTGCGGGTTCGAGTGGGCGATCGAGGGTGCGTCCCTCTGGGAGCTCGAGCGGCGGCTCGCACTCGTCGAGCCGGAGCAGCGCGGGTTCGCCTACGAAGGCGCGACGATGGGGTACACGATCCTCGACGCGATGCCGGGCGGCGGCCGCGACCGCACGAAGGCACTGCTCGAAGGACCGGGAGAGCCGCACATCTTCCTCACCTACATCGGGATCGGGTTCGCGATGGCCCGGCTGCCGCGTCCACTGTGGAAGAACATCCTCCCGTCGTTGACCGGGGTGCACCACCACCCGGTCATGAGCTGGCTGGCGGTGGACGGCTACGGCTTCGACCGGGCGTACTTCGACACGCGCCGGTGGGTCGACGAACAGGCCGAGCCGGCCCCCTACCCCTGGGCGGGGCGCGCCGACTACTTCTCGCGCGCCTTCGACCAGGGAGTCGGCCGGGCCCTGTGGTTCATCCACGGCGGCGTGCCCGAGGCCGCCGCGGCCGCGGCCGACGCCTTCGCCGAACACCGCCGTCCCGATCTGTGGAGCGGGATCGGGCTGGCGGCGACCTTCGCCGGTGGTGCGGACCGGGCCGGGCTGGTGGCCCTCCGCCGGCTCGCCGGGCCGCACCACGCGGAACTGGCGCTGGGCGTGGTGTTCGCCATCAAGGCGCGCACCTACTCGACGTTCGTGCCCGAGCACAGCCGCCTCGCCGCGGAGGTGCTCGCGGACCTCACGGTCGAGGAGGCGACGGCGCTCGCCGACCGCACCGAGGTGCCCTTCGCCGACGAGGGGCCGGAGCCGCCGTACGAGCGGTGGCGGGAGCGGATCCGCGCGGAGTTCCGCGCGGGTTCGCAAGAGCGCGCGGCTTGACGCCCGAGGTCACCGGCAACCGTGGAGTAGACCGTTGACCAGGGAATCTGTGACCGTGAAGAGCAAGAGCTCCACATTCACACCGACCCGTAAGGGGGAGAGTGCGTTGGGCAATGGTTGGCGCGCGCTCAGACGTCGCATCCTGACACCGAACGTCGCGGAGACTTCGCTGGCGAAGCGGGGCTTCCACCGCAAGAGCCCAGCCGCTCAGGAACGACTCGAGACGATCGGCGAGAAGTTCCTCCTCGGGTACGCACACGCGGTCGAAGCGCGTTCGGCCGAGCAGGCCGAAGAATGGCTGGAGCGCATTCCCCCGCAGTTCCGCGGCTTCGCCTACGAAGGCGCGGGAATGGGGTACGGCGTGCTCGACGGGCTGCCGTTCGGCAAGAACACGAACATCGCCGAGTTCCTGGCCGGCCCCGGTGAGAAGCACGACTACATCATCTACGTCGGGGTCGGCTGGGGGATGGCCCGGCTCCCGCGGTTCGCCTGGCCCAAGGCGTCGGGCTTCGACCCGCTCCTGCGCTGGCTGGTGCTCGACGGCTACGGGTTCCACCAGGCGTACTTCAAGACCGACCAGTACATCCGGCGGCAGCACCAGGAGCGGAACTTCTCCTGGCCGGACCGGCGCTACGACGGCTACGCGCTGCGGGCCATCGACCAGGGCATCGGCCGCGCGCTGTGGTTCATCTGCGGCACCGACGTTTCCCTGGTCGCCAAGACGATCGAGGAGTTCCCCGAGTCGCGGCACGGCGACCTGTACGCCGGGGTCGGGCTGGCCTCGACCTACGCGTGCGGCGTCACCGCCGACGAGCTGGCGGAACTGGTCGACCGGGCCGGGATCCACCACGGGCAGCTGGCGCAGGGGAGTGCCTTCGCCGCCGAGTGCCGGGTGCGCTCGGGCCTGATGATCCCGGAGACCGAGATGGCGGCCCGCGCGATCTGCGGCCTGCCGGCCGAGCGCGTGGCGGCCATCACCCAAGAGGTCCGGCCGGCCGTGGTCGTCGACGGCGACGACGTCCCGGCGTTCGAAACCTGGCGGCAGCGGATCGCCGAAGAAGTGCTGACCCACGGAGGGAAGAACAAATGACCGCGACCTTCGGCTGGCTGCGCAGGCAGCTGGCGGGCATCGTGGCGCTGGTGCTGATCCTCGGCCTGTTCCTGGTCGCGCGGTTGCCCAGTGTCTCGGCCGCCGAACAGGACCAGATGGCGGACAAGTTCCACTTCACCCCGATGACGATCGCGCTGCCCGCGGCGAAGAAGTCGCAGTCGATCCGGACGGTGAACAAGGAGTACGAGAAGATCGCCGCCTGGATCTCCTCGGTCGGCGCCGCGATCGCGATCAACGACATCAGCGGCAGCGGCAAGCCGAACGACCTCTGCCTCGTCGACCCGCGCAGCGACCAGGTCGTCATCACCCCGGCGCCGGACTCGGGCCCGCGGTACGCGCCCTTCGCGCTCGACCCCGCACCCGCGCTGCCGACGTGGGACTACATGGCGCCGATGGGCTGCGTCCCCGGTGACTACAACGAAGACGGCCGCACCGACGTGCTGGCCTACTACTGGGGCCGGTCCCCGGTCCTGTTCCTGCAGAAGGCCACCGCGACCAGGTTCGACGCGTCCGCGTTCCAGCCAACCGAGCTGCTGCCGGGCAACCACCGCGGCCCGGACGGCAAGTACAACGGTCCACTGTGGAACACCGACTCCGTCACCATCGGCGACTTCGACGGCGACGGGCACGTCGACGTCTTCGTCGGCAACTACTTCCCGGACAGCAAGGTCCTCGACCCGAACGCCGACGGCGGCATCACGCTGAACCAGTCGATGTCGCACGCGACGAACTCGGGCGCCAAGTACATCTTCCGCTGGACCGGCGCGACGTCCGGGGCGCACCCGAGCGCGACGTTCGCCGACGCTTCCCAGGGCATCCCCGAGTCCGCGCGGCTGGGCTGGACGCTGGCCTCCAGCGCCACCGACGTCAACGGCGACAACCTGCCGGAGCTCTACATCGCCAACGACTTCGGGCACGACCACTTCCTGTACAACAAGTCCACGCCGGGCCACATCGAACTCGCCGAGGTGACCGGCGTCCGCGGGATCGCCGACCCGAAGTCGAAGGTGCTGGGCCACGACTCCTTCAAGGGGATGGGCGTCGACTTCGGCGACCTGAACCACGACGGCCTCTACGACCTGTTCGTCAGCAACATCACGACGTCGTGGGGCATCGAAGAGTCGAACTTCCAGTTCATGAACGAGGCCACGGACAACGCGGACCTCACCAGGCAGTTCCAGAACGGCGTCGCGCCGTTCCACGACGACAGCGCCGAAAAGGGCACGGCGTGGTCCGGCTGGGGCTGGGACGTCAAGATCCAGGACTTCGACAACAGCGGCGAAAACCAGATCGCCCAGGCCACCGGGTTCGTCAAGGGCCAGGTCAACCGCTGGCCGAACCTGCAGGAGATCGCCACCGCCCACGACGGCCTGCTGTCCAACCCGTTCTGGTGGCCGAACGCCCGCGCCGGTGACGACATCGGCGGCGACCAGACGCTGCACTTCTTCGTGAAGAGCGCCGACGGCCGGTACACCGACCTCGCGCCGAAGCTGGGTCTCGCGGTCCCGGTGCCCACCCGCGGCATCGCGGTCGGCGACACCGACGGCGACGGGCTGCCCGAGTTCGCGGTCGCGCGGCAGTGGGAAGAGCCGATCTTCTACCACAACGACAGCCCGAACCCCGGGAAGTACCTGCAGCTCAAGCTGACCACCGACGCCCCGGTGGCGCCCGGCCCGCTGCCCGCGGCCGGCGTGCCGGCGATCGGCGCCCAGGTCACCGTGACGACCTCGGACGGCAAGAAGTACCTCGGCCGGGTCGACGGCAGCAGCGGGGAGGCCGGCCGGCGCAGCTTCGACGTCCAGATCGGCCTCGGCCACGACGTCGGCGGCCCGCTCGACGTGCACCTGCAGTGGCGGGACCGGACCGGGCAGCTGCGCACGCAGGACCTGAAGCTGCAACCCGGCTGCCACATGTACCAGCTGGGCTCCACGGCGAAGGAAGAGATGTGACATGGCCACCCCGACCCTGACCAAGGTGGACAGCGCGCCACCGAAGCGGACCAACAAGGTCATCACCGCCCTGCGGCGCTTCGCGATCTCGATCACCATCTTCAACATCGTCGGCTACACGTTCCTCGGCTTCGAGCAGCCGTGGCTGTACCCGTTCGTCGCGCTGGCGACCGCGTACACCACGGAGATCGTGCTGGAGATCATCAACGCCCGCGTGACCCACCGCGACGTCCGGTTCCGGGGCAACGGGTTCAAGGGGCTCATGGAGTTCCTGCTCCCCGCGCACATCACCGGGCTCGCGCTGAACATGCTGACCTACGTCAACGACCAGATCCTCGTGATGATGTTCGGGGTCGTCGTCGCGGTCGGTGCGAAGTGGATCCTGCAGGCGCCGGTGTACGGCCGCATGCGGCACTACATGAACCCGTCGAACTTCGGCATCACGATCATCCTGCTGGTCTTCCCGTGGGCCAGCATCGCGCCGCCGTACCACTTCACCGAGCAGATCCCCACCTGGGGCGGCTGGCTGATCGTCGGCATCATCCTCGCGTCGGGCACGGTGCTCAACGCCCTGCTGACCGGCCGGATGTTCCTCATCGCGGGCTGGCTGAGCTTCTTCGTCGTCCAGGCCTTCGTCCGCGGCTGGCTCTTCGGCACGTCGATCTCCGGTGCGCTGGCGATGGGCACCGGCGTCGCGTTCGTGCTCTACACCAACTACATGGTGACCGACCCGGGCACGTCGCCGTCGAAGAAGGGTTCGCAGTTCCTCTTCGGCGCGGGCGTGGCGATCGCGTACGGCTTCTTCACCGCCGTGCACGTGGCCTACGGTCTCTTCCTGGCCACCGCGACCGTCTGCCTGATCCGCGGGCTGTTCCTGTGGGGCCTGCACTTCTCGAACAAGGCGCGGATCAAGTTCGAAACCGAGCAGGCCGCGCAGAAGGCGAAGCTCGAGCTCGCGCCGGCCCCGCCGGCCGGCGACGAGAAGCCCGGGGCCGTCGCGGCATGACCACCGGATCGGACGAGGCCCGGGCGGCGCGCACCGCGCCGCCCGGGCCGCCGCGCCGGGCGACGTTCCGGTTGCTGAAGCAGCTCTTCACCGACCGGCTCGCGCTCATGGGCGACAACGCCGAGGCCTACGGCGACGTCGTCCGCATCGCCATCGGCCCGAAGGCGATGTACCTGGTCAACCACCCGGACCTGGCCAAGCACGTGCTCGCGGACAACGCCGCGAACTACCACAAGGGCATCGGCCTGCAGGAGGCCCGCCGTGCCCTCGGCGACGGCCTGCTCACCAGCGACGGCGACACCTGGAAGCAGCAGCGCCGGACCATCCAGCCGGTGTTCCAGCCCAAGCGGATCTCGCGGCAGGCCGCCGTCGTCGCGTCCGAAGTGGACGCGCTGGTGAAGCGGCTGGCCGAGCACGACGGACCGGTCGAGATCCTGCACGAAATGACCGGGCTGACCCTCGGCGTGCTCGGCAAGACGCTGCTCGACGCCGAGCTGGGCGGCTACGAGACGCTGGGGCACTCGTTCGAGGCCGTGCAGGACCAGGCCATGTTCGAGGCGGTCACGCTGAGCATGGTCCCGCAGTGGGTGCCGCTGAAGAAGCAGCTGCACTTCCGCACGGCGCGCGGCGACCTGCGCCGGATCGCCGACGAGCTCGTCGAACAGCGGCTGGCGAACCCGGTCGAAGGCGGCGAGGACGTGCTGTCGCGGCTGATCGCGTCCGGTTCGGAGCAGGGCGCGTCGCGCGAACGCATGCGCGACGAGCTGATCACCCTGCTGCTGGCCGGGCACGAGACCACCGCGAGCACGCTCGGCTGGGCGTTCCACCTGATCGACGAGCACCCCGAGGTCGGCGAGCGGCTGCACGCCGAAGCGACGCAGGTGCTCGGCGACCGGCTGCCCGAACACGAGGACCTGCGGCGGCTCACCTACACCGTCGCGGTCGTCGAGGAGGTCATGCGGCTGTACCCGCCGGTGTGGCTGCTGCCGCGGATCGCCCAGGCCGACGACGAAATCGGCGGGTACCACGTGCCTGCCGGGTCCGACGTCGTCGTGGTGCCCTACACGCTGCACCGGCACCCCGGCTTCTGGACCGACGCCGAGCGTTTCGACCCGGGTCGCTTCACCGCCGCGGAACGGCCGCCGCGGTACGCCTACCTGCCCTTCGGGGCCGGGCCGAGGTTCTGCATCGGCAACAGCCTCGGCGTGATGGAAGCGGTGTTCGTGCTCGCCATGGCCGCGCGCGACCTCGAGCTGCGCAAGGTGCCGGGCAAGGTCGTCGAGCCCGAGGCGATGCTCTCGCTGCGGGTGCGCGGTGGGCTGCCGATGACCGTGCACCGCCGGGCGCGGGCACGGCGGGCCGACGCCGCCTGAATTCTGCTGTGGACATTCCGACGAGGAGGTAGGCCGGTGGAACCCGAGGCCCGATCAGAAGGCTCCGAAGAAGAACGCGTCAAGAACATGACCCTCGAGGCCTACGCGGACACGATCGTGCCGGGGGAGAAGCGGTTCCCCGGCGACCGGGCGATCGCCGGGGCCGCCCCCGGGCCCGGCTCGGTGGCGGCGGGCGCGCTCGACCTGCTGAACTTCGACGCCACCGGCGTCACGGTCGGCCTGCCGTACCTCGCGCAGTCGCTCAACGACCACGCGAAGTCCTACGCGGGCGAGGTGGCGCTGGAGCTCGACGACGACGTCCCGCCGTTCGTCGCGCTGCCGTACGAGCACCGCCGCGAGCTGGTGCGCCGGCTGACCACGCCGGGGCACCCGGAGAAGGACGGCTGGGTCAGCCTCGCGCTGTTCTGCAACATGGCCTTCGACAGCGCCGCCCACCTGCACACCGCCGAGGCCATCCGCGACGGCCACCCCGGCCTGCTGGCGCTCGGGTACACGCCGCCGGACGCGGACGGGTTCTGGCGGTTCCCGAAGTACGGCTACGGCCGCAAGCTGGCCGAACTGCACCCCGACACCACGCCTTCCGGGAGTCCCGCATGAACGCCATCGACAAGACCGACGTCGTCATCGTCGGCAGCGGTTTCGGCGGGTCGATCCCGGCCTACCACCTGGCGGCGGGCGGGGCGAAGGTCACCGTGCTGGAGCGCGGGCCGTGGCTGGCCGCGGCCGACTTCGAGCACGACTACCTGCTGGGCTCGTCCTATACCCGCGCGTTCGACTTCGTCGTCGGCGACGGGATGAGCGTGCTGGGCGGCAACTGCGTCGGCGGCGGCAGCGTGGTGTACTTCGCCGCGATGCCGCGCGCGCCGCGGTTCGTGTTCGAGCGTCACGGCAGCATCGGGCGCCGGATGTGGCCTTCGGTCATTTCGCGCGACACGCTGGAGCCGTGGTACGACCGCGTCGACGAGTCGATCCCGGTGTCCAAACAGGACTGGAGTGACGTCTCCTACGCCGGCGGCCTGTGGGCGGCGGCCTGTCACCACTCGGGCCGCACGGCCAACCCGGCGCCGGTGGCCGTCGACAACGCCACCTGCGTCAACTGCAACTTCATGATGGCGGGCTGCCGGTTCGACGCGAAGCGGTCGATGCTGACGAACTACCTGCCCGCCGCGCTCGCGCACGGCGCGGAAATCCGGCCGCTGCACGAGGTCCAGCGCCTCGAGCGGACCGAGGACGGCGGCTATCGCGTCCACTTCGACATCGTCGACGACGAGGACTACCGGATCCACACCGGCAGCGGGGTGATCGAGGCGAAGGTCGTCATCATCGCCGCCGGCGCCGGCGCCACGCCGGTGATCCTGCAGCGCTCGGAGGCCGCGCTCGGTGAGATGCCGCACGGTGTCGGCCGGTACTTCTCCGGCAACGGCGAGCGGCTCAACACCGCCATCATCGACGAGGACCGCGTCCGCGAAGTGCTCGGGCTGTCGCGCGAGGACGGCCCGGTGTACTCGGCCAACCACATCGGCAAGGGCCCGACCGTCGCGAACTGGGACAAGCTCGACGGGTCGCTGCCGGAGTACGAGCGGTACTCGCTGGAGCAGCTGTACTTCCCGCCGGGGCTGGGGACCATCCTCGCCCAGGTGCCCGGCGGCGAGGAACCGCGCTGGTACGGGGCGGAGAAGAAGGAGATCCTCAAGCAGTGGGCCAACTGGCTCACGATCTTCCTGATGACCGAGGACGACAACGAAGGCGTCTTCGGCACCCCGCCGCCGACCGGCAACGCGTACCGGATCTCGCAGCAGATGCTCGGCCGCGGCCCGCTGCGCTACGACCCGACGCCCAACACCCGGCGCGGCTGGGCGCTCGCGGACGCCGACTGCAAGGCCATCATCGAGAAGGACGGCATCGCCAAGGTGGCGCCGTGGACCAACGACGTCGTCGGGGCGTACACCGTGCACCCGCTGGCGTCCTGCCGGATCGGGGACGACCCGGCGACGTCCGCGCTGCACCCGAACCACGAGCTGCGCAACCACCCGGGGATCTTCGTCACCGACAGCGCGTCGGTGCCGGGTGCGCTGACGGTCAACCCGGCGATGACCATCGCCGCGCTCGCCGAGCGCTCGATCCCGGGCATCGTCCGGGAGCTGCAGGCCCGCGGCGTCGACGTCAAGTACGGCGCCCCGGCCCCCGACGGCTCCGTCACGGGCCGTCGTGCGGTGTCCAAGCTGGACCTGGTCGCCGGCAACTGATGCACGGGCACTTCGAACTCGCGCTCCTCGGGACCTGGGAGCGCGAGTTCTCCGGCGGAGGGAGGACCATGGCCCCGGGACTGGTGCGGCTCGCGCTGCGGCGGACCGTGAAGGACGTCAAGCACGTCGAGGCCGTGCGGCCGCGGCGGGCGCGTGGCCTGGTGCGGGAGGTGTACCGGCAGCTCGAACGGGACTTCGGGATGCTGGCGCCGCCGATCGCACTGCATTCGCCGTCCCCGCCGGTGCTGGCGGCCGCGTGGCTCCTGCTGCGCGAGTCGCTGGTCGCGGCGGGGATCTCGAGCCGGGCGGACCGGGAAGTCGTCGCGGCCGCCGTGTCGGCCGCCAACTCCTGCCCGTACTGCGCCGAGGTGCACGCGATGGCGATCGGCGCACTGGGGGACCCCGCCACCGCGGCCGCGCTGGAAGCCGGCACCCCGGGGGAGATCGCCGACCCCGCCGCCCGCCGGCTCGCCGGCTGGGCGCGGGGCGCGGGCCCGCTCCCGCCGGGCACCCCGGCCGGGGCGGCCGCCGAGTTCACGGCGGTGGCCACGACGTTCCACTACCTGAACCGGGTGGTCGCCGTCTTCCTCGGCGACTCACCGGTGCCCGGCCGGGTGCCCGCCTCCGCCCGGGGCAGGGTGAAAGCCGTGCTCGGCCGGTTCCTCCGGCCGGGCCAGGCCCCGCCGGCCGGACTCGCCCGGCAGCTGCTGGCCCCCACCGGCGCCGACGGCCCGGACTGGGCCGCGCCGGGCAGCACGCTCGCCGACGCCTTCGCCAGGGCCCGCGTGGCCGTCGAGGCCGCCGGAGAGCGGGTGCTGCGGCCGGGGGTGCGCGATCTCGTGCGGCGCGAGCTGAAGGCGTGGGACGGCCGCCCGCCCGGCCTCGGCCGCTCCTGGGCCGAGGGGCCGCTCGCCGAGCTCCCGCCGGCGGACCGCCCGGCGGCGCGGCTGGCGCTGCTGGTGGCGAAGGCCGCCTACCAGGTCGACGACGACCTCGTCGCCGACCTGGTGAGCAGCGACGGCGTCGACGACCGGGGCCTGATCGAACTCGTCTCGTGGGCGGCTCACGCCGCCGCGGAGGAGCTCGGCAGCCGTCTTTCCCTGCGCCCACGAGGAGAAGACGCGTCACGCGAGCGCGGGTGATGATTCGAAAAGGAGCAGATCGACCGGCCGGCCGAGCGCAGCACCGGGACACAGCCGAAAACCGCGCCCGGCGTGCCGCCGCCGGCCCGGCCGGATCCCCTCGATCTCTCCCCGGCGGCCGCCGCACGTGGCCCACCCACCCCCGCCACGAACCCGGCGGCCGCCGGCCCCCGTCCCTTGACCGTCCACGAGAACCGCGTAGCGAGAGGACAACCGGTGACTGACACGACGGCCGTGATCGCCGACCTGACGACCGAGGCCGAGGGCGTGGACGCGCTCGTCGCCGGTCTTTCCGAAACCGAGTGGGACACCCCGACCCCGGCGCCCGGCTGGACCGTGCGCCACCAGGTCGGGCACCTCGCGTTCATCTTCCGCATCGCGGGCCTCGCCGCGGCGCAGCCCGACGCCTTCGTCGCGCTGACGAAGTCGATCGGCGGCGACCTCGACGCCGCGGTCAACGGCGCGCTGCAGGAGTACCTGGGTGGTCCGGCCGAGATCCTGCTGAACCGCTGGCGCGCCGAGCGCGACCAGGGCATCAAGGCCCTCGCCGCCGTCCCCGGCTCCGACCTCGTGCCGTGGCTGGTCAACCCGCTGCCGCCGTACGTGCTCGCCTGCGCGGGCATGATGGAGGTCTTCGCGCACGGCCAGGACATCGCCGACGCGCTCGGCGTCCGCCCGGTACGCACCGACCGCCTCGCCCACCTCGTCGGCTTCGCCGTGCGCGTGCGCGACTTCGGTTACCAGGCGCGCGGGCTGACCCCGCCCGAGGAGGAGTTCCGCTTCGAGATCACCACGCCGTCCGGGCGCCTGCTGACCTTCGGGCCCGAGGACGCGCCGGAGCGGGTGACCGGTGGCGCCGAGGACTTCTGCCTGCTGGTCACCCGGCGGCGGCACCCCGGCGACCTCGACGTGCGCGCCGAAGGCGGGCTGGCCCGGCAGTGGCTGGAGCTGGCCCAGGCCTACCGCGGCCCGGCGGGCGCGGGACGCCACCCCGGGCAGTTCCGGGCCTGATCGGTCCACTGTGGACGGTCGCGGGGAGCGCGGCGGATTTGTTCGCCGTTGCGCTTCCCCCGGCCCGGGCAGGGAGAAAGTAGAAGGCGGGCGTGCGGGAGCCCATGCTGAAGCGGCTGGGGCAACCACGGGAGACGCCGGCGGTACACGACGAACGACCTCGGCGGCGGTGCGAACCCGTGCGCCGGACAGAACCGGGAGCCGTCGCCCTCGCGACGGACGGGCTCGAGAGCTATTTGGGAGTGCGGTGGCATGAGCGGTGAGCGGATAGCGATCGTCGGGATCGGACTGCGGTATCCGGACGCCCGTTCGCTGGACGAGCTCTGGGAGAACGTGCTGGCTGGCCGCCGCGCGTTCCGACGGCTGCCCGACGAACGGATGAACCGGGCGGACTACTACTCCCCGGACCCGGCGGCACCGGACCGGTTCTACGCGCAGAAGGCCGCGGTGCTCCGCGACTTCGAGTTCGACCGGGTCGCGTACAAGGTCGCCGGCAGCACGTTCCGGGCCACGGACACCACGCACTGGCTGGCGCTGGACGTCGCCGCCCAGGCCCTGGCGGACGCCGGGTTCCCGGAGGGCGAAGGCGTGCCGAGGGAGGCCACCGGTGTCGTCATCGGCAACAGCCTGACCGGCGAGTTCTCCCGGGCGAACATCATGCGGCTGCGCTGGCCGTACGTGCGCCGGACCGTCGCCGCGGCGCTGTCGGAGCGGGGCTGGGGCGACGAGGAGACCGCGTCGTTCCTGCGGGAGCTCGAGGTCCAGTACAAAGAGCCCTTCCCGGAGATCAACGAGGACACCCTGGCCGGCGGCCTGGCGAACACCATCGCCGGGCGCGTCTGCAACTACTTCGACTTCGCCGGCGGCGGCTACACCGTCGACGGCGCGTGCTCGTCCTCGCTGCTTTCGGTGGTGAGCGCGGCCAACTCGCTGGCCCAGGGCGACCTCGACGTGGCCATCGCCGGGGGCGTCGACCTCTCGATCGACCCTTTCGAGGTGATCGGCTTCGCCAAGACCGGTGCGCTCGCCAAGCGGGAGATGAAGGTCTACGACGCCGACTCGAACGGCTTCTGGCCGGGCGAAGGCTCCGGCATGCTCGTCCTGATGCGCGAGAGCGACGCGATCGAGCAGGGCAAGCGCATCTACGCCTCGATCGGCGGCTGGGGCGTGTCCTCGGACGGCAAGGGCGGCATCACCCGGCCCGAGGCGGCCGGGCACCGGCTGGCGCTGCGGCGAGCCTACGACCGCGCCGGCTACGGCGTCGAGACCGTGTCCTACTTCGAGGGCCACGGCACGGGCACCGCGCTCGGCGACGCCACCGAGATCGAGGCGCTCTCCACCGCCCGCCACGACGCCGACCCGCTGGCCACCCCGGCCGCGCTGTCGACGATCAAGGGCAACATCGGGCACACCAAGGCCGCGGCGGGCGTCGCCGGGTTGATCAAGGCGACGCTCGCCGTGTACCACCAGGTGATCCCGCCCGCGACCGGGCACTTCGACCCGCACGAGAAGCTCACCGGCGAATCCGCGCGGATGTACGTGCCGCTCGAGGCGCAGCTGTGGCCGGCCGACGCGCCGGTCCGCGCCGGTGTCTCGGCGATGGGCTTCGGCGGGATCAACTCGCACGTCACCGTCACCGAGGCCCCCAACGCGCCCCGTAAGACCGAGCTCGACGAGCGCACCAGGGCACTGGTCTCCGGCCGTCAGGACGCCGAGCTGCTGCTGCTCGACGCCGACGACGTCGACGGGCTGCGTGCCCGCGTCACCGGCCTGCTGGAGATCGTGCCGAAGCTGTCGATGGCCGAGCTCACCGACCTCGCCGCGCAGCTGGCGGGCGAGCTCGCCAACCGGCCCGCCCGCGCCGCGGTCGTCGCGACCGGGCCGGAGGAGGCCGAGCGCAAGCTGACCCGCCTGCTCGAGCTGCTGGCCACCGACGGGTCGGTGTTCGCCGCCACCGACGGCATCTTCGCCGGCCACCGCGTCACCGAACCGCGCATCGGCTTCCTGTTCCCCGGCCAGGGTTCCGGCCGGGCCGTGGACGGTGTGCTGCGCCGCCGGTTCACCGCCGCCGACGACGTCTTCCGCGCCGCGGGCCTGCCCACCGGCGCCGACCACATCGCCACCGAGGTCGCCCAGCCGCGGATCGTCGCCGGCTCGCTGGCCGCGCTGCGGGTGCTCCGCTCGCTCGGCATCGAGGCGCAGACGGCCGCCGGGCACAGCCTCGGCGAGCTGACCGCGCTGCACTGGGGCGGTGCCCTGGACGAGCGCGCGGTGCTGCAGCTGGCCAAGGTCCGCGGCAAGGTGATGGCCGAGACCACCGCCGGCGAAGGCGCCATGGCGGGCATCGCCGCGTCCCCGAGCCGCGCGGAGGAGCTCGGCCTCGGTTCCGACGTCGTCATCGCGGGCTACAACGCCCCCGAGCAGACGGTGATCTCCGGCCCGGCCACCGCCGTCGACCGGGTGATCGCCCGCGCCCACGCCGCCGGCGTCACCGCGACCCGGCTCAAGGTGTCGCACGCGTTCCACTCGCCGCTGGTCGAGCCGGCCGCGACGGCGATGACGGCGCCGCTGGCCCAAATCCCGTTCGCCCGTCTCGAGCACGCCGTCGTCTCCACCGTCACCGGTGACGTCCTGCACGCCGCCGAGAACCTGCCCGAACTGCTGCGCGAGCAGATCGTGCTCCCGGTCCGCTTCCGCGAGGCCGCCGCCAAGGTGGCCGAGCGCAGCGACCTGGTGATCGAGGTCGGCCCCGGCCGCGTGCTCTCGGGCCTGTTCGAGGAGATCGCGCCGGGCACGCCGGTGCTGGCCGTGGACACCGACAGCACCACGCTCAGCACGGTCCTGCGAGTCGCCGGTGCGGCGTTCGCCGCCGGTGCGCAGCTGACGACCGGCCCGCTGTTCGAGGGCCGCGCGGTCCGCTCGCTGCCCGAGGACGGCGTGTTCTCCTTCCTCGCCAGCCCGTGCGAGGCGGCGCCCGAGATCGACAGCGAGCTCGCCGCGGAGCTGGCGGCCGAGAAGGAGCAGGCCGCCGCGGAAGCCGCGGTCGAGGTCGGCGGGGGCGCCAACGCGACGCTCGACCTGCTGCGCAAGCTCGCCGCCGAGCGCGTCGAGCTGCCGCTGGAGACCGTCACCGCGGACACCCACCCGCTCGACGACCTGCACCTGTCGTCCATCACGGTCGGCCAGCTGGTCAACGACGTCACCCGGGCACTGGGCCGGCCGGCCCTGGAGGGCATGCCGAACTTCGCGACGGTCTGCCTCGGCGAGCTCGCCGAGATGATCGACGAGCTGGCCCAGACCGCGAAGCCGGCCGACACCGGCGGCGGCGAGGTCCCGGGCGCCGGCCCGTGGGTCCGGCCGTTCGCGGTCGAGTACGTCCCGGCCCCGCGGCCGGCCGCCGACCTGACGCCGGGCCTCGGCCAGGCGCGCTGGGAGGTCTTCGCGTCCCCCGGCCACCCGCTGGCCGAGCCGCTGCGCGCGGCGCTGGCCCGCGCGGGTGCCGGTGACGGCGTGCTGCTCTGCCTGCCCACGGACTGCGACGCGAGCCACACCGGTCTGTTCCTCGAGGCCGGCCGCGCCGTCATGGCCGCGCCCAACGGCACGCGCTTCGTCGTCGTGCAGCACGGCCTCGGCGCCTCCGGGCTCGCGAAGACCCTGCGGCTGGAGGACCCGTCGGCCCGCACCACGATCGTCGACCTGGCCGACCCCACCCCGGCCGACCCGGCCGCGATCGCCGAGGCGGTCCGGCTCGTCGTCGCCGAGGTCGCCGCGACCACGGACTTCGCCGAGGCCCGCTACGGCGCCGACGGCGGCCGGACGGTGCCGCGGCTGGCGGCCATCGCCCCGGCGCCGGCCGGCCCGGCCCCCGAGTCGCTGGACGCGGGCGACGTCCTGCTCGTCACCGGTGGCGGCAAGGGCATCACCGCGGAAAGCGCACTGGCGCTGGCCAAGGACTCCGGCGCGAAGCTCGCCCTGCTCGGGCGCAGCGACCCGGCCGACGACACCGAGCTGGCCGAGAACCTCGGCCGGATGACGGCGGCCGGCATCGACTACCGCTACGAGCGCGCCGACGTCACGTCGGCCACCCAGGTGGCCGACGCGATCGCCCGGATGCAGGCCCAGCTGGGCCCGGTGACCGCCGTGCTGCACGGCGCCGGGCGCAACGAGCCCGCGGCGCTGTTCAGCCTCACCGAGGACGCCTTCCGCAAGACCCTGGCGCCGAAGATCGGTGGCCTCAACGCGGTCCTCGACGCGGTGGACAAGAGCAAGCTCAAGCTGCTGGTCACCTTCGGCAGCATCATCGGCCGGGCCGGCCTGCGCGGCGAGGCGCACTACGCCACGGCCAACGACTGGATGACCGAACTGACCCTGCGCTTCGGCCGCGAGTACCCGCAGGCGCGGGCGGTCGCGCTGGAGTGGTCGGTCTGGTCCGGGACCGGCATGGGCGAGAAGCTCGGCGTGGTCAGCGCCCTCAAGCGCGACGGCATCACGCCCATCCCGACCGAGGACGGCATCGCCATCCTCAAGCAGGCGCTGGCCGACCCGGCGGTGCCGCCGGTGCTGGTCGTCTGCGGCCGGACCGGTGGGCTGGCCACGCTGCCGATCCAGCGCAAGGAGCTGCCGCTGACCCGGTTCGTCGACCGCGCGGTCGTGCACTACCCGGGCGTCGAGCTGATCACCGAGGCGGACCTGTCCGCCGGCTCGGACCCGTACCTGGCCGACCACCTGCTCGACGGGCAGCTGCTGTTCCCGGCGGTGCTCGGGATGGAGGCGATGACCCAGGTCGCCGCCGCCACCCTCGACCGGACCGGCGCGCCGGTGCTGTCGGACGTGGAGTTCCTGCGCCCGATCATCGTTTCGCCGGGCGGGTCCACCACGATCCGGCTGGCCGCCGTCGCCCGCGACGCCGACACCGTCGACGTGGTCCTGCGCAGCGACGAAACCGGGTTCAGCGCCGACCACTTCAAGGCCACGCTGAACTTCGCGCGGCCCGCGGAGATCGGCCCGAAGCAGGCCCGCAGCACGGACGTCCCGTCGGTGCCGGTGGAACCGCTCTCGGAGCTCTACGGCACGGTCCTGTTCCAGGGCAAGCGGTTCCAGCGGGTCATCGGCTACCGGCGGGCGAGCGCCCGGCACGCGGTCGCCGAGATCGCGACGACGGCCGACCACGACTGGTTCGCCCCCTTCCTGCCCCAGCAGCGGCTGCTGGCCGACCCGGGCACGCGGGACGCGATGATGCACGCGATCCAGTGCTGCGTCCCCGACGCGACCCTGCTGCCGCAGGGCATCGAGAAGCTCCACCTGGCCGAGCCCGGCGCCCAGCACCCGGAGTACGTGCTGCTGGACGCGAAGGAACGGCTGCAGGACGGCGATTCCTACGTCTACGACCTCGACGTCCGCAACCCCGACGGCGAGCTGGTGGAACGCTGGGAAGGCCTGATGCTGCGGGCGGTCCGCAAGACCGACGGGGCCGGGCCGTGGGTGCCCTCGATGCTGAGCTCCTACCTGGAGCGGGCGTGCGAGCGGTTGCTCGGCGGCAGCCGGTCGGTGGTGCTGGAGCCGGACCCGGCCGGCCTCGAGGGCGGCATCGCCGTACGCCGGGCGCAGACCGCGCTCGCCGCGAGCCGGGCGTTCGACCGGCCGGTCGAGATCCGGTACCGCCCGGACGGCAAGCCGGAGATCGACGGCGGCACGATCACCGCCTCGCACAGCTCCCGGCTGACCCTGGTCGTGGCGGGCACCGGCCAGGTGACCTGCGACGTCGAGACGGTGCTCGAGCGGACCGAGGAGGACTGGGCCGGGCTGCTCGGCGAGGAACTGCTTTCGGTCGGCCGGCTGCTGGCCGCCGACGCGGGCGAACCGGTCGCCGTGGCGAACACCCGGGTGTGGAGCGCACTGGAATGCGTCCGCAAGACGGGCGCGATGACCGAATCCCTGACCGTGCGCCGGGTGGAGGCCGACGGCTGGGCGCTGCTGGCCTGCGGGCCGGCGCGGATCGCGACCTGGTCCACGACCGTCAACGACCGGGCCGAGCCGGTGGTCTTCGCGGTGCTGCAGGCAGAGGAGAACTGAGCATGTCCGACTACTACGAGATCCGCCACACGGTCGGCTTCGAAGAGACGAACCTGGTGGGCAACGTCTACTACGTGAACTACGTGCGCTGGCAGGGCCGGTGCCGCGAGATGTTCCTCAAGGAGAAGGCCCCGGCGGTGCTCGAGGAGGTCCGCGCCGACCTCAAGCTGTTCACCCTCAAGGTGGAGTGCGAGTTCTTCGCCGAGATCACCGCGTTCGACGAGCTGTCCATCCGGCTGCGGCTGGAGGAGCTCACCTCGACGCAGGTGCAGTTCGCCTTCGACTACGTGCACCTGCACCCGGACGGCGAGCGGCTGGTCGCCCGCGGCCGGCAGCGGATCGCCTGCATGCGCGGCCCGAACACGGCCACCGTGCCCTCGCGGGTGCCGGAGCAGCTGCGCGAGGCGCTGGCGCCCTACGCCACCAGCACGGTGAACGGCAGGGGAGCGTGACGTGGCCGACGCCGGGGAAACCAACGACGGGGCGGTCCTGAAGCGGCTGCCCGCTTCGCCGGGGCGGCGGCACCTGTCGGCCCAGACCGGGTTGCGCGAGGTGATGGCGCAGTTCGCAACCGGGGTCACGGTCCTGACCGCGGGCGGCGAGTCCGGCCACGGCATGACGGCCAACGCCTTCTCGTCCGTCTCGCTGGAACCGCCGATGGTGCTGTGCTGCGTGTCCCGGGCCGCCCGGATGCACGCCGCCATCACCGAGGCCGGTTCGTACGCCGTGAACATCCTCGCGGCCGACCAGCAGGACCTGTCCAAGTACTTCGCCGACTGGCGCCGTCCCGCCGGGATGGCCCAGTTCGAGGCGGTCGCCTGGACGCCGGGCGCGCGGACGGGGGCACCGCTGCTGGCCGGCGCGCTGGCGTGGCTCGAGTGCGAGCTCGAAGAGGCCTACGAAGGCGGTGACCACTCGATCTTCCTCGGTCGCGTGGTCACCTCCAGCCGCGGCACGGGAGACAACTCGCTCGTCTTCTACGGCGGCGGCTACCACGAAGTCGACGGCCGCGCCCGCGCGGCCTGAACCGGGGGAGTGCGATGTTCATCGCGGTGACCGGCGGCACCGGGTTCCTCGGTGCGCACACCGTGCGGGCCCTGCTGCGGCACGGCCACCGGGTGCGGCTGCTGGCCAGGCGGCCGGACCGGGTGGCGGCCGCGCTGGCCCCGCTCGGGGTGGCGCCGGACGCGGTCGGCGTCGTCGAAGGCGACGTCACCGACCCGGCGGCGGCCGCCCGGCTGGTGTCCGGAGTGGACGGTCTGCTGCACGCGGCCGGCGTCTACACCTTCGACCCCCGCCGCCGCGCCGGACTGCGGGTGAACGAGCACGGCACCGAGGTCGTGCTCGCGGCGGCCCGGGCCGCCGGGGTCGGCCGGCTCGTGCACGTGTCGACGGTGGGAACGCTGTACCCCACCACGGCTCCCGCGGTCGGGCCCGGGTCGCCGCTCGGCCGGTCGCGCGAGCCGTACCTGGCCTCGAAGACGGCCGCCGAGCGGATCGCCCGGCGGTACGGCGCGGCGATCACCCGGCCCCCGGCGCTGCTCGGCCCGCACGACCCGCACCTGGGTGACCAGAACGCGCGGCTGCGGGACCTGCTGCGCGGGCTGATGCCGTTGTGGCCGACGGGTGGTCTGCCGCTCGGCGACGTCCGCGACAACGCCGAGCTGCACGCGCGGCTGTTCGACGGCGTTCCCGGCACGGAGTTCTTCGGCCCGGGATCGTTCGTGACGACTCGCGAATACGTCGCCACCGTGCGCGCGGTCACCGGCCGCGTGCTTCCGGCGGCGTTCTGCCCGGCCCGCGCGCTGGCCTTCGCGGGCCGGGCCGCGGATGCGCTCCAGCGCTGCTGGCCGGGGCGCCTCCCGGTCCAGGGCGGGGCGATCCACGTGTGCGAGGTCGCCGTGCCGGTCGTGGCGGGAGCCCCGGACGCCGGGGTGCCCGCGCGGCCGCTGGCGGAGACCGTGGCGGACACCGTGCGCTGGCTCGCCGAAACCGGCGCACTCGGCGCGCGCCGGGCCGGGCGGCTCGCGCACCGGGCGGCGCCCGCCTCGGCCGCCGGGATGCCCGCGCCGGCGTCTCCGGGCTCGGCTGCGGGCGCCGCGCGCCACGTGCCTGCCGCACTTTCACCAGTCTCATCGGCTCCACCCGTCACCCCAGCCGGGCCCGCTGGCTCCGGCGCGACCGGAAAGGCACTGCCATGACCGCGCACGAGGAGACCGACGACAGCACGCGCCCGGTCCGGGTCGTCCCGGACCCGGTGGCCGCAGCGCCCGCCGAGCCGGTGGCCGCGGAGGTACCAGTCATCCCCCGGCCGATGCCCCGGCTGGGCCGCGGCATCGTGTGGAGCACCATCGTCGCCGAGATCGAGCAGGACAACCTGGAGCGACTCGGCCGGCTGCGGGACGCCGCGTGAGCGGTCCGTCCGAGGCCGGCGCCCAGTCGCTGGACGACGTCGACGTGGTGCCCCTGACCGGCGGTGACCGCCGCGGGCCGGGGCACCACCGCCGGTCCGTGCCGTCCGGCGAGGCCCGGGTGATCTCCCTGCACCCGGCCACCGAGCCGGAGCCGGGAATGCCGCTGCTGCGCAAGCGGCGCGACGAGCTGGCCGCGCACGTGGCCGAGGGCCGGATGGACGCCGTGCGGCGTCAGCACTCCCTCGGCAAGCTCACCGCGCGGGAGCGGCTCGCCCTGCTGCTCGACGAGGACTCCTTCACCGAGATCGAGCCCTACCGGCGTCACCAGGCCCGCGGGCTCGGGCTCGAGGAGAACCGCCCCTACACCGACGGCGTGGTGGCGGGCTCCGGCACGATCGACGGCCGTCGCGTGTTCGTCTACGCCCAGGACTTCACCGTGTTCGGCGGGTCGCTGGGCGAGGCGCACGCGGCGAAGATCCACAAGGTGCTGGACCTGGCGATGGCCACCGGCTCCCCGGTGATCGCGCTCAACGACAGCGGCGGCGCGCGCATCCAGGAAGGCGTGCTGGCGCTCAACGGCTACGGTGGCATCTTCCGCCGGCAGGTCGAGGCGTCCGGGGTGATCCCGCAGATCAGTGTCGTCCTGGGCCCGTGCGCGGGTGGCGCGGCGTATTCGCCCGCGCTGGCCGACTTCACGTTCATGGTGCGCGACACCGGCTGGATGTTCCTGACCGGCCCGGACGTCGTCGAAGCGGTGACCGGGCGGCGCGTCAGCCACGACGAGCTGGGCGGGGCGGACACCCACGGCCGCCACTCCGGCGTCGCCACCGTGGTGCACGACGACGAGGAGAGCTGCCTCGCCGACGTCCGCTACCTGGTTTCCCTGCTGCCGCGCAACTACCTCGAGCGGCCACCGGCCGAGCGCGAGACGGGGGCGACGGCGGACTGGCGGCCGCGCCTGGCCGAGCTGGTGCCGGCGGAGCCGAACCGGCCCTACGACATGCGCGACGTGTTCACCGAGATCGCCGACGACGGCGAGTTCTTCGCGTTGCACGAAGCCTGGGCCCCGAACGTCCTGTGCGCGCTGGCCCGGATCGACGGCCGCGTGGTCGGGCTGGTCGGGAACCAGCCGTGCGTGCTCGCGGGCGTGCTGGACGGTCCGGCGTCGCAGAAGGCGGCGCGGTTCGTCCGGTTCTGCGACGCGTTCGGCATCCCGCTGGTGACGCTCGTCGACGTGCCGGGGTTCCTGCCCGGCGTGGACGAGGAGCGCAACGGGATCATCCGGCAGGGCGCCCAGCTGCTGCACGCGTACTGCGAAGCAACGGTGCCCCGGATCCAGGTGATCCTGCGCAAGGCCTACGGCGGCGCGTACATCGTGATGGACTCCCGGTCCATCGGGTGCGACCTGTCGCTGGCGTGGCCGACGAACCAGATCGCGGTGATGGGCGCCGAAGGGGCGGTGAACGTGCTGTTCCGCCGGGAGCTGGCGGCGGCCCCGGACTCGGCGGCCCTGCGGGCCCGGCTGGTCGCCGAGTACGTGGCGGAGTACCTGAACCCGCAGTACGCGGCGGAGCGGGGCCTGGTGGACGACGTGATCGACCCGGCGGACACCCGCGCGGCGATCGCCCGCGGGCTGGCCATGCTGCAGGACAAGCGCAAGCCCGGCCCCCAGCGCAAGCACGGCAACCACCCCGTCTGACGTTTCGAGGTCCCCGATGGCAGCAACCGAGCCCGCCGGCCCCCGGCTGAGGGTGGTCCGCGGCCTGCCCGACGACGCCGAGCTGGCGGCGGTGATCGCGGCCCTGCTGGCGGTGTCGGCCGCGCCGGCTCCGGCGCCGCCGGAGCCGGCGCGTTCGGCCTGGGCCGCCCCGGCGGCCCGGTGGGACGCGCAACCGGCGGGGCCGGACTCCTGGCGGCTGTCCGGCCTTCCCCGCTGACCCGGCGGCCCGTCCCGCCCGGAGGGAACCGCCGCACGGGGCGGGCGCGGGCGCGCCGGCCCGGTCAGGCCGCGTCGTCCAGCTCGAAGGCGTCGTAGGCGTCGAACTCGTCGCTGTCCCAGACCGGCAGCCGCCGGGGACGGGGGTGCACCGGACGGGTTCCTTCGCTCACCCGATCGGTCCGGATCGGCGCTCGGCCGTCGTGTCCGGTCTCGGCTTCGGTGAAGATCTCCTGAGGAGGCTCGGTCATCGTGCACCTCGGTGGTCGTGGCGGGCTCCGGCTCGTCCAGTGCACCGCGGTGGGGCGCCGTCGTGCGTCTCGCCCGCTGCGGACCGGGTTTCGATCGGTCCGTCAGCCGGGCGCGACGGCACCTCGACCCCGCAGGCGCACCATGGACGGCGGCCAGGAGTGAGACGGAGGTACAGCGATGACCGTTCCCCAGATCCGGAACGACCGCGAACTGATCGAAGAAGCGCTGGGTGTTCCCGCGCCCCGCACCGCCCTCGAGGCGGTGCCCGTCGCGCCGGCCGAAGCGCCGGTGCAGCGCGAGTACGTCGCCGACACGATCATCCTGGGCTACAACTGATCCCGGCCGGGAGGCCGCAAGATCCGAGATGCCGCCGGGTGCCGGAAACAGTCAGAATGGAAGCTGTTTCGCTCTCGGTTCGCCGCGCTCGGTAGGGAGGCCAGCGGATGGCTATGCACCTCCGGCTCGCGGCGGGTGTCGAGCTGATCGACGAATGGGCGGAATCGGCTACCCAAGCGGAGCGGAATGTTCTCTACGAAGCTTTGTTCGCCATCGGCGACGGTTCCGTGTTTCTCATTTACGACGTTTTCGGCGACCCGGATGACATTTCCAATTTCATGGTCATGGTCAAGGCCGATCTGCTGGTGAAGATCAACGTCCAGCGCGCCGAATCGTCGTTCGACGTCCTCTACGTCGGCGCCCTCGACGACGGCGCGACGGCGAACGCCGCCGAGATCGCGGCCGAACTCGCCGCCGACGCCGACGCCGACGAGGCCTGACGTCGCCGGCTGACATCGCCGCCTGGCATCGCCGCCTGACACCGCCGCCTGACACCGCCGCCCGACATCGCCGCCTGATCGCCATTCCGCGTAACCCCGCTGCCCCGAACGGCCGCATTCGCGGTGCGCGGGCGGCCGCAGCCGCGTGCCCGTATGGCCCTTCGAATGTGCATTCGTCATCTTGACGTCCGGCCGGGCCGTGTGAAATTCTCGGGCTTGTTCGCAGTTCATGGGGGCTCTCGGGGGCAAAATAAGGAGGCTGCGCGATGACGTCACCGGAATTCGCGGGATTGGACGTTTCCGGCCGGGTGCGGGCACGGGACATCCAGATGGCGGGCGTCGCCGACGTCCGCCGCCGGGTGCTGATGATCTCCGGCGCCATCGACACGTCGGACCACGACGTCTCGGTCACCGTCAACCTGCCGGAGCCGGGGCGCTGGCAGGTCATCAAGTCCGAGACGAACCTGACCGACCAGACGTGGGTCGCGATGCAGGTCGTGATGGACGACGAGTCGACTTTCGTCAACGACCCGGAAACGCTCGTCATGTCACGGCAGTTCTCGAAGTCGTTCATGACCCCCGACCAGCGGCGGCTGACCTTCTACGGCGGCGAAGTCCGGCCCGGCGAGGCCGTGCTCAAGGTCTACGAGATGGAGACGAGCGCGCGCAAGCCGGCGTACTCCTACTCGCGGTACAGCCCGATCGCGACCGACAGCATGGAGCAGTCCCAGCAGACGCTGGAGGAGCTCGTCCAGAACGGGATGGCACGGCGGCCGATGGTCGAGGTCATCGTCCCGGTCACCGTGATCGGCTGACCCGGGTGCCGTCCGGACGCGGGGGGACCCGGTGACCACCTTCATCCCCGGCCCGCACCTGCTGGAGTCGCCCCGGGGACGTGACTGGCCGCGGTTGCCGGCCGCGCCCGCGCCCGTGCGCGAGCCGGCGCCGCCGTCGCGGGCCGACGTCGTCGTCGTGGGCGCCGGCCCGGCCGGGCTGGCCGTGGTTTCGGCGCTCTGGCACCACGGCGTCTCCGACGTCGTCGTGCTCGACCGCGGCGGCCGGCCGTGCCGCCGGTTCTTCGACCGGGTCGACCTGCTCGGCCAGCGGGTGCTGCGCTCGCCGTACGAGCACCACCCGGGCGTCGAGGGTTACCGCGACTGCGAGCTGCTGGACTTCGCCCGGCTGCACTGGTCGCGGCTGACGCCGGTCGAGCGCCGGGAAGTCCGGATGGCGCAGGCCGGGCACCGCTCGGTCGTGCCGGTGGACGTCTTCGAGGCCTACTGCGACCACCTGGTCGCCACCCACGACGTGGCCGGGCGGACGTGGCGGGCCACGGTCCGCGACGTCCGGCCGGGGGGCTCCGACGTCACCGTCCGGACCGACCGGGGCACCGTCACCGCCCGGCACGTCGTCCTCTGCCCGGGTGAGGAGCGCCGCGAGGCGCCGCGCGAATGGTGGGGTGGCGGCGCCGCCCCGTCGGGGGTGCGGTACTGGGACGAGCGGCCGCCGCCGGGTGGTGAACGCCAGGTGGTGGTGGGTGCCGGCCTGACCGCGGCGCACCTGATCTCGAACGCGCTGGCGGCCGGTCGCCGGGTGCACTGGGTGATCCGGGAGCCGGGCGAGCGCTACCAGTGCGCGGACGTCAACTCGAAGTTCTTCCGGCCCGAGGGCCGCGCCCGGGTCGGCAACGTCGGCTGGGACGACCGGCTGGGGCTGCTGGCGCAGTTCCGGCGGGCCTCGATCATGTTCGAGTTCCGCCCGCTGCTGGAGCGGGCCGAAGCCGAAGGGCGCCTGGTGGTGCACCGCGGGGCGGCGGTCACCGGGGTGGCGGCCGCGACCGGGGGCACGGTGGCCGTGCGGCTGGCCGGCGGGCAGCGGGTCGGCGGCGACTGCGTCGTGCTCGCGCTGGGCACGACGCCGGAGACGGGCCGCGGGCTGCTGCCCGAGGACGTCGTCGGCGAACGCGACGGCTGGCCGGCGCTCGACGAGCGGACGCTCGCCTACACCCACGCGCCGCGGGTGTCCGTGGTCGGCGCGGCCGCGGGCATGGTGCTCGGGCCGGCGGCCCGCAACATCGACGGGCACCGCGTCGCCACCGCCCGCGTCGCCGAGGCGATCGCGCGCGGGGTGCGGGGCGGGCCGCTCGCCGCCGCGCCCGTCCGGACCGAGGTGGGAGCCGGTGTCTGAGCAGGAACCGTACGACTCGCGCTTCACCCTGCCCGACGTCGACGCCTGGCCCGAGACCGAGGCCGGGGTGATCCTGCTGGGCCTGGAACCGGACCGGCTGCTCGCCGGGCTCGGGTTCGCGGCGCTCGCCGACGACCCGGCGATGGTCACCCAGGTCGTCGACCAGGCCCGGCACGGCGTCTTCGCCGCGGACCTGGCCGGGCTGGCCGAAGCCGGGGTGGCCCGGTGGCGGGCGCTGCGGCCGGCGCTCGCGGCCGTGCCGGGGCGCCCGGCCGTGGGCGCGCTGCGGCAGGAGTGGGCGAACTCGGCCGACCTGGTGGCGGTCGCGGTACCGGGCACCGGGCCGGCCGCGCTGGCGTACCTGACGGCCTGCTGGATCCGCCGGGACGAAATCGACCGGCTCGCCGAGGGAAAGGAACCCGATGTCCTACCTGAAGTCGCTGCCGGCTGAAACGACGCTGCTCCAGGTGTTCCAGGCCTACCCCGGGCCGGCGCGTCACCTGCTCGCGTTCCACGAAACGCTGCTGCGCGGCGAATCGCCGTTCACGGCGGGGGAGCGGGAAATGATCGCCGCCTACGTTTCCGGGGTGAACAGCTGCGGCTACTGCCACGGCATCCACACCGTGACGGCCGAGGCGTTCGGCGTGCCGGAAGGCGTGCTGGCGGCGGCCGTGGCGGACCTGGAAAGCGCTCCCGTGGACGACAAGCTGAAGCCGGTGCTGGCCTACGTGGGCAAGCTGACGCGCACGCCGTCGAAGATGACCGAGGCCGACGCCGAAGCCGTGTTCGCGGCGGGCTGGGACGAGCGGGCGCTGCACGACGCGGTGCTCGTGTGCGCATTGTTCAACTTCATGAACCGGATGGTCGAGGGCCTCGGCATCGAGGCGGACGCGGCGTACACGACGACGTCCGGCGAGCGGCTGGCCGAAGGCGGCTACGCCGGGCTTTCCGGTCTGCTGGCCGGTTGACGGAACGGCCGTCACCACCGCTGGTGGTGACGGCCGTTCCGGGTGCTCAAGCCGCTTCGCGCCGGGCGATGTCCGGAGCCGGCCCCGCGGAGTCCACTGTAGACAGCCGGTGGCCCAGCCAGTCTTCGTGGTCGAGCAGCCGCAGCCGCTCGTCCTCGGTGCGCGCCACGCGCCGCATCGACAGCCGCAGCAGCGGCGGCGCCATCACCGACGTGACGATCGCGACGAGGACCACCATCGTGTAGGTGGCCGTGTTGAGCACGCCGAGCCGCAGGCCGGTCAGCGCCACGATCACCTCGATCACACCGCGGGAGTTCATCCCCGCGCCGAGCGCCAGCCCCTCCCAGCGGCTGAGCTTGCTCACCCGGGCGCCGGTGTACGCGCCGACGAACTTGCCGACGACGGCGAGGGCGAGCAGGGCGAGCGCGGCCGAGGCGGTGGCCGGGTGCCACAGCGCCGTCAGATCCATCCGGAGCCCGGCCGTGGCCAGGAAGAGGGGCGCCAGCACGGAAAGCACCACCGTGCGCAGCGGCGCCAGCTTCGGCTGCGCCGACCGCGACCGCGCGATCAGGATGCCGCCGACGAACGCGCCGAACACCGGCTCCATGCCGAGGCTCTGCGTGGCGGCGCCGAACGCCAGCAGGATGATGACCGCCATGGCGACCGCCGGGCCCGGCTCCGGGCGGCGGGCGGCCAGGTCCATCAGCCTGCGTACCAGGACACGGCCCACGGTTCCGGCCAGCGCCACGAACCCGGCCAGGTAGCCGACCGAAAGCGAGACGACGCCGGCCGTCACGCCGACCGTGGCCGCCGCGGAGACCACCGACAGCAGCAGCCAGCCGACCGCGTCGTCGACCATGCCGGCCGCCAGGGTCAGCTGGCCGATGTTGCGGTGCAGCAGGCGCATGTCGGTGAGCGTCTTGGCGATCACCGGAATGGCCGTCACGCACATGGCGACCCCGATGAAGAGCGCGAACACCCAGCGGCTGGAGTTGCCGCCGAGCAGGGAGCCGGGCAGCACGAACCCGAGCGCGATGCCCAGCCCCAGCGGCAGCAGCAGCCCGAAGAGGCTGACGGTCGCCGCGACCCGGCCCTGGCGGCGCAGGATGTTCGGGTCGAGGTGGGTGCCGGTGATGCCGACCAGCAACAGGACGGCGAACTGGCCGACGGCGTCGATCAGGTGGATCTGCTCGGGCGGCTGCGCGGGCAGCAGCCAGTGCGAGATGCCGGGCGCGACGTGGCCCAGCAGGGTCGGGCCCAGCAGCATGCCGGTCACGAGCTCGCCGACCACCGACGGCAGCCCGAAGCGCTCACCGAGGCGGCCGAGCAGCTTGGCCAGGCTCAACAGGACCAGCAGGCCCAGCAAGAAGAGCAGCAAGGGGTGCGGCGCGATCGGCGCCACGGGAGCGGCAAGATGCATGGTCGACCTCCACGAGTACTCGTCAGTCGAATTGTTTCCGGAGGCCCCGCCGCCGGCGTCTCGATCCATGCGAATTTCAGGAGTTCCCCATGCGGTTCACCGGATTCCCGCGCAGGCGGCGAGCCCGCCGTAGGATGCGGGCAGGGGTCCACCTTTCTCCGAATCGCACCTCCGAATCACACCTCAATGAGGGGAGTTTCCCGATGGGTACGAAAATCCGCAGACTCGCGACCGTGGTGGCGGCGGCCGCCGGGGTCGTGGCCGCGTCCGCGTCGACCGCGTCCGCCGCGGCGCCGGTCCGCCTGTTCGCGGCACCGACGTTTGCCTTGTCCGCCAACGCCACGGTGGCCGCCGTGGTCACCGGCCTGCCCGCGAACGGCACGTTCTGGGTCGGCGAATGCGGCTGGGTGCCGACGGGCTGCGCCGGCAACCCGGCGACGGTCGTGGAAGTCCACAGCGACGCGAAAGGCGTCGCGTTCACCACGATCGTGGCGCAGAAAGTGTACGTCGGAAATATCGGCGACGGCGTGGACGTGACGGTGGACTGCGCCGCGGTGCAGTGCACGCTGGGCGTTTACGACGCTTCCATCACCGCGTTCGATCGCGTCGACATCCATTTCCGCTGACCCGCGCGCGGCACCGCCCCGAACCACCGTCCGGACGCACCGGCGACCGGAAGTGGCCGAGGGCGGTGCTGCGGCCGGCGCGGAGGTCAGGAGGCGAGGATGCGCGCGGCGCGCTCGCGGTCGCCGTCCTCGTGCGCGGACAGCAGGTCCGCGAGCCGCTCCGCGGGCAGGATCCGGATGCCCAGCTGCGCCGCCTTGTCCGCCTTGCTCCCGGAGCCTTCCCCGACGACGACCAGGTCCGTCTTCGCCGACACCGACCCGGACGCCGTGCCGCCGAGCCGTTCGACGGCCTGGTTGCCTTCGTCGCGGTTCTTCAGTCCGGGGACGGCACCGGTGACCACGACCCGCATCGGCGAACCGTCGGGCTTGCGCAGGGGCAGCACGGCCGCCGTATCCGCCGCAGCCGCGGGCCGGGTGGCGTCCGGCTCGGTCATGGTGAGCCCGCGGGCCTCGAGCTTCGCGATGACGCCGGCCAGCTCGGCCAGCTCGCCCGCGATCGTCTCGGCGCGTTCCCGGCCGACGCCTTCGACCTGCTGCAGCTGCTCGGGGGTGGCCGCGAGCAGCGCGTCCATCGAGCCGAAGTGCCGGGCCAGCCGCCGCGACACCGCGCGCCCCGCCATCCGGATGCCGAGCCCGGTCAGCAGGCTCGACAGCGGGCGCGCCTTCGTGGCCGCGATCGCCGTGACGAGCTTGCCGCCGGAGATTTCGCCGAGGCCGTCGAGGGCCGCGAGCCGCGGCACGTCGAGGTCGTACAGATCGGCCGGGTCGGCGACCAGTCCCTCGGCCACCAGCAGGTCGATGATCTTGCCGCCCAGGCCCTCGATGTCCATCGCCTCGCGCGTGGCGTAGTGCGCCAGGATCTTCCGCGCGCCGCAGGTCCGGCCGCCGGTGCAGCGCCAGCGCGTCTGCGAACGGTCGATCTCCGAGCCGCAGTCCGGGCACACCTCGGGCGGGGTGAACGGCTGGGCGCCTTCGGGCCGTTCGTCGAGCTTGGCGCCGGTGATCTCGGGGATCACGTCGCCCGCCCGGCGGACGAACACGGTGTCGCCGACGCGGACGTTGCGCCGCTGCAGGTCGTCGAAGTTGTGCAGGGTGGCCGAGACGACCTTGACGCCGTCGATGAACACCGGCTCGAGCGTGGCGACCGGGGTGATCACGCCGGTGCGGCCGACCTGGACGTCGATCGCGAGCAGCTTGGTGCTGCGGGTGTCGGCGGGGAACTTCACGGCCACGCCCCAGCGCGGCGCCTTCGTCGACGCCCCGGCGGCTTCGCGGTCTTCGGGCCGGTCGGCCTTGATGACCACGCCGTCGACGCCGAAGGCGAGTGCCCCGCGCAGGTCCCGGATCTCCGCGACCGCCGCTTCGATCTCCTCGGCGCTCCGGCAGACCTTCAGCGCCGGCTTGCCGCCCGACGTCGTCGCGACGCCGAGTTCTTCCAGCTGCCGCATGGCTTCCGAGTGGGTGCCGTCGTCGGCGAGGCCCTGCACGGCGTAGGCGACGAACGAAAGCGGCGCGGAGTAGGCGCGGTCGACCGCGCGCAGCGTCCCGGCCGCGGCGCTGCGCGGGTGCGCGAAAGCCGGTTCGCCGTGCCCGGTGCGCAGCTCGTTGGCCGTGCGGAAGTCCTCGTCGGTCATGAACACCTCGCCGCGGACCTCGATCGTCCGCGGGGACGAGAGCTTGGCGGGCAAACCCTTGGCCAGGATCGCCCGGGTGGTGACGTCTTCGCCCATCGTGCCGGTGCCGCGGGTGAGGACGAGGGTGAGCCGGCCGCGGGAGTAGCGCGCCGCGACGGCGAGGCCGTCCAGCTTCGGCTCCACCGTGTAGGCCGTGACCGGGTGACCGAGGACGCGCTCGAGGCGCGTGGCCCACTTCCGCAGCGACTCGCTGTCGAAGACGTTGTCCAGGCCCAGCATCGGTGTGCTGTGCGGGACTTCGGTGCCCGGCGCCACACCCGCGCCGACGGCTTCGGTCGGGGTGTCCGCGGGCTTCCACGCCGGGTGCGCGGTCTCCGTCGCGATCGCGCGGGCCAGCAGGGCGTCGTAGGTGTCGTCGTCCATGACGACGTCCGGGCCGGCGTAGTAGGCGGCCGCGGCGGCGCGGATCTCGGCGAGCGCCTTCTCGTAGCTCGCGACGGACGGGAACGGCTTCGCCTTCGCCGGGTCGACGGGTGCCCCGGTGCCGGGGGGAAGTTCCGTGGTCATCGGGATCCCTCGCTCGTCGGCCGTCGGCGGGGCCGGACGACCCCGCCTGGGACGCTAGCCCCGGCGGCGCCGCCCGCCATCTCCCAAAATGCCGTGAAGGCCTCCCGGCCCGCGCCGGGCGCGGGCGAGGAGGCCTTCACGGACTTCGTCAGCCCTTGACCGGGCTGCTCTGGTGCGAGAACAGGCTCAGGTCGCCCTCGCCGTTGCGGACGACGACCCAGACGGCCCGGATCTGGTTCTCCGGCGCGATCTCGGACTCACCGGCGCGGATGATGCCGCCCTCGGTGATCGCGATCGCGATGCCCGGCTCGAGGAACTTGACCTCCAGCGGCCAGCCGTGGACGTGGGCGCCCTTCAGCGGCCCGGCGAACCCGGTCCGCATGTAGCCGCGGATCTCGTCGCGGCTGGTGAGCTGGTTGTCCTGCAGCAGCAGGCTGCCGTCGGCGGTGAAGACGTCGGCGAACTTGTCGGCGTCGTTCCGCAGCCAGGCGTCCTGGATGCGCTGCGGCACGGTGAGGACGGCCTTTTCGTCCGCGCTGGTGAAATCGCGGTAGAAGGAGGTGTCCTCCTCGACGCCGTGCGCGGCGAGGATCGCGGTGGCATCGCCCCACGAAGTGTTCGGCACAATGATCTCCCGGGTGGTTTCGGTTACCAGCGGAGCGTCGCGCCGGCGCCGCGCGGGCTGTTCTGGTACACGGCCAGCTGCCATTCGTTGTCGCGCTTGACGACGACCCAGGTCGAGCGGACGGCGAGCTCTTCGTCGATCTCGGTCTCGCCCGGCGCGAGGATGCCGCCGTGCGTGCGGATCAGCGCGACGGTGTCCGAGACGAACCGGAGGTTGACCGGCTTGCCCGTGACGCCGGTGCCCTTGAACGGACCGGCGTACGCGGCGGCCATGAAGGCGCCGATCTCGTCGCGGCCCTTCTTCAGCACGTCGCCGGGCAGGATGAGGATGCCGTCCTCGGTGAAGGCCTTGGCGACGCCGTAGCCGTCGTTCTTGCTCCAGGCGGCGATCAGGCGCAGGGGGACGTCGAGGGCTTCCCTTTCCCTTTCGGAGGTGAAGGGCCCGTAGTAGTCGTCCAGCCTGGCCTGTTCGTCAGAAGTGGGTGCGGACACTGTTGCTTCTCCTTCGATCGGTCGGCCAACCAACGGCGGGGTTACGATCGGCCCATACGGCGTTCATGGTCACACGCGGCCCGGCGCCGCGACCTCTCCTGAGTTGCCGGTCCTGCCCGGTGTTTTCGCGCCGTGTTCGCGCAGGAGAGGAGATGCCGGGCGGCCCCGGTTCCCGGAATCCTGGCCACGGAGATTCGAGCCACATCGTCTGCCAAGGAGAGCCGGATGTCCGAGAAGGCTTCGTCCCTCGTCGCGGGGGCCAAACAGTGGGCCACCTACTACGGGAAGTTCACCCAGGGTGAGGAGAGCGCCGCGGTGACCGCCCAGCTGCGCGCCCGTGCCGCGTGGGACGCGAACGACGCCGGCGCGTTCGCCGAGTCGTTCGCCGAGAACGGCAGCATCCTCGTCGATGACGAGCAGATCAACGGCCGGGACGCGATCCGGGCGTTCTTCACCGACGCCTTCGGGGCCACGCTGTCGGGCACCAAGCTGGTCACCGAGCCGATCGAGGTCAAGGTGCTCGAGCCGGGCGTCGCGGTGGTCATCACCGACGGCGGCGTGCTGTACGACGGCGAGACGACGGTCCCGGCCGAGCGCACGGTCCGCGGCACGTGGGTGGTGGCGCAGCTCGACGGCGAGTGGCGCCTGGTTTCCCAGCAGACCAGCCCGGTCAAGGGCTGAGGGGGAACCGGGATGACTGAACGCACGGGCGTCGTGACCTTCCGCGGCAACCCGGTGACGTTGCTGGGCCCGGAGATCGCCGTCGGCGACCAGGCACCGGACTTCACGGCGCTGGGCAACAACCTGGCCCCGGTCCGGTTCTCCGAGCTGAGCGGGACGCGGGTGATCTCGGTCGTCCCCTCGCTGGAGACGCCGGTGTGCGACCTGCAGACCCGCCGGTTCAACGAAAGCGTGGCGCGGCTGGGCGAGGCATCGGTGCTGACGGTGTCGGTGGACCTTCCGTTCGCCCAGGCCCGCTGGTGCGGTGCGGCGGGCGTCGAGGGCGTCCGCACGCTGTCCGACCACCGCGACCTGTCGTTCGGCCTGGCGTACGGCGTGGTGATCAAGGAGTTCCGCCTGCTGGCCCGAGCGGTGTTCGTGGTGGACGCGACCGGAACGGTGGTCCACGCGGAGTACGTCCCGGAGGTGGGCCGGGAGCCGAACTTCGACGCGGCGATCGTCGCCGCGCAAGGAGCCGAAAACGCGCGCCGCACGGACGGCCGCGCCGCCTGACCGTCCGAAAGGGACGGTCGCCCGCGAGGGCCGCCGTTCGGGTTCCCCTGTACCCGAGCGGCGGCCCTCGCCTTGTGCTGTCCGCGATCGGGAGCCGGCGCGCCTCGGAAGCGCCGGAAGCGTGTGGTGGCCCGGGAACGGGCAAAGCCCCCGGCGGGACCGGGACGTGAGTCCCGGGCCGCCGAGGGCTCCGGTTTCCGTTTCCTCGAGCCGAGTTCCCGTCAAGCGGCGCGGGGCGCCGCGTCGATCCGGGACAGCAGCACCTTGAGCGCCTTCTTGTCCGCCTTGCCGACCGCGGTGTGCGGGAAGGCGTCCAGCACCTCGAGCCGCTCCGGGATCTTGAACGCCGCCAGCCCGCGCTCGGTCAGGAACCGGGCGATCTCCGCCAGCGACAGCGAACACCCGCCGTGGAAGCGGACGAACACGCAGACCCGCTCGCCGTACACCGGGTCCGGGGTGGGGACCGCCGCGACCTCGGCCACCTCCGGCAGCTCCTGGATCAGCGTCTCGACCTCGCCGGCCGAGATCTTCTCGCCGCCGCGGTTGATGAGGTCCTTGACGCGGCCGCACACCACCGCGTAGCCCTCCGGCGTGATGCGCACCAGGTCGCCGGTGCGGAACCAGCCGTCTTCGGTGAACGACAGCTTGTTCTGCTCCGGCACCCCGTAGTACCCGCGAGGCGTCCCCGGCCCCCGGGTCAGCAGCTCACCCTCACCGCCCGGGGGCACCGGCCGCCCGTCCTCGTCGACGACCAGCAGTTCGTCGAACGGGCTGACCGGCGGCCCCTGGGTGCCGAAGGCCAGCTCGTCGGGAGCGTCCGGGGGTGTGTAGCAGACCAGCCCCTCGGCCATCCCGTAAACCTGCTGCAGCCGGCACCCGAGCGAGCGCGCCATCCGCTCGGCGATCTCGGGGGCGAGCATCGACCCGCCGACGTGGACGTACCGCAGGCTCGCCAGATCGGGCTTCGCGGCCGCGGCCGCCTCGACCCACTTCAGCACCACGGCGGGCACCGCGGACGTGGCGGTGACCCGCTCCGCCTCGATGGCGGCGAAAACGGGTTCCGGCCGCGGCGAGGAGGAGAACACCACCCGCCCCCCGGCGTGCAGGGCACCGAAGATCCCCGGACTGGCCAACGGGAAGTTGTGCCCGGCCGGCAGCACCGCGAGGTAGACGGTGCCGGCGTCGAAGGCGCACGCCCGCGCGGTGTGGGTGATGTTGAACAGGTAGTCGTCGTGGGTGCGGCTGATCACCTTGGGCACCCCGGTGGTGCCGCCCGAGAGCAGGAACACCGCGATGTCCGACGGCGCGGGGCCGTGCGCGTCGAGCCACTCCCGCCGCCCGGCGACATCACCGCCGGGATCCATCAGGGCACGGACGTCGACCGCTCCCGGCGCGACGGAGTCGCCCACCACGAGCACCGATGCCGAGGAGGGCAGCGCCGCGCTGACGCGGAAAGCCAGCTCCTGGTGGTCGAAGCCGCGCCAGGTGTCCGGCACGACGAGGCCCTTGGCCCGCACGTGGGCACCGATGGCGGTCAGCTCGTGGTCCCGGTGCGGTGGCAGCATCATCGCCGGAACGACGCCGAGCCGCAGCAGGGCCGCGGTCACGACGACGAACTCCCAGGTGTTCGGCAGCTGCACCAGCACGGTGTCCCCGCGCGACAGCCCGCGTTCCCCCAGCCGCACGGCCAAGGCGTCCGCGCGGACGGCGAGGTCCCGGTAGGTCAGGCGGGTGGTGCCGTCGACGACGGCCTCCCGTGCCCCGTGGTCCTCCGCCCACTCCCACAGGTACGACCCCATCGTCCGGCCCGGCCAGACCCCGGCCGCGCGGTAGGCGTGGGCCAGGTCCGCCGGCCAGGGCACGAAACCGTCGAAACTCATTCGGGTTCCCCCGTCTCCTCGGCCATCCGCTCGGTGAGCAGCGCCGCGACCGCTTCGATCGTCGGCCGGTCCCAGAACAACGTCGCGGGCAGCGCGAACCGGAAGCGCCGCTCGAGCCCGCGCCGGATCCGGACGGTCATCACCGAGTCGAGGCCCATCTCGATCAGCGGCCGCCGGGAGTCCACTTCGGACGCCGCCAGGCCGGTCTCGGCCGCGACGTGCTTGCGGATCTCCTCGATCACCGCCGCCGACAGCTCGGCGCCGGTGAGCCCGGCCCACGGCACGTCGACCAGGTCCGCGGCGGTGGCGCCGGCCGCGGCCTCCTCGGGCAGTTCCGACAGCAGGGCCAGCTTCCGGACGCCGGGCTCCGCCGGCAGCGTCCGCAGCATGACCGCGTACCCGAGGTCGTGCCGGGTCGCGAGGTCCCAGGCCCCGAACGCCTCGGTGACGCTGATGTCGGCCGTGCCGCGGGCGGCGAGCTCGACGTCGATCACCGCGGTGGAGGTCGACATGCCCAGCCCGCGCCACGACGTCCACGCGTAGCTCGCGGCACCCGTGTCACCCGCCGCGCGGCGGTGGGCGGCCAGTGCGTCGAGGAACGCGTTGCCCGCCGCGTAGCTGGTCTGCCCGGGCAGGCCGAGCAGCTGGCCGCACGAGGAGAACAGCACGAAGAAGTCCAGCGAGCCCGGCTCGAACAGGTGGTGCAGGTTCAGCGCGCCCTCGACCTTCGGCCGCATGACGCGGCGCAGCGAGGCTTCGTCGAGCCGGCCGAGCGTGCGGTCGTCGAGCACACCGGCGGCGTGCACGACCCCGCGGAACGGCGGCAGCCCGAGCGCGTCCGGCGAAAGCTTCGCGGCGACGTCGCCGGCGTCGGCGATGTCCACCGCGACGGGCACCACCGTCACCCCGAGCCGTTCCAGCGCGACCACGGACTCGACGGCGCCGATTTCGGCCTCGTCGGTCAGCTCGCCCCACCGGGCGCGCGGCGGGAGCCCGCGGCGGCCCGCGAGCACGATGCGCCGGGCCCCGCGGTCGGCCAGCCAGTACGCGACTTCCAGCCCGAGCGCGCCGAGGCCGCCGGTGATCAGGTAGGTCGCGTGCGGCCGGGCGGCGAGCCGCGGCCGGGCCGGGTCGCCCTCGAGCCGGTGCAGGCGCCCGACCGAGGCCGCGCCGTCGCGGACGACGACGACGTCTTCGCCGCGGATCGTCCGCAGCACCTCGACCAGGCCGGCGATGTCCGCCTCGGACCGTCCGATGTCGACGGTGCCGCCCCAGAGGCCGGGGTGCTCGCCGCCGATCACGCGGCCGACGCCCCACAGCGGGCCGTGGGCGAGCGCGTCGGCCTCGGTGCTTTCGCGGACGCCTTCGGTGAGGCACCAGACCCGGGCCGTCTTCGTCTGCCCGGTCGCGGCGACCCGCTGCGCCGTGCGGGCGAGCAGCCACGAACCTTCCGCGGCGGCGTCGCCGGTCGACCCGGCGGCGGGCACCACGAGCAGCGTGTGGTCCGGGCCGAGCACCCCTTCGGGCAGGCCCTCCGGCGTGGCCGCGACCAGGTGCGCGACCCCGAGCGCGTCGAGGCCGGTGGTGACCCGCCGCAGCACCGGCGAGTCCGGCCCGACCAGCACGAGGTTCCCGGACGGCGCGCCGGCGACGCCCTCGGCGGGGCGCCAGGCCAGCTCGTGCACGACCTGGCGCGGGCTCGTGACCGCACCGGCCTCGCTGTCCAGCACGCCGTACTTGAGCCGCGTCAACCGGCCCACGACGGTGCCGTCGAGGTCGGCGATCTCGACGTCCACGGTGTCGTCGGCGACCACCCGCACGGTCACCTTCGCCCGCGACGGCGACCGTTCGGCGAGCGTGACGCGGTGGATGTGCGCGGGCATCCGCAGGATCGGCGGGCCGCCGAAGGCGACCGAAGCCGCCGACAGCGCACCGTCGAGCAGCGGGGCCCAGGTGGCGGGCGGCTCGTCCGAGCCGGGGTCGGTGTCGACCGTGACGACGAGGGTGCCCTCGCCGCGCCGGATCTCCTCGACCGCCCACGGGAAGCCCATCGCGGCGACGCCGAGGGTGGCGAGCCGGTCGATGACGTACCCGGTGGGCAGGTCTTCGGTGGTCCGCGCCTCCGAGCGCTGGCCGCGGATCGCACCGCCGAACGCGGTGACCGCCGCCGTGGTGTGGGTGACCCAGCCCTTGTCGTCGCCGTCCTCGGCGTTGACGTCCTCGATGATCCGCGAGGACAGCCGGAACGTGCCGTCCTGCAGCACGATCTGGAGGTGCCGCGGCCGCGTCACGCTCACCGGGACGCGCAGCGCGACGTCGGAGAGCTCGTGCCACGCCCCCTTCGCCGACGCCGCGGCGGTGAGGAAGCTGTTGAGCAGCACCGCGGCCGGGATGATCTCGACCTTCCGCACGGGGTGGTCGCCCGGGTACGGCCGCGAGTCGCGGTCGAGGTAGGTCAGCCAGGCCTGGGCCGGGTTCACGCCGTGCACGTTGATCCGGCCGCCGAGCAGCGTGTGGCTGTCGAGGTCGTGCTGCTCGGTGAGGAACGAGCGGCCGACCGAGTCGTCGACCCAGTGCTCCTTGCGCTGCCACGCGGTGGTCGGGAGGTCCGCCAGGGAGCCCTCCGGCCAGTGCGCCGCCCAGTCGACGTGGGCGCCGCCGCAGTGCAGCACGCCGAGGTTCGCCAGCAGGGTCTCGCGCTCGGGCCGGTTGCGCCGCAGGGAGTGCGTGACGACGGCGTCGGTGATGCCCAGCTCGTCGAGGGTCTCGTTGATCGAGTGCTCGACCACCGGGTGCGGGGAGACTTCGACGAACAGCCGGTAGCCGTCCGCCGCCGCGGCCGCGACGGCCTCGGCGAACCGCACGGTGCCGCGCAGGTTCGTGGCCCAGTACGCGCCGTCGCGCGGCGCCTCCGACCGCGGGTCGGCCAGCGCGGTGCTGTACACGGGGATGCCGGCCGGGGCGGGCGGCAGGTCCGCGGCGGCCGCGGCCAGCGACTCCAGCAGCGGGTCCATGTGCGGGCTGTGGAAGGCGACGTCGGAGTCGACCTTGCGCACGGCGAGGCCCTCGGCGGCGAACACCTCGCTCGTCTCCTGCACGGCTTCGATGTCACCGGAGAACACGGTCGACCCGGTGGCGGCGGCGACCGCGACGGCGATGTCGGTGCGGCCGGCGAGGCGTCGGCGCGCCTCTTCCGGCGGCAGGTTCACCATCGCCATCGCGCCCCGGCCGGCCACCTGCCGCAGCAGCACCGAACGGCGGCAGACCAGCCGGGCGCCCTGCTCGAGGGTGAGCATGCCGGCCGTGACGGCCGCGGCGATTTCGCCGACCGAGTGCCCGATCACGGCGTCGGGGTGGACCCCGCGGTCGCGCCACAGCGCGGCCAGCGCGACCTGGACGGCGAAGATCATCGGCTGGATCACGTCGACCGGCTGCGGGGCGTCCGAGGCGATGGTCGCGCGGGCCGAGATCGCCATCTCCGCCTGGAAGATCGGCTCGATCCCGTCGATCACCGCCGCGAAGGCGGGCTCGGTGGCCAGCAGCTCGCGGGCCATGCCGGTCCACTGCGAGCCGTGCCCGGAGAAGACCCAGACGAGGTCCTGGCGCGCGGTCTCCGGCAGCGCGCGCCCGGTGACGCCGCCGGTGCCCGACGCCGCGAACTCGGCGAGCTTCGCGCGCAGCGCCGCGGTGCTGTCGGCCGTCACCGCGGCCCGGAAGGGCAGGTGCTGGCGGCGCCGGGCCAGCGTGTGCCCGACGTCGGCGAGTTCGGTGTCCGGGTGACGCGCCAGCCAGTTCGCCAGCCGCCCGGCGTACTTCGCGACGGCGGCTTCGGTCGCCCCGGACAGCGGCAGGACGTTCGGCCGGCCGGTGCCGTCCGCCTTCGCCTTCGCCGTCGCGGCTCCGGTATCGGGGGCGGCTTCGAGGATGACGTGCGCGATGGTGCCGCCGTAGCCGTAGCCGGACACCCCGGCCCGGCGCGGCGCACCCCGTTGCGGCCACGGCGTGTTTTCGGTGACCACGCGCAGCCCCGAGGTGTCCCACGGGATCTTCGGGTTCGGCGTGGTGAAGTTCAGGCTGGCCGGGATCTCCCCGTGCTGCAGCGCCAGCACGGTCTTGATCACCCCGGCGACCCCGGCGCCCGCTTCCAGGTGCCCGACGTTCGGCTTCACCGAGCCGATCAGGCACGGCGCGTCGGCCGGGCGCCCGGCGCCGAACACCGAGCTCATCGCGCCCGCTTCGAGCGGGTCGCCGACGCTGGTGCCGGTCCCGTGCGCTTCGACGTAGCCGACGGTCGACGGGTCGATGCCCGACGCCTGGTAGGCGCGGCGCATCAGGTGGGCCTGGGCCTCGCCGTTGGGCGCCATGATGCCGTTGGTCTTGCCGTCCTGCTGCACGGCGCTGCCGCGGATGACCGCGAGCACGCGGTCGCCGTCGCGGCGGGCGTCCTCGAGCAGCTTGAGCACGACGATGCCGCCGCCCTCACCGCGGCCGTAGCCGTCGGCCGAGGCGTCGAAGGACTTGCTGCGGCCGTCGCGCGAGGTGGCGCCGGCGGCGTCGAGCACCACCGACAGGCCGGGGCCGGCCATCACGAGGATGCCGCCGGCGAGCGCGACCGGGCACTCGCCGGAGCGCAGGGCCTGGGCGGCCAGGTGGATCGAGACCAGCGACGACGAGCAGGCCGTGTCCACCACCATGCTCGGCCCGCGCAGGTCCAGCGCGTAGGACACCCGGTTCGCGACGGCGCAGAAGGAGCTGCCGATCCCGGTCCAGGCCTCGATCCGCGGCAGGTCCTCCAGCAGCCGGCGCCCGTAGTCGTCGGCGCCGACCCCCATGAACACCCCGGCGTCGGTGCCGCCCAGCGAGCGCGGCGGGATGCCGGCGTGCTCCAGTGCCTCCCACGCCAGCTCCAGGGTGATCCGCTGCTGCGGGTCCATCAGCGCCGCCTCGCGCGGGGTGACGTCGAAGAAGTCGGCGTCGAACTCCTTGACGTTGTCGAGGAACGCACCGCGCTTGGTCACGTCCCGCACCACCGCGGCGTGCTCGCGGCTCTGGCCGGCGTGCCACTCCCAGCGGTCCGCGGGCAGGTCGCCGACGGTGTCGCCACCGTCGCGCAGGAGCGCCCAGAACGCCTCTGGTGACTCGATTCCCGCGGCGAAACGGCAAGCCATTCCGATGATGGCGACGGGTTCGGGGAAGTTCATCGGCCTTCTTTCGTTCGTCCCGCGATCGGCGGGCGCCGGGCAAGGACACCGAAGATCCGGGCGAGCCGGTTCCGGCCCGCCCGGATCGGGGACCGGGCTACTTGTGGCCCACCACCAGGGCGTGGCTGAAGCCGAGGTCGGCGAACCGCTCGACCCGCGAGAACCCGGCGTCGCGCACGGACTTCTCCATGTCCGCCGCCGACCAGGTCATGCCCTCGCCCGAGGCGAGCGCGAGGAAGTACGGCGAAACGAGCCCGCCGGACAGGGAGCCGGTGCCCTCGTCGTTGGAGACGAAGTTGTAGACGAGCACGGTGCCGCCCTCGGGCAGCGCGTCGTAGCACTTGCGGAGCATCTCGGTGTTCCGCTCCAGCGACCAGATCTCGTAGATGTGGAAGTACAGGATCGCGTCGGCGCCCTCCGGCAGCCGGTCGGTGAGCATGTCGCCGGGGTGGAAGTGCACGCGCTTGCGGACCGACGGGTCCTCGATCTTGTCCGCGGCCAGCCGGGTGACGCTCTCCTGGTCGAACACGGTCATCTCGAGCTCGGGGTAGCGCTCGGCCAGCTTGACCGAGTTGGTGCCGTCGCCACCGCCGATGTCGATGGCGTGCTTGACCCCGCTGAAGTCGTAGAGGTCGAGGAACTGGTCGAACGCGCGGTTCGAAGCGTCACCCATGTTGTCGTAGAAGACCTTCTGCAGGTCCGGGGTGGCCGTGAGCTTCGAGTAGAGCGTGTCGCCGGGGCCTTCGAGGTGGCGCAGGCCGACGTTGGTGCTCTGCCGCATCGACTCGGCGAAGTCCACCAGGGTCTTGTTGATGATCTTGTCCTGGATGTCGATGAGCGGGCCGAGGAACCGCTCGCCGTCCTTGAGCAGCTTGCGGCGCACGATCGGGGCGTTGACGAACTTGCCGTCCTTCTTCTCGATCAGCAGCAGGGAGGCCAGGCCGAGCAGCAGGACACGCGCCGGGTACTCCTCGACGCCGAGCGCCTCCGCCGTCTCGGTGACGTCCAGGCCGCCGCTGTCCTCGAGCTTCTGGAACAGGTCGAACTCGAGACCCGTGCGCAGCAGTTCGAACGCGGTGTGGCCGTGGATGAGGATCCGGAGGTAGTCCGCATCCGAGATCGGGACGCTCGTCGCCATGACTTGTGCTCCTTCGCAGGGGATGGGTCGGCCGCCCGGCTCGCCCGCATACGAGGATGAGCGGGGCGAAAACCCGGCGGCGCCTCCATTTCTGCGGTGGGCGTCCCGGGGGTGCCGGGCCGGTCCCCGGGAGCGCACGACGGGAGACGCGGCCCCCAGCGCCCCAATGTGGCCTTGGGTGCGTTGAATCGGCACCGCGGCGCGAAGCGCCTCCGTTGAGGGTGGCGGTGGGGGCATGGGAGGAGCAACGAAGGCCGCCTTGGGTGCGTGAGACGCACCGAAGGCCACCTTGGGTGCGTGAGACGCAACCAAGGCCGCCTTGGGGCGCTTGGGCCGGGCGCGCGGGGTGCCGTGGCGGGTCCGGCGCGCCCTGCGTAGATTCAAAGACCGTGACGGACGGCCGGTGTCCCAGCTGCGGCAAGCCCCTCCCCGAGCGGGCGGGCGGCCGTGGGCGCGTGTCCAAGTACTGCTCGCCCGCCTGCCGGCAGAAGGCCTACCGCGAGCGGCAGCAGCCGGGTGGCTACGCCGTGCCCGACCTCATCGCCGACATCGAGCGGCGCGTCCGCCGGCTCGCGCCGCAGCTGCCCGAGGTGTTCTACACCGACGTCACCGACCTCGCCTCGACCGTCGGCAGGCTGCGCCGGATCGCCCAGCTCGCCCGCGACGCCGCGGTCACCGAAAACGTCACGCCCGCCCGCGTGACGGAGAACCCGCCGGAAAACGTCACGCCCGCGGACGTGACGGAAGAAAACGTCACGGACGGCGCCGTGACGGAAACCGGCACCGGCGAGGACGGCGAGGTCACCGCCGCCGTCCGGGCCGGTGACGAATGGGACTTCGCCGGGCTCGTCGAGCCGTACCGGCACGAACTGCAGGTGCACTGCTACCGGATGGTCGGCTCCTACGACGACGCCGAGGACATGGTCCAGGAGACGTTCCTGCGCGCCTGGAACCGCCGGGACGCCTTCGAGGGCCGGTCGACCTTCCGCGCCTGGCTGTACCGCATCGCCACCAACGCCTGCCTCGACTTCCTGCGGCGCAACGAGCGCCGCCCGCAGCGGTACGAGCCCGTTCCGGGGATGGACAACGGCGCCACGGAACCACCCGTCCGGGTGACCTGGTTGCAGCCCTACCCGGACGCGCTGCTCGAGGACGTCGCGTCCACCGACGACGAGCCGGAGCGCGCCGCGGTGTCCCGCGAAACGATGGAGCTGGTCTTCCTGGCCGCGATCCAGCACCTGCCGCCGCGGCAGCGGGCCGTGCTGATCCTGCGTGACGTGCTCGGCTGGCCCGCCGCCGACACCGCCGAGCAGCTGGACATGAGCGTCGCGTCGGTCAACAGCGCCCTGCAGCGGGCCCGGCCCGCGCTGCGCCGCCACCTGCCCGAACGGCGCAGCGACTGGACCGTACCGACCCGCCCGACCAGCCAGGAGCGCGAGATCCTGCAGCGTTACATGGACGCGGCCGACCAGGCCGACGCCGCCGTCGTCGCCGAGCTGCTCAGCGAGGACGTCGTCCTGACGATGCCGCCGAACCCGTTCTGGTTCGTCGGCCGCGACGCGATGATGGCGTTCATCAAGCCTTCGATCGACCCGGCGTCGCCGCACTTCCAGGGCACCTGGAAGCACCTGCCGACCTTCGCGAACCGCCAGCCGGCCGCGGCGGGTTACCTGCGGCGGCCGGGCACCACCGTGTACCGGGCGCAGGTGCTGGACGTCCTGCGCATCGAGGACGGCAGGATCGTCGAGATCACCTCCTTCGAGCCCCACCTCTTCCCGGCCTTCGGCCTGCCGCTCACGCTTTAGCCCGATCCGGGCGATGAGTTCTCCGGCGGTCGTGCGTCTCAATGTCCGACAACGCGGGCAACACAGCACGCGAAGAGACGCGAAGGAGAGAGCGATGTCGCTCGAGAAGAAGAACGCGATCGTCTACGGCGCCGGCGGCTCGATCGGCGCGGCGGTGGCCAAGGCGTTCGCCGCCGACGGTGCGCACGTGTTCCTCGCCGGCCGCACCCTCGAGCCGCTGCAGGCCGTGGCGGACGAGATCGAGGCCGCCGGCGGGTCGGCGTCGGTGGACGTGCTCGACGCCCTCGACGAGTCGGCCGTCGAGGAGCACGCCAAGACCGTGGTGGTCGAGGGCGGCAGCCTGGACGTCTCGATCAACCTGATCACCCGCGGTGACGTGCAGGGCATCCCGCTGGTCGACATGAAGACCGAGGACTTCACCGGCCCGATCGTCACCGGCGTCACCACCAACTTCATCACCATGCGCGCCGCCGCCCGGCACATGGTGGAGCAGGGGTCCGGCGTGATCCTGGCGCTGGACAGCGGGTCCGCGCACGGCAGCCCGATGATGGGCGGCACCGGGTCCGCCGACGGCGCGATCGACACCCTGGTCCGCAACCTGGCCGCCGAGGTCGGCCCGAGCGGCGTGCGCGTCGCCGGCATCTGGACGGCGGGTCTGCCGGAGACGCTGTCGCCCGAGAAGCTGGCGGCGTTCAGCGGCGGGCCGAAGATGGACGACGCGGCGTTCCAGGGCCTGCTGCAGCACCTGGACGGCATGCGCATGACCAAGAAGTCGCCCACGCTCACCCAGGTGGCGCAGACCGCAGCGTTCCTGGCTTCCCCGGAAGCCGGTGCCATCACGGGCACGTTCGTCAACGTCACCAGCGGCATCTTCCCCAGCTGATCCGCCTTCCGGCGCAGGCGGTTCACCCCTACGAGGTAACGCCGGTACCGCCGAACGCAGTCAGTGAGCGCAACGCGGAAGATGCGGCCCGCCTCGCGAAGGCACAACGATGTGCTCGGATACCTCGCCTTGGTCCGCCGCCCGGCGGGGCGGGGCCGAGGCGATGGCTGGGGAGCCAGGCCACGCATGTGTGCACCGGCACACGTCGACGAGGAAAGGAAAGCTGATGTCCCTGGAGAACAAGAACGCCATCGTCTACGGGGCCGGTGGTTCCATCGGCCGTGAAGTGGCCAAGGCGTTCGCCGCGGCCGGGGCGCGCGTCTACTGCGCGGGGCGCACCCGCAAGAACCTCACGCCGGTGGTCAAGGAGATCACGAACGCCGGCGGCTGGGCGAAGGCCAACGTGGTCAACGCACTGAACGAGGCCGCGGTGGAGCGGCACGCCAAGTCGGTGGTGGCCGAGAGCGGCAGCCTGGACATCTCGATCAACCTGATCACCCGCGGCGACGTGCAGGGCACGCCCCTGGTCGACATGATCGCCGACGACGTGACCGGGCCGGTCCTCACCGGGCTGACCACGAACTTCCTGACGGCGCGGGCGGCCGCGCGGCACATGGTGGAGCAGGGGTCGGGGGTGATCCTCGGCCTGAACAGCGGGTCGGCCAACGGCAGCCCGATGATGGGCGGCACGGGCCCGGCCGACGCGGCGCTGGACACGCTGTTCCGCAACCTGGCGAACGAGATCGGGCCCGCGGGTGTCCGCGTGCTCGGCATCTGGACGGCGGGCCTGCCGGAGACGCTGTCGCCGGAGAAGCTGGCGGCGTTCAGCGGCGGCCCGGAGATGGACGACGAGGCGTTCCAGGGGCTGCTGGAGCACCTGGACGGGATGCGCATGACGAAGAAGTCCCCGACGCTGGCCCAGGTGGCGGCGACGGCGGCGTTCCTCGCCTCCGACCGGGCGGGCGCCATCACGGGCACGTTCGTGAACGTCACGAGCGGCACGTTCCCGAGCTGATCCCGGCCACGGACGGAAGGGGATCCCCGCGGACCGCGGGGATCCCCTTCGGCGTTTCCGGGTGTCTTGATCGGACTCGAGGGAATCGGCCCGGATTTCTTCCAACGTTCTCCCCGGCCCCGCGGGGCAAACCATGAGACGTCCACCGCCCGAGGAGGGTGTGAGGCTGACAGCAGGCCGCACCGCAGGAAGCCCTGCGTGATGGCCCGTCACGTACCTCTCACGCCAAGGAGGCCGGCACATGGCCGGACAGGTCGGAAGCGTCGCCGTGGTCCTCGGTGGCAGCATGGCCGGTAGCCTGGCGGCGCGGGTGCTGTCCGAGTCCTACGAGAGTGTCCTGGTCCTCGACCGCGACACCGTCCTCGGGGTGACGACGCCGCGCCGGGGCACACCGCACACCCGGCACGCGCACGGGCTGCACGCGCGGGGCCAGCGGATCCTCGAAGACTTCTTCCCCGGGTTCACCGCCGAGCTGCGCGCCGCCGGCGCGCCGGTCGGCGACCTCGGGGAAATGCGCTGGTACTTCAACGGCCTCCGCCTGCCCTACACCCACACGGGTCTCGTCTCGGTGACGCCGACGCGCCCGGTGCTGGAGAACCACGTCCGCACCCGCGTCGACGCGCTGCCGAACGTCACCTACCTGGAGCGGCACGACATCCTGGGCCTGGTGTCCACTTCGGACAACCAGCGCGTGATCGGCGTCCGGGTGCGCGACGAGGCCGGGGCCGAGAAGGTCCTGCGCGCCGACCTCGTGCTCGACGCCACCGGCCGCGGCTCGCGGACGCCCGCCTGGCTGGAGCAGCTCGGCTACGCGCGCCCCACCGAGGACCGCGTCAAGATCGGGCTGGCCTACACCACGCGGTTCTACCGTCGCCCGCCCGGCTCGTTCACCGACACCTGGTCGATCAACCCGGTCGCCTCGCCCGCCCACCCGCGCGGGGCCTTCTTCGGACTGTCCGATGAGGACACCTGCATCGTCTCGCTCACGGGGATCCTCGGCGACCACCCGCCGACCGATCCCGAGGGCTTCGTCGAGTTCGCGAAGTCGCTGCCGGTGCCGGACGTCTACGACGGCATCAAGGACGCCGAGCCGCTCGACGACCCGACCTCCTTCGGGTTCCCGGCGAGCGTGCGCCGCCGCTACGAGCACCTCGACCGCTTCCCGGCCGGCCTGCTGGTGCTCGGCGACGCGATCTGCAGCTTCAACCCGGTCTACGGCCAGGGCATGAGCGTCGCGGCCTGGGAGGCCTTCACCCTCCGCGAGCACCTGCGCGCCGGCGAGGTCGACCAGTACGCCTACTTCCGCGACATCGGCCAGGTCGTCGACGCGCCGTGGGCGGTGTCCGCCAGCGGTGACCTCGCCTTCCCCGATGTCGAAGGCGAGCGGACCCCGGAGATCGAGCAGGGCAACGCGTTCATGGGCCTGCTGCAGTACGCCGCGTCGAAGGACCAGGAGATCGTCAAGGCGTTCATGCGCGTGGCCGGCCTGATCGACCCGCCGACCGCGCTGATGGACGAGACGCTGGTCCAGCGCGTTCTCTCCTACCAGCCCGCCGAAGGCCAGGCCGCCTGATCCTCCTGCCCGGCAGGCAGCACAACCCCGCAGACACTCAGACGTGGATCACCCGCGCCCGTCGTCGGCGTCGGAACCGGCGCCGCAGGATTTCCAGGAATTGGAGTGTGATCATGTCCCGGTCCGTTCATGAGGCGTTCTCCGCGCAGGCCGCCCGAACCCCCGACGCGGTGGCCGTCTCCGGCTCGGACCGGACGCTGACGTACCGGGAGCTCGACGAGCGCGCCAACCGGCTCGCCCACCGGCTCGCCGGCCTGGGCGCCGGCCCGGACGTCCCGGTCGCCGTGCTGCTCGAGCGCAGCACCGACGTCGTCGTCACGTTCCTGGCCGCGCTCAAGGCCGGCTCGTTCTACCAGCCGATCCACTCGGCCTACCCGGCCGACCGGCGCCAGTGGATCGTCGACCACTCGAAGGCGACCATCCTCGTCACCGACGAGGCCTCGAAGGGCCTGGGCATCCCGTCGGTCGCCGACGTCGTGCTGGCGTCGGAAGACCTTTCGGACCAGCCGGTGACGGCCCCCGCGGTGACGCTGGACGAGAACGCCCCGGCGTACGTCATGTACACCTCGGGCTCGACGGGCGAGCCGAAGGGCGTGGCCGTGCGCCACACCGACGCGCTCGCGCTGGCCCTGGACTCCACCTGGGACACCGGCAACCACGAGCGGGTCCTGCTCATCGCGCCGCACGCGTTCAACGTCTCGACCTACGAGATCTGGGTTCCGCTGCTGCACGGCGGCACCGTGGTCGTCGCGCCCGAGGGCAAGCTCGACATCCCGACGCTCGGCTCGCTGCTGGCCGGGCACCGGATCACCGGTGTCCACCTGACGGCCGGGCTGTTCCGCGTCGTGGCCGAGGAGGCGCCGGAGAGCCTGGCGGGGGTCCGCGAGGTCCTGACCGGCGGTGACGTGATCGCGCCGACCGCGGTCGCCCGCGTGCTCGAGGTCAACCCGGGCCTGACCGTCCGCGCCATGTACGGAGCGACCGAAGGCACCGTCTTCAGCACCAACTCCGCGATCACCGCGCCCTACACGCCGGGCCCGGTGGTCCCGGTCGGGCGCGCGATGGACGGGGTCGAGCTGCACGTGCTCGACGAGCGGCTCGACCCGGTGCCCGACGGCACCGTCGGCGAGCTCTACTTCGGCGGCGTCGGCGTCGCCCTCGGCTACGCCGGCCGCCCGGACCTGACCGGCGAGCGCTTCGTCGCCAACCCGTTCGGCGAGCCGGGGTCCCGGATGTACCGCACCGGCGACCTCGTGCGCCGCACCCCGGCCGGGGAGATCGAGTTCGTCGGCCGCGCCACCGACCAGGTCAAGATCCTCGGCTTCCGCGTCGAGCTCGCCGAAATCGAGGCCGCCATCGCCGGGCACCCCGGTCTCGCCGACGTCGCCGTCGTCGCCCGCGAGGTCAAGGCCGGTGACGTCCGGCTGGTCGCCTACCTGGTCGCCGACTCCGGTGCCCCGGACACCGCCGCCATCCGCGAGCGCGTCCGTTCCCGGCTGCCGGAGTACATGCTGCCCGCCGCGTTCGTCGTCGTCGAGCGGCTGCCGCTGACGGCCAACGGCAAGCTCGACCGGGCCGCGCTGCCGCAGCCGGAGTTCGAAACCGCGGGCGCGTCCCGCGCGCCGAGCGGCCCCAAGGAGGAGGCGCTCTGCCGCGCGTTCTCCGCGGTCCTCGGCGTCGAAGAGGTCGGCGTCGACGACAGCTTCTTCGACCTGGGCGGTCACTCGCTGCTCGCGATGCGCCTGCTCAACCGGATCCGCGCCGAGCTGGGCGTGGAACTGAAGATCAACACGCTCTTCGACACGCCGACTGTGGCCGGCCTGGCCCAGCTGCTCTGAGGGAGACCGAAATGACGAACCCCTTCGACGACCCGGACAAGAACTACACCGTCCTGGTGAACGCCGCGGGCGAGCACTCCCTGTGGGTCTCCGGCATCCCGGTGCCGGCCGGCTGGGAGGTCACGTACGGCCCGCGCGGGCGCCAGGCCTGCCTGGACCACATCGCCGAGAACTGGCGTGACCTGCGGCCCAACCCGGCCGCCCGCCGCGCCGCCTGACCCCCGGACGCCGCCCACCGCGCTCATCCCAGGAAAGAAGGTTTTCCATGGTCACCCCGAACCCGTCGGCCCTCGACGGTCTCGAGCTGGACTACGTCCGTTTCTACGTCGGCAGCCTCGACACGGCGCGGGACTGGCTGGTGCGCGGATACGGCCTCGGTGAACGGCCGCTGGGCGACTCCGGCCCGGACTGGGCGACCGTGCGCTCGGTCGAGATCGGTGCCAACGACATCCGGTTCGTCTTCAGCGAGCCGCTCGTCGACGACCACCCCGGCACCGCCTACGTCGACCGCCACGGCGACGGCGTCTCGGACATCGCCCTGCGCGTCACCGACGCGAAGGCGGCGTTCGAAGAGGCCGTCGCCCGCGGGGCGCGCCCCGTCGCCGGGCCGTCCCGCGCCGGCCACGTCGTCACGGCCAGCATCATGGGCTTCGGCGACACCCTGCACACCTTCGTCGAGTACCCGGAGGGCCGGCCCGCGCCGATCGCGGTGAACGCCGAGGAACCCGGTGCACTGCTGGAGATCGACCACTTCGCGGTGTGCGTGGAACACGGTCACCTCGACGCCACGGTCGACTTCTACCGGGACGTGCTGGGCTTCGAGCTGATCTTCGCCGAGACGATCGCGGTCGGCTCGCAGGCGATGACCACGAAGGTCGTGCAGAGCAAGTCCGGCAGCGTGACCTTCACGCTCATCGAGCCGGACACCTCGAAGGAGCCCGGGCACATCGACGACTTCCTCAAGGACCACGGCGGCGCGGGCGTGCAGCACATCGCCTTCACCAGCAACGGGATCATCGAGGCGGTCGACGTGCTGCGCGACCGGGGCGTCGAGTTCATGGGCACCCCCGCCTCCTACTACGCGGACCTGCTGGAGCGCGTGGTGCCGGAGCAGTACTCGGTGCCGGACCTGCGCAAGCAGCAGGTGCTCGTCGACGAGGACCACGACGGCCAGCTGTACCAGATCTTCGCGCGCTCGGTGCACCCGCGGAACACCATCTTCCTCGAGCTGATCGAACGGCTCGGCGCGCGGGGCTTCGGCAGCGGCAACATCACCGCGCTGTACCAGGCCGCCGAGCGCCAGCGCGACCACCACTGAAGTCCGTCCGGGCAGGAAAGGGAATCCCGATGAGCCGCTACCCGTTGTCGGCCAACCTCGGTCTGCTGTGCATCTTCGACAAGGGCGAGACGGACGGCGCGTTCGGGCCCCGGCACCTGGTGATCCACGGCTGGCGGGTGCGCGGCGAGCTGGACCCGGACACGCTGCGCGGCGCGTTGGACGACGTCGTCGAGCGGCACGAGATCCTCCGCACGGAGATCGTCCGCGAAGGCGGCGAGCAGTACCAGCGCGTCCACCCGCCGTGCTCGCCGGAACTCGTCCTGCACGACCTGACCGACGACGGCCGCCCGCGCGACGAGCAGGTCGACGAGTTCATCAATTCGGTCGAGGCGGGCCGGCTGGGCGCCGACGAGCTGCCGCACCTGCGCGCCGAGCTGGGCCGCTTCGACGACCGGGACGGGGTGCTGGTGCTGATCGTGCACCACACCGCCGGCGACGGCTGGTCGCTGCACGTGCTGATCCACGACCTGGCGGTCAGCTACGCCCGGCGCCGCGGGCTCGAGGTGCCCGCGCTGCCGGAGCCGCGCCAGTACGGGGAGTTCTCCGTCTGGCAGATCGGCGACCTGGCCGGGGAGCAGGCGCAGGCGTCGCGCGAGTACTGGGGCGGGAAACTGCGCGGCGGCCGGATGCTCGACATCAAGGCCGACCGCACCCTCGCCCCGGACACCCCGGCGGTCTACGCGGTGGAGCGGTTCCTGCTCGACGCCGAGCTCACCCGCGGCACGACGGAGCTGGCGCGGGTGATGCACTGCTCGCCGTTCATGGTGCTGCTGGCCGCCTACAACGCGCTGCTGGCGCGGATGTCCGGTGCCACCGACCTGGTCGTGCCGATCATCACCTCCGGCCGCGCCGACCAGTCGCACTACGAGACCATCGGCCCGTTCTTCAACCTGGTCCCGCTGCGGACCGACATCGACGGCTGCCGCACCTTTTCCGAGCTGCTGCTGCGGATCCGGGCCACCTGCCTGGAGGCCTACGCGCACGAGCTGCCCTTCAGCGAGGTCGTCGCGCAGGCGCCGGAGATCAACAAGACCTACGAGCGGGACGACAACGCCGTCTGCGCCATCCAGGTCCTGCAGTTCCCCGGCATGACCGAGGCGGAGACCATCGGCGACGTCGAGTACGCCGAGGTCCGCCGGCGCACCAAGTCCTGCCAGGACACCTCGGACATCCCCAACGGCGTGCTGTGGGCGCTGGACATCCTCGGCGACGGCGAGATCGCCGGCACCTCGCGGTACAACACCGAGCAGTTCGACCGCGAGACGATGGTCCGGATGATCGACGACTACCGCGGCATCCTGGCCTCCGGCCTGGCCGACCCGAACCGTCCATTGTGGGCACTCTGACTTCCAGCAGCAGCGGCCGATACCGAGGAGGAACGCGCACATGAGCGCAAGCGAGGAAACGTACGACGTCGTGGTCGTCGGCGGTGGACCCGGCGGCGCGGCGACGGCCGGGCTGCTGGCCGGCATGGGTCACAAGGTGCTGGTCCTGGAGCGCGAGAAGTTCCCGCGCTACCACATCGGCGAGTCCCTGATCACCGGCGCGCTGCCCACCCTGGACGACCTGGGCCTGATCAAGCGCCTGGACGCCATGGGCTTCACGAAGAAGTACGGCGGCACGCTGCTGTGGGGCAAGAACCAGGGGACCTGGGGCTTCCGGTTCACCGAGTCGGCGCTCTACGACTACGCCTACCAGGTGCGCCGCGCCGACTTCGACGCCCTGGTCCTGGGCCGGGCCCGTGAACTGGGCGCGAAGGTGCTCGAAGAGGTCACCGTCCGCGAGCCGATCTTCGACGGCGAGCGCATGGTCGGCGTCACCTACGCGGAGAAGGGCAGTAAGGAGACGAAGGAAGCGCACGCGACGTTCGTCATCGACGCCACCGGCCAGAACCACATCCTGGCCAAGCACTTCGACTCCGTCGTCTGGCACGACGACCTGCGCAACATCGCCACCTGGACGTACTGGCAGGGCTGCAACCTCTACAGCGGCACCAAGGCCGGCGACATCATCTCGGAGAACCGCCCGACCGGCTGGTTCTGGTTCATCCCGCTGCACGACGGCACGGTCAGCGTCGGCTACGTGACGCCGCTGGAGGAGTACCAGAAGTCGGGCAAGTCGCTGGAGGAGCTGTACTTCGACGAGCTCGGCAAGACCGAAGAGGTCAGCACCCTGGTCAAGGGCGCGACCCGGGCGAGCGGGTTCCGCAACATCAAGGACTGGTCCTACACCGCCGAACGCTTCCACGGCCCGGGCTGGGCGCTGGTCGGTGACGCCGCCGCGTTCGTCGACCCGCTGCTGTCCACCGGCGTCACGCTGGCGCTGCGCGGGGCGCGGGCGCTGGCCGACGCGATCGACGGCGTGCTGCGGGACCCGTCGGCCGAGGACGAGCTGCTCGGCCTGTACGAGGAGAGCTACCGCACCTTCCTCGACTCCGTGCTGGACTTCGTGCGGTTCTTCTACGACCGCACGAAGAACAAGGAGGACTACTGGGACAAGGCCCAGGAGCAGATCGACCCGCAGAAGCTGCGGCCGCGCGAGACGGACTTCGCGACCATGCTCTCCGGCTTGACCGGGATCAACGACATCTTCCAGCAGCGCCGGCGCGCGGCGTAGCGCCTCGAAAGGGCACGAAAATGAGCGAACACGAGATCCTCGCACCGCAGGGGAAGGGGCTGACCTACCGCGGGGTCGCCTACGACTGCGGGTCCAACCACGAGACCGGTCAGGGCCACAACTCGCGCATGGTGTGGAACGAAGACATCATGCGGTCCGAGATCGACTCGATCGCCGACGGCCTCAAGGCCAACTCGGTGACGATCTACGGCACGCTGTTCGACCGCCTCGAGGCCACGACGGCGCACGCGGTCGAGCGCGGCCTGCACGTCTGGCTGCAGCCGCGCCTGATGGACGGCGAGCAGCCGGACGTGCTGGACCACATCGCCGAGACCGCGCGCCTCGGCGAGAAGTTCCGCCGGCAGGGCGCGGACATCCACGTCAGCGTCGGGTGCACGCACGCGATCCAGACCATGGGGATCATGCCGGGCGAGTTCTACCACAACCGGATGGGCAACGCCTTCCCCGACTCCGACCACCACTTCCTGCGCCCGGTCGGCCCGATCGACCACGACGACGTCGAGCTGAAGCTCAACGCGTTCCTGGGCCAGGCGGCGAAGGTCGCGCGGGCGAACTTCGACGGGGGCATCACCTACTCGGCGGGCTCGTTCGAGCGGGTCGACTGGACGCCGTTCGACTACATCGGCATCACCGACTACTACCACCCGAAGCCGAGCCGCGAGGCGTACATCGCCGAGCTGAACTCGTACCGCAAGTGGGACAAGCCGATCATGATCGCCGAGTACGGCACGTTCACGTACGCGGGCGCGTCGGAGAAGGGCCTGCTGGGCTTCGACATCGTGGACCGCACGGTCGAGCCGCCCCGGGTGTTCGACGGCTTCCGCCGCGACGAGCAGGCCCAGGCCGACTTCCACCTGGACCGGCTGCGCCTGTACGACGAGCTCGGCATCTACAGCGTCGCGGTGACGGAGTTCGTCCACCCGACGCACCCGCACTCCGAGGACCCGCAGTGGGACCTCGACACGGCGAGCATGACGATCACGAAGACGATCCGCGACGACTACTTCGACCACTTCTCGACCTACCGGATCGAGCCGAAGGAGTCGTACAAGGCGATCGCCCGCTACTACGCGGCGGTCACCGAGCGCGAGCGCCGCACCGCGGCCTGACGACCTGGGGGCGCCCCGAGCCGCCTCGCACCGACGGGTGCGAGGCGGCTTTTCTCCGTACACCCAAGGCGGCCTTGGTTGCGTCTGGCGCACCGAAGGCCACTTTGGTTGCGTCTCACGCACCGAAGGCGGCCTTGGTTGCGTCTGGCGCACCGAAGGCCACTTTGGTTGCGTCTCACGCACCGAAGGCCGCCTTGGGTGCGTCTGACGCACCGAAGGCCGCCTTGGGGCGCTCGGGATGGGGGCAGCGGTGGCGGGGGAGTTCCGCCGGGGCAAGCCCGCAGCGCCAGCCGCGGGCCGCCCGCGGGAGACGTGAACCGCGGGAGACGTGAACCGCGGGAGACGTGAACCGCCGGAGACGCGAAAGAGCCCCGGGCCGGTGAAGCCGGCCCGGGGCTCGAGCGAGCCGCCCTACGCGGCCGCCGCGGCGGAGGTTTCCGTCAGGCGGATGGGCAGCTCGTTGAGGCGGTGCACGAAGTAGCTGGGCTTCCAGCCGAGGCTCGACTCCGGGATCGCCAGCTGGATGTCCGAGAACTTCGCCAGCAGGCTCTTGAAGAAGATCTCGCCCTCCAGCCGGGCCAGCGGGGCGCCCAGGCAGAAGTGGATGCCGTGGCTGAAGGCCAGGTGCGGCGTCTGGCGCTCGAGGTCGAACTTGCCCGGCTCCGGGAAGTCACGCGCGTCGTAGTTCGTCGCGGTCAGCGAGATGGCCACGTGCTCGCCCGGCTGGACCGTGACGTCGCCGATCGTGACCTCCGCCTTGGCGAAGTGGTAGGTCACCGTGACCACCGGCGGGTCGACCCGCAGGATCTCCTCGATGGCCTTCGGCACCAGGTCCGGGTTCGCCCGCAGCTTGGCCAGCTGCTCGGGGTTGCGCAGCAGCGCGAGGATGCCGTTGGCGATCATGTTGACCGCCGTCTCGACCGAGCCGATCAGCATCAGGAAGATGTTGGACCGCAGCTCGATGTCCGACAGCGTCGCGTTGCCCTCCTGGCCCGACAAGATGGCCGAGATCATGTCCTCGCCCGCGGTTTCCTTGCGCTGCGCGATGAGCTTCGTCAGGTAGTCGTCGAACCAGCGGCCGGCCTGGAAGATGTCGTTCTGGTCGGTCACCTCGCCGAGGCCGGTGACGATCCCGCAGTACTCGCGGAACTCCGCGCGGTCGGACATCGGGACACCGAACCACTCGCAGATGACCTCGTTGGGCAGCGGGATGGCGAGGTCTTCGACGACCTCCGCGGTTCCGGCGGCGGCCACCGCGGCGAGCAGCCGGTCGGTGATCTCCTGCACCCGCGGGCGCAGGTTCTCCATGTACCGCGGGGTGAACGCCTGCGAAACCAGCTTCTTCATCCGGGTGTGGTCCGGCCGGTCGTTGAACACCATGGAGTGGCGGAAGAAGTCGTCGTTGTACAGGGCCAGGTACGGCTTCAGCGTCGGGTCGGCGACCTTGTCGCTGCGGGCCAGGCGCGGGTCCGACAGGGCGCGCCGCGCTTCGCGGTAGCCGGTCACCAGCCAGGCCGGCATGCCGTCTGGCATCGACACCTTGTGGATCGGGCGGTCGGTGCCGAGCTTGGCCAGCAGCTTCGGCGGGTCGGTCAGTTCCGTGGCCTCGAGCGGCACGCGCGGGGCGTCTTCTGCGGACATCAGTCACTCCTCAAAGGTTTTCGGCCGAACCCCGCAGCACCCCAGGACCGCCGCGGTCGCCGTTGCTCGTTCCCCGGCTTCATCTTCGCCGCGGCACCGCCCGCGGACACCTCGCGTCTTGCCCAGTGCCGCGGGGAGCTCACCGGGTCAGGTCGGGAACGGTCCAGCCGTCCAGGTCGTATTCGTTCAGGCACGTGTCGACGAACCGCTTGTAGTCGTCGACGTCCCCCGAGGCGACCTGCCCGAACAGCAGCTCGATGCGGGTGTTCTCGTGGCTGCCGGCGTAGTTGCGCTCGTAGAGCTCGTGCCGGCCGCCGAACTCCGTGCCCACGGCGTCCCAGAGCAGCTTCATCACCTTGACGCGTGTCTCGGCGCCGATGCCGTTCGAACCGCGGACGTAGGTGTCCAGGTAGCCGCGGATCTCCGGGTTCTTGAAGTCTTCGGCGCTGGAGTTGATGTAGATCAACGCGCTGGCGACGTCCTGCAGCACGATCTCGCGGATGCGGGCGTAGCCGACCTGCGTGAACCAGCGGTAGGCCAGGCCGTACGCCGGGTTCGGCAGCAGGGCGCCGTCGCGCCACGGCACGGGGTTGCGCGCCGCGGCGTCCGACAGCCCCCAGAACAGGTTGCGCCAGGCCAGCACCTCGCCGAGGCGGGTCTGCACACCGCGGAAGTCCTCGGTGCCGGTGATCTCCAGCGCCTTGGCGATCAGGCCCGCGATGAACTCCAGCTTCACCGCCAGCCGGGTGCAGCCCTGGAACGTCGACCGCTCGATGAACCCCGACTGCCCGGTGAAGGTCTGGACCTTGCCGATGTCCCCGTAGATGAAAACGTTCTCCCACGGGATGAGGACCTTGTCCAGCACCAGGATCGTGTCGTTCTCGTCCAGCCGCGACGAGAGCGGGTAGTCGAACGGCGAGCCGATCGTGTTGGCCATCGACGTGTAGGACGGACGGCAGATCAGCTTCATCCCCTTGGCGTCCATGGGGATGGTGGCCACGAGCGCGAACTCGCGCTTCTTGATCGGCAGCCCGTAGTGCGCGATGAAGTTGTAGTGCGTCAGCGCGGAGCCGGTCGCGACGACCTTCGCGCCGCTGACCACCAGCCCGGCGTCGGTTTCCTTCTCCACGTGGACGAACACGTCACGGACCTCGTCCGGCGACCGCTTGCGGTCCACCGGCGGGTGGACCAGTGCGTGGTTCCAGTAGAGGACCTTTTCCTGCGACTCGCGGTACCAGCGCTTGGCGTTCTCCTCGAACGGCGCGTAGAACTCGGCGTTCGCACCGAGCGTGCCGAGGAACGACGCCTTGTAGTCCGGGCTGCGGCCCATCCAGCCGTAGCTCATCCGCGCCCACGCGGCGATCGCCTGCTGGTCGGCCACCAGGTCCTCGACGCTGTGCGGGGCGCGGAAGAACCGGTGGGTGTAGCCGCCGCTGCCGGTGTCGGTCGACGTGGTGAGGACGTCCCGGTGCTTCGGGTCGTGCAGGGCGTCGTACAGCCGCGCGGTCATCCGGATCGGGTTGCGGAACGCCACGTGCTCGGTGACGTCCTTGACGCGCTCGCCGTTGATGAAGACCACGCGGTCGTCACGCAGGCTCTCGATGTACTCCGCACCGGTCAGCGGCCGGGCCGGTCGGCTGTCGTTCATGGCCACTTCCCCTTGTCCGTTCACTTCTTGAGCGCGAGCGTGACGCCGTCGGCGATCGGCAGCATCACGGTGTCGAACCGCTCGTCGACGGCGAGCTTGGCGTTGACGCCGGCGACGACTTCGGCGGCGTAGCGGGGGAGGTCCTCTTCGACGTCTTCCGGCGCCGCGACCGTTCCGTGCAGCAGCGTGTTGTCCAGGATGAGCAGGCCGCCCGGGCGCAGCATCGGCGCGACGGCGTCGACGTAGTACGGGTACGACGTCTTGTCCGCGTCGATGAACACCAGGTCCGCTTCGCCTTCGCCGACCAGGCCGGGCAGGGTCTTGCGGCCGGGGCCGAGCTTGAACTCGATCCGGTCGGCGACGCCGGCCAGCTCCCAGTGCTTGCGGGCGATGCCGACCCAGTCCTCGGTGACGTCACAGGTGATCACCTTGCCGCCGGGCGCGAGCCCGCGCGCGAAGGCCAGCGAGGACAGTCCGGTGAACGTCCCGACGTCGATCACGGTCTTCGGCGCGACCAGCTTCGCGATCAGGTGCAGGAAACCGGCCTGCTCGATCGGCGTCAGCATCTCCGCCAGTTCACCGACCTTCGCGGTGTCCTCGATCAGGCTGCTCACCACCGCGTCCGGTTGCGTGCACGAACTGACCACGTAGGCGATCGTCTTTTCGTCCAGGAAACTGAACGTACTCATGCGTCCTCCACGACGGCGCGCGATCCCGGCCGGATTCCGGTGGGCAAAGGCCAGTATCGGCCGGGTGCGAAAACCGTTGCGTCTCCTCGTTTGCACTGCCCGGCGGGCCTCAGCACTGCGGGAGATGCGCCTGTTCGGCCGCGCCGACGATCCTGGCCTTTGCCGACGACGACACCACCTCCGGAGTCGAGGAGATTCGATGCGAGTCCTTTTCACCGTCTACCCGAACTCACTGGCGCACCTCTACCCGGTGGTACCGCTGGCGTGGGCGCTGCAGAGCGCGGGGCACGAAGTCCGCGTGGCCGCGCACCACAGCGCAGCGGAGATGATCATCAAGACGGGCCTCACGCCGGTCCAGCTCGGTGACCCCGACCAGCGGCCGGTGCGCCTCACCGACGACTGCGCCCCGCCGCACCACCAGGACCTCGTCAACCGCTACGCGGACGTGATGGGCCTGTCGCCCGAGGGCCGCGAGCACTGGATCGTGTTCTACCAGTGGCTGCTGCAGCCGACGTCGGACTACGTGCGGCTGGACCGCCAGGAGGCCGAGGACCTGATCGAGTTCGCCAAGGTGTGGCAGCCCGACCTGATCTCGTGGGACGCCACCATCCCGGCCAGCGCCGTCGCGGCGAAGGTCTGCGGCGCGGCGCACACGCGGCTGCTGATCGGGCACGACATGTTCGCCTGGTCGCTGGACCGGCTGGCCGAGAACAAGGACGCCCTCGTGGCCGCCGGGCTCGACCCGAACCCGCTCGCCACGCTGATCCGCCCGCTGGCCCAGAAGTACGGCTTCGAGGTCGACGACGAGCTGCTGGTCGGCAACTTCAGCATCGAGACGATGCTGGAAGGCCTGCGGCTGCCGACGAGCACGAAGAAGCTGCCGATGCGGCACGTGCCCTACGTCGACCCCGAGGTGCTGCCGAAGTGGCTGTACCAGCGCCCCGAACTGACCCGCTGTGAGTGCTGCGGCCGCAAGAACCGCCGCCGCGTGGCGCTTTCGCTCGGCGAGTCGACGCGCCGGTTCATCAAGGGCGACTGGGACCGCGCCCCGAAGATCATCAAGGCCCTCGGCCAGCTGGACGACCTCGAGATCGTGGCGACGCTGGACAAGGCGCAGCTGGTCGACGTCGAGGAGATCCCGCCGAACGTGAAGGTCATCGACTGGGTCAACCTGCCGCACCTGCTGCCGACCTGCTCGGCGCTGATCCACCACGGCGGCATCGGCACGTACTCCTCGGCGGTGGCGAACAAGGTCCCGCAGCTGGTCTGCGACGTCGAGGGCGTGTCCCTGCTGATGCGCCTGGTCGAAGACGGCGGTGACGTCCACAAGCCGGGCACCTACCGCGTCGGCTGGGAGTTCGACGAGCGCGAAGAGGGCGCGCCCGACGCGGCGACCGCCCACTGGGAGCTGCCGGCGAAGAAGGTCGAGTCCACGGTGGTCTCGGACTTCGTCATCTCGACCGGCGCGGGCGTCCGCCTCGACCACCGCGCCAAGACGGTCGAGGAGATCCGCGACCTGGTCTGGGCGGTCGCCACGGACCAGCGCTACCAGCACGCGGCCCAGGCCCTGCACGACGACTGGCTGGCGATGCCGAGCCCCAGCGACGTCATCCCGGACCTGGAGAAGCTGGTCGTCCAGCACCGCCGTCGCTGAGCCTCCCCGGCAAGCCGCCGTCTCGCCCCTCCGGCGAGGCGGCGGCTTTTCGCTGTCGACCTGTCGACTGTGCCTGACACGACGCCAAAGGCCCCGCCGAGCGAACTCGGCGGGGCCTGGTGCTTCGCGACGGGTCAGAGCACCTCGACCTCGGGGACGAACCGGATCCACTTGCCACCCGCGGCGCGGAAACCCTGCTCTTTCGCCATGATCTCGGTGGCGTGGTTCCACGCGAACAGCACCGCGTAGTCCGGGTAGGCGTCGGAGAACGCCGACGGCGGCTTCACCGGCAGGTGCGAGCCCGGCAGCAGGTGGCCCTGCTTGCCCGGCGTCGAGTCGACGACGAACGGGATCAGGTCCGTCGAGATGCCGCAGTACGTCGTCACCGTCGAGCTCTTGCCCGGCGCGCCGTAGCCGACCACGGTCTTGCCCTGGTCGCGCAGGTGCGTCAGCAGCCCCACGAGGTCGTCGCGGATCCGCTCGACGTTGCGGCCGAACCGCGCGAACGTCAGCGGCTCCGAGAGCTTGCCGGCCTCCTCCTCGGCGAGCAGCGCGTCGAGCGAGGCCGACGGCGTGCGCGCGCCGGGACGGGCGATCGTGTAGCGGACTTCGCCGCCGTGCATGTCGATGTGCTCGGCGTGCACCAGCTCGAAGCCGAAGCGCTCGGCCATCGCGCGCACCGATCCGGCGCTGAAGTAGAACACGTGCTCGTCGTAGATCTGGTCGAACGCCATGCCCTCGATGATCGTGGCGAGGTACGGCTCTTCGAACACGAAGATGCCGTTCTCGGACAGCAGCGCGTCGATCCCGCGGAACAGCGATTCCACGTGCGCGATGTGGCAGATCGTGTTGGCGCCGAAGATGACGTCGGCGGCGCCGTGCGCGCCGCGGACGGCGGCCGCGGTCTCCGCGTCGAAGAACGCCGAGAGCACCTGGACCCCCTTGGCGCGGGCGAGGTCCGCGACGTTCCCGGACGGCTCGACGCCGAGGTGGCGGACGCCGGCCTCGGCGATCGTGGACAGCATCACGCCGTCGTTGCAGCCGATCTCGACGATGAACGGGTCCGGCCCGGTCAGCTCGTTGGCCAGGAACCACTCGGCGTCGGTGCGGAAGTGGTTGCGGTGCCCGGCGGAGCCGGAGGCCTGGTACCGGTAGCCGGCGTGGTAGCGCAGCTCCTGCGGCACCTCCTCCACCAGCTGCACCATCGTGCAGTCCTCGCACGCCCCGACCGCGAGCCGGAAGCGGAACTCGTGCTCGACCTCGTGCGGGAGCAGGAAGCCGTTCGCCGTCGGCTGGTCACCGAGGTCGACGAATTCGGCCACGCGGCCGCCGCACACCCGACACTTCGTACCCATGGATCGGCCCTCACTGTTGGTGGTCATCGAATCCTCACTCCGCGCCCTTGTCGTCCTGCGCCAACCACCAGTCTGCGCCGCGCGCCCACTCGACGGTCTTGATCAGCCCGTCGCGCAACGTCGTTTCCGGGCGCCAGCCGAGGATTTCGGCCGCCTTGGCGTTGTTCGGCACCCGCCGCGGCAGGTCCTGGTAGGACGCGCCGAGCTTGACACCCGTGTCGACGTCGAGGATCTCGGTCGCCCCGGTGAGCTCCCCGACCAGCCGGACCACTTCGCCGACGGTGGTCTCGACCATGCTGCCGATGTTGAACGCCTGCCCGGACGAGCCCGGGTGGTCGGCGGCGCGCAGCGTGCCTTCGATCGCGTCGTCGACGTAGGTGAAGCAGCGGGTCTGCCGGCCCTCGTCGTAGACGACGAGCGACCGCCGGTTGAGCGCGCGGTGGATCGACCGGCTCACGATGTAGGCGGGCCGCTGCCGCGGGCCGTAGACGTTGAAGTAACGCACGATCGTCGCCTCGAGCCCGTGCTGGCGCGCGAAGGCGAACGTCAGGTGCTCGGCCAGCGCCTTGCTGGAGGAATAGGACCACCGGTCGTGCGACGTGCCACCGAGCACGCGGTCGCCGTCCTCGTCCCACGGCACCGCGGGGTTCTTGCCGAAGACCTCGCTGGTGCTGGCCAGCACGACCTTCGCGCCCGCTTCGAGCGCGAGGTCGAGCACGGACCGCGTCGCGGCGTAGTTGATGTCGATGACGTCGAGCGGACGCGCCAGGTACTGGTCGACCCCGACGACGGCGGCCAGGTGGTAGACGACGTCGACGTCGGGCTGGATCGCCTCGGCCAGCTTCGCGGTGTCGCGCAGGTCGCCGGTCACGTACCGGACGCCCTCGACCGGGACGCGCGGCGGCACGACGTCGAGGACGGTCACCCGGTCACCGCGGTCGAGGAGCCGCTCGACCAGGTGCGACCCGACGAAGCCGGAGCCGCCGGTGACGACGGCGTGCTGGGGGTTGCTCATCGGTCGGTCTCCGTCCCGGTCGGCGTGCCCGGGATGGCGTCACCGCGGCCGACGCCGCGGTAGACGTATCCGGCGGCGCGCAGCGCGGCGATCTTTTCCTTGGGGTAGTAGGCGCGGCCGTCGAGGACCAGGCAGTTCGGGGCGACGGGCAGCGCGGCGAAGTCGATGTCGTGGAAGTCGCGGTGGAAGGCCAGGACAGCGAGGCAGTCCGCGTCGCGCACGGCTTCTTCGAGGCTCGCGGCCGGCCGGACACCGAACAGCTTCTCGGCCGCGTCCGGGTCGACCAGCGGGTCGTACACGGACACGACGAGTCCCGCCTTGGCGAGCGTCTTCACCGCGCCGACGGTCGGGGTGGCCCGCAGGTCGCCGGTGTCGTTCTTGAACGCCAGGCCGAGCACGGCGACCTTGCTGCCGGTGGGGTTCTTGCCCTGGCGCACCAGCTCGTCGATCGCCAGCTGCGCGGTGTACTCCGGCATCCCGGCGTTGACCTCCCGGCCGGCGGGCGCGGTCCGGATGGACAGGCCGCGGCGCTCGGCCGAGCGCCACACCATCCACGGGTCCTTGGTCAGGCAGGAGCCGCCGACGCCGACGCTGGGCAGCAGGATGTTGACGTTGCCCGTGCCCTTGGGGATCGTGTTCGCCGCGGTGATCACGTCGAGCACGTCGACGCCGTAGAGCGCGCAGAACATGGCGAGCTCGTTGGCCAGTGCGATGTTCAGGTCGATCCACCAGTTGCTCGCCAGCTTGACGATCTCCGCCGCCTCCAGCGAGTCCCGCGGGATGACCTCGACGCCGAGCGCGCGGCGCCAGAACGCCTCCGCCGCAGCCTCGCTCTCCGCGCCGAGGCCGCCGGCCACGATCGGGAAGGTCCGCAGCTCACGCAGGGCGGTGCCCTCGGCGAGCCGCTCCGGGGTGAACGCCAGGCCGAAGTCGACGCCGCCGAGCAGGCCGCTCTCCTCTTCGAGCAGCGACAGCACGATGCCGCGGGTGGTGCCCGGCGGCACGGTGCTCTTGAGGACGACCAGCTGTCCCGGCCGCAGGTGCTCGCCGAGCGCCCGGCAGGCGCCGCGCAGCTGCTCCTCGGCCAGGGAACCGTCTTCGCGCACCGGGGTGCCGACCGCGATCAGGATGACGTCGGCCTCGGCCGCCTCGGCGATGTCCGTGGTGACGCGCAGGTTCCCGTCGGCGAGACCGCGGAAGATCAGTTCGGCGAGCCCCTCTTCGGCGAACCGGCAGTGGCCGCGCGCCAGCTCGTCCACCAGGCGTGGGTCGGTGTCGACGCCGACGACGTCGAACCCGCGATCGGCCAGCGTCGCGGCGATGCACGAACCGACGTAGCCGAAACCGATCACCGCCACTCGGAACCGGTCTTGGTCGGGCAGAAAACGCATTCGCGTCTCCAATCGGGTGATACTGCCTCCGGGACCGGCGCACGGGCCGGGTCCTGCACGAACTCGTCGGGGGCGAACGCGCGCCGACCGCGGATCTCCCCGCCGACCATGGTCGCCGCGCCGCGCCGCGGGTCGCGTCTCCTCTGTTGCTTGCGCCGCACCGCCAGAGAAGCCCCGGCCGGGCCACGGCGCCTATCGTGGAGGGCATGGCTGAAGCCGCCGATCTCCCGGTGATCCGGCAGATCTCCTCCCGGCTGGTGTACGAGAACGCGTGGCTGAGCGTGCGCGAAGACGGCATCGAGCGCCCCGACGGTTCGCACGGCATCTATTCGGTGATTGACCGCCCCGACTTCGCCGTGGTGATCGCGGGCGAGAACGGCGGCTTCCACCTGGTGGACCAGTACCGGTACCCGTTGCTGGGCCGCTACTGGGAGTTCCCGCAGGGGTGCTTCCCCGGCCGCCGCAGCGGCGACCCGCTCGAGCTGGCCCACCGCGAGCTGGCGGAGGAGACCGGCCTGCGGGCGGCCTCGATGGTCCCGATCGGCAGGCTGGCCGCCTGGCACGGCGCGAGCGGCCAGATGTGCACGGTGTTCCTGGCGACCGGCCTGACCCAGGGTGAGCCGGACCGCGAGCACGAGGAGCAGGACATGCGGCACCGGTGGTGCTCGCGCGCGGAGTTCGAATCCCTCATCCGCACGGGGGAAATCCGGGACAACACGACCGTGTCGTCGTACATGCTGCTGCGCCTGTACGAGGAGGAGAGCGGCACTTCCCGGTGAAAGCGCCGCCCTCGCCGGCCCGCCTCAGGGCCGGACGATCTCCCGCAGCGCCGCGGTGAACTCCTCGGGGTGCGTGACGTACCCGACGTGCCCGCCGGGCAGGTGCACGATCGCGTTGCCGGTGTGTTCGGCCAGCACCGTGTTGGGCCGGTACGGGAAGGTGTCGCGCGCGTCGCCGCCCGCCAGTACCAGCTTGCCCGAGAGGGACTTCAGCAGCCGCAGGTTCGGCCGGTACGCCGGGTACGGCTTGAGCTCGTGCTCGAACCAGAACACGTGGTTGCGCCGGATGCGCCCGAGCATCTCGGCCAGCTCGGCCGGCGGCAGCTCGGTGCGCCGCGGCGGTTTGGTCGTGGTCTCCATGCCCATCCCGGCCCGGAACGCCTTCCGCGCGGCGTCGACGCCGTCGCGCCGGTAGGTCTCGTACAGCTCGGAGTAGAACCCGAGCCAGTGTTCGGCGTCCGGCAGCACCGACGCCAGCGGCGGCTCGTGCGCGACGACGGTGTGCACCAGGTCGGGGTGGCGTTCGAGCGTGGCGAGCGCGACGATCGCGCCGGAGCTCGACCCGAACACCGCGGCCGGGCCGGGGGCGAGGTGCCGCAGCAGGGCACCCACGTCGTGGGCGTCCTCGGTGAGCCGGTCGTCGCCGACCGGGCCGTCGAGCGGACTGCGCGAGAACCCGCGCCGGTCGTAGGTGATCACCGTGTACTCGTCGGCGAGCGACTCGGCCATCGGCACGAACGGCGCGGCGTCGCCGTTGCCGCTGGGGATGATCAGCAGCGCCGGGCCGGCGCCGCGGACCTCGTAGTACAGGCTCGCGCCGGGCACGGCCAGTCGGTCGATGGTGGCTCGCATGCGCATCCTCCGGTCACGGACGGTTTTGGCGCCAGTGTCGCCGGGCGCGGGTCACCCGCGCGTCTCTCCGCTTGGCCTTCCGCCCCCGCCCGGCCCTCCCGCCTCTTCCGGATTGCGGGGCCGGGCCCGGCCGCATTCCGCAAGGTGCGAGCGTTTCCCCCGCGGTGCGACCGTCGGGACCGCGCGCGGCGTCCTGTTGCGCCCGGAGCCGCCCGGCCGGGCCTCCGTAGACCCGTCACACCGTGGAGGTCCAGGTGCCGAGCACCCCACTTCCGACCCGGGCCCAGCTCGTCGAACGCGCCACCGGGCTCGTCCCGCTGCTGCGCGCGAACGCCGGCAAGGCCGCTCAGGACCGCCGGCTCACCGAGGAGACGATCGACGCGCTCGCCGACGCCGGGGTCTTCAAGCTCCGCGTCCCCGCCCGGTTCGGCGGGTACGAGGCCGACACGACCACCCTGATGGAGGTGGCCACCCAGCTCGGTCGCGGCGACGGCTCGGCGTCGTGGGTCGCCTCGGTCTACTCCATCCCGGGCTGGATGGTCTGCATGTTCCCGGAGGAGGTGCAGGAGGAGGTGTTCGCCACCCCGAACGTCCGGGTGTGCGGCACGCTCAGCCCCACCGGGTTCGCCAAGACCGTCGCGGGCGGCTACATCGTCAACGGCAAGTGGAGCTTCATCAGCGGTGCGCCGCACGCGCACTGGCAGGAGATCATCGCCATCCTCGACCCGGGTGACGGCGGCGAGCCGTACCCGCTGATGGCCCTGGTCCCGATCACGGACCTGGAGGTCGTCGACGACTGGTACGCCACCGGCCTCAAGGGCTCGGGCAGCGTCACCACCGTCGCGCGGGACGTGTTCGTCCCGGCCGCCCGCGCGCTGCCGATGCCGACCGTCGTGCAGGGCAACACCGTGTCCGAGCGCAACGCGCGGATCCCGATCTACCGCGCCCCGCTGGTCCCGGTGGCCGGCGCGTGCACCGTCGGCACCCTGCTGGGCCTGGCGAACGCGGCCATGGAGAACTTCCTGGAGTGGCTGCCCGGCCGCCGGATCGCCTTCACCGCGTACACGAAGCAGTCGAATGCGGCCGTCACCCACCTGCAGGTGGCGGAGGCCGCGCAGAAGATCGACGAGGCCGGGTTCCACGCCCGCCGGATCACGTCCACGGTGGACGGCAAGGCGCTCGAAGGTGTGCCGTGGACGCTCGAGGAGCGCGCCCGCAACCGCGCCGACGTCGGTGCGGTCTGCAAGCTGGCCAAGGAAGCCGTCGACATCCTCGCCGCCGGCGCGGGCGGCGCGTCGATCTACCAGCACGTGCCGATCCAGGGCATCCTGCACGACCTGCAGGCGGCGAGCCTGCACGCGCTGATCAACCCCACGACCGCCTCGGAATTGTACGGTCGTATTCTGTGCGGTTTGGAACCGGACACCGCTTACATCTGAGCCGTTGATTTCGCCGTCCCGCCCCGGCCTGCCGCAGGAATTCGCTGCCGCAGGTCAGAGCGTGGAACGTCCGGGGAAAACAGTGAGAACGCACGTTTCGGCGGATCGGTTCCCGTTGGCGACCGCACCGCATTCCGGAAGATGCTCGTGACGAGCGGCCTCTGGGACAGTTACTCACCGTACGAACCGACCTCGAAGTCACAACGCCTTGTGCGTCTGGCCTTTGTGATCCCTCGGTTGGCCGGCGGCTTTGATGGAGAGAGGATGATGAAAAGTGACCGGTAACGGCGCGCCGCCCTTGGCCGGGCGGCGGGAGTGGTGGGGGCTGGCGGTGCTCGCCCTCCCCACGATGTTGACGATGATGGACATCAACGTCCTGTTCCTCGCGCTCCCGCACCTGAGCGTTGACCTGGGCGCGAGCAGTACCGAGCAGCTGTGGATCACCGACATCTACGGCTTCCTGATCGCCGGGTTCCTGGTGACCATGGGAACGCTCGGTGACCGGATCGGCAGGCGGAAGGTCCTGGTGACCGGCGCCACGGCCTTCGGCATCCTTTCCGCGGTGGCGGCCTTCTCGACCAATCCCGAGATGCTGATCATCATCCGGGCCCTGCTCGGTATCGCGGGTGCGACGATCATGCCGTCGACGCTCGCGTTGATCATGGGCATGTTCCAGCACCCGAAGCAGATGGGTGCCGCGATCGGTGTCTGGGCCACCTCCATGATGGCCGGTATCGCCCTCGGCCCGGTGGTCGGCGGCCTGCTGCTGGCCTCGTTCTGGTGGGGCTCGGTGTTCCTGCTCGCGGTGCCGATCATGGTGCTGGTGCTGGTGTTCGGGCCGATCCTGCTGCCCGAGTTCAAGAACCCGCAGGCGGGCAAGCTCGACCTGCTGAGCGTGCTGCTGTCCCTGCTGGCGATCCTGCCGTTCATCTGGGGCCTCAAGGAGGTCGTCCGCTCCGGCTGGTCGGTCGCCCCGGTCCTGGTCGCCGTGGCCGGCCTGGTCTTCGGCGTGGTGTTCGTGGGCCGGCAGCGCAAGCTCGCGAACCCGCTGCTCGACGTCCGCCTGTTCGCGATCAAGGCCGTCTCCGGTGGCCTGATCCTCGGCCTGCTGTTCGCCGCGATCCAGGGCGGCACGGGCCTGCTGGTGACCCAGCACCTGCAGGAGGTGGAGGGCTTCTCCGCCCTGAAGTCCGCCCTGCTGCTGCTGATCCCGGCCGTGCTCATGGTGATCGGCATCCAGGTCACCAACCCGCTGTCGCTCAAGGTGCGGCCCGGCATCATCATGATGGTCGGCATGCTCATCGCGGCGGTCGGCATGGTGGTGCTGAGCCTGTACGACACGACGTCGGGCGTGGCGGTGCTGATCGTCGGCTCGAGCATCATCTTCATCGGCGGCAGCCCGATCGGCGTCCTGGTCAACAAGGTCGTCATGGGCTCGGCCCCGCCGGAAAAGATGGGGTCGGCGGCTTCGCTGCAGTCGACCGGTGGTGAGCTGGGCGTCGCGCTCGGCATCGCCGCGCTGGGCAGCATCGCGACGGCGGCCTACCACAGCCACCTGACCGTGCCGGCCAGCGTCACCGGCCCGGCCGCGGACGCCACCCGCGAGAGCATCACCAGCGCGGTCCAGGCGGCGGGTTCCCAGCCGCCGAACGTCGCGCAGGACCTGCTTTCCGCGGCCGGCAACGCGTTCACCAGCGCACTGAACACCACCGCCGGCATCTGCGCGGTCGTGTTCGTGGCGCTGGCCGCGCTGGCCTTCGCCACCCTCCGGCACATCCCGGTCCCGCCGGCGCCCCCCACGGGCCCGCCGCCGGAGGCCGCGCCGGAAGGTGCCGCGGAGGGCGAGACCTCCGCGGAGGCGGCCCAGGCCTGACGGTCTGGAAATCCCGGTCCGGCCGGACAGCGCGAGCTGTCCGGCCGGACTGTCCCGTGAACGAGCCACGCCGAGGAGTACCGATGGAGCCCATGATCAACGTCATGCAGCCGGCACTGGGCGAGCAGGAGCTCGCGGCGGTCCGGGAGGTGTTCGAGAGCAACTGGATCGGCCGCGGCGCCCGCACGCAGCAGTTCGAGTCGGCTTTCGCGCGGCACATCGGGGTCGACCCCGGGCACGTGACGTCGACGAACTCCTGCACCGAGGCGACGTTCATCGCGATGGAGCTGCTGGAGATCGGGCCGGGCGACGAGGTCGTGCTGCCGTCGCCCAGTTTCGTGGGCGCGGGCAACGCGATCGCCGCCCGCGGTGCGGTCCCGGTGTTCTGCGACGTCGACGAAGCCACGCTGAACCCGCGCGTGGCGGACGTCGACGCCGTCCTCACCGAGCGCACGAAGGCGGTGCTGATCCTGCACTACGGCGGCTACCCCGGGGACGTCGCCGGGATCGCGCGGCTGTGCGAGGACCGCGGCATCCACCTGATCGAGGACGCCGCGGTCGCCATCGCCTCCACAGTGGACGGCCAGAGCTGCGGCACCTTCGGCGACATCGGCGTGTGGAGCTTCGACCACGGCAAGATCGTGGTCACGGTGGACGGCGGCATGCTGTGCGTGCGCGACCCGGAGCTGGCCGCCCGCGCGCCCAAGATCGCCTACCTGGGAATGGAGCAGCGCAGCGGGTACGACCAGGCGATGCGCGCCCAGACCCGCTGGTGGGACTTCGACGTGACGTCGTTTTCCCGCCGTTCCACCACGAACGACGTGCTTGCGGCGATCGGCAACGTCCAGCTGAGCCGCCTCGACGACTTCATCGCCCGGCGCCGCGAAGTCGCGGAGGCGTACGACGCGGGCCTGTCGGACGTCGGCGGCTTGCGCGTCCCTCCGCCGCTCCCGGCGGGCCACACCTCGTCGTACTACATGTACTGGCTCCAGTTCGAGGGCGGCATCCGCGACGAGGTCGCCCGCGACCTGTACCAGCTCGGCGTCTACACGACGTTCCGCTACCCGCTGCTGCACCAGGTACCGGCGTACGGCTCGTCCGCCGTGCTCCCGGGTGCCGAAGCCGCCGCGGCCAAGACGCTGCTGCTGCCGATGCACCAGTCGTTGTCCGACGCGGATGTCGACCGGGTGATTTCGGCCGTGCGCGAGTGCACCGGCCGCCGCACCCGCGTCGCGCGCGCGGCCTGAGATCCCGCAGCCGGGAAGACGGCGCCGCGGCGCCGCTCTGGCACCGTTGTCGGTAAGCGTCCCGGCGTCGGAGTGAGGATGATGGTCATGAAGGCAGCGGTGATTCCCGGGGTCAACGAAGATTGGGAGCTGCGGGAGGTCCCGACCCCCGAGCCCGGCCCGGCCGACGTGCTGATCCGGGTCCGCGCTTCCGGGATCTGCTCGAACGACGTCCTGGTGACGAAGGGGATGCTGCCGTTCCCGGCGTTCGACCCGGCGATCCCCGGGCACGAGCCGGTCGGCGAGGTGGTGGCGGTGGGCGACGCGGTCACCAGCCGCCAGGTCGGCGACGTCGTCGGCACCACGTGGATCCGGGGCACGTGCGGCAGCTGCGACTACTGCCGTCTCGGCCTGCCGCTGTCGGCGCGCGCGGCGTTCGCCTGCGCGGCGCCGGTTTCCACCGGCTTCACCGTCCAAGGTGGACAGGCGGAGTACATGGTGGTCGCCGCCGACCAGACGGTGCTCATCCCCGGCCACCTGTCCCCGGAACTCGCGGTCCCGGTGCTGTGCGCGGGGTACACGAGCTGGAGCGCGCTGCGCTCGGCCGACCCGAAGCCGGGCGAGCGCGTCGCGGTGGTCGGCATCGGCGGCCTGGGCCACCTGGCGGTGCAGTACGCGCGCGCGTGCGGCTTCGACACGATCGCGGTGTCGAGCTCGCCGGAGAAGCACGACCTGGCCCGTGAACTGGGCGCGAGCACGGTGGTCTCCAACGGCGAGGAACTGCGCGCGGCGGGCGGCGCCGACGTGGTGCTCGTCACGGGCACGTCCTACCGCGCGGCCGCGGACGCGATGACCGGCCTGAACGTCGACGGTCGCCTGGTGCTGGCCGGCATCGACGTCACCGAGCCCTTCACGCTGCCGCCCACGCTGCCGTTCTTCGGGCTGGGCCAGCGGATCATCGGCGCGACCCACAACGGCACGGAGTACCTGCGCGAGGCGCTGGACCTGGTCGCCCAGGGCAAGGTGAAACCACTGGTGGAAACGTTTGCGGCCGAGGACATCGCCGAGGCCGTCCGCAAGGTCGGCAAGGGCGAGGTGCGGTTCCGCGCCGTCGTCACGTACTGAACCGCGCCTGGGGGCTGTTGTGCGGATCCTGTTCACGACCGTGGCCCTGCCGGGTCATTTCTTCCCGCTGGTCCCGCTGGCGTGGGCGTGCCGCGCGGCGGGGCACGAGGTGCTGGTGCTGAGCGCCGAGCACTTCGTCCCGACGGTGCTCGGGTCGGGCCTGCCGGGCACGTCGTCGGGCCCGGCGGAGCGCTTCGCCGACCTGGTCGCGGACGACCGCCCGAGCGAGGGCCTGGCGGAGCAGCGCACGGCGCACGGCCGGGTGTTCGGCCGCATGGCCGCGCGGGCGTTGCCGGGCACGTCGGTGGTGATGCGCGAGTGGCGCCCGGACGTGGTGGTCAGCGAGCGCGCGGAGTTCGCGGGCCCGATCGCGGCGTGGAGCCTCGGGATTCCCCGGGTGGAGCTGCACTGGGGAGTGGCGGCGCTGCCGGAGTACCGCCGTGGAGCGGCGACGGAGCTGTCGGCCCGGCTGGCGGCCCGCGGCCTGGACGTCATCCCGCGGCCGTCGGTGGTGCTCAACCCGTGGCCCCCGTCCCTGCGCCTCCCGCACGCGGCGGGCCACCGGGGCATCCGGCCGCTGGCGTACAACGGCGAGGCCCGGATCCCGGACTGGGTCCTGCGCCGGCGAACGCGGCCCCGGGTGTGCTTGACGTTGGGAACGGTGGTGCCGCGCACGGGCCGCAGCCAGGTGGCCGAGAGCGTGGCCGACATCGTGGGCGCGCTGGTTGACCTCGACGTGGAGCTGGTGGTGGCGGTGGACGACCGCATCGCGGCGGGCTGGCCACCGTTGCCGAGCTCGGTCCGCCACGTGGGCCGGATGCCGCTGTCCCCGGTCTTCGCCACCTGCGACGCGGTCATCCACCACGGCGGCCAGGGAACGGCCCTGACGGCGATCGAGGCGGCATTGCCCCAGCTGGTCCTCCCGGTGTTCGACGACCAGTTCGACAACGGCGAGTCGATCGCCCGAGCGGGCGCGGGCGTACGGCTCCTGCCGGACGAGATCGCCCCGGAGGCGATCGCCCGCCAGTGCGCGGCAATCTTGGACGGGCCGGCCTACCACCGGGCGGCGCAGACGCTGGCGGCCGAGCTGGCGGCCCAGCCGACCCCGACCGAGGTGGCGGAGGAGCTGGCGGCGCTGGTGGCGGAGGGAGCCGCCGAGGCGGCGTGAGCGGCCGGGCGGTGCGGGCCGAGTGGGCGGCGCAGCCGAACTCGGCCGAGGTGGCGGTGTGGGCGGCGGGGAGCTGCCGAGGCGGCGTGAGTAGTCGGCGCAGCTGGGTGGTGATGGGCCGAGTCGGGGCTTCTGAGGGCCCTGGCCGCCCTGATGGACCTCGGCACCGCGGTATGCGGGCAGTTGAACGCCGCGACCTGTACGGCCGGTTCGACCACCGTGGTGGGCAAGGGCCTCGGGGCCGTGAGTAGTCGGCGCAGCGAGCTTGCGGAGGGGTCGGCGGCCGAGTTGGCGGTGCAGCCGACCCGGGCCGAGGTGGTGGAGGTGCTGGCCGCGTTGGTGGCGGGGAGCCGTCGAGGCGGCGCGAGTAGTCGGCGGTGGAGCCGAGTTGGCGGTGCAGCCGACCCGGGCCGAGGCGGTGCAGGGCGGCCGAGACGGCGTGAGCAGTCCGCAGCCGGGTGTGGGGCTGAGTTGGCACCCGCCCCGACCCGGGCCGAGGCGGTGCAGGGCGGCCGAGGCGGCGTGCGGTGTCAGCGCAGCCAGGCGGTGATGCGCTCGAACTTCTCGCGCTCGTGACGGCTGAGCGGCGGGGAAAGCCGCAGGTCGGGGTGCCAGACCGGCGCGAGGAACGCGGGTGCGGCGAACGGTCCGGGTCCGGTGAGGCCGTTCAGCAGATACCCGCTGTGGCTGTAGCCCGCCGACCGCTCGACGGCGTTCAGCAGCTTTCTCCCCATCGAATCCGACACCGGAAGTCCTCCGCCTTCGTCGGCCCGGGCGGGCCGTGTTCTTCCATGATGCTGTTTCCGGCCGCGGAATACCACCTTCAGGGGATCCGAGCAGGGCTTCGCCGCCCAGCGGCGAAGGAGAGCAACATGGAAGATGTGCCGGTGCCGAAGTTGGGGTACAAGCGACCTCGCACGTGATGGCGGTGCGGGCCGGCGCCGCCTCCCGACCGGGACGCGGGCGGACCGGCCCCGTTTTCCGGCCGGGGCGAGCCCGGTTGCGAGGCGGACTCCTGGTGTCTGCGGAGAAGGGCCATGGTCACGCCGGCGTGCAGCATCCGCGCAGCATCACCTCGGTCAGGCGGCCTCCGGTGTGGACGGTCGCGGGCTGCCGTGCGTCTCCGGAGTGCCGGGCGATGCCTCCCGTGTGGACGGTGCGCCGCTCGCCGTCGGCGGGTCCACCGCCGGTGGACCGGGCGCGGGCGGTGGTCCGGGGCGCGTCGCCAGGTGGTGGAGCTTCCTCAGGTGCCGCTGGACGAGTCCGATCCGCCGGGCTTCGGCGAAGATCGGCCGCGCGGCATTGTTCGTGCGTCGACGGTGGTGTCGGGATTCGGGTTCGGGTTTTGACACGGGGTTCTCCATAGGAATACGCCGGACGGGTCAGCGCGTCGGGATTATTGCTGGGCGTGACCGGCCGGTTGCGGGCAGCGCTATCGGGCAAATTGACCGCCGGTAACAAGATGGTCTCGGGAAAGCCCGGCGAGCAAGCGGGTTGGGCCACTCGGCGGCTTGTGTGGCGCGGCTTCCGGGCTGCGGCACCCGCGCGGACTGGGCACGGCGACCGTCCACAGTGGGACGAGAGAGGCATCGACGTGGGGGAAGCCGTCGCGCCGGCCAGGGGGCGCCGTGTGCGGTTGCGCACGGCGTCTTCCCTGGTGGCGCCCCCGGCAGGACTCGAACCTGCGACCTAGAGATTAGAAGGCTCTTGCTCTATCCAGCTGAGCTACGAGGGCCCGCGCCGACGGCCTGCTGTCGATCGTGCCGGTCGCCCGGCACCGGCAGCTTAGTCGTCGCCAACCTCTCGATCGTTCGACACCGGCTAATCGTTTCAGGTCTCGTTCGACGTAATCGGGAACTTCGGTGGTGACGCCGCCAGGGCCACCATTTGATTACACTCCGTGCTCCTCTCGTCCCGGGTGGGATGACGGCTCCGGGGTTCCCTGGCGGGTCCGAACCTGCTATCCAGAGATCAGAAGGCTCTTGCTCTGTCCGCCGTCGCTCCGGCCGTGGCGGGTGACCGCACGCCCGGAGCTCCGCCGCGGTTCGGAACGTCGGGCACCCGATCGAGTGCCCGCGGCCTGTGCGCCGGAAGTCCGGAAGCACTGCCCTCCGGTCGGCTCTCCCGCCCGCTGAATCGGTAGCCGGGGGCCCGTGGGCGCGCCCCTGCCGCTGGGGGGCACGCCCACGGGTGGGGCCGCTTCGGGGGAGCGGCCCCGGTCGGGCCCGGCCGCCGCCGCGAGCCGGCTCACCCCTGGAGCGGGCGGCGACGCGGGCCCGGGTCATCCGGCTACTCCCAGATCTGGATGCCGCGGACCAGGAACGGCGCGTTCGGGACGTACGTCCCGCCACCCGGATAGGTGACGAAGTCGCCCTCGGTCGAACATTCCTCGTCCTGGTACACCGTGACGTCGCGGGTCATCAGATTCGCGAACGACGATCCGTCGAATCCTTCCGGCAGTGGCAGGCATTCCTCGGTATTGGCCGTGCGCAGGTCGAACCGCTGGATCTGGCCGCCGTAGCCGTCGGACGGCCACACGCAGAACTCGCCCTTGCGGCAGCCGGGATCCGTGCTCGCCTGTGCTGCTCCGACGCTGGTCAGAAGGCCGACGACGGCCAGGACCACGATGTGCGGCAGGCGGGAACGAAGACGACGTGAAGACATGGTGGATTTCCCCTTCGGAATCGCGGCCGGGCCGCGGTGGACTGTGATTCCAGATTGGCGGGCGACGGGGGATTTGTCAGCCCGCAATTTCCATTCTGTGGACAACTGCCCGGCAGGGAAATGGTTGTCCACAGATCCGAAAACGGCCTTGCGGACCGGCGGGAACGGTGCTATCCGGGGCCCGTGCTGCCGCGCACGACGAGCGCAACCGGCACCTCGACCGGCGCCGGCGCCGCACCGCCGTCCAGCAACCCCAGCGCCAGCTCCCCGGCGATCCGCCCCTTCGCCGCGAGGTCCTGCCGCACCGTGGTCAGCGGCGGCGAAGACCACGACGACGGCGGGCTGTCGTCGAAACCGGCCACCGACAGCTCGCCCGGCACGCTGATCCCCAGCTCACGGGCCGCGGCGAGCACCGCCAGCGCGAGCTGGTCCGACATGCACAGCACCGCCGTCGGCCGCGGCGACACCTCGAGCAGGGCGAACGCCCCCGCCATCGCGCTCTCCGCGCTCAACCCGGCGGCCTCCTCGACGACGACCGAGCACGACCCCAGCTCGTCCAGGTAACCGCCCAGCCGCTCGCGGACGTCGTGGAACGGCGACGCCGCGGCCTCCGCCACCGTCAACCGGCCGCCGCCGGGCCGCACGTGGCTGCACGCGGCGAAGATCCCGAACCGCCGGTGCCCGAGGTCCAGCAGGTGCCGCGCGACCAGCGCGGCACCGAGCCGGTCCGCGCAGCCGACCAGCGCCGTCCCCGGCAGCAGCGGCTGGTCGACCACCACGAGCGGCAGCCCGCGCGTGCGCACCGCGTCGAGCGCAGGAGCGCCGTCGGGCAGCGAATACGCGATCGCGACGTCGGCCTGCGCGGTGCGCACCCGATCGGCGGGCGGGCCGCCCGGCAGGAGCAGCAACGCGTGCCCGCGCGGATCGATCACCTTCGTCAGCGCGTCCAGGGTCAGGTACAGCGCTGGGTCGGAAAACGCCATCGACAGCGACGTGTCCAGCAGGACGGCGACCGCCCCGGTGCGGCTCGTCGCCAGGCTCCGCGCGGTCGGATCCGGACCGGGGTAGCCCAGCTCGGCGGCCACCCGCAGCACCTTGTCGCGCAGCCGCGCGGACAGCTGGTCGGGCCGGTTGTAGGCGTTCGACACCGTGGCCCGCGAGACGCCGACGGCCGAAGCGACGTCGTCGAGCGTGGGACGGCGGCGCCGGGTCATCCCGGCAGTCTAGTGGACTTTCTGAAGCGCTTAAGTCACGCTGGCAGCACGAAAGGGGGACGCCATGCGCGACCGCATCGCGGTGTTCACCGTGTTCGCCCTCAACGGCCTCGCGCTGGGCTCGTGGGCCTCGCGCACACCCGCGCTGACCGCCCAGGTGCACGCCTCGCCGGGGATCTTCGGCCTGGCCCTGCTCGGCGCCAGCGTCGGGATGCTCGCCGCCGCTTCGGTGTCCGGACGGCTGATCGAGCGGGCCGGCGCCCGCGCGGTCGTCGCCGGCAGCACCGCGCTGGCCGCCGGTTCGCTGGTGCTGGTCGGGTGCGCGCCCACCGTCCCGCTGCTGGCCGGGGCGCTGCTGGTGATCGGCGCGAGCGTCGGGATGCTCGACGTCGCGATGAACGTGGCCGGTGTCGCTGTCGAACGGCGGCTCGGCAAGCCGGTGATGTCGGTGTTCCACGCGGGCTTCAGCTTCGGCGCGCTCGCCGGCTCGCTGGCCGCGGGCCTCGCCGCCGGCCACGGCTGGTCCCCGGCGCGTCACCTCACCGTCGCCGCCGTCGTCGCGGTGCTGGTGCTGGTCCTGGTCATCCGGGACGTCCCCGGCATCCGGCCCGAGCACACCGACAAACCCGTCGGCACGCCGGCGCGGGCGCCGATCCGGCGGCCGGTGCTGTGGCTGCTCGCCGCGGTCGCGCTGTGCTCGGCCATCGCCGAGGGGGCGTCGTCGGACTGGTCCGCGCTGCTGATGACGGTCGAGCGCGGGGTCGGCCAGGGTGCCGCGGCACTGGCGTTCGCGGGGTTCCAGCTGGTCATGGCGCTGACCCGGCTCGCGGGCCCGCCGGCGCAACGCCGGTTCGGCCCGACCCGCTGCCTCGCGGCGGGGGCCACCCTCGCCGCCGCCGGGCTGGTCGCCGCGGCCACGGTCCCGGTGGCCGCCGTCGGGTACGCCGGGTTCGCGCTGGCCGGCGCGGGCCTGGCCGCGTCGTTCCCGCTGGCGCTCAGCCTCGCCGGCGACGCCGGGAAGCGTGGCGACGGCACCGGCGGCGAGCGCGAAATCGGCTTCGTCACCGCCGTCGCCTACACCGGTTTCCTCGGCGGTCCGCCGATCGTCGGCGGCATCGCGCAGGCGACGGACTACGACGTGGCGTTCGTCTTCGTCGCGCTCGTCACGGCGTTGATCCTGCCCGCCGCGGTCGCCGCCCGCCGGTCGCGCCGGCGGGAGGAAGCGGAGGCGATGGTCGGCCGATAAGCTGTCCGATACGAAATCCGCGGCGTTTCCGCCCCGCCCCGGACGTTGACAGTCTCCTGGTGCGCCAGGCAAGCTGACCCCGTCGGTAAACTGAAATGAATACGGCGACGTTTCCATTTCAGGTCGGCTGATCAAGGTAGGGGCCTTGATCCGGGGAGGACGTCGTGAGGGTTGTGCTGCTCGGCGGCGCGGGGGCGCTCGCCGGCGGGAGCGGGCGGTTCGGCGGGACGGGCCTGACGCTCGTGCGGGACGCCGTGCCGCGGCTCGTGCTGGTACCGGTCGCGTTCCGGCTGGCGCTGTTCCTGCAGGCCGTGTGGTCCGGCGGTCCGCTGACCGCGCCCGTCCTGTGGGCCGCGGTCGCGGGCTACCTCGTCCCGAACCTCCTCGTAGTGGCCTGGGTCTTCCGCCGGGCCACCGGGATCCGGCCGGTGCTGGCCGCCGACACCGCGTACACACTCGTCACGAGCTTCGCCGCGGCCGTCTTCGCGGCGCACGCTCCCGAACTGCCGACCCTGGCCTGGCCGAACATCTTGGGCACGGTCATGGTCTGGACCCTGCTGCGCGGCGCGCCCGCCGGGGCCGTCGCGATCGCCGGCGCGCTGCTCCTGCGGTACGGCATGGCGGCGGTGTCGGGCACGTCGGCGCCCGCGACCTGGATCCTGCTCGCCCTGGTCGCGGCCGCGGTGACGGCGCTGGCCATCGTGCTCCTCGTCGCCGGCTCCGTGCGGTTCGCCCTCGGGCTGGGCGAGCAGCGCGGCCGGGCGGCCGAGCGGGAACGGCACCGCCGCGACGTCCACGACACGGTCCTGCAGGTGATGGAGTCCCTCGCGTTGCCCGCACCCGGGGACGCGCTCGATCCGCGGGGCAGCCTCGACCAGGTCCGCCGCACCGCCCGCGCGCACGCCCTGCGCCTGCGGCTGAGCCTGGACGGCGACGCGCCCGCCGAGCCGGGCGGGATCGAACACCGCCTCGGCGCGCTGGCGGTCGAGATGACGGCCGACGGTCTCCGCGTCGACCTCGTCGTGCTCGCGAAGCCCGCCGACGTCCCCGAGGCCGTCGTCAACGCCCTGCACGACGCAACCCGCGAAGCCCTGCGAAACACGTTGAAGCACGCGAGGACGACGAAGGCCGTGGTGTGCCTCGAAGAACGCGAAGGCGTCGTCACGGTGTCGGTGCGGGACCACGGCACCGGCTTCGACCTCGGCGCGCGGCGCGCCGGGTTCGGCATCGAGAACTCGATCCACGCGCGGATGGCCGAGATCGACGGCGCCGCGCGCATCGACTCGGCGCCCGGCCACGGCACCCGCGTGGTGCTGACCGCGCCGCTAAAGCTGGGTTTCCCCGTCGGGTGAGTCCCGCCACTGGGCGAACGGGCGGTCCAGCGCCCACTTGCCGTCCTGCTCGTCGAGGACGCGGTATTCGCAGGTCGCCGGGTTGGACAGCGACTCGAACAGCTCGATGCTCCAGCCGAAGAGGCGACGGCACAGCAGCCGCAGCTTGAGCCCGTGGGAGACGATCAGCACCGTCTCCGGGTGACTTTCCTCGCGCACCCGCAGGTCCGAAAGGAACGCCGCGACGCGGTCGTCGACGTCCGCGCCCGACTCGCCGAACGGCAACCGGTAGAAGAAGTGCCCGAACTCGTGCCGCCGCGCCTTCTGGATCTCCTGCTCGGCCGGGTCCTGCAGGTTACCCCAGTCCTGCTCGCGCAGCCGCGGCTCGGGCACCGGCCGTTCGCACGCGGCCTCGATGTCCAGCAGCCGCAACGTCTCCCGGGTGCGCAGGTACGGGCTGACGTACACCGCGGGCCGCGTCCCGTCGAGCAGCCGCTTGATCTCCGGCGCCACCGCGCGGGCCTCCCGCTCGCCCTTGGCCGTCAGCGGCAGCGCGTGGTCGGGGATCCGCGTGTAGGCGAGCTCGTCGACGTTGCCGAGCGACTCGGCGTGCCGCAGCAGGATCATCTTCACCGCGCCCATCCTGCCCGTCACACGGGCCTGACCGGGGCGGGGCATACCCTCAGGGACGTGTCCGCGACGAAAACCGACGTTCCCACCCGGCGCCGGGCCAGTGTGCTGCCCCTGCTCGCGGTCGGCGTCCTGCTGGCCGCCGTCGTCGCGATCGGCCTGATCGCGCTCACCGGCGGGGCCGGCTACGCCATCGCCGGCCTGCCCGATCCGGGGCTCGTCACCAAGTACGGCATCACCGTCATGCGCGTGCTGTCCGAATCCGCGTCGGTGATCTGCGTCGGGTCGCTGCTGCTGGCCGCCTTCCTGGTGCCGCCGCAGAAGTCCGGGACGCTCGGGCCGGAGGGCTACGGCGCCCTGCGCGCGGCGGGGATCGCCGCGTGGGTGTGGTTCGCCGCCGCCCTGCTGTCGGTCGCCTTCACCGCCGCCGACACCGCCGGGAAGCCGTTCGGCGACGTCCTCGACCCGCAGACGCTGCTCGACCTCGTCGGCGCCATCGAACAGCCGAAGGCCTGGCTGTGGACGGCGCTGATCGCGATCCTCGTCGCACTCGGCTGCCGGCTCGCGCTGTCCTGGGGCTGGACGGCGGTGCTGTTCTTCCTGGCCGTCGGCGGGCTGGTCCCGGTCGCCGTGACCGGGCACTCCGCCAGCGGCGGCTCGCACGACGTCGCCACCAACAGCCTGCTGTTCCACCTGGTCGCGGCGGCCCTGTGGGTCGGTGGTCTGGTCGCGCTGCTGGCGCTGGGGTACCGGCGCGGGAGCCACCTGGGCCTGGCCGCGCAGCGGTTCTCGAAGCTGGCGCTGGTCTGCTGGATCGTGATGGCGCTCTCCGGCGCGGTCAACGCGCTGGTCCGGATCGGCCTGAACGACCTGTTCACCACCGACTACGGCCTGCTGGTGGTGGCGAAGACGGTCGCACTGCTGCTGCTCGGCGTCTTCGGCCACCAGCAGCGCGAAAAGGGCGTCGCGAACCTCGTCGACGGCAAGGGCGGCGCCCAGCTGCTGCGCCTGGCGTCGGTCGAGATCCTGATCATGTTCGTCACCATCGGCATCGCCTCCGGGCTGGCCAGGACGCCGCCGCCGGCGGACGCGATCACCCAGCCGTCCACCACCGAGCTGCTGATCGGCTACGACCTCGACGGCGCGCCGACGGTGTGGCGGCTGCTCTTCGACACCCGGTTCGACCTGGTCTACGGCACGCTCGCGCTCGTGCTCGGCGGCCTGTACCTCGCCGGGGTCCGCCGGCTGCTGCGCCGCGGCGACACCTGGCCGGTCGGCCGCACGGTCGCCTGGATCGCCGGCTGCGTGGTGCTGCTGATCGCGACGTCGTCGGGGGTCGGCCGGTACGCGCCCGCGATGTTCAGCGTCCACATGGGCAACCACATGCTGCTGTCGATGGTGGCGCCGGTGCTGTTCGTGCTCGGCGGGCCGGTGACGCTCGCGCTGCGCGCCCTGCCGGCCGCGGGCAAGGACACCCCGCCGGGGCCGCGCGAGTGGCTCGTCGCCTTCGTGCACTCCCCGGTGTCGCGGTTCCTGACCCACCCGGTGGTCGCGCTGCTGCTGTTCGTCGGGTCGTTCTACGCGCTGTACTTCTCCGGCCTGTTCGACAACGCGCTGCAGTACCACTGGGCGCACCTGCTGATGAACGGGCACTTCCTGCTCGCAGGCTACGTTTTCTACTGGCCGGTGATCGGCGTCGACCCGTCGCCGCGGCGGATCCCGTACCTGGGGCGGCTCGGCATGATGTTCGCCGCGATGCCGTTCCACGCGTTCTTCGGCGTGATCCTGATGAGCAAGCAGACGGTCATCGGGCAGACCTTCTACAGCCAGCTGCACCTGCCGTGGGTCACCGACCTGCTCACCGACCAGCGGCTCGGCGGCGGGATCGCCTGGGCCGCGGGCGAGGTGCCGGTGCTGCTGGTGCTGGTCGCGCTGCTGGTGCAGTGGGCGCGTCAGGACGAGCGCGAGGCGAAGCGGCGTGACCGGCGCGAAGCGGTGACGGGCGACGAAGAGCTGAACGCCTACAACGCGATGTTGAAGAACCTCGCCGAGGGCAAGCGACCCTCGGGGTCCAGTTGAGGTTGAGCCGCTGTCCGGGTGCCGGGAAAACGGCCGTTTCGGTAGTCTCGGCGTGATCTCGGGCTGACTTTCGGTAGTCCGACGGTGACCGGCGTCGGGTCGCGATCACGCGCGCTCTACGATCGTGGGTATGGCCGAGTTCATCTACACCATGAAGAAGGTGCGCAAGACCGTCGGGGACAAGGTCATCCTCGACGACGTCAGCACCGCGTTCTACCCCGGCGCCAAGATCGGCGTGGTCGGGCCGAACGGTGCCGGTAAGTCCACCGTTCTCAAGATCATGGCGGGGATCGAGCAGGCCAGCAACGGCGAAGCGTTCCTCCAGCCCGGCGCGAGCGTCGGCATCCTCATGCAGGAGCCGGAGCTCAACGAGGAGAAGACGGTCCGGCAGAACGTCGAGGAGGGGCTCGGCGAGATCAAGACCAAGCTCGACCGCTACAACGAGATCGCCGAGCTGATGGCGACCGACTACAGCGACGCGCTGATGGAGGAGATGGGCCAGCTCCAGGAGGAGCTGGACCACGCCGACGCCTGGGAGCTCGACTCGACCGTCGAGCAGGCCATGGACGCGCTCCGCTGCCCGCCGCCGGACGAAGGCGTCTCGCACCTCTCCGGTGGTGAGCGCCGCCGGGTCGCACTGTGCAAGCTGCTGCTGTCGGCGCCCGACCTGCTGCTGCTCGACGAGCCCACCAACCACCTGGACGCCGAAAGTGTCCTGTGGCTGGAGCAGTTCCTCTCCCGCTACGCCGGCGCCGTCCTCGCCGTCACCCACGACCGGTACTTCCTGGACAACGTGGCCGAGTGGATCATGGAGATCGACCGCGGCCGCGTCGTCGGCTACGAGGGCAACTACTCGACGTACCTGGAGAAGAAGCGCGAGCGCCTCGAGGTCCAAGGCAAGAAGGACCAGAAGCTCGCGAAGCGCCTGAAGACCGAGCTCGAGTGGGTGCGGTCGAACGCCAAGGCACGCCAGACCAAGTCCCGGTCGCGGCTCGACCGCTACGAGGAGATGGCGGCGGAGGCGGACAAGCACCGCAAGCTCGACTTCGAAGAGATCCAGATCCCGCCGGGCCCGCGGCTGGGCAACATCGTGGTCGAGGTCGAAAAGCTCAAGAAGGGCTTCGACGACCGCGTCCTCATCGACGGTCTGTCGTTCGACCTGCCGCGCAACGGCATCGTCGGCGTGATCGGCCCGAACGGCGTCGGCAAGACGACGCTGTTCAAGACCATCGTCGGGCTCGAGGAGCCGGACGACGGCATGGTCAAGATCGGCGAGACGGTCAAGCTGTCCTATGTGGACCAGAACCGCGGCGGGATCGACCCGAAGAAGACCGTCTGGCAGGTCGTCTCCGACGAGCTGGACTACATCCACGTCGGGCAGACCGAAATGCCGTCGCGGGCGTACGTCAGCGCGTTCGGGTTCAAGGGCCCGGACCAGCAGAAGCCGGCGGGCGTGCTCTCCGGTGGTGAGCGCAACCGGCTCAACCTGGCGCTGACGCTCAAGCAGGGCGGAAACCTGATCCTGCTCGACGAGCCGACGAACGACCTGGACGTCGAGACGCTGGGCTCGCTGGAGAACGCGCTGGAGCAGTTCCCCGGCTGCGCCGTCGTGATCTCCCACGACCGGTGGTTCCTGGACCGGGTCGCGACGCACATCCTGGCCTGGGAGGGCACGGACGAAGAGCCCGCCAAGTGGTTCTGGTTCGAGGGCAACTTCGAGGGGTACGAGAAGAACAAGGTCGAGCGCCTCGGCGCCGAGGCGGCGCGGCCGCACCGTGTCACCCATCGCAAGCTGACCCGCGACTGAGGGGGCGGGTTTCCCCGTGGAAGCCAGCGAACAGCACCGGACGGGCCCGGCTCCGTCGAACGCCGCCTCCGCGGGAGGACGTGCGTCGGCGGGCCGAGTGGAGGGCGGGCGCTCCGCCAATGCCGGGGGAACCCTCTCCGCAGTCGGGCGGCTCATCGAGCGGGCGGACGCCCTGCACCTGCGGGCGCCCGAGCTCGCGCTGGTCCTCGGCGAGCGGGCGGCGGCCTTGGCCGAAGCCGCCAGTGCCGACGAACAGTGGATCCGCGCCGAGAGCCTGGTCGTGTCCGCGCGCGTCCGGCTCGGGATGCGGCCGGCCACGGTCGGGCGCGCGGTCGCGGCGTTGCGCGCGGCCGAGCACGCGGGTTACGGCGACATCGCCGCGCGGCTGCGCATCGACCTCGCCGTGTGCGCCCGCAGCCTCGGCGTGCCGCTGACCGGCCTCGCCGCGCTGCGGCCGGTCCTGACGGATCCGGTGGTCTCGCCGGTGCACCGCGCGGCCGCGTTGTGCCACCTGGTGGGCTGCCTCGGTCAGCTCGGGCGCAAGTCGGAGCTGGACCGCGTGCTCGTGGAGGCGGACAAGCTCGTCGTCGGCGACGACTCGCTGGGTGCGGACACGCAGCTGCTGACGCGCGCGCTGTTGCGCGTCGGCACGGCCGCGCACCGGCGGCGCCACGGCGACCTGACGGCGGCCGCCGACGCGGCCCGGACCGGGCTCGGCTTCCTGGAGAAGCTCGACAATCCGGCGGACGAGGGCGGCCTCGTCCGGATCCGGCTGGTGCTGCTGCTGGTGAGCACGCTGCTCGACCGCGGCGACACCGAAATGGCGTACGAGATCGCGGAGCCGATGCTGGCGGAGCCGGTGCGCGCGGCGGGCGTCGCCCCGATGGGCTGGCTGCGGCTGGCGGTCGCGACCCGGGTCCACCTGCCCTCGGGGGCGGGCGAAGCGGCGATCGAGCTGGTCAGGGAAGCGGTGGCGAGCACGGAACGGCACGGGCTGCCGTCGATCACCGCGCGCCTGTGGCTCGAGCTGGCGCAGCTGGAGGAGCGGTTCGGGCAGGCGGAGGAGGCCATCGCGTCCCTGTACCGCTCCCGGGCGGCCGAGCAGCTGCACGCCCGGGCCCGTCGGCAGGCGTGCAACGTGCTGGCCGGCGAGTTCGGCAGCGGCGAGCCGGCATCGGTCGACTTGGACGAGGTGCTGAAGGCGGTGCCGGCACGCCCGGTCCCGGTGGTGGCGCCCGAGCCGGTTCCGGAGCCGTCGCCGTCGCCCGCGCCCGCGCCGACGACGCCGGCGTGGTCGTTCGGACGTGAGGGAACGCGGTCGCCATCGCGGTGGTCGTTCGAGCAGCCCCGCGTGACGGCGGACGCGGCGGAGACGGCGCTGATGCCGGCGGTCCGCGACGAACCGGCGCCGGGTCGCCCCGCGCAAACGCGGTCGGCACGGCAGCCGGAGGCCAGTGCCGAGCCGCGGCCGGTGGCGGGTCGCGAGCCGGGTGATCCGCGGCCGGGCCGGCGTTCCGAGCACGGCCGGGAGCCGGAGGCGGTGGAGGTGCAGTCGGGCCGGGAGGTCGAGGGCCGTTCCGGTCGTAGGCGTGAGCCGGACTTCGGGTCGGAGCCGGTGGACGCGCGGTCGGCCCGGGAACTGGACCGCCGTTCCGAGCCGGACTTCCGGTCCGAGCCGGTCGAGGCGCGATCGGGCCGAGAGGTCGAGGGCCGTTCCGGTCGTAGGCGTGAACCCGACTTCGGGTCAGAGCCGGTGGACGCGCGGTCGAGCCGGGAGGTTCGGTCGGAGACGGCTGAGGTGCGGTCGGGCCGGGCGGTCGAGGGCCGTTCCGGTCGTAGGCGTGAACCCGACTTCGGGTCGGAGCCGGTGGAAGTGCGGTCGGGCCACGAACTGGAGGCTCGTTCCCAGCCCAGGTGGGAGCCGGAGTTCCGGGCGGAGCCGGTCGAGGGGCGGTCGAGTCGGGAGCCCGACGGCCGTTCCCGGTCCGAGCCAGCCGAAGGGCGGTCGAGCCAGGCGCTGGAGGGCCGTTCGGGGCCGGGTGAGCACAGGCGCGAGCCGGAGTTCCGGTCGGAAGCGGCTGAAGTGCGGTCGAGCCGTCAGCCGGAGGGCCGTTCGCAGCCTGCGTGGGAGCGGGAACTCCAGTCGGAGCCGGTGCGGTCGAGCCGGGAGGCGCAGCGCCGTTCCGAACTCGAGCCGGAATCGGCCGAAATGCGGTCGAGCGGGGACTCGGCCGACCGCTCCGAGCTGGAGCGTGAGCCGGACTTCCGGTCGGAGCCGGCCGCGGCGCCGTCGTCCGAGCGCCGTTCCGAGCCGGAGCCGTCCGTGCGCGACGCGTCGTCGGAACGCCGTCCCAAGGCGGCGCCGAGCGTCGAAAGCGGCAAGACCAAGTTCTCCTGGGCCGCGCTGGCGGAGGCCCGGCTGCGGGAGACCGCCGCCGAGCGGGAGTCGGCGCCCACCCGCGTCACGCCTGCGCTGCCGCTCGCGCCCGAGCCCGCCGCCGAACGGGAGCAGTGGGCACCGGAGGAGCCGCAGCCGCAACCGTCGACGCGGCACGACGCCGAGCACGGCTCGGTGGCCGCGCGGTCGGTGCTGGACCGACTGGGCATCTCCGCTTCCGGAGGTGCCGGGGGCCGTCGGCGGGCGGAAGACGCGGACAGCCCGCGCGCCGCGGAACCGGCCCGTCCCGAACCCGAGCTCGCGCCGCCGCCGCGGCCGGAGGACGAACCGCCGTCGGCGCCGGACTACCACGACGAAGCCGAGCCCTGGCTGCCGCGGCTGCGGATGCCCCCGTCGCTGGAGCCGATGGAGGACTTCGGCCACTGGACGCCGGCGACGGCCCCGTTCCCGGAGAGCTACGCCCGCGCGATCGCCGAGGACGAGCCCCCACCGGACGCCGGGCTCGCCGACCTCCTCGCGCGAGCGCTGGCCGAGCACCAGGCGGGCACGGCCAGCGCGGCAGCGCTGGTGAAGCAGCTCGGCCCCCAGGACACGGGCCGCCGCAACGGTCACGGCCGCAACGGTCACGGCGCCGAGGTCTCCGACTCCCGCGGCCACCGCTCCCGCGACTGACCCGCACCCGGCCGACCGCGGCGGCGGGCCGGCCGGGAATCCGAGGGTTGGGCCGCCCGGCTGGCGCCGGTCGGCCTGGGGATCCGTGGGCTGGGCCGTCCGGCTCCCGGCGGCGGGCCGCCAGGGATGCGCAGTCTGAGCCGCCTGGATCGCGACGGCGGCCGGGCCGGGAATCCGCAGGCTCAACCGCCCGGAGCAGCGCCGTTCCCACGCTACCGCCCAGCACCCACCGCCGCCCCGCCGCGCAGAGTTCACCCCGACGGGCCGCCGGTCGCCGAAACACGCCGATCCGTCGCCGACCTGCCCCGGTGCCGACCCAGTGGGATCCATCGCACCCCGGCGTCGCCGACCGGCCGACAGCGCTCGCCGAACGGCAGCCGGCCCCATCAACTGAACCGATCAGGTTGACGTCGTGCCACGTGACAGCCCTTGAGCACGGCTGGTCAGGGCCGCGTACCGCCGCGCTACGCAACCCGTCAGTAGCTTGACCGATCACGCGATTTCCATGCTCAGAAAGGGTTTTCGCGCCTCACGGAACCCCTGGGTCTTCATGTGATCCGCCGTCGCGGCGCATTAGTGTGGGGTGGCCGGCTCAACGTCGAACCGGCGCGGTGCCACCTCACGCAAACTGGAGTGTTGTCTCACATGAGCTCGACCGGAGTCTCGTCCCTACCCGGAACCGGAGCCGACGCCGAACCCGAATTCGGTGCCCCGCGCTCCCCGGCCAGCCCGGAGCAGATCAGGGACGACCTGATCGACGCCGCGGCCGGCCTGGCGCCGGAGATCGGTGAGCTCATCCGGCTCTACTACCGGCACATCCCGCCGGAGGAGATCGTCGGCGACGAGCCCGTCAACCTGGTCGGCGCCGTCCGGTCGCACCTGCAGCTGGCCAAGTCCCGGATGCCCGGCCGCCCGGCCGTGCGGCTGCTGAACCCCACCGTCGCCGAAGACGGCTGGGCGCGCGAAGCCACCGTCGTCCAGGTCGTCACCGACGACATGCCCTACCTCGTCGACTCCATCGCCGCCGAGTTCGCTCGCGACGGTGTGCAGGTGCAGCGGATCGTTCACCCGATCGTGGTGGTCAGCCGCGACCTCACCGGCGAACTGCTCGAGGTCCACCCCGAGGCCGACCCGGCCGAGCCGCCCGCGAACTCGGCCGCCGAGTCGTGGATGTACATCGAGATCGACTTCGTCACCGACCGCAACCGCGCCCGCGAGCTCGACAACCGGCTCTCCAGCGTGCTCGGCGACGTCCGCGAGGTCGTCGAAGACGCCGAAAAGATGGCCCAGACCGCCTGCCAGCTCGCCAGCGAACTGGAGACTTCCCCGCCGCAGCTGCCCGAGGACGAGGTCGCCGAGGGCGCCCGCCTGCTGCGCTGGCTGGCCGACGGCCACTTCACCTTCCTCGGCTACCGCCGCTACGAGATCATCGACAACCCGCACCCGGACAGCGACGAGCCGGCCCTGCGCGCGGTGCTCGCTTCCGGCCTCGGCGTGCTCCGCCAGGACAGCCTCGCCGCCCGCGGCCTCACCGCCGGCCCGGACACCGCCACCACCGCCCTCGCGCCGACGCTGCTGGTGCTGACCCAGGCGAGCGCGCCCTCGACCGTGCACCGGCCGGTCTACCCGTACTACGTCGGGGTGAAGACCTTCGACACCGACGGCAAAGTCACCGGCGAACACCGCTTCCTCGGCATGTTCACCACCACCGCGCTGCACGAGAACGTCCTCGACATCCCGGTCGTCTGCAAGCGGGTCCGCGAGGTCATCCACCGCGCCGGCTTCCCGCTCGAATCGTTCTCCGGCCAGCGGATGCTCGAAATCCTGCAGAACTGGCCGCGCGCCGACCTGTTCTCGGCCGACACCGACTCCCTGTACTCGACGACGACCGGCGCGATCACCCTGGCCGACCGCCGCCGGCTGCGGCTGTTCCTGCGCCGCGACCCCTACGGCCGCTTCTACTCCTGCCTCGTCTACCTCCCGCGCGACCGCTACACCACGCGCTCGCGGCTGGCGATGCAGGAAGTCCTGCTCGAGGAGCTCGAAGGCACCCAGCTCGAGTACAGCGCGCGGATCGGCGAAACCGTCCTGGCGCAGGTGCACTTCGTCGTCCACACCGACCCCGCGCGCCGGCTCGAGCCGGACACGCTCAAGATCCAGGACCGGCTGAACAACGCCGTCCGCACCTGGGACGACCGGATGGTCGAGGCGGTCCTCGACGAACGCCGGGAACGCGCCGACGGCGGCGTCGCGGTCGGGATCGTCGGCGAGGAGTCGGCCACCGAGCAGGGCCAGCGCTTCGCGATGGTCTTCCCCGAGGGCTACAAGGAGGACTTCACCGCCGAAGAGGCACTGGCCGACCTCCGTTCGCTGGACTCGCTGACCGACGAAGGCGACCTCGCGCTGTCCTTCTACCGGCCCGCCGACGCCGGCCCCGGGGAGCGGCGCTTCAAGCTCTACCTGCGCGGCGAGGGCGTCACGCTCTCGAAGGTGCTGCCCGTGCTGCAGGCGATGGGCGTCGAGGTGGTCGACGAGCGGCCGTACGAGCTGCACCGCGAGGACGGCGGCGCGTGCTGGATCTACGACTTCGGCCTGCGCGTCGACCAGAAGATGCTCGACGAGTCCGACGAGGACGCCGTCGACGAGCTGCGCGGGCGTTTCCAGGACGCCTTCGAGGCCGCTTGGCGGGGCGACGCCGAGGTCGACGGCCTCAACGGTCTCGTCCTGCGCGGCGGGCTCACCTGGCGCCAGGCCGCCGTGCTGCGCGCGTACTCGCGCTACCTGCGCCAGGCCGGCAGCGCGTTCTCCCAGGACTACATCCAGAACACGCTGCTGAACCACACGCAGATCGCGACGAAGCTGCTGCAGCTGTTCGAGGCCCGCTTCGACCCGAAGCTCGCCGAGGCCGACCGCGAGGCCGCCACGGAGGCGCTGGCTTCCGAGCTGAACGCGATGATCGACGAGGTCACCAGCCTCGACGAGGACCGCATCCTGCGCCGCCTGATGGCTGTCATCCGGGCCACCCTGCGGACGAACTACCACGTGATGGGGACCGACGGGCGGCCGCGGACGTTCCTGGCGATCAAGCTCGACCCGGCCGGCGTGCCCGACCTGCCCGAACCGCGGCCGAAGTTCGAGATCTTCGTGTACTCCCCGCGCGTCGAGGGCGTGCACCTGCGCTTCGGCGAGGTCGCGCGCGGTGGCCTGCGCTGGTCGGACCGGCGCGAGGACTTCCGCACCGAAATCCTCGGCCTGGTCAAGGCGCAGGCGGTGAAGAACGCGGTGATCGTGCCGGTCGGCGCGAAGGGCGGCTTCGTCGTCAAGCGCCCGCCGGCCCCCAGCGGCGACGCGAGCATCGACCGCGACGCGCTGCTCAACGAGGGCATCGCCTGCTACCGCATGTTCATCTCCGGCCTGCTCGACCTGACCGACAACCGCATCGAGGGCAAGACCGTGCCCGCCCCGGGGGTCGTCCGGCACGACGCCGACGACTCCTACCTGGTCGTCGCGGCCGACAAGGGCACGGCGAAGTTCTCCGACATCGCGAACGAGGTCTCCGCGCAGTACGGCTTCTGGCTGGGGGACGCCTTCGCCTCCGGCGGCTCGGTCGGCTACGACCACAAGGCCATGGGCATCACCGCCAAGGGGGCCTGGGAGAGCGTCAAGCGGCACTTCCGCGAGCTGGGCAAGGACACCCAGACCGAGGACTTCACCGTCGTCGGCATCGGCGACATGATGGGCGACGTCTTCGGCAACGGCATGCTGCTGTCCGAGCACATCCGGCTGGTCGCGGCGTTCAACCACATGCACGTCTTCCTCGACCCGGACCCCGACGCGGCGACGTCGTACGCCGAGCGGCGCCGGCTGTTCGACCTGCCGCGCAGTTCCTGGGACGACTACGACCGCTCGCTGATCAGCGAGGGCGGCGGGATCTACCCGCGCACGGCGAAGTCGATCCCGATCAGCCCGCAGGTCCGCACGGCGCTCGGGCTCGAGGACAGCGTCACCGCGCTGGCGCCGATGGACCTGATCCAGGCGATCCTGCTGGCGCCGGTCGAGCTGCTCTGGAACGGCGGCATCGGCACCTACGTCAAGGCGGAGACCGAAAGCCACGCCGCGGCCGGCGACAAGGCCAACGACGCCATCCGCGTCGACGGCAGGCAGCTGCGCGTCAAGGTGTTCGGCGAGGGCGGCAACCTCGGCCTCACCCAGCTCGGCCGGATCGAGTTCGCGCGGGGCGGTGGCAAGATCAACACCGACGCGCTCGACAACTCGGCCGGCGTCGACTGCTCCGACCACGAGGTCAACATCAAGATCCTGCTCGACCACCTCGTGCAGACCGGCAAGCTGGAGCGCGAACAGCGCAACGAGCTGCTGGAGGAGATGACCGACGAGGTCGGCGCGCTGGTGCTCAAGGACAACTACCGGCAGAACGCCGTCCTCGGCGTCAGCCGGGCGCACGCCGCACCGATGGTCTCGGTCCACGCGCGCCAGGTCCAGGCGCTGGTGTCCGCGGGTGCCTTCGACCGCAAGCTCGAAGCGCTGCCCAGCAACTCGGAGTTCCGCGAGCTGGAGAAGGCAGGCAAGGGCCTCACCTCGCCGGAGCTGGCGACGCTGCTGGCCCACGTCAAGCTGGACCTGAAGGACGAGCTGCTGGCCAGCGACCTGCCCGACTCGAAGGTCTTCGCCGCGCGGCTGCCGGAGTATTTCCCGAAGCCGCTTCGCGAGCGGTTCCCGGACGCGATCGGCGAGCACCCGCTGCACCGCCAGATCATCACCACGATGATCGCCAACGAGGTGGTCGACGGCGGCGGCATCTCGTTCGTCTACCGGCTGATGGAGGAGATGAACGCGACGGCGACGGACGCGGTGCGCGCGTACGCGGTCGTGACGCAGGTGTTCGACCTCCCCGCGCTGTGGAAGGAGATCGACGCGCTCGACAACGTCGTGCACACCGACGTCGCCGACGCGATGGTGCTGGAGACCCGCCGGCTGCTCGACCGGGCCGCGCGCTGGTTCCTCACCAACCGGCCGCAGCCGCTGGCCCCCCTGTCGGAGATCCAGCGCTTCGGCCGGGTGCTGGGCAAGCTCGTGCCCAAGATCGGCGACCTGCTGCGCGGCCGCGAGGCCGAGTCGGTGCAGGCGCACGCGGACGAGCTGATCCGGGCCGGGGTGCCGGCGAGCGTGGCCCGCCGGGTGTCGCTGCTGCTGCACACCTACGGCCTGCTCGACGTCACCGAGGTGGCCGAGCTCGCCGAGCAGCAGGTCGGCGTGGACGCCGTGCACAGCCCGGCCGAGACGGCGGAGCTGTACTACGCGCTCTCGGCGCACCTGGACATCGACCAGATGCTCACCGAGATCAGCAAGCTCGAACGCGGCAACCGCTGGCACGCGCTCGCCCGGCTTTCGCTGCGCGACGACGTCTACAGCTCGCTGCGGGCGATCACGCTGGACGCGCTGCGGCACAGCGATCCGGGATCGTCCGGGGACGCCAAGATCGAGCAGTGGGAAAAGACCAACGCGTCCCGGCTGCAGCGGGCGCGCGTCGCGCTCGACGAGATCACCAAGTCCGGCCGGCTCGACCTGGCGACGCTTTCGGTGGCGGCCCGCCAGATCCGGAGCACGGTGCGGTGACCTACGTTTCGCTGGTCCGCCCGCGCTGGACGGACATGGACGTCTACGGCCACGTCAACCACGCGAAGCTGGTGACGCTGCTGGAAGAGGCCCGCATCCCGCTGTTGTTCAGTGCGGCCGTCGAAGCCGGGCTGGACCAGCTGCCGAAGGGCATCGTCGTGGTGCGGCTCGAAGTCGCGTACAAGGCGCCGATCGTCGTGTCCGGGCAGGAGCTGCGGATCGAGATCGACCTGACCGAGCTGCGCGCGGCGAGCTTCACGCTGGCCTACCGGGTCCGCGGCGGCCCTTCTCCGGACGACCGCGTGGCGGTCACCGCGGAGACGGTGCTGGCGCCGTACGACACGGTCGAGCTGCGGCCGCGTAGGCTCACCCCGGCCGAGTCGGAGTTTCTGAAGCAGGGGTTCGCGGATGCCTGAGTTGTTCGTGCCGGACGCGGCCGACCGGGAGACCCTCGGCGCGTTCGTCGCCCGCGCGGTCCGGCTGGACGGCCAGACGGCCGTCCGGCTGCGCCGGCGCGGCGACGGCGTGGTCGAGGCCTGGACGGCGACGCCGTTCGAGTGCCTGGCCACCCGCGCGGTGGCCGGGGACGTGACACCCGGCGACGTCACGGTGTCCGGCAACGAGCTGCTGGCGGCGCTGACCGTGGCGGGCGGCCCCCGGATGGACCCGGGCCCCGCCCGCGACCTGCTCTGGCACGGCGAGCTGCCGCCGCCGGGCCGCTGGCCGCTGGTCGACGAGCTCCCGGCGCGGGTGGTGTCCGAGCTGGCGGACCGCGGGGTGAGCCTGGCGAGGGACAACGTCGGCCCGCACGGCACGCCGCCGTCGTCCCTGATGGACCAGGCGGTCCTGACGGTGACCGGCGGCTCGGTCGAGGTCAAGGTGCAGATGCGCTGCCTGTTCGCCATGTCGGGCATGGGGTTCGTGGACTCGGACGTCGAGGGTGACGTCGTCCGCGTGACGGCGACGGACTCGTGGCTGCGCCTCGACGCGCGTTACGGCGCGATCGTGCGGCGCCGGCACGCGCTGCTGCCGCTGCTGTTCTGACGAAGTCCTTACGGCGGCCACCGTTCCGCGCGGGGCGGTGGCACGCTGGAGGCATGACCGTGCCATTCGGGGCTTCACCCCGGCCGGGGGCTCCGCCACCCGGACTCCCGAAACGATGAAGGACGAAGACCCGACGGCGGACTTCCTCGACGGCGTGCGCGCCGAGGAAACCCCGTGGCGGCGGGACCGTCCGGCGGGCGAGCGGGCGCCGGCGCCCGCGGAACGACCTGAGAGGTGGGGCCGCACGCGCGCGGCGGGCCGGGCGGCTGCCCACGCGGCGCCCTACCTCCAGGCCGCGGCGCTGGTGGCGTGGCTGGCGAGCGGCGCGTTCGACGACGGCTCGGGCAACCAGTCCGGCTGAACTCCCGCACCGCGCGCGGCCCGCCCTCCCTGGGGGCTGCCCCCGCTTCCAGCGTATCGGGGCCTACCGACGAAAAAGCCGCCCGAAGGGGCTTCCGGCCGGAGTTGTCCACAACCGGCGCGGGTTGTGGAAGCGGCCTCAGACCAGCCAGGCGGCCGAATCCGCGGGCAGCTTCCCCGCCACCAGCGGACTGCTCGACAACAGCACCTCACCCGGCGGCAATGCGATCGGCGAAGCCGAGGTGTTCAACGCGCAAACCAACCCGCCCCCGCGCCGCCGGAAGGCGAAACACCCCGCCGGTGCGCCGTACCACTCCAGTTCGTCCCCGCTGAACGCCGGATGCGTCTTCCGGAGCTCGATCGCGGCCCGGTACAGCGACAGGGTCGAGTCCGCGTCCTCGATCTGCTTCTCCACGGTCAACTCCGCCCACGAAGCCGGCATCGGCAGCCACGTCCGCGGGTTCCGCGAGAAACCGAACGGCGGCAGATCGCCCTCCCACGGCAGCGGTACCCGCGAGACGTCCCGGCCGAACTCGGCTCCGCTCGTCTTCGCGCGCGGATCCGCCATGTCCGACGGCGCCAGCTCGACGTTCGCCAGCCCCAGCTCTTCGCCGTTGTACAGGTACACCGCGCCCGGCAGCGCCAGCTCGACCAGCGCCATCGCCCGCGCGCGCCGCACCCCCGTGGCGCCGCCGCCGTAGCGGCTGACCTGCCGCCAGACGTCGTGGTTGCCCAGCGTCCAGGTCGCCGGGGCGCCCGTGCGGGCCGGGACCGCCAGGGACCGCTCGATGGCCGTGCGCATGGCGTCGGCGTCGAAGTGGGTCAGCACCAGCCGGAAGTTGAACGCCAGGTGCAGCTCGTCGGGCCGCAGGTAGCGCGACAGCCGTTCCTCGTCGGTCACCCAGATCTCGCCGACCGCCATCGCGGCCGGGAACTCGTCGAGCACCTTCCGGATCATCTGGTGGATCTCGTGGACGCCGTCGTGGTCCCAGCGCGGGTCGTAGTAGTGGTTCGGCCCGATCCCGTTCGCGCGCGGGTCCATGTCCGGCAGGCCGGGCGGCTTGGCCATGCCGTGGGCGACGTCGATGCGGAAGCCGTCGACGCCGCGTTCGAGCCAGAACCGCAGGGTGCGCTCGAGGTCGGCGGCGACCTCCGGGTTGGCCCAGTTCAGGTCCGGCTGCTGCGGCGCGAACAGGTGCAGGTACCACTGGCCGTCCGGCACCCGGGTCCAGGCCGGGCCGCCGAACGCGCTGACCCAGTTGTTCGGCGGGTCCTCGCCCTTCGGGCCGACGCCGTCGCGGAAGACGTAGCGGTCGCGTTCCGGGCTGCCCGGCGCGGCGGCCATCGCCGACTTGAACCAGGCGTGCTGGTTGCTGGTGTGGTTCGGGACCACGTCGACGGTGACCTTGATGCCCCGCTTGTGCGCCTCGGTGAGCAGCACGTCGAAGTCGCCGAGGGTGCCGAACATCGGGTCGACGTCGCGCGGGTCGGCGATGTCGTAGCCGTGGTCGGCCATGGGGGAGCGGTAGAACGGCGTCAGCCACAGCGCGTCGACGCCCAGCAGCTCCAGGTAACCGAGCCGGGAGTGGATGCCTTCCAGGTCCCCGACGCCGTCACCGTCCGAGTCGGCGAACGAGCGTACGTAGACCTGGTAGAAGACGGCATCGCGCCACCAGGCTGGCTCTGTCATACGAAGCTGTTCATCATGCTGTGCGCAGCCATCTCCAGGTAGGCCCAGAGCTGCCCGCGGTACGGCTCGCCCAGGTTCTCTTCGTCGACGGCGATCCGGATGCACCGCAGCCAGGCGTCCCGCTCGATCGGCCCGATCTTGAACGGCGCGTGCCGCATCCGCAGCCGCGGGTGCCCGCGCTGGTCGGAGTAGGTGTGCGGGCCGCCCCAGTACTGGATGAGGAACAGCCGGAAGCGTTCCTCGGCCGGCCCGAGGTCCTCTTCGGGGTAGAGCGGACGCAGGACCTCGTCGCGCGCGACCTCCTCGTAGAAGCGTCCGATGATGCGGCGGAACGTCGGTTCGCCACCGATCGCTTCGTAGAGGTTCGCCGGTTCGCTCACTGCAGACACGCCTTCCATTTTGCCCCTGGGGTCCGGGTTCCCGACGCCCGGTCCGCTCATGCCGGATGGTCGCAAACCCGTTTCCCAGCGTAACCGTGCCCGCCGCGAGGACGGTTCGAGAAGGACGGGCCGTCCCGGCCTGTTCGGGCCGGGACGGCCACCGGTCACTTCTTGTCGGCCGCCAGCGGGGCCGCGGGCGGGAACAGCCGGCCGAGCGGCGGGTCGAAGCCCGCCTCCTCCAGGGCCGCCAGCAGCTGGGCGCGCAGCGCGCGCTGAACCGCCCACTGCTTGCCCGGGCGCACCTTCACCGTCAGGCGCAGCTGGATGCCCTCGGGTGTGACGCTTTCCACACCCAGCATCTCCGGCGGCTCGAGCACGTTGTCCTTCAGCGCGTCACCCTCGGTGGCCGCGGAGGCCGCGTCGGCGAGCACCGTCGCCGCGCGCTCGACGTCGGCGGTGTAGCCGAGGGGGACGTCGACGACCGCGACCGCGAAGCCCTGGCTCGAGTTGCCGACCCGGAGCACCTCGCCGTTGCGGACGTACCAGACCGTGCCCTTGACGTCACGCAGCGTGGTGATCCGGAGGCCCACCGACTCGACCGTGCCGGAGGCCTCGCCGACGTCCACGACGTCGCCGACGCCGTACTGGTCCTCGACCATCATGAAGATCCCGGACAGGAAGTCCTTGACCAGGTTCTGCGCCCCGAACCCGATCGCGACGCCGATGATGCCGGCCGAGGCGATGATCGGGCCCAGGTTGATGCCGAGTTCGCCCAGCACGAGGATGAACGCCAGGCCGTAGATCAGGAACGTCGCCATCGACTTCAGCACCGAGCCGATGGTCATGGCGCGCTGGCGGCGGCGTTCGATTACGGCGGCGCCGAGCACCTCCGGCGCGCGCTCGCGCAGGGGGCGCAGCAGCGACGGGAGCTTGCCGCCGGTCTTGGGCAGGGTCGTGACGCGGTTGATCAGCCGCCTCACGAGCATCCGGACCACGAACGCGATCACGATGATCATCAGGATCTTGACCGGCTTGGTGATCAGCCAGTTCGCCGAACCCGCCAGCCACTCGTTGTGCGTCACGTTGTACACCTGGGCACAGAACGTGCTGGCGTCGTCGATGCACGGTGTCTTGGCGGAAGTGAGCAGGGGGAGCACGGGGTTTCGTTCATCCTTCCGATCGGGTCGGCTGCCCCAACGGCGAGTGGATGTTGGGTCGCGCGGATGTGACACGTCTTGTAACACACGTGCGCTGGGGGCCTGTTCTGTGGTCGACTATGCCTACGCCCCTGGAGGTGGTCGAGTGCCAGACCGACAACCCAGCCCCCGCGGCGTCTCCGGCCGAGCCACGGCCGACGAGGCGCCAGAGGTGGTTCTGCGTGCCTATCCGGGGGGTTCCGCATCCGGCGGAACCGTCCCGGCCGGGCCGGGGACCCGCCCAGGGGGAGTGACCCGCCCGCCCGGCCAGCGTAGTAGAGGCCGGGACCCGGCCGCCCCGTCGTGGGGCCGACGCCGGGTGCTCCTGCTCAACGCCACTTTCGAGCCGCTGACGGCACTGCCGCTGCGGCGCGCCGTCGTGCTCGTGATGTGCGGCAAGGCCGAAGTGGTCCACGGTGACCCCGGCGGGACCGAACTGCACTCGGCGAAGGTCTCGCTGCCGGTGCCCTCGGTGATCCGCCTCAGCACGTACGTCCGCGTACCGTATCGCGCGCAGGTACCGCTGACCCGCGCGGGTCTGATGCACCGTGACCGGTACCGCTGCGCCTACTGCGGGGGGCGGGCCGAGACGATCGACCACGTCGTCCCGCGCAGCCGGGGTGGCCCCCACAGCTGGACCAACTGCGTCGCCTGCTGCGCCAAGTGCAACCACCGCAAGGCGGACCGGCTGCTCTCGGAGATCGGCTGGCGGTTGCGCGTGGTCCCTCGCGCCCCGCACGGCCCGCACTGGCGGCTGCTCGCGCACTCCAAGGAGGCCGACCCGCTCTGGCGGCCGTATCTCGGCTCCGCGGCTTGACCGTGGCGGGGGTCCGGGTGGCCGAGCCCCCGGCTCGGGCGAAGCCCTGGGCGAGAGCCTGAGGCGGTCAGAGGCGGTTAACGGAGCCCGGACAAGCCGGCGCCCCGGCTGCCGTGTGGCGGCCGGGGCGAGCCGGGTGCTTGCGCGAAGTGCTCAGGTAGTGCGCGGGGCCCTGGAGTACGGGGTCAGGCAGCGAGCGCGAAGTCGCTCTGGCAGGTGACGCGGGTGCCCATGGTGACGCGCGTGCCTCGGGTGACGCGGGTGCCGCAGGTGACTCGCGTGCCGGCCGTCACCCGCGTGCCCATCGTGACGCGAGTGCCCCGCGTGACCCGGGTCCCTCGGGTGACCCGCGTGCCCGCCGTCACCCGGGTGCCCGCCGTGACGCGCGTTCCCGCCGTGACGCGTGTACCGCGAGTGACACGTGTACCCCGGGTAACCCTTGTGCCCGCCGTCACACGCGTTCCGGGGACGAAGTCGATGTCGCTCAGTGACGAGAAGGTCTCGGTGATCGCCTGTGCGGGCGTCTGGACGCTGTTCATGGCAAGGCCTCCTGGGACCGGTGCGTTACCTGCTGGGGCTGAAGAGCGGGGCGCAAGGCCCGTACAGGTGAAAAAGCTACGAGGATTTCAAGGTCCGGACAAGACGACAGCGGCGGGTGCGGCCGCCTGTACGTTGAGTTGCAACCTTTCGGCCCGACGGTCTTCGCCCCAACGTTCCAGTCCCCGCGAGCCAAGCGGCGGACGGCACTCGGCTTACGACGAACGGTCGAGTGCGCCGCGCGCGGTGGGGGCGGAGGTCATCCGATACGCTCAGCGCCGTGAACGTTGTCGAGACGATCCTGGTCTTCGCCGTGATCCCGCTGGCGATCTACGGCCTCGCCGGGCTGCTGACGCTCCGGCGCAGGTCCGGCGGCGCCCCGCGGCCCCGGTCCGGCCAGGCCTGGGACTACCCGGCCATGTGGTGGAGCGCCAACCCGGAAGGTGCGGGCACCGGGCACGGGCACACCGCCATCGAGAACAGCGCGCCCGAGGGCGCCCCGACCGCGGCGGGAGGCGCTCGTGGCAACTGGTGAGCTGACGACACGCGTCGACGAGTCCGAGCTGGGCTACGGCCAGGCGCTGACGGCGACCGGTCGCGTGTCCGCGGCCAAGATGTACGAGCCGGCGGCACCGTCCGGGCCGTTCACCCCGCGGCAGCTGGCCCGCCTCGACGAGGCGCTGACCTTCGCGAGCCGCGAGACCGGCCTGGACTTCAGCCTCTACCTCGGCGAGCTGGGCGCGGAAAGCCGCACGACGGCGGAGGGCCTGCACGCGACGACGCCGAACCCGGCGAACGCGGTCCTGATCGCGGTCTCCCCGGGCGAGCGGTTGATCGAGATCGTCACGGGCAAGGTGGCCCACCTGCGCCTGCCGGACCGGGGCGCCAAGCTCGCGGTGGCGAGCATGGTGGCGTCGTTCAAGGAGGGTGACCTGGTGCGTGGGCTGGTCAACGGACTGGTGAACGCGCTGCGGATGCTTTCGGACCAGGCTGGTCCGGCGCCTCGGTAAGGTTTTCGCGTGAAAGGCCCCGCACGTTGGTGCGGGGCCTTTTTCGTGGGTTGTCGGCCTCGTCGGCGAGGGCGGCCCCCAAGGAGGGCGGGCTGTGCGCGGGGTGAGTTCTGCCGGGGTGGGCTAAGCCGGGTGGGCTAAGTCGGACGAGCGTCGGATGAGCTAAGCCGGGTGAGCTCTGCCGGGGCGCCGGATGGCCCGTGTTGCGCGCTTGCCCGGCCCGACGGCGGGCCGTGCCGAAACACGACCCGCCGCTCGACCTCAGGACTGCGCGTCGAAGTCCCGTGCCGCCAACGCCCGGACGATGCCCGCCCGGCCCTCGGAAACCAGCCGGCGCAACGCCTGGGGGTGCTCGCCCGCCAGCCACTCGTCCGAGGCCGTCACCGTCTCCGGGGCCACCGCCCATGACGGGTACAGCCCGATCGCCATCGGCTGGGCCCGCTCGCTCGAGCGTCGCTGCCACACCTCGTCGATCACCTCGAAGTACTTCGCCACGTACGAGCCCAGCAGCGCCTTCTGCCCCGGGTGCGAGAAGCCCGAAATGAGCGAGTCGCTCACCGCGTTCGGCAGCTCGTCGTCGTACACCGCTCGCTGCCACGCGTCGGCCTTGGCCTCCGCCGTCGGGCGCAGGGCCCGGGCGCGCTCCGCCTGACGACGACCGGTCGCCGTGTTGTCGCGGGCCAGTTCTTCGTCGATCTCCGTTGCCGCCGCCTTGCCGTGCGCCACCAGGGCGTGCAGCAGGCGCCAGCGCAGGTCCGTGTCCACGGTCAGGCCTTCCAGCGGCGCCGACCCGTCGAGCCACCCGGACAGCACCGCCAGCGAATCCGCATCCAGCACCGACCCGGCCAGCGAGTTCACGAACGCCAGCTGGTGGTCCGATCCCGGCTCCGCGCCCCGGACCAGCTCCAGCAGCCGCGCGGTGAACGCCGGCCAGCCCGTCGAGGCCGCCCACTCCTGCTCCGCGTAGGAGTTCAGCGCCGTCTGGGCCTGCAGCAGCAGCCGCTGGACCACGCCGACCTCGGTCTCCGTGTGGATGCCGCGCTGCACCAGCGTGACGAAGTCGCGGGCCTTCAGCTCGGCTTCGCGGGTCATCTCCCACGCCGCCGACCAGCACAGCGTCCGCGGCAGCGGGTCGGTGATGTCGGCGATGCGGTCGATCAGCGTGGTCAGTGACGCCGGGTCGAGGCGCATCGTGCAGTAGGTCAGGTCGTCGTCGTTGACCAGCACGAGCTTGCCCGCGGGCAGGCCGACCAGGTCCGGCACCTCGGTGCGCTCGCCGTCGACGTCCAGCTCGACCCGCTGGGTGCGGACGATTCTGCCGTCCTGCTCGTCGTAGACGCCGACCGCGACGCGGTGCGTGCGCAGCTCACCGGCGCCCGGCTTCGCGCCCGACTGCACGACGGCGAACGACGTGAACTTGCCGTCCGCGCCGACCTCGTAGCGCGGGCTCAGCGAGTTCAGCCCGGTGGTCTCCAGCCACTGCGCGCTCCACCACGACAGGTCGCGCCCGGACGCCTCCTCCAGCGCGCCCAGCAGGTCGGCCAGCGTCGCGTTGCCCCAGGCGTGCTTGCCGAAGTACACCTTCAGGCCGTCGAGGAAGTGGTCCAGCCCGACGTAGGAGACGAGCTGCTTGAGCACGCTCGCGCCCTTGGCGTAGGTGATGCCGTCGAAGTTCACCTCGACCGCGTGCAGGTCGACGATGTCGGCTGCGATCGGGTGCGTCGAGGGCAGCTGGTCCTGGCGGTAGGCCCACGACTTCTCGATGTTCGCGAAGCTGGTCCACGCGTTCTTGTACTCGGTGGCCTCGGCCTGGGCCAGCACGCTCGCGAAGGTCGCGAACGACTCGTTCAGCCACAGGTCGTCCCACCAGCGCATGGTCACCAGGTCGCCGAACCACATGTGCGCCATCTCGTGCAGCAGCGTCTCGGCGCGCCGCTCGTAGGCGTAGCGGGTGACGCGGCTGCGGAAGACGTAGTCCTCCAAGAACGTCACCGCGCCGGCGTTCTCCATTGCGCCCGCGTTGAACTCCGGCACGAACAGCTGGTCGTACTTGGAGAACGGGTAGGGCGTGCCGAACTTCTCGTGGTAGAAGCCGAAACCCTGCTTGGTCTCGGTGAACAGCCGGTCGGCGTCCATGTGCTCGGCCAGCGACGCGCGGCAGTAGATGCCCAGCGGGATGGTCTTGTGGTCGTCGGTGTACTCGTCGTGCCACTCGGCGTACGGGCCGGCGACCAGCGCGACGAGGTAGGTCGAGATCCGCTCGGACTCCTTGAAGACCGTGCGGACGGCGCCTTCCGGCGTCTCCTCGGCGGACTCGACGATCGCGTTCGAAACGACCTTCCAGTCCTTCGGCGCGATCACCGTGAGCCGGTAGACCGACTTCAGGTCGGGCTGGTCGAAGCAGGCGAACATCCGCTTGGCGTCCGCCGTCTCGAACTGCGTGTACAGGTAGACGCCGTCGTCGACCGGGTCGACGAACCGGTGCAGGCCTTCGCCGGTGTTCATGTACCGGCAGTCGGCGGTCACCGTGAGCTCGTTGGACTCGGCCAGCCCGGCCAGCGCGATGCCCTTGTCCTCGACATACGCGCTGACGTCGACGTCCGCGCCGTTCAGGGTGGCCGAGTGCACGCGGTCGGCGACGATGTCGACCCACGTCGATTCGCCGGCCCGGGCGCTGGAGAACCGGACGGTCGTCGTCGACGCGAAGGTCTTCTCCCCGGGTCCGCCGTGGCCGTCGGTCAGATCGAGCTCGATGTCGTAGCCGGTGACGTCGAGCAGATCCGCGCGCAGCTTGGCTTGATCACGGGTCAGGTTGGGGGCGGGCACAGGCACCTCTGGTCGTTGGTATCGGTTTTCAACTCCCCGCATCCAATCATGGGGACGGGGTGGCGGGCGATAAGGGAACAACCCCGCGTTTCCCGGTGTTGGCTCGTCTCGTGGGGGTCCGCCCACATCGAGACGGAACTCAGGAGTGCCCGCATGACCGCTGCCGAGCAGCCCACGAAGGTCGATTTCTACTTCGACCCGATCTGCCCGTTCGCGTGGATCACCTCCCGCTGGATCCTGGAGGTGGAGAAGCACCGCCACCTGGACCTGCACTTCCGGATCATGAGCCTGTCGGTGCTGAACGAAGGCCGGGACGAGCTGCCCGAGCAGTACAAGGAGCTGCTGGCCAAGGGCTGGGGTCCGGTACGCGTGGCCGTGGCGCTGTCGCAGCTCAAGGGCGAAGAGGTGCTGCGGGAGTACTACACCGAGTTCGGCACTCGCTACCACAACCAGGGCAACAAGGACTACGACTCGGTCATCAAGGAGGCCCTGGCGGCGATCGGCGCGCCGGCCGAGCTGGCCGACGCGGCGCACTCGACCGAGTACGACGAGGCGCTGAAGAAGAGCCACCACGAGGGCATGGACCCGGTCGGCCAGGACGTCGGCACCCCGACGATCCACATCGACGGCGTGGCGTTCTTCGGCCCGGTCCTGAGCTCGATCCCCCGCGGCGAGGACGCACTGAAGGTGTTCGACGGCGCCGTGGCGCTGGCGGCCTACCCGGACTTCTTCGAGCTCAAGCGCACCCGTACCGGTGACCTGAACTTCGACTAGGGGAGTCGGGCGAAAGGGGCGGTGGCGCAGAGGGCCACCGCCCCTTTCGCCGTTCACGGCGTCGCGAGGGCGGCCAGGGTGACGTCGCTGGGGTAGCGGGACGCGGCCACGGCCGCCACCTCCGTCGTCTCCCCGCGGCCGACGCCCGCCTTCAGCGCGACCAGTTCGTGCAGGCCGTCGCGGTGGTAGCGGACGAACTCCGCGTCGACCGGGTCGCCGTGGCCGGGGACCACGACGCGCGGTTCCAGCGCGAGGATCGTGTCGAGCGCGGCCGGCCAGGCGGTCAGGTCGGTCTCTTCGCTGAACGAGTACGCGCTGAACCCCGCTTCGGCGTGCTCGACGACATCGCCCGCGAACACGACCGCCGCGTCCGGGACGTGGACCACCACGTCGTGGTCGGTGTGCGCGCGGCCCGGGTGCAGCAGGACCGCCGTGCGGCCGCCCAGGTCCAGCTCGACGCGGCCGGTGAACGGGTGGTCGGGCGCCGCGATGGTCGTGCGGGAAATCGCCTCGGCGATCTCCGGCTTGCCCTCCTCGCGGTAGTGCGCCGCCCACTTGGCGCGCACCGCGCCGGTGTCCCCGCTCAGCTCGGCCACGCCGCGCTCGTGCGCCCAGACCTCGCACGGCAGGAACGCCTCGGTGCCCCAGGCGTGATCGAAGTGCGCGTGGGTGTACACCACCGCCCAGGGCAGCGGCGTGCGCTCGCGGACCGCCGCGGCGAGCTCGGCGCCCTGTTCGAGGTCGCCGCGGGTGTCGACGACCAGGCAACGCTCGGCGCCCACCACCAGCCCGACGGTCAGGTCCAGCTCCGCGTAACGGCGGGCGTGGACGCCTTCGGCGACCTCGATCCAGCGGCCGGTCATGCCAGTACTCCTCCGGTCAGGACGGGAGCGGCGGCGCTCACGTCGGATTGGGTGGCCAGCACGACGTCGCCGCCGTGGCCGGCTTCGCGCAGCTCGCGCGCCGAGACGCAGGCCGCCAGGGCCGTGACGTCGGCGGACCGCGCGGCGAACGCGGCTTCGGCGGACAGCGAAAGCCCGTGCCCGGCCAGCGCGGCGGCGATCGCTCCGGCGCCCACCTGGTCCTCGACGCAGGGCCGCAGCGGCCCGAACGTTTCGCCGTCACCGAAAATGTGCACGCCCCAGCGTTCCCCGGCCGGGATCAGCCCGATCGGGCCGCCCAGCGCAGCGGCCTTCGCCGCTACGGCGGTGGCGTTGCGCAGGCAACCCGCGAGTACGTGCGCGCCGGTCGCCGCGGCGGTGTCGCACAGCGTCGCGCCGTTGGGCGAGGGCAGCGCGAGGAGGGTGCCGGGCGGGATTTCCGTCACAGAAGACGGCCGCAGGGTGAAGCCGCTCTCGCCGGCGATGACCGCCCCCGCCGCCCGCGCCGCGGCCACCCCGCGCTCGTCGCGCCACCGCACCGGCAGGACGCGGCCGCCGCGGCCGACCACGAGATCCGTGGTCGTGCCGAAGGACAGCACGTCGACCACCACCAGCACCGCGCACTCCCGGCCGAGCGCCGCGACGCCTTCGGCGCCCCACTCGAGCCGCACGTCGTGCCCGGACTGCTCCCAGATGCCCACCCCCGGAGCATGCCCGAACCCGGCCGGGGTGGCAGACTCCTGACCGTGCGTGTCTACTTGGGATCCGACCATGCCGGTTTCGAGCTGAAGAACCACCTGGTGGCTCACCTGGAGAAGCAGGGTCACGAAGTCACCGACGTCGGTCCGCACGTCTACGACGCGGACGACGACTACCCGGCGTACTGCGTCGAGACGGCGCTGCGGGTGGTGGCCGACGAGGGCAGCCGCGGCATCGTCGTCGGCGGCTCGGGCAACGGCGAGCAGATCGCCGCGAACAAGGTCCCCGGCGCCCGCGCCGGCCTGGCCTGGAGCGTCGAGACCGCGAAGCTGTGCCGGGAGCACAACCACGCCCAGCTGATCGGCGTCGGCGCCCGGATGCACACCGCCGAGGAGGCCGTCGAGATCGTCGAGGCGTTCCTGGCGACGGAGGTCTCGCCCGAGGAGCGGCACGCCCGCCGCGTGCAGCAGCTGCTCGACTACGAGCGCACCGGGACCCCGCCGGCGTTGCCGGAGGCCTGATGCCCGAGGGGCACACGCTCCACCGGCTCGCGCGGCTGCACAAGCGCCGGTACGCGGGCGCGCCGGTCGAGGTGAGCAGCCCGCAGGGCCGGTTCGCCGCCGAAGCGTCCCATTTGGACGGTGAGGTGCTCGTCGGTGCCGAGGCGTACGGCAAGCACCTGTTCCACGACTACGGCCCGCACGGCGTCGTGCACATCCACCTCGGGCTCTACGGCACCTTCGGCGAAGCCCCGCTGCCCGCGCCCGAGCCGGTCGGCCAGGTCCGGCTCCGGCTGGCGGGCCGGACACATTGGACGGACCTGCGCGGGCCGACGAAGTGCGAGCTGCTGGACGTCGCCCAGGCCGACGCGATCAAGGCCCGGCTCGGTCCCGACCCGCTGCGCCGCGACGCGAAACCGGAGCTGGCCTGGGCGCGGATTTCGCGGTCCAGGACGTCGATCGCGGCGCTGCTGATGGACCAGGCGGTGCTCGCCGGGGTCGGGAACGTCTACCGCGCCGAGGTGCTGTTCCGCCACGGCGTCGCGCCGCTCACGCCGGGCCGAGCACTCGATCGTGCGCTCTGGGACGCCATCTGGGCCGACCTGGTGACCCTGATGCGCGCCGGCGTCCGCGTCGGCCGCATCGACACGGTCCGCCCGGAACACCTGCCGGAGGCGATGGGCCGCGCGGCCCGGGTGGACCGCCACGGCGGCGAGGTCTACGTCTACCGGCGCACCGGCGAGCCGTGCCTGGTGTGCGGAACGCCGGTGGCGCACTCGGAACTGGCGGCGCGCAACCTCTACTGGTGCCCCCGCTGCCAAACCGCCTGAAGCGCCCCAATGTGGCCTTCGGTGCGTCCTACGCACCCAAGGCGGCCTTCGGTGCGTGAGACGCACCGAAGGCCGCCTTGGGGCGCTTGAAACCGGGGGTCAGAAGTCGAAGCCGCCCCCGTCGAAGCCGCCCCCATCGAAACCGCCGCCGTCGAAACCGCCGCCGTCGAAACCGCCGCCGCCCCAGTCGCCGCCGGAGTCTCCGCCCCAGTCGCCACCGCCGTCGCCGCCGTCACCGCCGTCGCCGGTGAAGTCGTCACCGCCGCCCGGGTCGCCGGACTCGAGGGCGTCCTGCTGGCCCGCGTCGTAGCCCGACTCCCAGGCCGAGGCGCTCGCGATACCGCTCATGCCGGAGAACATCGCGCTGAACAGGAACATCGACCCCAGACCCCAGGCGCCGGCCACGAGCGCGGGCTTCCACCACGGCTCGCTGTACCAGCCCTGCGGCACCGGACGGCCCGCGACGCGGCCGCCGGGGTAGTAGTACGGCGTGTCCTGGCCGGCCTCGGGCGAGGCGGCGTAGTGCTGGCCCTCGACGTCGACCTCCCGGCGCTCGGTGACCTTGCCGGCGCGCTCGCGCTCGGTTTCCTCCGGCAGCTGCGGGCCGGGGTCCATGCCCATCGCGGTGCGCGCGGCGCGGACGTAGTAGAGGCCCTCGATGGCGGTCTCCTTGACCAGCCGGGCCTGCTCGATCGTGCGCGCCTGCTCCAGCTGCGAACCGGCCGCGTTGTAGCGCTCGCTGGCGTCGGCCATGGCCTGTTGCGACGCGGTGTCCGTGCCGTTGAGGTTGAGGACCTGGCCGCCGAGCCGCTCGACCAGGCGCCGGGCGTCGGCCTTGGCGTCGTCCAGCTCCCGCTGCCGGGCGGCGGCGCGCTGCCGCGAGAAATAGAGGCCGCCACCGACGATCACGACGACGAGCACGATCAGGAAGATCGCGGTGCCCATGGACCACTCCTGGAAGTTCGGGGCTCGGTGACCGGTGGTCACCTTGTGAACCGGACAACGCGGACGCTACGCGGTGGGTTCCCGGTGCGTGACCGGGCCCACCGGGGGACCTGGCCGAGCAAACTAGAACACGTTATAGTTCGGTCATGAAGTTCACCCTGTCGATCGCGATGAACCCCCTCGATCAGCTGGGCGAGCTCGCCCGGGCCGCCGAAGAGGCCGGCTTCGCCTCCATTGCCCTGCCCGACTCGCTCTTCTACGCCGAGACGGTGGACACGGACTACCCGTACACCCCCGACGGCAGCCGGTTCTGGACCGCGGAAACACCCTGGGTGGACCCGCTCGTCGCGACGGCGTCGATGGGTGCGGTGACCAGCCGCATCCACTTCTACACGTCGGTGCTCAAACTCGGCTCGCGCAACCCGGTCCTGCTGGCCCGCCAGGTCGGCTCGGTGGCCGTGCTCACCGGCGGCCGGTTCGGTCTCGGGCTCGGCGTCGGCTGGCTGCCCCAGGAGTTCGAGTACTGCGGGGTGCCGTTCGAGCGGCGCGGCAGGCGCGTCGACGAGGCCATCGACGTTCTGCGGCTGATCCTCGACGGCGGGATGGTCGAGTACCACGGCGAGTTCTACGACTTCGACAAGATCCGGATGAGTCCGGCGCCGCCGTCGCGCGTGCCGTTCTACATCGGCGGCCACACCGAAGTCGCGCTGAAGCGCGCCGCCCGGGTCGCCGACGGCTGGTCGTCGGCGATGATGAAGCTCGACGAGCTGCGCGACACGATCGCGCGGCTCAAGGAGCTGCTGGCCGAGCAGGGCCGCGCCGACGTCCCGTTCGAGTACCAGGCGGTCTGCATCGACGCCTTCGGGCTCGACGGCTACCGCGCGCAGGCCGACGCCGGCGTCACCGATGTCATCACGATGCCGTGGGTGTTCGACGGCGTCGGGTTCGACGCGCCGGTCGAGCCGAAGCTCGAGGCGATCCGCAAGTTCGGGGCCGAAATCATCGCGAAGTTCGAGGAGTGACTGCCGTGGGCGTGCAGGTCAGCTGGGACACCGAGCAGGAGCAGCCGGCGGCGCGGCGCGCGGCGTTCGCCTCGATGACGGCGGTGGCGGCGGGTGACAAGGAGGGCTGGCTGGCCCTGTTCGCGCCGGACGCCGTCGTCGAGGACCCGGTCGGCCCGTCGTTCTTCGACGAGACGGGCAAGGGGCACCACGGCCGCGACGGCATCGGCGCGTTCTGGGACAAGACGATCGCCACCGTCGAGCGCTTCGAGTTCACCATCCGCGACTCCCACGCCGGTGGCGACGAGGTGGCCAACGTCGGGACGATCACGACGTTCCTGCCGGGGGGCTACCGCGTCGACACCGACGGGGTGTTCGTCTACCGCGTCGGCGAGGACGGGCTGATCCGGTCGGTGCGGGCGTTCTGGGAGACCGAGCGCGCGATGGCCACGGCACGCCAGGTGTAGGCCCCGGTTCAGCGAAGGCCACCTCGGTCGTCCGAGGTGGCCTTTTCTCGCGCGCGTGATCGACACACGCCGCAACCGTCCCGTCGCGCAAGAGAAAGTTCTGGCGGCGGTTTGCTCAACCGTGCTATGTTTTGCTCATGCAAGCAAAGACGTTCACCGAGAACGCCCGGCGGGCGCAGATCGTCCGCGCGGCGATCGAGACCATCGGTGAACTGGGGTATGCGAAGGCGTCGTTCGGGCAGATCGCGAAACGTGCCGGGCTGAGCAGCACCGGCATGATCTCCTACCACTTCGACGGCAAGGCGGACCTGATCGCCGAGGTCGTCCGGCACGTGCTGGCCACGAGCATCGCCTACATGCGGGAGCGGATCGACGCGGTGGCCGGGCCGGCGGCGGAACTGCGGGCCTACATCGAGTCGAACCTGGCGTTCATCGCCGAGCACCCGGTCGAACTCACCGCGCTGCTCGACTGCCTGCAGCACGGCGGCGACGCCGCGGGCGGCAACGACTGGTACCACGGCGCCGTCGACGTCCTGGAATCGTGCCTGCGCGAAGGGCAGCGCACCGGCAACTTCGGCCGGTTCGACCCGCGCGTCATGGCGATCACCGTCCGCCAGGCGATCGACGGCGTCCACACCGAACTGATCCGGCGTCCCGACACCGACGTCGACGCCTACGCGGCGGAACTCGTCGCCATCGTCGAACGGGCCACCGCGCCCGACTGAACCTGGGGGAACCATGACCACCTCGAACACCACCGGGCGCGTGCTGCGCCCGGTCACCGTCCTGCTCTACCTGAACCTGCTGATCAGCGTCGCGTTCGCGGTGCTGACCTTCCTGCACAAGGACGGCATCCTCGACTACCAGGTGCTGCACTGGGAGTCGACCGGCCGGGCGAACCCGGCCGACCGGGCCGGGACCCGCGCCTCGCTGGAGAGCGTGCTGTGGATCCGCCCGGTTTCGGTGCTGGTCATCGCGATCGTCTACGTCCGGCTGGCGGGGCGGCTCAAGCTCGGCCGCCGCCGCACCTACGTCCGGCTGCTGATCATCACCCTCCTCGGCCTGGCCGGGCTGGGGTACCTCGTCGTCGCGGCCGAGTTCCCGGACTGGATGCGGGCGGGCCAGGTGGCCCAGGCGCTGGTGCTGCTCGCGCTGTTCGTGCTTCTTTGCACCAAAAGTGTTCGCGGGTACTTCCCGAAGCAGGGCCGCGTTCCGGCGAAGGTGTGATCCTTGCCGGGGGGACGCTGAAACGCCGGGCATTCCGGTGACCGGAATGATCGGACGTCATATCTGATGTTTCGTGCACTAGCCCTTGACGCGGCGATTGGAAGGAACTTTTACTAACCGGAGTCCGCCACCTCACCTCCGGGAGCACGCATGTCCTCACTCCGGCGCATCGCGAGCGCGGCCGCCGCGGTCACGATCGCGGCCAGCGGTCTCGTCCTGGGCGCGCCCGCGGCGTCCGCCCTCGAAAACGGCCTGCTGCGCACACCGCCGATGGGTTTCAACAACTGGAATTCGACGCAGTGCCGCGCCGAATTCACCGAAGCGATGATCAAGGACATCGCGGACATCTTCGTCGGCAAGGGCTTGAAGGACGCCGGCTACACCTACGTCAACATCGACGACTGCTGGGCGCTGCCGTCGCGCAACCCGGCGGGGGACCTGGTGCCCGACCCGGCGCGGTTCCCGAACGGCATCAAGGCCCTCGCCGCCTACGTCCACGCGAAGGGCCTCAAGTTCGGCATCTACACCAGTGCCGGCACGAAAACCTGCAACAAGGCCGGGTTCCCCGGCGCGCTGGGCCACGAGCAGCAGGACGCGAACCTGTTCGCCTCCTGGGGCGTCGACTACCTGAAGTACGACAACTGCAACAACCAGGGCGTCGACGCGCAGCAGCGGTACAAGGCGATGCGGGACGCGCTCGCGAAGTCGGGCCGCCCGATCGCGTATTCCCTTTGCGAGTGGGGTCAGAACCAGCCGTGGACGTGGGCCGCGCCGGTCGGGAACCTGTGGCGCACCACGGGCGACATCTCGGACAAGTGGTCGAGCATGATCGGCAAGGCACAGACCAACCGCGGCCTCGCGCAGTACGCGGGCCCGGGGCACTGGAACGACCCGGACATGCTGGAGGTCGGCAACGGCGGCATGACGGCGACGGAGTACCGCACGCACTTTAGCCTGTGGGCGATGATGGCCGCGCCGCTGCTGATCGGCAGTGATCTGCGCAAGGTGTCGGACGACGATTTCGCGATCCTCAAGAACACCGACGTGATCGCGCTCGACCAGGACCCGCTCGGCAAGCAGGCGACGGTGCTGAGCGCGAACGCGGGCCTGGTGGTGTACAGCAAGGTGCTGGCGAACGGCGACCGCGCGGTGGCCCTGTCGAACGAAACGGCGGCGACGGCGACGATCGGCACGACCGCGTCCGCCACGGGGATCGGCAGCGCGTCGTCGTACACGTTGAAAGACCTGTGGAGCAAGGCGATCCGGACCACGGCCGGCACGATCAGCGCGTCGGTACCCTCGCACGCGACCGTGCTGTACCGCGTGTCCCGCGCCGGTGGCGCGACGCGCTACGAGGCCGAATCCGCCACGCTGTCGGCCGGCGGCACGATCGACGCCAACCACGCGGGCTTCTCGGGAACCGGCTTCGCGAACGGCGCCAACGCCGTCGGCAGCTACGTCGAATGGCAGGTGACGGGCCCGGCGTCGTCGCTGGCGTTCGGTTACGCGAACGGCACGACGGCGGCGCGTCCGGTGGACATCTCGGTGGACGGCACGGTGGTGGCCGCCGGCGTGCCGTTCCCGGGGACCGGCGCCTGGACGACGTGGAACACGGTGACCAAGGGGTTGGCGTTGCCGGCGGGCCAGCACACGATCCGCCTGACCGCGACGACGGCGGACGGCCCGGCCAACCTCGACTACCTGGACGTCTCGCCGTAGCGACCGCGCCGCGGACGCCTACTTGGCGGAGCTGCGTTCGTCGTAGCTCCGCCGGGCCGCGTCGACCTTCGCCAGGTTGCCGGACCATGCGGACAGGCTGGCGAACAGCGGGCCGAGGCTCCGGCCGAGTTCGCTGATCTCGTACTCGACGCGCGGCGGGACCTCGGCGTGGTAGGTGCGCACGACGAGCCCGTCACGCTCGAGCTGCCGCAGCCGCTGGGTGAGCACCTTCGGCGTGATCGTGGTGATGCGGCGCTGCAGTTCGACGAACCGCTGCCGGCCGTGTTCGTGCAGGGCCCACAGGATCGGCGTGGTCCAGCGGCTGAACACGATGTCCACCACCGGGGCGATCGGGCACGCCTGTTCGGGTGTGGTCTCGGTCACTTCGGCGCCTCCAGCCAATACTTTCCTCTAGGTACCTACTATACCGGCGAAGGTACCGTCGTTCCCATGATCATGGTTGTGGGAGCGACGGGAAACGTCGGAGAACCGCTGGTGCGGCTGCTGGCCGAGGCGGGTGCCGAGGTGACGGCGGTGTCCCGCCGGATCGCCGCGGCGCCGCCGGGAGTCGTTGTGCGGCAGGGAGATCTGGCTTCGCTGTCCTTCGCCGGAGCGAGGGCGGCGTTCTTGATGGCGCCGCCCGGCTTCGACGGTTCGCTCGGGCCGGTGCTGGGCCGGGCGCGTGAGGCCGGCGTCGAGCGGGTGGTGCTGCTGTCTTCGCAGGGCGTCGGAACGGGACGGCACCCGGCGGTGTCCGAGGAGGCGGTGCGGTCGTCGGGTCTGAAGTGGACAGTGCTGCGCCCGGCGGGGTTCGCGTCCAATGCGTTCCAGTGGGCGGAAAGCGTGCGACAGCGGCGCTTGGTCGCGGCGCCGTTCGCGGACGTGGCCCTGCCGGTGGTCGACCCGGCGGACATCGCCGCGGTGGCGGCGGCCGCGCTGCTCGACGCGTCGCACGATGGCCGGACCTATGTCCTGACCGGTCCGTCGCCGGTGTCCCCGCGCGAGCAGGCGGCGGCGATCGGCGAAGCGGTGGGCGAGCCGGTGCGGTTCGTGCCGCTGACGCGGGAGGAAGCTCGTGCCGCCATGTCAGCTTTCATGCCTCCGGAGGTCGTGGCCGCGACCCTGGACATCCTGGGCTCGCCGACGCCGTCGGAGCAGCAGGTGAGCCCGGACGTCTCGCGGGTACTGGGCCGCCCGGCGCGGCCGTTCGCCGAGTGGGCGTCCCGCTTCGCGGGGGCGTTCAAGTGACCGGGCTGGCTTACCGTTCGTCGGGCACCGGCGCGCCGGTGGTGTTCCTCCACGGCAACCCGACCTCGTCGTACCTGTGGCGCAACGTGCTGCCGCACCTGCCGGGGTGGCGCCTGGCCCCGGACCTGATCGGCATGGGCGATTCCCCGCGGCCGGACATCGCTTACACGTTCGAGGACCACGTCGGCTACCTGGACGCGTGGTTCGACGCGCTGTCCCTGGACGACGTGACCCTGATCGCCCACGACTGGGGCGGAGCGCTGGCGGCGGACTGGGCGTCCCGCCACCCGGCGCGGGTCCGGGCGCTGGCGTTCACCGAAGCGGTGCTGAAGCCGATGACGTGGGAGGAGTTCCCCCCGCGGGCGCGGAGGTGTTCCGCGCGATCAAGAGTGCGGGCGAGTTCCCGCCCGGGTTCCTGGCCGCCCTCCCACCGGAGTACGCGACGACGTTCCGCCGCCCCCTGCTGCAGTGGGCCCGTTCGATGCCGTTGGGTGGCTCGCCGGCTTCGGTGGTGGCGCGGCTCGAGGCGTTCGGCCGCTGGCTGGGGGCGTCGCCGTCGGTGCCGAAGCTGCTGGTGACGTTCGAGCCGGGCTTCGACACGATGCTGACACCGTCCATGGTGGAGTGGTGCGCGGCGAACTTCGCGTCGCTGGAGGTGGTGCGGCGTCCGGAGAAGGCGGGGCACCACACGCCGGAGGACCAGCCGGCGGCGCTGGCGGAGACGTTGGCGGGCTGGCTGGCGGCTCTCTCGTCGTAGTGCCGGCGCCTCAGCGCGAGTCGGCCGCTTTGTCGCACGGGCTGACCCGGTACAGCCGGAACGAGCCGCCCTCGTCGATCTGGCGGAACCCGGCCGTCGGTGCCGGGTAGGCGGTGCCGTCCCACAGGTTGCCCCGGGCGCGGTCGTTGGTCAGCAGGTACCGGACCTGCAGCCGGTTGACGATCTCGCACACGCGGGGGTCGCTCGCCGCCTGGTTGAGGTGCTGGGCCAGGTACACCTGGTCCGGGGTCAGCCGGCCCAGGTTGAGCTGCGGGAACAGGACCTGGCGGCGGGTCAGGGCCATCACCGCCGGGCTGCCGTTGTACGGCATCTGCGCCACGATCGTGCCCGGTTCGGTCCGCCAGCCGATCCGCGTGAACAAGGCGTGTTCGTCCTCGTCCACCAGCGGAGCGGCTTTCGGGTAGGCGGCCAGGACCCGGTCGCGGTGGTCGGCGTGGTGCAGCCCCCCGGTCACCAGCAGCAAGCCGAGCGCCGCGACGACCGGAGCTGCCCAGGCCACCGTGCGTTGCCTGCGCAGCACGCCGTCCGGCGCGAGCCCGGCGCGTACCGCCGAGACGACCGCGAGCACGCCGAGCACCGCGAGCGGGACGCCGGTGATCGGCAGCATGGCGGCGAGCCGGTGGGAGTCGGTGTACCAGAAGCCGGTGAAGATCCGGCGGGTCGCGCCCGGCACGCCGGCGGCCAGCACGTACAGGCCGCCGGAAACGGCGTGCCCGGCCACCAGCCACCGGTGGCAGCGCTGCCGGAAGCACGACACCGCCCCCACGACGACCAGCACGGCCAGGACCCAGCCTGCGTCGTGGTGGTTCGTCCCCCCGGTCAGCACCTCACCGAGCGCCTGCGACGGCGACTCGAAGGGCGCCGAGTCCGCGCTCATCGGTCCGGAGAAGACCCTCCACTCGACGACGACCAGCCAGTACGCCGGAGCGGCGAGCACGATGGGCGCGGCGAGCAAGATCGCGTGCGACCGCCGGCCGGCCCGGTACCGCCGGACAGCGGCCCGCGCGAGGCCGGCCACGACCGCGGGGACGGTGATCGCGACCAGGCTGATGACCGCGTTCGGGTGCGCGATGGCGATCGCCGTCAGGATCACCGGCGCCAGCAGCCACGCCCGGCCCCGGCCGATCACGTCCTGCCGGGCCAGCCCGGTCATCGACACCACGACCGCCACCCCGGCCGGGACCAGCGAGAGCCCCAAGAGGTTGGGCCACAGGATGCCCCAGCCGAGCAGTTCCCAGGGGAACGCGCCGAAGGCGACGCTCAGCAGGCCGGCGAGCGCCAGTGCCGACCGTGACGGCCCGGCCAGCTGCCGCATCAGGAGGACGCAGCCCAGCGGCCAGACGACCAGCGCGATGGTGACCGACAGGATGTTCGCCGTGGCCGGCACCGAGCTGCCGGTGACCATGGCGAGCAGCGAACCGATATCGTGCCAGGCCGCCGGGTAGAACCCGCGGACGCGACCGGGAACGCCGAGTGTGTCGATCCGGAACGTGGACGCCACCCCGGTGTTCAGGATGTGGGCGATGGCGTTGTAGTGGAACGACGAGTCATCGGTCGTCAGCAGCTCCTCGGGGCTGCTGATCGCCGCTCGCACCGTGAGCACCCCGAGCGCCAGCGCGACGGCGAGCCCGCCCGCGGCGGCCGCGACGACCGGCAGGCCGTCACCGGGCGCGGGCTGCGGCAGGCGTCGGCGAAGCAGCAGGACCACGCCACCGGCCACGACCGAGACCCCGGCGAACACGGCGAGCACCAGGGGCAGCGACCACCGGATCCCGACTTTGCCCGCGACGATCGCCGTCACGGACACCAAGGCCACCACGACGACCGGGGCGATCGCCACCATCGCCAGCCGGCGCAGCCCGAGCAGGTACGTCAGGGGCAGGCCGGGCAGGATGAGCAGCACTCCGCAGAGCACCATCGTGGGCGCGGCGTCGAGCCACGACATGGTCGAACCCCCTCGTGCGAAACCGGTTATCTGCCGGGAATCGGTGTGTCCCGGTGGCGTCATCGCCACCTGGCCGACGAAGGTTACACCCGGGGTGTCAATTGTCGAATCCGCGGTTGAATGCGTCGGAGGCGCCGGTTTTCGCTGTGTCGAATGTGGACCGGACCGTCGCTGTGGTCACTTGATTCTCGCAGTACCGCCCGGGGGTGCCGACCTGCCGCAGTGGCAAGTCGAGGTCGCTGAATCGGGTGACGGGAGACCGCTTCGCGGGGATCTGCGAAACGCGCTGTTGCGAAAAAAATTCGCTGATGATCCGTACGTGTCGACGCGAAGACTATTCGAGGGTGTGCCGGCACGGCGTGCCTCGGGCTGTGTTCCCGGACTACCCCATTCGGGGTGGGTGGTGAGCGCCCTGGAGCCCACCGACGACATATGAGTCGGAGTCCCGAGGCGAGGAGGCCTGAGTAGTCCTACTCAAATGGTGCCTGGGTAGATCCGCTCGGCTGACATTTCGCCTGGTCATGGCCGCCTTCGCACGGTTGTTCCCGCCCGATGTCATGCCCTAGGGTGACAGAGCCGCTACATACCGGGGAGGGCATTGTGAGCGCGGGTTACCAGGTGGTGATAGCAAAGATCCGCCATACCGGGCAAGCTGCGGGACGGGTGGCCGATGGACTGCGCGGGGCGGGGTGCACAGCGGCCATACCCACTGGCGATCTGGGAATGCCGGGATCGCGCGCAGCGCTGAAAATGGCCGAAGTCAAACATGCTTTGGTGTACCGGCAGCAGGGATTCGAATCCCGTCTGGACACGCACGCCGCCAACATGGCGAAGGCGGCCGACCACTACGCGGCGCAGGAGTCGGCAGCCGCCGCAGACCTGTCCACGCGGACCATGGGGCCGGTGGAGGCAAGCTGATGGCCGGCTGGTCCGACGTCACGCGGTGGAGCCCCGCCGTCCTGCAGAATGCCGTTCGCGACATCAATGCCGCTTACAACAAACTCGTAGCTTGTTCGGACGATCTCCGGGACATCAACACGCCGGAGGGGTGGCACGGCGAGGCCGCTGATGCCGCAGCGAAGGAAGTCAACCAGATCATCGACGGCCTCGAGGAGTACGCGGCTGATCTCGCTGCCCTGCGTCGGAGGGCAGGCGATGTCGGTGACGCCATCACGGGCGTACAAAACGGCGTCAAGGAGGCCGAGGCCATCGCCGCGAGCAACCACTTCACCATCGCCGGTGACGGTGCAGTCGTGGACAACGGCGTGCCCGGTGTGCCGGACGACCAACGCGAACTGGTGGCTGAAGAACGCAGCCGGATCGCCGATGAACTGAAAGACCGGGTCGAGGAGGTCCTGCGGCAAGCGACGAATGTCGATGAAGACCTGTGTGCCGTGCTCGACCTCATCCAAGGCGGCCAGGTCATCGATGCCACCGCGAACGACAACGAGCACACCAGTCTGGCCGCGGCCGGCAACTCCGGTGAGGCGATCGCCGTCTCCTCGATCATGCCTCCGCCGGCGGTCGACGCGGATCCGTCGATGAACGCGGCCTGGTGGGCGGCACTGTCGGACAGAGAGCGGCAGCAGCTGATCGCTCGTCACCCCGACTGGGTCGGCAACCGGGACGGTATCAAGGCCGCCGACCGCAGCAAAGCCAATCTGGCCCTCGTCGAACAGGAAAAGCGCAGCTTCGCCGCCGAACTCGACTGGTTGCGACGCGATGGCGGCGACGCCGACGAGATCGCCCGCTTCGAGGAACGACTCAGAGCGCTTGATGCGATCTCCGGCATGATGCACAACCCGGACGGCAGTCTGAACGGAAACCGCCAACTGATGTCCGTGGACATGACCGGCGAGCACCCCAAAGCCGCCATCGCCAACGGCGATGTCGATACGGCGCAGCACGTCGCCGTCTTCACCCCGGGCATGAACAGCACGGTGGACGGCAACATGCACGGTTACGTCGACGACATGGACGGCGTCCAACGCAGCGCGGAGCGGATGCTCGCCACCCAAGGCGGCGGGACCGTCGCCACCGTGACGTGGATCGGCTACGAGCCCTCGTCATTCGACGACAAGGGCTCGCTGGTGGGGCTCATCACCAGCGAGAACGCCGACATCGGCGGCGACAAGCTGGCGAAGTTCGACCAGGGCATCAACGCCGCGCGGCCAACCGACCCGCACTTCACCGCCCTCGGTCACTCGCAGGGCTCCATCGTGACCGGCATCAGCCTGGCCCACGGCGGCACGGGCGTCGATGACGCGGTGGTGTTCGGCTCGCCGGGCGTAGCTGACCACTTCGGCATCGACAACACCGCCCACGACCTGAAGGTGCCCGCCGGGCACACCTACAACATCACGGCCAGCGGTGACCCCGTCGCCCAATGGGTGCCGGAAACATGGCGCTACGGCGCAGCCCCCTACGCCATGGACGGCATGACTCAACTCTCGGCCGGCGCCGCCACCGGCTCGGACGGCAGCCCCCTCGCCGCGTCATACGGACACAGCGAGTACACAAAAACGCTGCCGGACGGCACCGACACCACCAGCAAACACAACATTGCGGCCATCGTGGCGGGTATGCCGCAGCTTGCCGTACCCGCACGGTAGGAAAGATGGCCTCATGCTGACCAGAACCTCGTTGGCTGCCGCGATGGTCGCGGGCACACTGCTGCTCGCGGCCTGCGATGACGGCGGTCAAGACCTCGGAACGCCGTCATCGGAGACAACAGTGCCCAGCCAGCAGCAGTACGCCGAACTCCTGCGGCGGCCGACGATTGACGAGGCTGTCACCCGCTACGAAGAAGCCCGCAAGACCCTGCGAACGAAGTTGACCGACAACCTCGGCCTCACCGGCTGGGTCGACAAGCACGATGGTCGCCAGTCAGGCTGCGCCAATGAATTCCCGGGCGTCGCCAGCCGCGACGCGGTGCGCACGTTCCTCAGCTTCATCACCGCGCCCGAAGGGATCTCCAGCGTGCAGTGGGTGGACGCGAAGCGCATCGCAACGGAAGTGGGCAAGGCCTACGGGTTCACCAAACCGGGGCTGGAACGGAACAATCCGCCCACGTTCGAGTTCGAACTGCGGGACCAGTACGGAGCAACGCTGACGCTGTCGTCAGGTACGACTACGGTCATCTCGATCGAAACCGGCTGCCACCTGACCACTGAGGCCAAGGGGCGAATTGGCGCGAGCGGGACCACGCGACGATAGGGGCCCATCCCAACGCCGACCGTACGTCGTCCTATCGCGCGGTGGTGGCGACGTCCGGCGAGCAGATCGCCACCACCGAACGCCCACACACGAACACGCCCGGCGAGCGTTCGCTCGTCGGGCGTGGTGTGAACAAGACCTACGGTCGGGATGACAGGATTTGAACCTGCGACCCTTCGCTCCCAAAGCGAATGCGCTACCAAGCTGCGCCACATCCCGGCACCCCCCGAGGGGGGTGTGCGATCAGCCTAGCGGGTCACGCTAAGCTGGCCACGCACCCGGGTACCTCCGGGGGCACGCGGGTGTAGCTCAATGGTAGAGCCCTAGTCTTCCAAACTAGCTACGCGGGTTCGATTCCCGTCACCCGCTCCACTGCCCACCGGGCCGGCGTCGCGCGTCGAGGCGGCGTCGGCTTCCAGTGAGGCCGCTATCACGTCCAGCAGCTTGTCCGTGTCCACCGGCTTGGTGATGTAGTCGTCCGCGCCGCTGGCCAGGGTCCTCGCTCGGTCCTCGGCCGTGGCCTTGGCGGTGACCGCGATCACCGGCAGGTCCGCGTTCGCCGCCTCCGCGCGGATCGCCGCGATCGTGGCGTTGCCGTCCAGTTCCGGCATCATCACGTCCATCAGGACCAGCGCCGTGTCCTCGTTGCGCTCCAGGGCGCGGATGCCGTCCACGCCCGTCTCCGCGTAGATCACGTCCAGGCCGGCCTGCTCCAGGACCGCCGCCAGGGCGAACACGTTCCGGAGGTCGTCGTCGACGATCAGGACCTTCTCGCCGTGGAAGCGCTTCGGGGTCACGTCCGGGGCCGCCACCAGCACCGTGCTCGGCACGGGCGGCAGCCGCCGCGAGGACAGCGCCGTCAGGGCCGGGTCCACCAGGTTGGCCGCCGCCACCGGGAGGTACAGCGTGAACGTCGAGCCCACCCCCGGCTCGCTCACCACCCGCAGCTCGCCGCCCAGGAGCTCCGTCAGCTGCTGGCTGATGTTCAGCCCGAGACCCGTGCCGCCGTACTTGCGGCTCGTCGTGCCGTCCGCCTGGCGGAACGCCTCGAAGATCACCGCCAGCTTCTCCTCCGGGATGCCGATCCCGGTGTCCTCGACCGCGAAGGCGATGATGCCCGGCGCGTTCTTCAGCGCCTCTTGCTCCACTTCCGCCGGGTCCGCCGCCCGGATGTGCAGCCGGACGCCGCCCTCGTCGGTGAACTTCGCCGCGTTCGACAGCAGGTTGCGCAGGATCTGCTGCAGCCGGTGCTCGTCCGTGTGGACGCTCCCGGGCACCGGCGGATCGATGTGGACGGCGAAGTCCAGCCCCTTGTCCGCCGTCAGCGGGCGGCACAGCGACTCGACGTACTCGACCAGCTCCGGCAGCGTGATGTCGGTCATCTGCAGGTCGAGCCGGCCCGCCTCCACCTTTGCCAGGTCGAGGATGTCGTTGATCAGCTGCTGCAGGTCCGACCCGGCCGCGTAGATCGTCTTCGCGAACTGGATCTGCTTCTCCGTCAGGTTCCCTTCCGGGTTCTCCGACAGCAGCTTCGCCAGGATCAGCGCGCTGTTCAGCGGTGTCCGCAGTTCGTGGGACATGTTCGCCATGAACTCGGTCTTGTACTGCGACGCCACCGTCAGCTGCCCGGCGCGCTCCTCCAGCTCCTGCCGCGCCTGCTCGATCTCGCTGTTCTTGACCTCGATGTCGCGGTTCTGCTGGGCCAGCAGCGCGGCCTTCTCGGCCAGCTCGGTGTTCGACCGCCGCAGCTCGCCCTGCTGGGCCTGCAGCTGCTCCGACCGCGCCCGCAGCTCCTGCGCCAGCCGCTGCGACTCCGTCAGCAGCGCCTCGGTCCGCGAGTTCGACAGGATCGTGTTCACGTTGACGCCGATCGTGTGCCGCAGCTGCTCCAGCAGGTCCTGGTGAACGGTGCTGAACTCGTTCACCGAGGCCAGCTCCAGCACCCCGAGCACCTCGCCCTGGAACAGGACCGGCAGCACGATCAGGTTCACCGGCGCCGCCGAGCCGAGCCCCGACGAGATCAGCGCGTACTCCGGCGGGGCGTTGTGGACGAGGATCGTGCGCTGGTCGACGGCGGCCTGGCCGATCAGCGACTCGCCCATCGTGAACCGCAGGCCGGCGCGGGACTGGGCGAGGCCGTAGGCGGCGATGCACTCCAGCACCGTGCCGTCGCGGTCGTCGTCGCGGGCCAGGAAGAACGCGCCCTGCTGGGCCCGGACCAGCGGGGCCAGCTCGGACAGGATCAGCGCCGCGACCGACGCCAGGTCGCGGTGCCCCTGCATCCGCCCCGACAGCTGCGCGAGGTTCGTCTTCAGCCAGTCCTGCTCGCGGTTGGTCCTCGTCGTCTCCTTGAGGTTCGCGATCATCTGGTTGATGTTGTCCTTGAGGTCCGCGACCTCCCCGGACGCGTCCACCGTGATGTGCCGGGTCAGGTCGCCGGCCGTCACCGCCGTCGCCACCTGGGCGATCGCCCGCACCTGGGTGGTCAGGTTCCCGGCCAGCTGGTTCACGCTCTCGGTGAGCCGCTGCCAGGTGCCCGACACGCCGTCGACCTCGGCCTGGCCGCCCAGCTTGCCCTCGGTGCCGACCTCGCGGGCCACGCGCGTGACCTCGGAAGCGAACGCCGAGAGCTGGTCGACCATCGTGTTCATCGTCGTCTTGAGCTCGAGGATCTCGCCTCGGGCGTCGACGTCGATCTTCTTGGTCAGATCGCCCTTCGCGACCGCCGTCGTCACCTGCGAGATGTTGCGCACCTGGCTGGTCAGGTTGTGCGCCATGAAGTTGACGTTCTCGGTCAGGTCCTTCCAGGTCCCGGCGACGCCGGGGACCCGGGCCTGGCCGCCGAGGATGCCCTCGGTGCCGACTTCGCGGGCGACGCGGGTGACCTCGTCGGCGAACGCGCGCAGCGTCTCGACCATCCCGTTCAGCGTCTCGGCCAGCGCCGCGACCTCGCCCTGGGCCTCGATCCGGATCTTCTTCGACAGGTCGCCGTTGGCCACCGCGCTCGCCACCGTGGCGATGTTGCGCACCTGGTCGGTCAGGTTGTCGGCCATGACGTTGACGTTGTCGGTGAGGTCCTTCCACGTGCCCGCGACGCCGCGGACCCGCGCCTGGCCGCCGAGGATGCCCTCGGTACCGACTTCGCGCGCCACTCGGGTGACTTCGTCCGCGAACGCGGACAGCTGATCCACCATCGTGTTCAGCGTCGTCTTGAGCTCGAGGATCTCGCCGCGGGCGTCGACGGTGATCTTCTGCGTCAGGTCGCCCTGCGCGACCGCCGCCGTCACCTGCGCGATGTTCCGGACCTGGTCGGTCAGGTTGTTCGCCATGGAGTTGACGTTGTCGGTCAGGTCCTTCCAGGTCCCGGCGACGCCGGGCACGGTCGCCTGGCCGCCGAGCTTCCCTTCGGTGCCGACCTCGCGCGCCACTCGGGTGACTTCGTCCGCGAACGCGGACAGCTGGTCCACCATCGTGTTCAGCGTGTTCTTGAGTTCCAGGATCTCGCCGCGGGCGTCCACCGCGATCTTCTGGGTCAGGTCGCCGCGGGCGACGGCGGTGGCGACCTGGGCGATGTTGCGGACCTGGGTGGTCAGGTTGTTCGCCATGAAGTTCACGGACCCGGTCAGGTCCCGCCAGGTGCCGGCGACGCCGGGGACCTGCGCCTGGCCGCCCAGCTGCCCCTCGGTGCCGACCTCGCGCGCCACTCGGGTGACTTCGTCCGCGAACGCGGACAGCTGATCCACCATCGTGTTCATGGTCGTCTTGAGCTCGAAGAACTCGCCGCGGGCGTCGACGGTGATCTTCTGCGTCAGGTCGCCCTTCGCCACGGCCGTGGTGACGTGCGAGATGTTCCGGACCTGGTCGGTGAGGTTGTCGGCCATCTGGTTGACCGAGTCGGTGAGGCTGCGCCACGTCCCGGCCGCGCCGGGCACCTCGGCCTGGCCGCCGAGCTTGCCCTCGCTGCCGACCTCGCGCGCGACCCGGGTGACTTCGCCGGCGAACGCCGAGAGCTGGTCGACCATCGTGTTCAGCGTGTTCTTCAGCTGCAGGATTTCGCCGCGGGCGTCGACGTCGATCTTCTTCGTCAGGTCGCCGTTGGCCACCGCGGTCGCCACCTGCGAGATTCCGCGGACCTGGTCGGTCAGGTTGTCGGCCATCAGGTTGACCGAGTCGGTGAGGTCGCGCCACGTCCCGGCGACGCCGGGCACCTGCGCCTGGCCGCCGAGCTTGCCGTCCGAGCCGACCTCGCGCGAGACGCGGGTGACTTCGTCGGCGAACGCCGAGAGCTGGTCGACCATCGTGTTGATGGTGTTCTTGAGCTCGAGGATCTCGCCGCGGGCGTCGACGTTGATCTTCTGGGTCAGGTCGCCGCGGGCGACGGCCGTGGTGACCTGGGCGATGTTGCGGACCTGCTCGGTGAGGTTGTCGGCCATGAAGTTGACCGAGTCGGTCAGGTCGCGCCAGGTGCCCGACACGCCCGGGACGACCGCCTGCCCACCGAGACGTCCCTCACCCGCGATCTCGCGGGAGAGCCGTGTCACTTCGGCGGCGAAGCGCGACAGCTGCGCGATGAGGCCGTTGACCGTCTTGGCCAGGGTGGCGTACGCGCCCCGCAGCGGGCGTCCGTCGAGGGTCAGCGTCATCGGCTGGGACAGGTCGCCGTCGGCGACGCCGCCGAGCACGCGCTCGAGCTCGATCGCCGGCCGGGTGAGGTCCTCGACCAGGCCGTTCACCGCGTCGACGGCGGTGGTCCAGCCGCCCGGGCCGACCTGGCCTTCGAGCCGCTCGCCGAGCCTGCCCTCCTGCCCGACCGCCGCGCGGACCCGCAGCAGCTCGCTGACCAGCCGCTGGTTGCGCTCGGCGATGTCGTTGAACGCGACCGCGAGCTGCGCCGAGATGCCGTCGCCGTGCGGGACGAGCCGCCGGCGGAAGTCGCCGTCCCCGAGATCCCGCACCGCCACGAGCACCCGCTCCAGCGCGGCCGCTTCGCTCTGGGATTCCGTTGTCATGTGTGCCGACCCTCTCCACCACGCATGCGCCAGCCATGGTCGTCGACCCAGCGTGCCATGCTTCGCCCTACACTTCGAGCCAGCCCGCCCGCTCACGCGGCAGCCGTGCGACAGCAGTCCGGAGGCAGGAGGTCCGTGCATGGTGTCACGTCCGGCCCCGGCCTCGGCGGCCCTGCCGCCGATGACCGGTGACGGCGGGCCGCCGGGCATCGACCCCTTCACCAAGGCGGCCCTCGAAGACGTCCGCGACGCGGTGTTCCTGCAGGACAGCGCGGGTGTGGTCCGCTGGGCGAACCCCGCGGCGCGAGCCCTGGCCGGGGCCGCCGAACCGCAGCTGCAGACGGGCGGCCCCGCCCTGGCCGGGACCGCCGCCGAGCAGGTGGCCGGCCACGTCGAGCTGGCCGGGCACCGCCGTCCGGCCCGGATCCGGGCGCTGCCCGGCGGCTGGCACGCCTGGACCGTCTCCGCGGACGACGTCCCGCAGCGGCACGTGGGCGACTTCCTGGCCGAGGCCGGCCCCCGGCTGGCCGCCGCGCGCGGGCGGCACGGCACCGCGCGGGTGATCGCCGAACTGGCCGCGTCCGCGCTCGCGGAAACCGTCTTCGTGCTGCTGCCGACCACTCGCGGCCGGTGGGAGTGGTGGAGCTGTGAGCGCCCGGCCGCGCAGGGCCACGGCCGCATCCGGCGGGTGCCCGCCCAGGCCGCACCGGTGCTGGCGGCGACGTTCGGGGCCACCGGGCCGCCCCGGCACGTCCCCGTGCCCGCACCCGAGGTCGCCACGCTGCCGTCGGTCGTCGCCGACCGGTTCGAAGGGCACGCCGACGTCTCGGTCGTCTCGCTCGGGCCGAGCGCGAGCGCCGGGGTCACCGGTGCGCTGCTACTGGGCCGGCGCGGCGACGCCGAGTTCGGCGCCGAGCAGGCCCGTGCGGTGGCCGGGTTCGCGGTGGCGGCGGGGACCGCGCTGGCCAACGCCCAGCGCTACGCCCAGCAGGAAGAGGCGACCCGCGGCCTGGAGACGACGCTGCGCCCGGTCGACCCGCCGGAGCTCGACGGCGCCCGGTTCGAGACCTGGTACGAGCCCGCGGGCGGGGTCCTCACCGTCGGCGGCGACTTCTTCGACGTGCTGCCCCACGACGACGGCAGCGCGTTCCTGGTCCTCGGCGACGTCTGCGGCAAGGGCCCGGAGGCGGCGGCGCTGACCGGCCGGGTCCGGCACGCGCTGACCGCGCTCGCGATGGTCGAGCGCGACGGCCGCACGCTGCTGCGGCTGCTGAACGAGCTTCTCATCGCCGGCGACAGCAGCCGCTTCGCCACGCTCGTGCTCGGCACGGCCCGGCCGTCCGACGGCGGCGTCGGCCTGACGCTGGCCTCCGGCGGTCACCCCGCGCCGCTGATCGTCCGCCGGTCGGGCGTGGTCGAGGAGGTCACCGTGCCGGGCACGCTGGTCGGCATCTCGCCGCAGGCCCGGTTCGCCGAGGCGGAGGTGCGGCTCGGGCCCGGCGACGTCTGCCTGCTCTACACCGACGGCATCACCGAGGCCCGCAACCGCCACGACCAAACGGAACTCTTCGGAGACGACCGGTTGCGCGCGGTGCTCACGGCGGCGGCGGGGCAGCCCGCGCGTGAGATCGTCCGGCGGCTGCGCCAGGCGGTGCGCGACTGGCTCGGCAACTCCGCGCACGACGATATCGCCGTGCTCGCCGTCGAATGTGAAGCCTGAACCGTTTGCGGGGTCCGGGTGGCGACGCCCCCGGCCCGGGGCGGAGCCCGGATTACATTGTCCTTTGTGGACTTTGTTTGACGCCTGGACGAGGGGGTAATTACCCCGGTGCATTCATTTCCGACGGAGGAGCCCCATGGCGAACGCACTGCAAGGACGCCGGGTCGCGATCCTGGCCGCGGACGGCGTCGAACAGGTCGAACTGGAGAAGCCGCGCCAGGCCGTCCTCGACGAGGGCGCGACGGTCGAGCTGGTCTCGCTGGACACCGGTGAGATCCAGGCGATGAACGGTGACATCGACAAGGGTGACACGTTCGCGGTCGACCGGAAGGTCGCCGACGTCGAAATCGGCGACTTCGACGCGCTGCTGCTGCCCGGCGGCACGATGAACCCCGACAACCTGCGCTCGGACCCCGCCGCGGTCAAGTTCGTCGGCGATTTCGTGCGCGCCGGCAAGCCGGTCGGCGTGATCTGCCACGGTCCGTGGACGCTCGTGGAAGCGGATGTCGTGCGTGGCCGCACGTTGACGTCGTACCCGAGCATCCGGACGGACCTGCGTAACGCCGGCGCCACGGTCGTCGACGAAGAGGTAGTGGTGGACAACGGACTGGTTTCCAGCCGCAACCCGGACGACCTGCCGGCTTTCTGCCGGGCGGTCGTCCAGGAATTCGCCGCCTGAGTCAGCATCACCCGTTCGTGTCTGTTAAGTCGGGCTTAAATCTGTTGGCTTCCGGCACCGCGGCGGAGGACGCTGAAGGTGTGACGAGGACCGCCCGTGGAGAGGAGGTGGACGCGATGACTGTGCACGCAAGGCGCTACGGCCGCTGGTGCCGTGAGCACTTCGACGCGATCGCCGCCGAGGGCGTTCCCGCACCCCGTGGCGGCGACCCCGCCGGCCAGGCGCTGCCGGAACCCGAGCCGGAGCCCGTGCAACCGGTGGCCGGGCAGCAGGCCCAGCGCTGAGGACACGAAGAAGGCCTCCCCGCCCGGGGAGGCCTTCTTCGTGTCCGGGAAGTCAGCGGTAGCTGCGCCGGTACCAGACCCGGCGCGGGCCGGGCGCGCCGATGCGGGTGATGACGTCGGTCAGGATGGCGCCGATGACGAGCCAGAGGACGGCGGCGAGGCCGTCGTTGAGGAACGTCCGCAGCCCCTCGGAGTCCGGCGTGAAGAGGTTCCGCAGGCCGAGCGACACGCCCGCCGACCACTCCGAGATCAGGTGGGCGAAGCCGTTCGCCGAGTTCGCCCCGCCGAGCACCATGACGATGTGCAGGGCCAGGACCAGCGCGAACACCGCGCAGACGAGGTGGATGAGGGCGTTGATCGTGCGCACGGCCCGGATGCGCGGGTGGGTGCGCTCCACGATCTCTTCGGCGGGTGCGGGCTCGTACGGCGTGCCGTACGGCTCCGGGGGCGGGGGATACGGCATCGTCGGCGCCGTCCTTTCGACTGTCCGATGTGGACGTATCTGGGCGAACAGGAACAACGTGAGGAGTACCCGTCACTCGCCCGAGCGAACCGCACACGCCGCAAAGTTCCCCCGGCGCCGGTCGGCCGGCCGCCGGGCGGGGAGCGCGCCGAGGTGGTCGTGCCCGGCCGCTGCGCTGCCTCGGTCGCCGAGGACCCCGCGTGACCGCGATCCGCCGTTCGGGTGACGTGACCGGGTCTGCCACCCGGCCGGGCGCACGGCGCTGAGCCGGGCGGCGCAACCCGTGTCCGGGTGGGCAACCCCCGTGCCCCGCGGGGCGTCAGGTGATCATGACAACTCCCCGGCGCTGTGCGCTGCTGGTGTCCGTCCTCGCCCTCCTGGCCGCGTTCGCTTCGCCCGCGACCGCGTCGACCGCCGCTTCGACCGTGGTCCCGGCCGGGTTCCGGCCCGCGTCGACGAGCTGGACCGGCCCGGACACCGGGTACGTCCTCGGGTACCGGCCGTGCGCCGGGTCGTGGTGCCCGGTGCTGCTGGGCACCACCGACGCCGGACGCCACTGGCGGCGGCTGGGCGCGCCGCCGGTGTCGCTGCCGGACAACCACAACCACGTCGCCCTGCGGGTCTTCGGCGACGGCGTCGCCTACGTCAGCGACGGCGTCCACGTGCGCACCACCCGCGACGGCGGCACGACCTGGCAGCCGGTCGCCCTGGCCGGGGCGCAGGAGCCGTACTACCTCTCGAAGATCGCCGAGACCGGCGGCCGCGTCTTCGCCGTGCTGACGGCCTACGGCGACGGCCGCGGCTCGACGCGGCTCTACTCCGGCACCGCCGGCTCGCCCGCGCTGACGCCGGTGCCCGGGTTCGCGGCCGCCGGGGGACTCACCTACGGCGATCTGGCCGTCGGCGGCGGCCTGCAGGTCGCGCTCGGCGCGGACTACGGCACCGAGCAGTACTGGACCTCCCGCGACGGCGTCCGGTTCACCCCGGCCGATCCGCCGTGCCCGGCGGGTTCGGTCGCCTCGCTCGCCGGCGTCCGCGAAGGGCAGGTCGTGGCGTTGTGCAGCGGCAGTCCCGGCTCGCCGCAGCCCGGCTCGACCGAGCGGCGGCTGCGGCACGCGCCGCAGCTCGGCGCGCGGTTCGGCGGGGACGGCGCGGCGCCCTTCGCCGGCATCAACCAGGGCTTCGGCGCGGCCTCGCCGGCGTCCGCGACGATCGCGGCCGTGGGCGGCGGTGTCGGCTTCCTGCACCACACGGGCGACGGCGGCCGCACCTGGACGACGCTCGAGCTGTCCGAGCGCGGCCTGGCGCTGACCGATCTCGACTTCCCCGGCGGCGGCACCGGCGTCGTCGTCGACGGCCAGCCGGACGCCGACGGCGGCTCTGCTGTGTACCGGACCACGGACGGGGGAAGGACCTGGCGCGCCCTCCCGTTCGGGTAGTTCTCCCTGGCAGGCAAGGCCCTCGTGCCCGGTTCACTTGGTGCACCGCATGTCGTAATCTGAGCACTGTCCGTCGCCGGACACGGTGAGCGAGCCCGGGCAGGGGTCGTCACCACGCGCAGAGTGGGAGAACAGCCGATGACGCCTGGCGACCTGCGGTCCGGAACCGGGGGCGGTGCGGCCGCCCTCGATTTCAGCAAGGCGAGCCTGGCGCGGCTGTCCGACGCGCTCCTCGGCGGGCACGACCACTACGAGGTCGACCGCGAAGCGATGCGGCGGCTGCTGGCCATCGCGCCCGGCGCCCGCGCGATGGCGAAGGAACACCGCGACTGGCTCGTGCGCGCGGTGCGGTTCCTGGCCGGCAAGCGCGGCATCGACCAGTTCCTCGACCTGGGTTCCGGCATGCCGACGTCGGAGAACACCCACGAGGTGGCGCAGCGGTACAACCCGGACGCGCAGGTGGTGTACGTCGACAACGACCCGGTCGTGCAGGTGCACGGCCGGGCCCTGCTCGAAGAGAACTACCTGACCCACGTGACGGGCGCGGACCTGACGCGGCCGGCCGAAGTCCTGGCCGACGACGTCGTGCAGGACCACCTGGACCTTTCGCGGCCGGTGGCGCTGATCCTGACTTCGATCGTGCACCACATCGACGACTACGACCGCGCGAAAGGGATCGTCGCCCAGTACGTCGACGCGCTCGCGCCCGGGTCGTTCCTGCTGCTCACGCACAACTTCGACCCGGAAGAGGACTCCCCGCGCCAGGAGCTGGCGCGGCTGCTGGAAACCAGCTTCCAGGGCACCGGGCTCGGCAGCGTCCACCGCACGCGCGAGCAGATCGCCGGGTTCTTCGACGGCACCGAGCTGCTCCGCCCGGGGCTGGTCTACCTGCACGAATGGTGGCCGGACGGCCCGCGCCTGCACCCGCTGGGCGAGCTGAACTTCCTGACGCTGGGCGGCGTCGCGCGCAAGCCGTAGACCTGCCCAACCGCCCCGATGTGGCCTTCGGTGCGTCGGACGCACCGAAGGCCTCGGGGCGCTCGGGTCAGGCGGCGTTGAAGGTGTCCGGGTCCGGGCCGGTGCGCTCGCCGCGGTCCAGCGGCGTCAGCGACTCCATCTCCTCCTCCGTGAGGGTGAACCCGAACAGGTCGAAGTTCTCCTCGATCCGGGACGGCGTCACCGACTTCGGGATCACGACGTTGCCCAGCTGCAGGTGCCAGCGCAGCACGATCTGCGCGGGTGTGCGGCCGTGCTTCACCGCCAGCTCGGCCACGATCGGGTCGCCGAGCAGGCTGCCGCCCTTGGCCAGCGGGCTCCACGCCTCGGTCGCGATGCCGTTCTTGGCGTCGAACTCGCGCAGTTCGGGCTGCTGCAGGTACGGGTGCAGCTCGACCTGGTTGACCGCCGGGGCGATTTCGGCGTTGTCGAGCAGGCGCTCGAGGTGCGCGGGCTGGAAGTTGGAGACGCCGATCGCGCGGACCCGGCCGTCGGTGTAGAGCTTCTCGAACGCCTTCCAGGTGTCGAGGAACTTGTCGCGTGCCGGGGTCGGCCAGTGGATCAGGTAGAGGTCGAGCTGCTCCAGGCCGAGCTTGGCCATGCTCGAGTCGAACGCCTTGAGCGTCGAGTCGTAGCCCTGGGCCGAGTTCCACAGCTTCGTGGTCACGAACAGCTCGTCGCGAACGATGCCGGACTCGGCGATCGCCTGGCCGACCCCCTTTTCGTTGCCGTAGACGGCGGCGGTGTCGATGCTGCGGTAGCCCGCTTCGAGGGCGGCCTTCACGGCGGTGGCGGTCTCGTCGTCCGGGACCTGGAACACGCCGTAGCCGAGCTGCGGCATCCGGACGCCGTTGTTGAGTTCGATCACGGGCACGCTGGTCACGAGGGGTCCTTTCGGTGGGTGGTTCATCGGGCGAGTACCCGTTCCCCGGCTGCGAAACTTGCCGGGGCCGTGCGGTCGAGCAGGCCGGACAGGAGCGCCACGGCGAGGCCCGCCGCGGCGAGCCCGGCGCCGATCCAGTTGGGGGCGGTGTAGCCGAGCCCGGCGTCGATGGCCTGGCCGCCGAGCCACGCGCCGCCGGCGTTGCCGAGGTTGAACGCGGCGATGTTCGCCGCCGAGGCCAGCGCCGGGGCGCCTTCGGCCTTGGCCAGCACGCGGGCCTGCAGCGGCGGCACGGTGGCGAACCCGGCCGCGCCGAACAGCACGATGGTGACCGCGGCGGGCACCTTCGCGTGCGCGGTGAACACGAACGCCACCAGCACGAGCGCCAGCGCGGCGAGGATGACGTAGAGGCTCGGCATCAGCCTGCGGTCCGCGGCCCTGCCGCCGAGCAGGTTGCCGGCGAACAGCCCGGCGCCGAACAGCACGAGCAGCCAGGTGACGGCGCCGCTCGAGAAGCCGGCGACCTCGGTCATCATCGGGGCGATGTAGGTGAAGGACGCGAACACCCCGGCGAAGCCGAGCGCGGTCATGACCAGCGCGAGCCACACCTGCGGGCGGCGGAACACCGCGAGTTCGCCGCGCAGGCCGGCGCCCGGCTCCGGGGCCTGGTGCGGCACGAGCGCGAGGATGCCGATGGCCCCCGCGACGCCGAGGGCGCTGACCACCCAGAACGTCGAGCGCCAACCGAAGGCCTGGCCGAGCGCGGTGCCGGCGGGCACGCCGAGCACGTTCGCCACGGTCAGCCCGGTGAACATCAGCGCGATGGCGCCGGCCTGCTTGGCCGGGGCGACCAGCGAGGCGGCGACGACCGAGCCGACGCCGAAGAACGCGCCGTGGCTCAGCGCCGCGACGACCCGGCCGGCCATCAGCAGGCCGTAGCTCGGCGCGAGCGCGGACAGCACGTTGCCCGCGATGAACAGGCCCATCAGCGCGACCAGCACGGTCTTGCGCGGCACCCGCGAGGCGAGCGCGGTGAGCAGGGGCGCCCCGACGACGACGCCGAGCGCGTAGCCGGAGATGAGCAGGCCTGCGGAGGGGATCGAGACGCCGAAGTCGGCCGCGACCTCGGGCAGCAGGCCCATGATCACGAACTCGGTGGTGCCGATCCCGAAAGCGCTGATCGCGAGGGCGAGCAGAGCGGCGGGCATGGACTTCCTTCTTCCCGGAGTAGACTGGCAGCGTGGACAACAACAAGCGTCCGAGATAGTTGCAAACGCCGGTTATTGCACAAGCTTGTGACTCGGCGGCCGCCGCACGCAAGCCGGGAAGGGGTGAACCGTGTCACTGGACGACGACGCCGTCGAAGCGCGCGCGCAGGGCTGGCGCACGCTCGCCGCGCTCCACGCGCGGATCGAAGACCGGCTGCAGCGCGCGCTGGAGCGCGACCACGAGCTGTCAGTGAGCGAGTACACGGTCCTGGACGTGCTGGCCCGCCAGGACGGCTTCCACCTGCGGATGAACCAGCTCGCGAACGCGGTGGTGCTCAGCCAGTCGGCGACGACCCGCCTGGTGGCGCGGCTGGAGAACCGCGGCCTGCTGGCCCGGTACCTCTGCGCGGACGACCGCCGGGGGATCTACACCGAGGTGACGCCGGCCGGGCAGGCGCTGCTGACGTCGGCGCGTCCGACGCACGACACGGCGCTGGCGCAGGCGCTGGAAGAGGCGGAGTCGGTGCCGGAGCTGGCCCCGCTGGTCGGGGTGCTGGGCCTCCGCGGGGCCGTCCCGCACTGATCGGCGGCTGCGCGAACGAGGAGGTGGCCCGGTGCGGGTGCTGGTGTTTTCCAAGACGGCCGGATTCCGGCACGAGTCGATCCCGGCGGGCGTCCGGGCGATCCGGGACCTGGGCGCGGAGCACGGCTTCGACGTCACGGCGACCGAGGACGCGGCGGTGTTGACGGCCGCATTGCCGGCCTCCTGCGCCGCGGTGGTGTTCCTGTCGACCAGCGGCGAGGTTCTGGACGCGGCGCAGCAGCCGGTGTTCGAGTCCTATGTGGAGGGTGGTGGCGGCTACGTCGGCGTCCACGGCGCCGCCGACACCGGGTACGACTGGCCGTGGTACGGACAGCTGGTGGGCGCCCGGTTCAAGACGCACCCGGCGGTCCAGCAGGCCCGGATCGTGACCGAAGACCGCGCGCACCCGGCGACCGCCCACCTGCCACCGGTGTGGACCCGGACCGACGAGTGGTACGACTACCGGGCCAGTCCGCGGGGACGGGTGCAGGTGCTGCAGTCGCTGGACGAGTCCAGCTACGCCGGTGGCGGGATGGGCGCGGACCACCCCATCACGTGGTGTCACCCGCAGGGCCGCGGCCGGGCGTTCCACACCGGGCTCGGCCACACGACCGAGTCGTACGCCGAGCCGGCTTTCCGCGCGCTGCTCCTGGGCGCGATCCGCTACGCCGCGGGAGGGCTTCCCGCGGCGTAGCGGGGCCGGTCAGCGGACGCCGAGCAGGTGCTCCAGGGCGAGCTGGTTCAGCCGGGTGAAGTGGTAGCCGCGCGCGGCCGCCGCGTCGAGGTCGAACTCGTCGTTCAGGACGTCGTCGAACGTCTCGCCCGGGGCCAGCGTCGGCGTCGAGAGGTCCGGGACACGGGAAGCCGCCAGCGCCTCGACGACCTCCGGGTCCGACTGGAACTTCGCCGACTTCTCCTTGAGGATCAGGTACGTCCGCATGTTCGCCGCCGCCGAGACCCAGACGTCCTCGGCGTCCTCGGTGCGCAGCGGCTTGTAGTCGAAGTGCCGCGGGCCCTCGTAGCCGCCGTTCTCCAGCAGGTCGACCAGGAAGAACGCGCTCTTGAGGTCGCCGTGGCCGAAGATCAGGTCCTGGTCGTACTTCGGGCCGTGCTGGCCGTTGAGGTCGATGTGGAACAGCTTGCCCTGCCACAGCGCCTGCGAGATGCCGTGCACGAAGTTCAGCCCGGCCATCTGCTCGTGCCCGACCTCCGGGTTGAGCCCGAACAGCTCCGGGCGCGCGAGCTGCGAGATGAAGCCCAGCGCGTGCCCGATCGTCGGCAGCAGGATGTCGCCGCGCGGCTCGTTCGGCTTCGGCTCGAGGGCGAAGCGCAGCGAGTAACCCTTCTCGACGACGTAGTCGGCGAGCAGGTCGAGGCCTTCCTTGTAGCGGTCCAGTGCCGCACGGACGTCCTTCGCGGCGTCGGATTCGGCGCCTTCGCGGCCGCCCCAGACGACGTAGGTCTCCGCGCCCAGCTCGGCGGCCAGGTCGATGTTGCGGCGCACCTTCCGCAGCGCGTACCGGCGGACGTCGCGGTCGTTGCTGGTCAGGCCGCCGTCCTTGAACACCGGGTGGGTGAACAGGTTCGTCGTCGCCATCGGGACCTTGAGGCCGGTCTCGGCGAGCGCCTTGCGGAACCGCTCGATCGCCTTCTCGCGGTCCGGCTCGGTGGCCAGGAGGTCGTCGTCGTGGAAGGTCACGCCGTAGGCGCCGAGCTCCGCGAGCCGGTGCACGCTCTCGACCGGGTCCAGCGGGGCCCGCGTCGCGACCCCGAACGGGTCGTTGGCGGGCCAGCCCACGGTCCAGAGGCCGAAGGTGAACTTGTCGGCCGGCTGGGGAGCGTAGTCGCTCATGACTGTCCCTTCATTTAGTTCACGTTGTAGACTAAATATGCGCCGCGGTGGTCCGGGCGTCAAGAGGGCCCGGTTACAGTCTTCGCGGGAGGACACGATGACGCAGGCCGTGCGGCACGAGGAGATGCGCGCCCGCAACCTCGAGGTCGTGCTGGGGGCGGTCGGCCGCGGCGGCCCGCTCACCCGGGCCGCGCTCGCCGAGGTCACCGGCCTGACCAAGTCGACCGTGAGCAAGCTCGTCGGCGACCTGGTGGACGCGGGCCTGCTCGCCGAGACCGGCCCCGCGCGGGCGGGCGAACGCGGCCGCCCAGGCGTGGCCGTCGTGCTCAGCGGGGCGCGCGTGGCGTCGCTCGGTCTGGAGATCAACGTCGACTACCTCGCCGCGCGCGTGCTCGACCTCACCGGCGAGGTCCGGGTCGCCGCCCGCCGCGAGCGCGACAACCGCGGCTCGCGGCCGAAGAAGGTCCTGGGGGAACTGCAGGAGCTGGCCGCCGAAGCGCTCGCCGAGGCCCACCGGCTGGGGCTCGAGGCCGCGGGCGCGGTGCTGGCGGTGTCCGGCCCGGTCGGCGACGGCGTGCTGTTCAGCGCCCCCAACCTCGGCTGGCAGGACGTCCGCCCGGCCGACCTGCTGCGGCTGCCGGTCCCGGTCGAGCTGGACAACGAAGCGAACCTCGCGGCGCTGGGCGAGCTCTGGTACGGCGACGGCGAACGCGATTTCCTCTACGTGTCCGGTGAAATCGGCATCGGTGCCGGCCTGGTTGTGAACGGCGCGCTGTATGCCGGCGCGACCGGCCTGGCCGGCGAGCTGGGGCACGTCGTCGTGGCCCCGGAAGGCGCGCCCTGCCGCTGCGGCGGCACCGGCTGCCTGGAAACCTACGCCGGGCAGGAAGCGTTGCTGGCGGCGGGAAACGCCGCTTCGGTACCGGCGCTGCTCGCGGCGCTCGAGCGCGGCGACGAGACGGCGCTGGCGGCGTGCACGGCGGCCGGGCGCGCCCTCGGGGTCGCCCTGACGTCGGCGGTGAACCTGCTGGACCTGGACCGCATCGTGCTGGGCGGGGTGTTCACGCAGCTGTACCCGTGGTTGTCCGGTCCGGTGTCGGAGGTGCTGGCCAAGCGCCTCGGCGGCCTGCGGGGAACGCCCCCGCACCTGACGGCGTCCCGCCTGGGCGGCGACGCGGCCACCCTCGGGGCGGCCGGCCGGGTCATCCACCGCGTCCTGGCCGACCCGGCCCCGTTCGTCACCCGGGCCCAGGAAGCCTGAAGCGCCCCAATGTGGCCTTGGTTGCGTTGAATCAGCACTGCGGCGCGAAGCGCCTCCGTTGAGGGTGGTGGCGGGGGCATGGATGGAGCACCCAAGGCGGCCTTCGGTGCGTCTGACGCACCGAAGGCCGCCTTGGGGCGCTTGGGCCGGGGCTAGCTCACCGCGGTGATCTGCACCAGCGACGAACCGACCGTGACACCGGTGTCGGTCTGCACGGTCAGCTGACCGCGCAGGGTCCGGCCCGCGGCCGGGGCGGCGGTGGCCGTCACCGTCGCCGGCACGGTCCACGAGCTGCCCGACGCGCGCAGGGCGTTGGCGTCGGTCACCGCGACCGAACCGAACGCCGGGTTGGTGAACACGTCGAGGTAGTCGTAGGCCGTGGTGCCACCGGGCACCGCGTACCCGTCGACCAGCGCGACCCACACACCGGGAGCCGGGTTGGGCACGGTCACCGACTCCTCGGAGTCACCGTCCGCGCTGCTGCCCGCCTGCACGCAGGAACCGGTCGTGCAGTTGTAGAGCACCAGGTCGAGGTCCGTGCCCACGACGGCGGGGTTGCCGATCGTGGCGGTCAGCGACGTCGAGCCCGGCGTCACCGCGATCTGGTACTGCTGCTGCGTGCCCTCCGTGATCGACGGCCGCTGCGTCTTCGCGCTGCCCAGCGTGGCGCCGGTCAGCTTGCCGGTGAACGCGCCGAGCGTGTTCTGCACGGTGTAGGACCGCGAGATCGGCGTGTTCAGCGTGGCCGAGGCGATGGTGTCCGGGTTCGGCGAGATCGCCGTGCCCAGCACCGAAGCCGACAGCTTGTACGGCGCTTCGTCCACATCGGACGTCCGCCGCGCTTCGACGACGATCTCCCACACGCCCGGCAGCGGGTTGGCGATGGTCCGGCTGGTCGGCGTGCCGCCGGCGCAGCCCGCACCGGCGTCGGGCAGGTAGCACGCGGTCGTCGCGGTGCTGGCCTCGGCCGGGACACCGGTCGGGTCGTACCGCAGGAACCGCACCTGGCCCTTGCCCGGGGCGCCGCCGCCGGCGTCGATGTCCACCTTCAGCGCGCTGGCGCCCTGCGGCACCCGCACGAAGTAGCTGGTCGCCTGGTTGCGGGCCGCCTTGCCGGAGTTGTCGACCTGGAAACCCTTGGCGGCCACGAACTCCTGCGGCGCGAAGACGGTGTTCAGCGTCTGCACGTCGATGCCGATGGTCAGCGGGTTGTCCAGGTAGAGCAGGGCCGAGTGGACCCCGGCGCTCTTCGGGTTCACCTTCACGTCGAACTTCACCGGCGTGTTCAGCGGCAGCACCACCGTCGAACCGGAGGAGTACGTGCCGTCGTTGCCGACCCACCGCACGAAGTACGGCACCGGGTGCGCCGAGCCCGTGGTGCGGGTGATCGTGTACGTCCGGGTGTAGGCCTTGCCGACCGTCACCCCCTCGCGGTCGTGGATGCCCACGCCCGTGTTCGGCTTGGCCAGCAGGCCCGACAGCGCGGTGTGCACCTCGACCGACGTCGAAACGGCGTCCGGCTTCGGGTTCAGCGAAAGCGCCACGAACGCGGCGGGGACGTTGAACAGGCCGGCACCCTGGGCGTACGCGCCGATGCCCGGCACGAACCGCGCGGTGGACTTGATCGCCGCGCGCAGCTGCGCCACCGGCGGCCGCTGCCCGTTGTGCGTCGCCTTGTAGGCGCTCACCAGCAGTGCCGCCGCGCCGGTCGCCTGCGGCGCCGCCATGGACGTGCCCTGCAGCATCGCGTAGCCGGCCGGCAGGGTGTACGTGCCGGCGACCGGGCTCGGCTGCTCCCACCGCGGGACGGTGGCGATGGCCGCGCCGGGCGCGATGATGTCCGGCTTGAAGCCGCCGTCCTCCCGCGGGCCGCGCGAGGAGAACGGGTGCAGCGACTCGGCGTTCCTGGTGACCGAGCCGTAGTTCGACAGCCAGGTCTCCTTGGTGATGTACGAGCCGACCGAGATCGCGTCCGTGGCCACCGACGGGTCGCCGACGGTGTTCGCCCCGGCGCCGCTGTTGCCCGCCGAGATGAAGATCTGGACGTTGTACTCGGCGATCGTGCGGTTGTAGAGCTCCGCACGGGCGTTGTTGCCGTCGTTGAGCGCCGGCAGGCCGCCGATCGAGATGTTGATGACGTCGGCGCCGTGGCTGGCCGCGTAGACGACCCCGTCGATCAGGCCGGAGGAGGTGCAGCCGGAGCTGGTGAGGCAGACCTTGACGGCCAGGACCTTCGCGCCCGGAGCCGCGCCGTCCATCTTGCCGCCGAACAGGTCGTTGCCCGCGGCGATGCCGGCGACGTGCGAGCCGTGCTCCGCACCGGCGATGCCGATACCGACGTAACCCGGCTTGTCGGTCTGGACCACGAAGGCCATCCGCTCGGCGATGTCGGTCGCCGGGTTGTCGGTGCCGAAGAAGCCGACGTCGTACTTCTTGTTGTAGTCGGTCATCGGCTTTTCGTCGGTGAAGTCACCGTTGCCGTTGAGGTCGACCCGGACCTCCTTGGTCGCGCTGTCGAGCAGCACGCCCCAGGAGTCGGCGCGGTCGCCGTCGCGGTTGACGTCACCGCCGGTCTCGCTGTCGGCGGCCCCCAGGTCGCCGGCGGTCTCGGTGAAGACGCCGAAGGTGTACGGGCCGCCGGTCGCCGGGGCCGTCCACGTCTTGCCGTTCACGGTGAAGGTGCCGGTGTAGGTCTGGGTGGACTGCTTGACCCAGGTGCCGTCGCCGGAGTTGGTGGCGTTGGCGTTGTACCAGTCGACGATCTTGCGTTCGCCGTGGCTGGTGGTGGCCAGCGCGGGGGAGTCGAGGTCGACGCCGGAGTCGAGCACCGCGACCGTGGTGTCCTTGCCGTCCCAGTTGGGCAGGACCTGGCCGAACTGCGCCGCGTAGGTGTCCCCGGTCGGCAGGTAGGGGTTCACGCGCGGGGTGTCCTTGCCCGGGGCCGGCTGCGGCAGCGGGGTGGTCGCACCGTCGGGCTTCGGGTCGTCGCGCACGATCAGCCCGTCGACGTCGACGGCGTTGACCGACTTGAGCTTGGCGGCCTTCTCGGCCTTCTCCGGCGGGATGCTCACCTTGACGTAGTCGAGCTTCGTGTCGGTGGACTGGACGACCCCGCCGAGGGCCTTGAGCTCGGCCACGGCGGCGCCGGTCTGGCCCTTTTCCGCGGCGATCAGCAGCGTGACGTCGGGCTTCCCGGCCTTTTCGGCCTCGGCGACGAGTGCGCGGTCGTGCTCGTCGAGGGTCTTGCCGTCGGCCGCGCCGTTGGTCGGCGGGGCCTGCTGGGCAGAGGCCACCGGGACGGCGACGCCGAGGACGGAGGCGCCGAGTGCGGTGGCGAGGACGGTGATCCCGGCCCGCCGTCTCCAGCGCGATCTGTGCTGTGTCACTGAAACGACCCTTCGTGAAGATATGCGTCCGAGCAGTACACAGGCCGGGATGTTCGGTAGCAATCAGACAGTTAGCCCATAGAACGCAATTGGTTGCGAGCCAAATGGAGTAATCGGTTGGTCCGTCACCCGAAGCGCCGCTTTCACGTGAAGCGACGCCTTGCTATACGCGCGAGTAGCGGACTACATTCACGTGTAGTCGACTACATGCACGTATAGGACGCTGATGAACTCCGAAGACCTCACCGCGCGGGCCCGGATCCGCGACGCCGCCATCCGCCTGTTCGCCGACCGCGGCATGGAAAAGACGTCGATCCTGGACATCGCCGAGGCCGCCGGCGTTTCCGGTGGCCTGATCCGGCACCACTTCGGCTCCAAGGACGGCCTGCGCGAGGCGTGCGACACCCGCGTCCACGACGAACTGCTGCGGTTCAAGCTGGAGGCGCTGGAGAAGGGTGGCGCGGACGCCGGTTTCCTGCCGACGTTCGACCCGCGCCAGCTGCTGCTGCGGCGGTACCTGGGCCGGGCCATGATCGACGGCTCCGCGGCGGCGGCCCGGCAGTTCGCCGAGGTCGTCGACGAAACCGAGGCGTACTTCCGGGCCGCGGACCTCGGCGGGGCCGATCCGCGCGCCGCCGCGGCCGCGCTCGTCGCGATGACCGGGGGCCTGTTCGTCTTCCACGCCCCGATGGCCGAGGTGCTGGGGGAGGCACCGGACACCCACGAAGCCACCCTGCGGATCATGGCGGCCGCCGCGCACGTGCTGACCCACCCGCCCGCCGACCCCGAGCTGCTCGGCAAGGTGGGCGAAACATTGTCCAAAGTGGACACCAAACGAAGGGCATGACGATGGCCGACGCGATCACCGCCGACGGTCTCACCAAGGCGTTCGGCCGGACCCGGGCCCTCGACGGGCTCGACCTGACCGTCCACACCGGCGAGGTGCACGGCTTCCTCGGGCCCAACGGCGCCGGCAAGACCACCACGATCCGCGTCCTGCTGGGGCTGATGCGGGCCGACGGCGGCCGCGCGACTCTGCTCGGCGGCGACCCCTGGACCGACGCCACCGAGCTGCACCGCCGGCTCGCGTACGTCCCCGGCGACGTCACGCTCTGGCCCAACCTGACCGGCGGCGAGGTCATCGACCTGCTCGGCCGGCTGCGCGGCGGGCTCGACACCGCTCGCCGCGCGGAGCTGATCGAGCGGTTCGACCTGGACCCGCGCAAGAAGGGCCGGACGTACTCGAAGGGCAACCGGCAGAAGGTCGCGCTCGTCGCCGCGCTGGCGTCCGATGTGGAGCTGCTGGTCCTCGACGAGCCGACGTCCGGGCTGGACCCGCTGATGGAGGAGGAGTTCCGGCAGGTCGTCGCCGAAGAGCGCGAACGCGGCGGCCGCACGGTGCTGCTGTCCTCCCACATCCTCTCCGAGGTCGAGGCCCTGTGCGACCGCGTCACGATCGTCCGGGCCGGGCGCACGGTCGAGTCCGGGACCCTCGACGAACTGCGGCACCTGGGCCGGATCACCATCGACGCCTCGCTCGCGCACGTCCCGGCGGATCTCGGGGCGCTGCCGGGCGTGCACGAGCTGAGCTCGTACGGCTCGCACGTCCACCTGTCGGTCGACCAGACCGCGCTGGACGACGTCATGCGGCACCTCGCCGGGGCGGGGCTGCGGAGCCTGGTGAGCCGTCCGCCGACGCTGGAAGAGCTGTTCCTGCGCCACTACCGCCACGACGAGCCGGCCGGAGCGGCGCGGTGACCGGGACCGGGGCGCTGCTGCGCCTGATCCTGCGCCGGGACCGGTTCCTGATGCCGGTCTGGATCCTCGGCCTCACGCTCGCGCCCGTCGGCTACCTGTCGTCGATCAGGGCGGCGTACCCGGATGCCGCGGCCCGGCAGCACTTCTTCGACCTCAACGCTTCGAGCGCCACCTTCGTCGTGCGCAACGGACCGCTCTACGGCTCGTCCACCGGGAACCTCCTGGCCTGGCAGTGCGGGTTCGTCCCCGTCGTCGTGGGGCTGATCGCGCTGCTCACCGTGGTGCGGCACACCCGGACCGAGGAGGAAGCGGGCCGCCGTGAGCTCACCGGGGCGACGGTCGTCGGCCGCCACGCCGGGCTGGTCGCGGCGGTGCTCGCCGCCTGCGGTGCGTGCTCGGTGTTCGGCCTGCTGGCGGCGGCCGGCGTCGCCGCCCAAGGCGTCCCGGTGGCGGGCGCGCTGGCGCTGGGGGCCGGATTCGCGTTGGCGGGCTGGGTGTTCGCCGGGGCCGGGGCGGTCGCCGCGCAGCTCACCTGGGGTGCGGGCGGCGCACGGGGGATCGGCATCGGGCTGCTCGCGCTGGCGTTCCTGCTGCGTGCGGCGGGGGACAGCAGCGGCTCGGCGAGCCGGCTCGCGTGGCTGTCTCCGATCGGCTGGGCGCACCGGCTGCGGCCGTTCGCCGGGGAACGGTGGTGGGTCCTCGGGCTTGGTGTCTTCGCCACGGGTCTCCTGGTTGCCGTGGGGGTGGCGCTCTCCGCTCGACGCGACCTGGGCGCGGCGCTGCTGCCGGCGCGGCTCGGACGGCCGGCGGCGAAGGCGTCGCTGCGCTCGCCGCTGGCGCTGGCCTGGCGGCTGCAGCGGGGTGCCCTGCTGGTCTGGACCGGCTGCCTCGCGCTCGTCGGGTTGCTGATGGGCGGCGTCGCGCAGAACGTCGCGGACGTGCTGCGCGACAACCGCAGCGTCGCCGAAGTGTTCTCCCGCGTGGGCGGCGGCGGTGCGGTGCTGGACGCGTACCTGGCGGGCACGATGACGTTGTTCGGCCTGGCCGCGGCGGGCTACGCGGTGCAGGCGACGCTGAAGCTGCGTGCGGAGGAGGCCGCGGGCCGGGCGGAACCGCTGCTGGCGACGGCGGTCGGCCGCGTCGGCTGGGCCATGGCCCACCTGACGTTCGCCTTCGGCGGCCCGGCGTTCGTGCTGGCGGTGACGGGCTGGGCGACGGGCGTGGGCTACGGGAGCGGTTTCGGCCTGGTGCCGGCGGCGCTGGCCCAGCTGCCGGCGGTGTGGGTCCTGACGGGCCTGGCTGTGCTGCTGGCCGGCTTCTTCCCGCGCTTCGCGGCGGCGGCCTGGGGACTGCTGGCGGCGTTCCTGGTGCTGTCGCTGGTGGGATCGGCGCTGCGGTGGAACGACGTGGTGCTGGGGATCTCGCCGTTCCAGCACCTGCCGCGGTTGCCGGGCGGAACGTTCTCGGCGGCCCCGGCCCTGTGGCTGGCGGCGATCGCGGTGACGGCCGCTGCGGCCGGGCTGTTCGCCTTGCGGCGCAGGGACATCCCGGTGGGCTGATACCCGCAACGGGACCACGGCGGGGGTTCAGGGGGTTTGCCCCCTGACGGGGGTCCGGGGGTGCGACCCCCGGGAAACGCCGCGAGGCGAGGCCGGTGCGCGCTCTTCGCGCACGGGCCTCGCCCCGAGGCTCGCGTGGCAACCGAGGGAGTCGAACCCTGCGCGGCTTGTGAAGGCGGCGCTCCTGACCGGCCCTGACCCTTCGGCGGGCGACGGCTGCCGTGTACTGCAACGGTAGGGGAGTGCCCGGGTATTCCTCATCTCAAGCCGTGCTTCACCCGGACGGGTCGGGCTGGCATGGTTGTCCGCATGGATGATCTCCTGCTGCGCCGCGTCCGGCCGGGGCTCGGTGGCGACCTCGCCGACGTCCGGGTGACCGACGGCCGGATCACGTCGATCACCGAGCCGGGGTCGACCGGGTTCGCCGCGCGGGTCGTCGACGGGCACGGCGGCACGCTGCTGCCGGGACTGGTCGACGCGCACGTCCACCTCGTGCAGTGGGCGACCTCGCGGCGGCGCATCCCGCTGGACGCGGCGCGCTCGGCGGGGGAGGCCATCGAGCTGCTGCTCGCGCACCTGCTGGCGACGCCGGCGCCGCAGACGGAACTCGTCGTGGGCGCCGGGTTCCGCGACGCGCTGTGGCCGGACCGGCCGCACAAGGACCTGCTGCAGCGGGCGCTGCCCGGGCGTGCGGTGGCGTTGTTCGGCGCGGACCTGCACACGCTCTGGCTGAGCCCGGCGGCGCTGAAGCTGATCGGCCGCGAGCACCCGACGGGCGTGCTGCTCGAGGGCGACTGCATGACCGCGACGGCCCAGCTCCCGACGGCGGCGATCGACGTCCAGGACCGCTGGGTCGCGGAAGCGGTTTCCGCGGCGGCCGCGCGCGGCGTGACGCAGCTCGTCGACTACGAGTACGCGGACACGGTGGCGGACTGGACCCGCCGCGGCGCCCCGGCGGCGCGGATCTCCTGCGTGATCGCCAAGCACCTGCTGGACCGGACCATCGAAGCCGGCCTCCGCACCGGCGACGTCCTCCCGGATTCGGGCGGGCTGCTGACGGTGGGGCCGTTCAAGCTCTTCGTGGACGGGTCGCTCAACACCCGCACGGCCTACTGCCACGACCCCTACCCCGGCGTGGATTCGCCGGGGTCGCTGGAACTTCCGCCGTCGGAACTGATCCCGTTGATGCAGCGGGCGTTCGACCACGGGCTGCTCCCGGCGGTGCACGCGATCGGCGACCGGGCGAACACGATCGCGCTGGACGCGTTCGAGGAGATCGGCTGTCCGGGCCGCATCGAGCACGCGCAGCTGCTGTCCCCGGCGGACATCCCGCGGTTCGCCGCGCTGGGCGTGATCGCGGCGGTCCAGCCGTCCCACCAGCCCGACGACCGCGACGTCGCGGACCGGCACTGGCACGGGCGCACCGAGCGGGCGTTCCCGTACCGGTCGCTGCTGGAGTCGGGCGCCCGCCTGGAGTTCGGCTCGGACGCCCCGGTGGCCCCGCTGGACCCGTGGGACGGAATAGCGTCGGCGATCTCCCGCACGGACGACGACCGCCCGCCGTGGCACCCGGAGCAGGCGATCCCGTTCACCGACGCACTGGCGTGTTCGTCGGGCGGCCGCCGCGGAGTGGCGGTGGGCGACGTGGCGGACCTGATGGTGACGGCGGCGGACCCGTCGGTGTTGTCCCCGGCCGACCTGCGCACCATCCCGGTAACGGCCACGATCGTCGACGGCCACGTGACCCACCAGATCTGATCCTCGGCCCCAAGCGCCCCAATGTGGCCTTCGGTGCGTCAGACGCACCCAAGGCGGCCTTCGGTGCGTCAGACGCACCGAAGGCCGCCTTGGGGCGCTTGAGCCCGGGCATCGCGAACGGGTGGATTCCGGACGAGAATGACCGGAATCCTCCGTTCGCGGCAGACCGCGACGAGAATCTGTCGGACGTGGTGGTCATCATCGCCGGCATGCAGAGACCAACCTGGACCAAACACCCGCTTGTCACGGGCCGCTCGGGCAGCCCGGACGTCGTGCGAGTCGCCGAACTCGAAGAGATCGGCATGCCCCGCAGCAGCATCTACCGGCGATGCCTGCCCGGCGGGCCATGGCGTCGGCTGTTGCCTGGCGTGATCCTGCTGCACCCGTCGGAACCCACTGACGAGCAACGGCTGAGAGCCGGCCTGTTGCGAGGCGGTGAGGACTCCATGATCACGGGCCTTTGGGCTCTGCGCCGGCACGGCCTGCGTGAAGTGCCTGCTCCGAGCGATGTCCACCTTCTGGTGCCGCATGAACGCGAGGTCACCAGTGCGGGCTTCGCTGTCGTGGAGCGCACTACCCGGCTACCGAACGCCGTAACTCGCGACGGCTTACCGGTCGCGCCCGTCCACCGGGCCGTGCTGGACGGCGCCCGTCGTATCCGGGATTTCGACACCGTGCAGGGAATGCTCGCCGAAGCGGTGCAGCGACGGAAGTGCACTCCGGAACAACTCGATCGTGAGCTGTGTCGTGGCAGCCAGCGCGGTTCCGCGATCCCGCGGCGGGCACTCCAAGCGCTCCTTGCCGGCGCGGAATCGGTGGCCGAAGGTGACGCCTGGGAGATCTGGAAGCTTTCGGGTCTGCCGCCGGCCGAATGGAACGTCAACGTCTTCGATCGGCACGGCCGCTTCCTCTCGAAGCCGGACGCATGGTGTGAAGACCTGGCGTTCGCCTGGGAGATCGACTCGCGCAAGTTTCACGAGGGCGGGAATCACTACGCGACGACGCTGGCCCGCAACGCGCGATATTCGGCGGCGGGGATCGTCTGTCTGCAGACGCTTCCGAGTCGCCTCCGGACCGAACCCCGGGCGGTGATCGCCGAACTGTGCGACACGTACGCCGCAGCCTGCGCTCGCCCACGTCCGCCGGTCACCTCCCGTCCCTGAGCCCGAGCGCCCCAATGTGGCCTTCGGTGCGTCAGACGCACCCAAGGCGGCCTTCGGTGCGTCAGACGCAACCAAGGCCACATTGGGGCGTTTGCGGCGGGGGTTGATTTGTCCACCGGACAACGGAAAAGATCCCACCGTGCATGTGACAACGTTGTCAGGAGGACACGGATGAGGCGGTTCACCTCGTCGGCGGGGACGCGCGTCCTGGCCACCCTGCTCGCCGGGGCCACCACGATGGCCCTCGCCACCCCGGCCGAAGCGGACGCCCGGTTCGCCGGCGACCCCACCACGCTCGTCGACACCTCGATCGGCAACAACGGCGACGGCACCACCTTCCCCGGCGCCACCACGCCGTTCGGGATGGTCCAGCTGAGCCCGGACACCCAGCTCAAGAAGTACGCGTCCTACGACTACGCGCAGAACACCACCCTCGGCTTCAGCCACACCCACCTCTCCGGGGTCGGCTGCCAGACCATGGGCAACTTCCGGTTCATGCCGACCACCGGGGCCGTCACCACGAGCGATCCCGCGAAGTACGGCACCGGGTTCAGCCACGCCGACGAAACCCGGCAGCCCGGGTACTTCGGCGTCAAGCTCGCCAACGGCGTCGAAGCCGAGCTGACCGCCACCCAGCGCACCGGCCAGCACCGCTACACCTTCCCGGCCGGGAGCAGCGAGAACGTCCTCATCGAGGTCGGGGAGAGCAACGGCTACACCTACGCCGGTGACGTCCACGTCGTCGGGGACGACACCGTCGAGGGCTGGCTGCAGGGCGGCAACTTCTGCTGGGAGACGCAAAAGGAGCGCTACAAGGTCTTCTTCAGCGCCAAGTTCGACCGCAAGTTCACCGGCTTCGGCACCTGGACCGACAACACGCTGACGCCGAACCAGCGCGACGCCGAGCTCGGCTCGCAGCGCACCGGCGCCTGGCTCACCTTCGGGACGGACAAGCGCCAGGTCGGCGCCTCCGTCGGCCTCTCCTACACCTCGATCGACGGCGCCCGGCTCAACCGGACCGCCGAGCAGCCGAAGTCGTTCGACAAGGCGCGCAAAGCCGCCCACGACACGTGGCGGGACGAGCTGAACCGGATGCGCGTCGCCGGCGGGACCACCGCCGACCAGCGGACGTACTACAGCGCGCTGTACCGGTCGCTGCTGCACCCGTCGGTCGGATCCGATGTGGACGGCGCCTACCGCGGCTTCGACGACGCCGTGCACCGCAGCCGGGACACCTACTACCAGATGTTCTCGCTGTGGGACACCTACCGCTCGCAGAACCAGCTGGTCGCGCTGCTGCACCCGGACAAGGCCGCGGACATGACGAAGTCCGTGCTCAAGATCTACCAGGACGGCGGCTGGGTCCCGCGCTGGGCGCTGGCCGGCGGCGAGACGAACGTGATGAGCGGCGACCCCGTCACGCCGTGGGTGGTCGACAACTACCGCCGCGGCCTGCTCGACGACCGGACCGCGCGTCAGCTGTTCGACGCGTTGTGGCGCAACGCCAACGAAGTCCCGGCCGACCAGTCGATCTTCCGCGGCCGCGACGGCAACCCGACGTACGTGCGGAACGGCTGGATCGGTTACCAGGACCTGCCGGGCTACACCTACGGCGACACGCGCCAGGCCGGTTCGGCGACCCTCGAGTACGCCCTCGCCGACTGCGCCCTGTCGACGATGGCCTCCGGCCTGGGCTACCGCGACAAGGCGGCGACCCTGCGGGCCCGCTGCGGAAACTTCGCGAAACTGTGGGACACCAGCGTCGAATCCCACGGCTTCACCGGGTTCCCCCGCACGAAGGCGGCGGACGGCACCGGCGTCGGCGACCCCGACCCCGCGCAGTCCGTCGGCTTCCACGAGGGCACGCCGTGGCAGTACCAGTGGCTCGCCCAACAGGACACCGCGAAGCTGTTCGGCCTGATGGGCGGCCCGGCGCAGGCCGAGAAGCGGCTCGACACGTTCTTCGACATGCCGCTGCTGCTGACCGACCCGGCGAAGGCGGCCAAGGACTCCTGGGTCCACGGCGCGTACGACTACCACAACAACTTCGCGTTCAACCCGAACAACGAGCCCGACCTGCACGCGCCCTGGATGTACAGCTGGACGGGCGCGCCGTGGAAGACCTCGGCCGTGCTGCGGGCGGCGCGCACGCTGTTCACGGACACGCCGTACGGCATGCCGGGCAACGACGACCTCGGCACCATCTCGTCGTGGCTCGTCTTCGGCATGACGGGGGTGTTCGAAGCCCAGCCGGGATCGGGGACGTACCTGCTCAGCACGCCGATGTTCGAGAATGTCGAGATCCGACCGGACGGCGGCCGCAAGATCGAGATCGAAGCGCCGGGCGCGAGCGCGGCGAAGCTCCAGTACACAAGGGACGTCCGAATCGGACACGGGAGTTACGGCCGCAGCTGGCTCTCCCACGCGGACCTGCTGCGCGCGGGGAAGATCCGCTTCTCCCTGAGCGACACCCCCACGGCGTGGGGCACGCAGGCGCCGCCGCCCGCCGTGTAACCCGAGGTGGCCTTGCCGCCGCCCCGCCGCGAAGTCCCGGCCCGGCCGGACACCGACCTTTCGCGTGTTGGTGTCCGCCGGGCGGGACAGTTTCAATGGACATCATGTTGAGGTGGCAGCAAGCGGAGGGAAAGCGGCACGCGCTCGACGGGGTGTTCCCGCCGCGTCCGGAGGAACGGTTCGTGGCTTTGTGCGGGGAAGAGGTGACCGTCGCGGTGCGGGATGTTCCGCAGCTCGGCGGGAACTGGTTCGATCCGACCTGTACCGAATGCGAGGCGGCGTGGCTGGCGCGGTGCTGATCGGTGCCGATCGGGATCTCCGGTTGCTTGAGCGCCTCCGCGACCTGCACGCCTCGCTCGCCCCCGACGTGGCCTGGCTGGCCAGGACCGTCGGGGAGGAGGCGCCGCGGCCCGACATCCTCCGCGATCTCGGGGAGCGGCTCGCCGACCTCGGCGGGGACCTCGTCGCGCGGGCCGACGAGCTCGACGCCCAGGTCCGGGCCGGCCTCCCGGAGGACGGCTGGCTCCCCGAAGCGGGCGCACGGCGGCGCGCCCTCGCCGTCGCCCACCAGGTCGGCCCGCACCCCCTCCGGTGCGGGCCGATCTTCCTCGCCGTCTGCGGCGCGGCCTGTTTCCCCTTTTACGGGACGGACCCGACCGGGCGGACAGCGCGGCACGAACGGTGCGAAAAGTGCCTCCACGTGCGCTGCCCCGCCGTTTCTGCTGAGCTGGGGGTATGACCGAGCAGAAACCGACGGCGACCGAGCGGTTCTTCCGGATCGCGATCGCGATCAAGGGCCTCGACGGCGCCCTGCAGGTCGTCGGGGCCCTGATCCTCGCGTTCGTCCCGGCGGCGGCCGTCAGCGGGTTCACCCACGCCGTGATCACCCGCGACCTGCTCGGCGACCCGTCGGGCACGCTCGCGCGCCACCTCGAATCGGCGACCGAGAACTTCCTCCACGGCGACACGAAGACGTTCGCGGTGGCGTACCTGCTGGCCCACGGGCTGATCAAGCTCGGCCTGGTGTGGGCACTGGCCCGCAAGATCGTCCGCGCCTACCCGGTCGCGGCGGTCATCCTCGCCGCGTTCGTGGCGTACGAGATCTTCCGCGCGGTGCACACCCACTCGATCGCGTTGCCGTTCTTCGCCGCGCTCGACGTCGTGATCATCGTCCTGGTGCTGCGGGAGTACCGGCAGCTCAAGCGCGGTTAGGCCGGGTGCCGAGGACACACGCCACCGGCGGGTCGAGGTCGAGCGACTCGGTCCGGAGCTCCTCGAACCCGGCGTCGGTGAGCAGGCCCGACAGCTCCGCTGCGGCCGCCGCCGAGGTGGCCGCGGACGCCCCGGCACAACGCGGCTGCGACACCAGTGCCATCCGTCCGCCGGGCCGGAGCGCTCCGGCGATTTCGCGGAGCCGCACGGCCGCGTCGGGCCACATGCCGACCGTGTTGACCGCGAGGGCGGCGTCGAACGACTCCGCGTCGAAGGCCAGGTCCTCGACGGACGTGCAGACCAGGCGCACCCGGCCGGCCCGCACGGCGGCCCGGTTGCGGCGGCGGGCCTGGCGGATCATGACCGGAGAGTGATCGACGCCGACCACCGTGCCCCGGGTCGCGCGGGCAGCGAGGGCGGCGACCGCCACCCCCGGGCCGCACCCGACTTCGAGCACGCGGTCGGCCGGGCGGACATCGAGCAGCCCGGCCGCCCACCGGTTGCGCGCCACGTTCGACGAGCGGTGGCCCATGACCCAGCCGGCGACGTGCCCGGCGGCCCCCGCCGGCCGGTGGAACTGCGCGAGCCCGCCGTGCCGGCTCCACCACCGCAGGCCGCGGTCCAGCATTTTCTCCGTGAGTGCCATCAAGGCAGCGAAGCACTTCAAGTCGGCATCAAGTCAATACCCTGGACCGGGTTCACGCGGCGACCGGAAACCGGACCGTGGTGCTGTCGACCTCCAGGGGTTCGACGTAGAGGGCCGTCGCGTTGTCCGAGCCGCCGCGGGACAGCGCTGCTTCGACCAGTTCGGCCGCGCCCGTGCCCGGCTGGGCCAGTACCGCGCGGATGCCGCTGCCGGTGAGCGGTTTGTGGACGCCGTCGCTGGTCAGCAGCAGGCCCGCGCCCGCCGACTCCGCCGTGCCGATCTCGTGGGCACCGGCGGTGCGGACGCTCGTGGTGACGACGTGCTCCATCCGCGGCGTCACCGGCTGGTGGCGGGCGCGGAAGAACTCCGCGAGGGTGTGGTCGGTGGTCAGGCGGTTCAGCGTGGTGCCGTCCCAGCCGTACGCGCGGGCGTCGCCCACCCAGGCGATGCGGTAGCCGCCGCGCTCGCCCGGCATGGCGACGACGAGCACGGCGTCCCCCGCCGTCTGCTCCCGAACAGCCCGCTGGGCGGCGAGCACCGCTTCCACGGGTCCTTTGTGGACCGGAGTGCGCGCGGCGGCCGCGGCGGCGATCCGGGCGGCCCGCGCGGCGGCGGGGTCGTCCCCGACACCGTCGGCCAGCGCGAACGCGATGCCGGGGCCGCCCGCAGCGGCGTACGCCGCGACGGCATCGGCGTTGAGCGAGCGCGGCCCCTGCGCGCTCGCGGTGTGCCAGCGCGGGTAGCCCGAACGTGTCGTGATCATCGCGGCCTCCTCATCCTCTGCTGCCCATGATCCGCGCCGAACCTAAGGGGCGACTGAGACGTCAGCCCCCACCTGCGCACGACGAAGGGGCCGTGAGCGAACCCACGGCCCCTTCGCGGGACGTTCAGCTCTGCAGGTCGTACACCGTCTGCCCGTCCACCGTCGTCGCGGTGAAGGTGGCCGTCACCCACTCCGTGATGTCCGACGACCCGCCACCGGGACCGCCTCCGCGGCCACCCTCGACGTAGTACTTCACCTCACCGGCAGCCACGTACGCCTTGAACTCCGCCAGCGTCGGCGCCGGGTCGGAACCGCTCCAGCCGCCGATGCCGATCACCGCCTTGCCGCTCGCCAGCTCCAGCGATGCCGCGCTCTGCGAGCCCGTGGTCGCCGCGGCCCACTTCGTCGTCGTCTTCGCCAGCAACGCACCGACTGCACTCGAAGCGGAATCACCACCGCCGAAGCCACCACCGAAGCCGCCACCGAAGCCGTCCGACGCCGGGCCCGACGTCGGGATCGAGCCACTGTGCGCCACCGACGCCGTCTCGACGCCGTAAGCTGCGGACGACACGCCGATCGTCAGCACCACCGCCGTCGCCACGACCGCCACCACGCGGCGGGACGCCGGCACGCCCATCACCAACACGGTGCCCACCAGCACCCCGAGCACCGCGATGATCCACCGCAGCGCGGGGAACCACTCCGGGGTCCGGTCCAGCAGGATGAACGACCACACCGCCGTCGCCACCACCATCCCGGCCAGCACCGCCCGCGGCGCCGGGTGCGCCCGGCCCTGCCACAGCGCGCGGCCGGAGATCGCGACCAGCGCGGCGATCGCCGGGGCCAGCGCGACCGAGTAGTACGGGTGCACGGTGCCGCTCATGAAGCTGAACACCAGCGCCGTCACCACCAGCCAGCCACCCCACAGCACCAGCGCCGCCCGGGTGACATCCGTCCGCGGCGCCCGGCGCGTGAACCAGAGCCCGGCGACCAGGCCGATCAACGCCGCCGGGAGCAGCCACGAGATCTCCGTGCCGAAACTGGCGCCGAACATCCGGAACAGGCCGGTCGACCCGCCGAAGCCGGTGTTGCCGCCCATGCCGCCGCCACCCATACCGCCGCCGTTGCCTTCGCCGCCGAAGATGCGGCCCAAGCCGTTGTAGCCCAACGCGAGTTCGAGCAGGCTGTTCCCCTCGGAGCCGCCGATGTACGGCCGCGACGACGCCGGCCACAGGTCCACCAGCGCGACGAACCAGCCCGCCGAGACGACCAGCGCCACCACCGCGCCGCCGAGGTGCAGCAGCCGCTTGCCGACCGGCGCCGGTGCCGCGATCAGGTACACCAGGCCGAACGCCGGCAGCACCAGGAACGCCTGCAGCATCTTCGTCAGGAAGCCGAACCCGATCGCGACCCCGGCCAGCGCCAGCCACCGCGGGCTCGCCTTTTCCGTGGCGCGCACGACGAAGTAGGCGCCGGCGACCATCAGCAGCACCAGCAGCGCGTCCGGGTTGTTGAAGCGGAACATCAGCGCCGCGACCGGAGTGACGGCCAGCACCGCGCCGGCCATCAGCCCGGCGGCCGGACCGGAAGCCCGTTTCACCGTCAGGTACAGGATCCCGACGGACGCGACCCCCATCAGCGCCTGCGGGGCCAGCACGGTGAAGCTCGAGAACCCGAAGATCCGGGCGAACGCCGTGCCGACCCACAGGGCCGCGGGCGGTTTGTCGACGGTCAGCACGTTGCCCGAGTCCAGCGACCCGAACAGCCACGCCTTCCAGCTCTGCGTGCCGGACTGGACGGCCGCGGCGTAGAACGAGTTGCCGTAGCCGGAGGCGGTGAGGTCCCAGAAGTAGAGCACCGCCGTCGCGGCCAGCAGCCCGAACACCGCCGGGCGCACCCAGCGCGGTGGTGCGTGCGCGGCGGACTCCCTGCGGTGCCGGGGTTCGGAAACCGAGGCGGGCAGCACGGCGGTCATCAGTACTCCTTCTGGGTGGTGGCCTGGCGGCGCGGGTGGAACACCCAGCCGCGCAGGAGCAGGAACCGGAGCACCGTGGCGGCGAGGTTCGCCAGCACGAGCACGGTGATCTCCAGGACAAGGCCGGGGGTGGTGGATCCGTTGAGCAGGGCCAGCGATCCGCTGGTGAGCGCGAGCCCGAGGCCGAACACGAGCAGCCCTTCGAACTGGTGGCGCCCGGCGCCGGCGCGGCCGCGGATGCCGAACGTGAGCCGCCGGTTCAGCGCCGTGTTCCCGATCGCCGTCACCAGCAGCGCGGCGAAGTTGGCCGGCTGCGCGCCGACGACCGTGCGCAGCAACAGGAACAGCACGAGGTAGGCGGGCGTGCTGCTGACGCCGATCGCGGCGAACCGCACCAGCTGCGTCACCAGCCGCGGCGGCACGCCCGGCGCGTCCACCCCGATCGGCTGACGGCCGAGCTGCGCGCGCAGCCTGCTGATCGGGATTTCCCCGGTGAAGGTGGCTTTCGTGACGCGGGCGATGCCTTTGAGGTCCTCGGTGGCCGTCTTGACGATGTGGACCGAGGAGTCCGGGTCGTCGACCCAGTCGACCGGCACCTCGTGGATCCGCAGCCCGGCCCGCTGCGCCAGGACGAGCAGTTCGGTGTCGAAGAACCAGCCGGTGTCCACGACGTGGGGCAGCAGCTCGCGGGCGACGTCGGCGCGGATGGCCTTGAAGCCGCACTGCGCGTCGCTGAACTTCGCGGCGAGCGTCGAACGGAGGATCAGGTTGTAGCAGCGGGAAACGAACTCGCGCTTCGGCCCGCGCACCACTCGGGCCCCCCGGGCGAGCCTGCTGCCGATGGCCAGATCGGAGTGCCCGGACAGCAACGGCGCGACGAGCGGCCCCAGCGCGGCGAGATCGGTCGAGAGGTCGACGTCCATGTAGGCGAGGACGGCGGCGTCGGAGGCCTGCCACACGGCGTTGAGCGCGCGGCCGCGGCCCTTCTCGGCGAGGTGGTGGACGGCCACCTCGGGGAACTCGCGGGCGAGCCGTTCGGCCACCTGCAGCGTCGCATCGGTGCTCGCGTTGTCGGCGACGGTGATCCGGTACGGGTAGGAGACGTGCTCGGCCAGGTGCGCGTGCAGCCGGCGGATGCACGGTTCGAGGTCGGTCTCTTCGTTGTAGACCGGGATGACGACGTCGAGAACGGGGTGCGGGCCGGCCAGGTCGACCGGGCCGGTCCCGGGCCGCGATGCGGGGGCGGTGGCTGTCATGCCCCCACGATCGCGGCCGCCGCTTTGGTGATCGTGTGTTCTCTCTGTGCGGTTCCTGTGCGGCTCAGCTGTGCGCGCGCAGCGGGACCACGTTGCTCGGCAGGGAAGCACGGCCCGGCTCGCGCCTCGGAGCGGTCGGGCTGATCGTCAGCGTCACCAGGCTCGCGTACCTCGGGTGGCGGTCGACGTACACCTCGGGGACCGCGCAGGCGGCGGCCAGCACCGTGCGGTGGCGGTGCAGGTGCTCGAACGCTTCCCGGCCGTACAGCGAAACCACGATGTCGCCGCCGCGGGGACGGCTCCACAGGATGGCCGGGAGGCGGCCGCCGGGCAGGCGCAGGTGGGGGAACACCGCCCGCAGCCGGTGCTGCAGCCGGATCGCGTGGATCCGGGCCCGGAGCTGACGGCGTCGCAGCACGGCCAGTCCGAGCCCGGCGGCGACGACCGCCGACGCCCACAGCGGGCCGGCCCACAGTGCGAAGGTCACCACGCCGTAGGGGAGCAGCGTCACGGCCAGGATTTCCCACCGCCAGTGGTAGATCCGCAACGGGAAGGTCGGTGGCGCGCTGGTCATTTCCGAGCTCCTTTCGGTCGGACGGCGGCGCAGGGAGCCGCCGAGGTGGCGCAGCAGACGCCCGGCACCGGCGGCCAGCACGAGGGCGGCGACGATGACCGGCCCGGACGTCATGTCGGGATCCGGGTCTTCGGGGCGGGCTCGGGTTTGACGTCGCGGTCGCGGCCGAGCTGCCAGGTCCACCGCCAAGCGGCCCAGATGGCGACGGCGGAACCGAGCAGCACCAGGACGAAGGCCTGCCCCACGAGCCCGTCGAGCGGGGCGAGCCGCAGCAGCACCAGCAGGGCCCACAGCTGGGACGCGGTGAAGGGGATGACGAGACCGGCCGCGTAGACGCCGCGGCGCCAGCGGCTCGGGCCCGGAGCGGGGGTGTAGGGGTCCATGAATGCCCTCCTCAGTCATGCGGTGGATCCAGGAAACCTCCGGCTCGTCGTGTCCTGTGTGTCAGCTGACACAGAGCGCCGGATTCAGCTCGCCAGTCGGCGAAGTTCGGCCATGCGGTGGATGGTCACCTGTCTTCTGCCGGTGCTGATCACCCCGCGGCGCCGCAGTTCGCGCGTCGCGCGCGCCCAGGATTCGCGGGACATCGCGGCGGTCATCGCGAGTTCGGCCTGAGTGGCGGGGACGGCGATCCGGACGTCGGACCCGAAGGGCACGCCGTGCTGGACGGCCAGCTGCATCAGCTGCGCGGCCACCCGCCGCGCGGCGGCACCGCTGCCGACCTCCAGCCACTGCCGGGCCACCGACCGCAGGCGGTCGGAAAGCACGAGCAGCAGCGCCCAGGAGATCCGCGACCGCGTGCGGCACAGGTCGGCGAACCGGTCGCCGGGAACTTCCAGCACGTCGAGGTCGTCCAAGGCTTCGACGGTCGCCGAGCGGGGCAGGTCGTCGATCGCGGCGAGTTCCCCGATGACGTCCCCGGCTCCCCGCACGCCGACGACGACCTCGCGCCCGTCCGGGGTGCCGTGCACGATCCGCACGTGCCCGGACAGCAGCACCAGCGCGACCCGGGAGAGGTCGCCTTCCCGGCACACGGCCTGCCCGCGCCGGTAGGAGCGCCGCGCGCCGGCTTCGGCCACCTCGCGGCGATCGGCCGGGGTCAGCCCGGCCCAGAAGCCCGTCGGTTCCACCGTCCCCACCTCGTTTCGCGCTACGCGGGCATGTCCTCCTGGCGGCGGGCGGCCTCCGGGACGTGGAGCCAGCCGCGGAGCCGCTGGGTGCCGACCTTGATCGGCACGGTCTGGAAGTACGCCGTGTGGTCGATGCCCGGGTAGCCGTGCCGGACGACCGTCCGGTGCATCTCCGGCGAAATGACGAGCACGAGCGGAGCCACGGTGATACGCAGCTGCCGCCGGAGTTCGTTCGCGTCGACGAAGCGGCAGGTGATGTCGACGTCCTCGCCGTACGGGCCGCGGCTGTCGTAGTGCACCTCGCCGGCGTGCACGGCGACCCGCAGCCGGAAGGCGAGCTCCGGATGGCTCTCGGCGTGCCGTGCGAGCAGCTCCGCCAGGGTCGGGACGACGGTGGTGAGCAGGACCGGCTTCGGCGCCTGGTCGACGGGCCGGACCAGGCACAGCGCGCCGTCACCCCGGTCGACGAAGCCGTCGCGGAACTTCTTGGTGATCCCGCCGGCCAGGAAGGCCTCGTCCAGCAGCTCGAACAGGACGGTGCGGAGCCGGGCCCTGGCCGGGTTGGTCCGCGTCGTCGAGCCTTCGATGTCGACCGCCACCATGGCCCGGTGGAGGGGTACGTGCTGCGCTGGAGTACTCATGGCCCGCTCCTGCCTTCAGATCGAAACTGAAGTTCAGTCAAGGAGACTGTAAGGCGTGAAGTACCCGGGATCAACTGAGATGAATCGGTGTTATCTGTTCGGTGCGAGGAAGTTCCGCTGAGCGTAACGTTTCAGTCCCAGCTTCGGCAGGGCGCCGACTGCGGCGCTAGTGACGGGGAGTAGTATCGGTGCCCACATCGGGACTACTGAAATTTCCTGAAGGGCGGCCCGAGTCGTGTCCCCAGTCCAGTCGCCCCGGCCCGCGCTCGCTCACCGCCTGCGCGCGCTGCGCGAGACACAGTGGCCCGAGGCCGGGATCACCCAGGCTCAGCTCGCCCAGGCGCTCGGCGGGGCCAGGCCGCTCAGCATCTCGCTCATCTCGTCGTGGGAGAACACCGACAAGCCGGTCGCGCCGCCGAACCGGCGGCTCGAGGCCTACGCGACGCTGTTCGCGACCCGGCGGTCCCTGGACGGCGCCGCCCTGCGTGTCCTCCCCGTCGACCAGCTGACGGACGAGGAGCGGGCCCGGCGCGACGAGCTGCTCCAGGAACTGATGTGGCTGCGCGAAGGCGGGGGGTTCGTCCCGCCGGGATCGGCGACGGACATCTGGACCTTCGACGCGGACCAGAACATCACCATCGTCTGCGCCCGGCTACCGGAGAAGTACCGCGCGCACCTGTCCTACGCGGACCCCGACAGCGCCGACTTCGTCTCGCTGTACACCTACGCCGACCCGGACGCGTTGATCGAACTGTTCGGGCACATCCGCTCGCGCAACCCGGAAAACAACGTCAAGTTCTGCACCAGCGACGAACTGGCGGCCGACGACTACACGAGCCACCTGGTCCTGCTCGGCGGCGTCGACTTCAACTCGGTGACCCGGACCGTCATCGAACGGGTGAAGCTTCCGGTGCAGCAGGTCCCCCGGAAGGCGGACGCGGAGCACGGCGGGTTTCTGGTGGAGGAAAACGGCGACTCGAAGCTGTTCGAACCCAAGCTCGACAGCCGGGAGCACCTGTTGGAGGACGTCGCCCACTTCTACCGCGACGAAAGTCCGTTCAACCGAAAGCGCACCGTGACCGTGTGCAATGGTATGTACGGTCGTGGCACGCTCGGCGCGGTTCGCGCGCTGACGGACGTGCGCTTCCGGGACCGGAACACCGCATACGTGCGTGAGCGCTTCGGCGATCTGGAATCCTTCAGCATCATCAGCCGTGTGCCTGTCGTCGGGGGACAGGGGCTGACCCCCGACTGGACCCTCGAGGAGAACCGGTTGCACGAGTGGCCCGAGGCTGCCGGGTGAGCCCGCGGCAGCACGAGTCGCACCAGGATCTGCTGGCGCACTTCGACACCGAGGACGTTCCCGGCGCGGCGATGGACGCGATCATCATGCCCACCGCGCGTCCGGCTCCCTACCTGCGGCAGGCCATCGCGGCGGCCAAAGACCAAGGGGTGTTCCTGCTCTTCCTGTGCAGCAGGTTGTCGACGATCTCCGGCGCGATCCTGGAGGCGAAGAAAGCCGGGGTCCGCGCGCTCGCCATCGACACCGACCTGCTCGACCCGGGGCTGGTGCCCACGTTCGGCGCGGACGAGATCGTGCGCTTCACCCGGTTCCGGCGGCAGACCGACACGAGCTACAAGCGCAACCTGGGGCTGCTCATCGCGGTGCTCGCCGGCTGGCGGCGAATCCTCTTCCTCGACGACGACATCGAACTGCCGGACCCCGCCGACCTCGGGGTCGCGGCCGGCCTGCTCGGCGAATACCCCGTGGTGGGGCTGGCCAACGCGGGCATGCCGGACAACTCCGTCGTCTGCCACGCGATCCGGGACGCCGGGCAGAAGCAGGACACCTTCATCGGCGGCGGTGCCCTGGCAGTCGGTGAAGCCGCGTTCAGTTCGTTCTTCCCGAACATCTACAACGAAGACTGGTTCTTCCTGCTGGACGGCATGAAGTTGCGGCCGTCCGCGACCACGGGCACGGCGATCCAGAAGACCTACGACCCCTACCGGGACGCCCGCCGCGCCCGCGGCGAGGAACTGGGCGACACCCTGGCCGAAGGCGTGTTCGGGCTGTTCGACAGCCACCTGGGGCTGGCGCAGGCCGACCGGGCGTACTGGCAGGACTTCCTCGCCGACCGCCGCCGGATCATCCGGGACACCATCAAGCTGGTGCAGGCCGCGCCGATCGAGGCGGCCCAGCAGGGGCGGATGGTCGACTCGCTCAAGGCCGCGATCGGCCGCAGCGAACTGATCACGCCGGAGCTGTGCGTGCGGTACCTCAAGGCCTGGCAGGAGGACTGCGTGCGCTGGCGGCAGCGGATCACCGACCTCCGGCGCGATCACCACGGCGGTGCGGGCGTCGAGCACGCCGTCGCCGCGCTGGGGATCCCGCTGCTGGCTCAGGCCGGGGCCGACGTCCGGCTCAGCACGGGCGCGAAGCGGCGATCGAGTCCGCCTCGGTCCGCGGCGCCGGTGTGCTCGGCACCAGGTCCCTGACCAGCACGTAACACACTTCCTCCTCGGTCAGGACCGTGCCGTCCGGCGAGGTCGTCCGCGCCAGGCAGATGACCTCGCCGTGGCCCCAGTCGCGGTAGCCGAGGTGCTTGTACAGGCGGGCGGCGTCGTGGTTGTCCGTCTGCACCGCCAGCGCGACGCGGTAGCGGCCCTTCTGGAGGAGGCGGCGTTCGGCGGCGCGGACCAGTGCCGTGCCGACTCCCCGGCGCCGCAGGTCCGGGTGGACCTGCAGGTGCGTGATCAGCGGAACGCCGGGCAGGTGCCGGGCGATGTCGGGCTCCTCGGCCTCCTCCAGCCACAGGTACACGACGCCGGCGGCCCGGCTCCGCAGCCAGCCCAGGAAGAGCACGCCGTCGTTTTTCCGCTGTCGTTCGAAGCGGTCGGCGAAGAAAGCGCGGTCACCGAGCGCCGTGGCGAACGATTCCAGGTCTGCCGAATCGGCCGGCCGTACGTGAGGCTCGGTCATCAGCAGGAACTCCTGTTCGCCTGGGCACCACCAGTGTGCCGGAGTGAGCCGGTGCTTGACCAGGTTGCCCGGGCCCGGACCGGCGTCACACCCTGCTTTCGTCGTGTCTCACCCGGTCGCGGTCAGGTCGTACACCGTTACGCCGTCCACTGTGGACGATGCGAAGTGCGATGCCACCCAGTCGGTGATCTGCCGGGCCGCGTCCGAGCCGCTGGTGCCCGCCATCGCCATGCCTTCGCCCAGGAAGTAGTGGATCCGCCCGCTCGCCACGTACTGCTGGAACTGCTCCAGTGTCGGGTACGGGTCCGTCCCGTTGAAGCCGCCCACCGCCATCACCGGGGCGCCGCTCGCGAGCTGGTAGCCCGCGGCCGCGTTGGACAGCACCGTGGCCGCCGTCCACGTGTACTTCGACGCGTCCTGCTCGAGCAACGCGGTGAGATCGGCGCCCGGGGTCGTCGTGCCCAGGAGGGCGCCCGGGCCGCCGCCGCGGCCGCCGCCGAAGCCGCCCGGACCTCCGAAGCGGCCGCCGAAGCCGGACGAAGGCCCGGCCGACGGGATGGCTCCGCTGTGCGTCGTCGCCGCCGTCGCCAGGGTGTACGCACCGGTGCCCGCGAGCACCACGACCAGCGAAAACGCGGCCACGGACGAAGCCGCCGAGCGGGTCAGGTGCGGGGTGAAGAACAGCGCCACCGCCGCCAGGAGGCCGCCCACCAGGACCGTCGGGGCCAGCCACGGCTGCCACGACGAACCCAGCAGCAGGTACGCCGTCAAGGCCGTCACCGCCACGCCGCCGCTGAGCACGCCCGCCGCGGCCGGGTGGCCGCGCAGGCGCCACAACTGGACCGCCGCCGTGCCGACGAGCGCGGCCACCGCCGGCGCCAGCGCGATCGTGTAGTACGGGTGGATGATCCCGCCCATGTAGCTGAACACCAGCGCCGTCACCAGCAGCCAGCCGCCCCACAGCAGGAGGGCCGCCCGGGAGGCGTCCGTGCGCGGGGCCCGGCGCGTGAACCACAGTCCGGCGCCCAGTGCCAGCAGCGCGGCCGGCAGCAGCCAGGCGATCCCGCCCGCCATCTCGCTGCCGAACAGCCGGGTCAGACCGGTCGACCCCCAGCCGCGGCCCCCACCGCCGCCGACGCTGCCGACCTCGTCGCCGGTGATGCGGCCGAAGCCGTTGTAGCCGACGACCAGCTCCCACAGCGAGTTCGTCTGCGAACCGCCGATGTACGGCCGGTCCGCGGCGGGCCAGCGGGCCACGACGACGAGGTACCACCCCGCGGCGGCGATCGTCGCCGCGAGCGCGCCGAGCAGGTGCAGCAGCCGCTTGCCGAGCGGCGCGGGGGCCGCGACGAGGTAGGCGAGCCCGAACGCGGGCAGCACCAGGAACGCCTGCAGCATCTTCGCCAGGAACCCGAACCCGACCGCGACCCCGGCCAGCGCCAGCCAGCGCGGGCTCGCCTTCTCGCCGGCGCGCACCACGCAGTACGCCGCCGCCACCAGGAGCAGCACGAGCAGGGCGTCCGGGTTGTCGAACCGGAACATCAGCGCCGCGGCGGGCGTGAGCGCCAGCACCAGGCCCGCGACGAGCCCGGCGGCCGGGCCGGAGCTGCGGCGGACGGTCGCGTACAGCAGCCAGACCGAACCCACTCCCATCAGCGCCTGCGGCACCAGGATGCTCCACGCGTTCACGCCGAACAGCCGGGCCGACAGGCCCAGCACCCACAGGGCGGCCGGGGTCTTGTCGACGGTGATCGCGTTGGCCGCGTCGCTGGAGCCGAAGAACAGCGCCTTCCAGCTCTGCGCTCCCGCCTGGGCGGCCGCGGAATAGAAGGCGTTGGCCCAGCCGGAGGCGCCGAGGTCCCAGAGGTAGAGCACGGCGGTGCCCAGCAGGAGGAGGGCCAGGAGCGGCCGGTGCCAGGACCGGCGAGCGGGTGCGGCCGGGGACACGGCGGTTTCGCGGGACGCGAGAACGGTCATGGGCTCAGCTTCCGGTGCCCAGCTGGGGCCGGGTTGTGCCGATGCTGTGCACCCGCTGTGCGGGCACGGCCACCGGCAGGCGCACGGCGAACTCCGTCCGGCCGGGCCTGCTGTGCACCTCGATCGTGCCGTGGTGAGCCACCACGACGGCGGCCGCGATCGCCATCCCCAGCCCGGTGCTGCCGGCGTTCCGCGACCGTGACGAGTCGCCGCGGGCGAACCGCTCGAAGACGTCCGGCAGCAGGTCCGGCGCGATGCCCGGGCCGTCGTCGGTCACCGTGAGCACGGCGCTGCGGGTGTCCTTCGCCCGGGTCAGCGCCGTCACGACCGTGGTACCCGGCGGGGTGTGCGTGCGGGCGTTCGCCAGCAGGTTGGCCAGCACCTGGTGCAGCCGCTGGACGTCGCCGAACACGAGCACCGGGTCCGGCGGCAGCTCCAGCAGCCACCGGTGCTGCCGTCCGGCGACCTGCGCGTCCCCGACGGCGTCGGCGACCAGGCGCGTGAGGTCGACGTCCCGCACGTCCAGCGGCCGCCCCGCGTCGAGGCGGGCGAGCAGCAGCAGGTCCTCGACCAGCGCCGACATCCGGACGGCCTCGGACTGGATCCGGCCCATCGAGTGGGCGACGTCCGGCGGCACCAGCGCGCTGCCGCGGGCGGCCAGCTCGGCGTACCCGCGGATCGCCGCCAGCGGCGTGCGCAGCTCGTGGCTGGCGTCCGCGACGAACTGCCGGGCCCGGATCTCGCTCTCGTGGCGCGCTTCGAGGGCCTGGGCGACGTGACCCAGCATCAGGTTCAGGGCCGAGCCGACCTGGCCGACCTCCGTGCGCGGATCGGTGTCGCCCGCCGGGACGCGGATGGACAGCGCCACCTGGCCGCGGTCGAGCGGCAGCTCGGTGACGCGCCCGGCGGTGGCCGCGACGCGGTCGAGCGGGCGCAGCGTGCGGCGGACCGCGAACGCGCCGAGGAAGGCCGCGCCGAGCACGCCCGCCGCGGCGACGCCGAACAGGATCAGCCCGACGGTGAGCAGCGTGTCCGTCACCGGCTTCAGCGGCAGGCCGGTGACCACGACTTCGGGCGTCCCGGCGACCGGCAGCGCCATCAGGCGGTACTCGCCGAGGTCGGCGAAGGACAGCGTGTGCGGCTTGCCGTCGGCGGGCACCGAGAGCATGACGGCCTGCTGCTCCGCGGTCAGGTCCAGCCGTCCGCCGTGCTCGGAAATGCTGTCGTCGCGGACGAGTGCCCGCCCCGAGAAGGTGGCGCTCACCGTGCCGACGTTCTGCCCGAGCGGGTGCTGGCCCTGGTTCTCCGGCGGCGGACCGCCGTCCGGCGGCGGGGCGTTGCTCGCGAACACCAGCGAGCGGTTCGCCGCGGCCGAGAGCTGCTGGTCGATCTGGCGGGTGAGGAACAGGTCGAGCGCGAATTCGCTGACCACGCCGACGATCAGGCACACCACGGTCAGCAGCACGACCATCGAGCCGGTCAGTTTCGCGCGCAGCGAAAGCCGCCCCCGGCGGGGACGTGACGGGACGGTTCGCGCGGCCATGGACCCAGCGTCCGTCCGCGCCGTGTGTGCCGGTTGTGCGCTGCCTGTGAAGCGGCTGTGGGGGTGCGCCCGCGGTCACAGCGACGGCTGACGGCGGGCACAGTCCGCGCACAGCGTGCGGCTCCACCGTGGACTTCGTCCGAACAGCCACGTCGAGGAGCGACACATGACGACACCGCAGGCATCGTCCACACCGGACCAGACGTGGGGCGCGACGCCGGCGCCCGAGCGGGCTCGGTCGCCGCGTAAGAAGATCGCGGCGGGCGCCGTCGCGGCGATGATCGTGGCCGGCGGGGGAGCGGCGATCTGGGCCGCGTCGTCGTCGGCGGCCACCGACACCCAGGCCGGACCGGGCGCCCCCGGCGGCACGCGGGGCGGCCTTGGCGCGGCGTTGCACGGCGAGTACGTCTCGTTCGACGGCAACGGTGGCTACGTCACGAAGTTCATGCAGACGGGTGAGGTGACCGAGCTCAGCGCGACGTCCCTGACGGCGAAGAGCGACGACGGGTTCTCGAAGACGTACACGATCACGGCGGCACAGGCGACCGGCCTGGCCACGGGCGACACGGTGACGGTGGTGGCGACGGAGTCCGGCAGCACGGCGACGGCGACGTCGGTGACCGACGGCGAAGCAGGCCCGGGCGCCCCGCCGTCCGGCGCGCCCACCCGGACCGGCTGACCCCAGTCCCCAAGCGCCCCAATGTGGCCTTGGTTGCGTCTGACGCACCCAAGGCGGCCTTCGGTGCGTCTGACGCACCGAAGGCCACATTGGGGCGCTTGCGTCCGGGAGGTCAGCGGCGGTCGTAGTCGACCGCGACCTCCGCGGTCGTCGCGCGGGAGCGGCACGTCAGGATCCGGTTCGCCGCGACGTCGTCCTCCGTCAGCGCGTACCGGACGTCCATGTCCACCTGGCCCTGCAGCAGCGTCGCCCGGCACGTGCCGCACGCGCCGCCCGTGCACGAGTACGGCACCTCGTACCCGGCCCGCAACGCCGCGTCCAGGACCGTTTCCCCGGCGTGGGCCGTGACGCACGTCGTCGTGCCGCCCAGCGTCAGCGCCACCCGCGCCGGCGTGCCCGCCGGGTCGCGCAGGGGTGCCGCGCCGCGGAACAGTTCGAAGTGGACGTTCTCCTCCGGGACGTCCGCGTCGGCCAGGGTCCGGCGGGCCAGCTCCAGCAGGCCGCGTGGGCCGCACAGGAACCACTCGTCGACCTTCGCCGGGTGCAGCCGGTTCTGCAGCAGCGCGCGCAGCCGCGTCCCGTCGAGCCGCCCGCGCTGGTAGCGCACGTGCGAGATCGCGAGCGCCTCGCCGACCGTGTCGAAGTGCCGGGGCCGGTGGGCGTGCAGGTCCGGATCGCGCTCGTCGGTGCGGTAGTGGACGACGTGCAGCCGTCCGCCGAACCCCTCGGCGAGCGCGCTCAGCTCCGCCGCGAACAACGTCGTCGCACCCGAAGTGTTGACGTACAGCAGCGTCGCCCGGCTGTGCGGCTCCGCCCGCAGCGTGCTGACCAGGATGGACAGCACCGGCGTGATACCGCTGCCCGCGGCGAGCGCCACGTAGTGCGCGGTCCGCGCGGGATCCGGTGTGAGCGTGAACGCGCCGGACGGCGGCAGGACCTCGAGGTGGTCGCCCGCGGCCAGCGCCGTCGTCGCGAAGCCGGAGAACGCGCCGCCGGGCCGCCGCTTCACCGCGATCCGCAGCTCGCCGGTGTCCGCGGCCGCGCAGATCGAGTACGTCCGCCGCACGGGACGGCCGTCGACCACCGCGCGGACCGCCACGTGCTGGCCGGGCGAGAACCGGAACTCCGGCGCCAGGTGCGGCGGGACGTCGAAGGTGATCGCGACGGCGTCCGCGGTCAGCGGCCGGACTTCCCGCACCCGCAGGCGGTGGAACCGGCTCGGGCGCGGGAGGTCCGGTGGCTTCGGGCCGGGCTCGCGGTCGCCGAGGTCGTCGGCCAGCCGCCGCCACGCGCGGTACTCCGCCGGCGTCAGCTCGCGGCCCCAGGCCGTGATGATCGGGACGTCGCGGGCGAGGTAGGCGTCCCGGTTGTCCCGCCACGCCCGCAGGTAGCGGTAGAACGGCACGGCGGGGTGCAGGTGGTGCACCAGGTGGTAGTTCTGGAACAGCATCATCGGCGTCATCAGCCACTCCAGCCCCACCCGCACCCGTGTGGTGCCGTACTTGTCGCGCGGCTTCGCGGCGGGCAGGCCGTGGTGCGGCAGCCAGTCGAACCACCACGCGAGCACGGCCAGCCCGATCCGCTGCGGCAGCAGGTACCCGAGCAGCAGTTCCCGGCCGTGGCCGCAGGCGATCAGCGTCGCGGCCGCGGCGCACGCCAGTGACAGCAGGACGATCGTCTCCGCCCGCTCCGGCGCCGGGCGGGTGCGCACGCGGGCGGTGTAGAACCGCGCGTACCAGAAGTCGATGGTGAGCCAGCGGAACGGCAGCGACCACCAGGCTCCCTGAGACGTCCAGGCGTCGGGATCGGTGTGCGAGTCCGCATTCGTGTTGCGGTGGTGTTCACTGTGGATGAACCGGAGCAGCGGAAACGACGCGTACGCCGCGACGAACGGCATCGCCAGCCGGCCGAGCAGCTCGTTGACCCATGTCAGCTTTCCTGCGGCGTGGTGCGCGGATTCGTGCACCACGGTGAACATGGTGAAGGTGACGATCGCGTGCAGCGGCACGGTGTACACCGGCGGTGCGATCCCGGCCAGCAGCAGCCACGTCGCGGTGGCCCACAGCGCGGCACCGCCGGCGAACAACAGCAGCGTGGGCACCGAAAGACGCGGCAGCGGGATGCGGGGCGAGGGCACCGAGCGCGGCGCGGGCGCGCCGGCCGGGGTTCCGGACGTCCGGGAGCCACGCGGCGAGGTATCGACGACGGGCATCGAGCGGTCTCCTCGGTCGAGAAGCTCCTGGCGAGGCGGGAGTCACCGTAGACAACCCGGCGGGGTTTGTAAACGTCGCACCACGCTTCGAAAAAAGGTCTGGGCCAGCCGAACGCAAGCGGCAGGTAAGCTGCGCCTGTGAAGGCCGTCACCCCACCCGCGTCGGCGCGCACCCGGGAGAAGCTCCTCGACGCGGCCGCCGAACTCATCGCCGGGGACGGCTGGGCCGCGGTGACGATGGGCAAGCTGGCCGCGCACGTCGGCGTCAGCAGGCAGACCGTCTACAACGAACTCGGGTCCAAGGCCGAGCTGGCCGAGGCGTTGCTGCTGCGGGAAACCGAGCGCTTCGCCGAGCGCGTGGCCGAGGTCGTGGCCGCCCACCCGGGCCGCCCGGTCGACGGCGTCACCGCCGCGTTCCGCGGAACCCTCGAAGCCGCCAGGACCAACCCGCTGCTCCTGCTCGCCCTCGGCTGCCCCAAGGGCGGCCGCGACGACTTCCTCCCGCTGCTGACCACCCGGCCCGAAGGCGTGCTCGGGCGCTCGGTCGACGCGGTGGCGGCCCTGTTCGCGCGGTGCTACCCGGAGGTCGGGCTGACGCCGTCGGAGTGGACGGTGGCGGTCGAGGCGATGGTCCGGCTGCTGCTGTCCCACCTCGTCCAGCCGAGCGGGTCGGTGGCGCAGGCGAGCGGTCGGATGCGGTGGGTGATCGGCCGGATGCTGGGGGCTTGACCGCGCTGGGGCCCTTCGGCTCGGGGACGCGTCAGGGCGGCCGGAGGCGCCGGCGGATCGGTCCGGGGCCGGGCGCCTTGCCCCGCAGGTGGCCCCCGGCCCGGTCACGAACGCCACTGGCCTAGACTCGGATGTCCCGGTCTGCAGGTGACCGGGGGCATTTCCGCAGGATTGCCCACCACCTTCGTTACCGCTCGAGGAGAAGACCTTGAAGAGCACCGTCGAGCAGCTGAGCCCGACGCGAGTCAAGATCAATGTCGAGGTGCCGTTCGACGAGCTCAAGCCGAACTTCGACCGCGCCTACCGCAAGATCGCCCAGCAGGTGCGCATCCCGGGCTTCCGGCCCGGCAAGGCGCCCGCTCGCGTCCTGGAAAGCCGGATCGGGCGCGGCCCGGTGCTCGACGAGGTCGTCAACGAGGCCATCCCGGCGAAGTACATCGAGGCCGTCCGGGAGAACGAGGTCCGCACGCTCGGCAACCCCGAGTTCGACGTGACCAAGCTCGAGGACCGCGACGTGCTCGAGTTCACCGCCGAGGTCGACGTGCGCCCGGAGATCGAGCTGCCCGACCTGGACGGCTTCGCCGTCACCGTCGACGACGTCGAGCTGACCGACGCGGAGGTCGACGAGCAGCTCGACGAGCTGCGCGCCCGCTTCGGCACGCTGACCGGCGTCGAGCGCCCGGCCGAGAACGGCGACTTCGTCTCGATCGACCTGTCCGCCACCGTCGACGGCGAGGCCGTCGAGGAGGCGAGCACCTCCGGGCTGTCCTACGAGATCGGCTCCGGCCAGCTCGTCGACGGCATCGACGAGGCCATCGTCGGCGCCACCGCCGGCGAGACCAAGACGTTCACCACCCAGCTCGTCGCCGGGGAGCACGCCGGCAAGGACGCCGAGGTGACCGTGACCGTCCAGTCGGTCAAGACGCGCGAGCTGCCCGAGGCCGACGACGAGTTCGCCCAGATGGCCAGCGAGTTCGACACGATCGAAGAGCTCAAGAACGACCTGCGCGAGCGGCTCGGCCGCGTCAAGAAGATGCAGCAGGGCGTCCAGGCCCGCGACAAGGTGCTCGACGAGCTGCTGGAGCGCACCGAGGTCCCGATCCCGGAGAAGGTCCTCGACGCCGAGATCGAGAACCGCAAGCACGACGCGATCCACCCGTTCGACCACGACGAGGCCCAGTTCGCCCAGGCGCTCGAGGCCGAGGGCCGCACGCTCGAGGAGTTCGACGCCGAGACCCGCACCGAGTCGGAGAAGGCCGTCCGCACGCAGCTGCTGCTGGACACCATCGCCGACAAGGAAGAGGTGTCGGTCAACGACGGCGAGCTCACCGAGCGGATCATCTACCAGGCCCAGCGCTTCGGGATCAGCCCGGACGAGTACGTCCAGCGCGCCCAGCAGTCCGGCCAGCTGACCGCGATCTACGCCGACGTGCGCCGCGGCAAGGCCCTCGCCTCGGTGGTCCGCAAGACCACCGTCACCGACGGCTCCGGCGCCGAGGTCGACCTTTCGGAGCTGTTCGGCACCGACGAGCCGGCAACCGAGGAGACGCAGGTCACCGACGAGACGGCGAAGACTCCGGCGGAGTGAAGCTGTGAGCGAACTTGGGCGGTGTCAGGCATTCTGCACCGCCCGAGTTCGTTAGGGTCGGATACAAGATCTCAAGCATCTGAAACGACAGCGGCGGCCGTCAGCACGGGGCCGCCGCCGGCGAAAAGGCAGGCAGACGTGACGCAGCACACGCCCGAGGCGCGGACCGGCACCGCAGGGCTCACCCTCACCGACTCGGTGTTCGAGCGGTTGCTCCAGGAGCGCATCGTCGTCCTCGGGTCCGAGGTCAACGACGAGATCGCCAACCGGATCACCGCGCAGCTGTTGCTGCTCGACGCGGACGACGCCGAGTCCGACATCCGCTTCTACATCAACTCGCCGGGTGGGTCGGTCACCGCCGGGTTCGCCATCTACGACACCATGCAGCTGATCCGCCCGGACGTCGCGACCTACGCGATGGGCATGGCGGCCTCGATGGGGCAGTTCCTGCTCTCCTCGGGCACCCCGGGCAAGCGCTACGCGCTCCCGCACGCGCGCATCCTGATGCACCAGCCCTCGGCCGGGGTCGGCGGCACGGCGTCGGACATCGCGATCCAGGCGGACCTGTTCAACAAGTGGAAGCGGGAGCTGGCGCAGATCACCGCGGACCAGACCGGCCAGACGGTCGAGCAGATCATCAAGGACGGCGACCGCGACCGCTGGTTCACCGCGCAGGAGGCGAAGGACTACGGCTTCGTGGACCACGTCCTCACCGCCGACATCGCCCGCCCGGGCTCCCGCTGAGCCCGAAGCACCAAGGAGACTTTCGATGAGCAACTTCAGGCTCCCGGGTGATGACTTCCGGGCTCCGAACCTCCCCCAGTCGCGGTACATCCTGCCGTCCTACGTCGAGCGCACCAGCTACGGCGTCAAGGAGTCGAACCCGTACAACAAGCTGTACGAAGAGCGGGTCATCTTCCTCGGCGTGCAGGTGGACGACGCGTCGGCCAACGACGTGATGGCCCAGCTGCTGCACCTCGAGCACGAGGACCCGGACCGCGACATCCTGGTCTACATCAACTCGCCGGGTGGCTCGTTCACCTCGCTGATGGCGATCTACGACACCATGCAGTTCGTCCGCCCGGACATCCAGACGTACTGCCTCGGCCAGGCCGCCTCGGCCGCCGCGGTGCTGCTGTCGGCCGGCACGCCGGGCAAGCGCTACGCGCTGCCGAACTCACGCGTGCTGATCCACCAGCCGGCCACCGAGGGCACGTACGGCCAGGTCTCGGACCTGGAGATCCAGGCGAACGAGATCCAGCGCGTGCGGCGCCAGATGGAGGTCATCCTGGCCAAGCACACGAACAAGGACCCGGACCAGATCCGGACCGACATCGAGCGCGACAAGATCCTCACGGCCGAGGAGGCCAAGGCGTACGGCATCATCGACGAGGTGCTGCCGTACCGCAAGGCGTCGGCTCTGTAGATCCGCCAGGCCGGTGTGTGTCGAGAAGACGACACACACCGGCATCCTGGTTTAGGGTCGTCCTCTGACGTGCTCCCGACAGCTCGTGGGTGTTCCCGCTCGCGGCATCGGACGGGTACCGTCAGTGGCAATGCGTGAGGCTCCGCTCGGTCACCCCGTGACCGCGGGTCGCACCGTCGCAACACACGTCAGGCGCGGAAACCCGCGCCGGAGGGGACGAGGTCAACGGCCATGGCACGGATCGGTGACGGCGGAGACCTGCTGAAGTGTTCTTTCTGCGGGAAGAGCCAGAAGCAGGTGAAGAAGCTCATTGCCGGCCCCGGGGTCTACATCTGCGATGAGTGCATCGACCTCTGCAACGAGATCATCGAGGAGGAGCTGGCCGAGGCCGGCGACGTCAAGCTCGACGAGCTGCCCAAGCCCGCCGACATCCACGAGTTCCTCGAGCAGTACATCATCGGGCAGGAAGACGCCAAGCGGACGCTCGCGGTGGCGGTGTACAACCACTACAAGCGGATCCAGGCGGACGACAAGGCCGGCCCGAAGGACTCCAAGGAGGAGTCGGTCGAGCTCGCCAAGTCGAACATCCTGATGCTCGGCCCCACCGGGTGCGGCAAGACCTACCTGGCGCAGACGCTCGCGAAGCTGCTGAACGTGCCGTTCGCCATCGCGGACGCCACGGCGCTGACCGAGGCCGGGTACGTCGGCGAGGACGTCGAGAACATCCTGCTCAAGCTGATCCAGGCGGCGGACTACGACGTCAAGCGGGCCGAGACCGGGATCATCTACATCGACGAGGTCGACAAGATCGCCCGCAAGAGCGAGAACCCGTCGATCACCCGGGACGTCTCCGGCGAGGGCGTCCAGCAGGCGCTGCTGAAGATCCTCGAGGGCACCACCGCCTCGGTGCCGCCGCAGGGCGGCCGCAAGCACCCGCACCAGGAGTTCATCCAGATCGACACGACGAACGTGCTGTTCATCGTGGCCGGTGCGTTCGCCGGGCTGGAGAAGATCATCAACGAGCGGGTCGGCAAGCGCGGCCTCGGCTTCGGCGCGGAGATCCGCACGAAGTCCGAGATCGAGGAGAGCGACGTCTTCTCCGACACCATGCCCGAGGACCTGATCAAGTTCGGGCTGATCCCGGAGTTCATCGGCCGCCTTCCGGTCGTGGCGACGGTCAACCACCTGGACAAGGACTCGCTGGTCAACATCCTGACCCAGCCCCGCAACGCCCTGGTGAAGCAGTACAAGAAGCTCTTCGAGATGGACAACGTCGAGCTCGAGTTCACCAAGACCGCGCTCGAGGCCATCGCCGACCAGGCGGTCCTGCGGGGGACCGGGGCCCGCGGGCTGCGGGCCATCATGGAAGAAGTGCTCCAGCCGGTCATGTACGACATCCCGAGCCGCGACGACGTGGCGAAGGTGGTCATCACCGAGCAGACCGTCCGGGAGAACGTGAACCCGACGATCGTCGCCCGGCAGCCGACGCGGCGCGCGCGCAGCGAGCGCGGCGAAAAGTCCGCCTGAGCCGGGCGTCTCCGGGCCGCGCCGGCCCGGAGACCCGACAGGAAAGCTGAATGACTGCTGATTCCCTCCCGGGTTCCGGGGCCGCTCCGGGCGGCGGCGTCCAAGCGCCGCCGCCGCCGGCCCCGGAACCCGCCGGAACTGCCCCGGCCGCGCCGGTCCTGGGGTTCCGCGAGCTGAGCGAACGCGTGATCGCGTCCGTCGCCGGCCGGTACCCGTGGCTGAACCGCGTGCTGATGGGCGTGCTGGCCGTGTTCACCGGCACGTGCGTCGTGGCTGTCGTGGCCCGGCTGTCGCCGTTGCCGCTGATCCCCGTGCCGCTGTTCGTCGTCGCGGCGTACGCGCTGCGGCAGACCCGCGGCGTGACCGAGCGTCGTCAGCTGGTCAACTGGGTGCTGCTGTTCGCCTTGGCGACCGTGGTCGGCTTCTGGCTGATTTCGGTCGTCGGCCGTTGGGTGGAGTGACTTCCCGACGTTCGCAGGGTTTGGCGTGCGGGCGTCTTGGGTATGCGCATCTAGTGGTAGATGCCCTCAGACCGTTCCGGCATCCGGCACTCTTCTATCGCGGTGACACCGAGTACCTCGACGGTGTCATCCCGTTCCTGCTCGAAGGCCTCGACCGGGGCGAACCCGCAGCGGTGGCCGTTCCCGGCCGCAACCTGCTGCTGATCGAGAAGGCCCTGGAAGACCGGGCCGGCGACGTCCGCCTGATCGACATGCAGCGGGCGGGCCGCAATCCCGGTGCCATCCTGCCGTCGGTGCTGCACGCCTTCGCGGCCGAGCACGACGGTCCGGTGCGCATCGTGGGGGAGCCGATCTGGGCCGGGCGCACGGACGCGGAGTACCCGGCGTGCGTGGTGCACGAAGCCCTCATCAACACCGCCTTCGCCGGGCGTGACCTGGCGGTCCTCTGCCCGTACGACGTCGGGGCGCTGGCCCTGCCGGTACTGGCCGACGCCGAGCGCACCCACCCCGAGCTGTGGGGCCTGGCCGGGCCGTTCACCAGCCCGCGGTTCGACCCCGACGGCGTGCGCGCGGACTTCACCCGGCCGCTCGAGCCGCCGCCCGGAGCGGTCGAGCGCGGCTTCGACATCGCGCAGCTGGCCTCGCTGCGCGGCTTCACGGAGATCTGGGCGGCCCGGCACGGCCTGCGCCGCCCCCGCCGCGACGACTTCGCGCTGGCGATCGCCGAACTGACGACGAACAGCGTCCTCTACGGCGGCGGCGCCGGCGTGCTGCGCCTGTGGACGGAAGCGGCGGCGGTGGTCGCCGAGGTCAGCGACGACGGCACGATCGCCGAGCCGCTGGCCGGCCGCATCCCCCCGACGGCCACCACCCTGGGCGGCCGGGGCCTCCTGCTGGTCAACCGCCTGGCCGACCTGGTCCGCACGTACTGGATCCCGGGCCGCACCACCACCCGCATCCACTTCGCCCGCTGAGGGAGCCGCGACCCACCCGAATCAGACGGCGCGGGGGACGTGCTTGCCGAGGAAGCTCACCAGGCTCGGCACCACCGTGCGGTTGAACGGGTCGCCGTGCTTGCCGTGGGCGGTGTGCGCGACCGCCGGGTGGGCCGCCTCGATGTAGCGGCGGACGCCGGTGATGAACGAGTCCTCCGTGCCGCACCAGATGCCGTTGGCGACGCCCTTGGTCTCGTCGACGTGGCGCAGCGGGTCCAGCGCCGTCCAGTCCTGGATGCCGGTGAAGATGTGCCGCTTGGCCATCTCCGGCCACGACGTGATCAGCGCCGGGGCCAGCGTCGCGACGGCGGCGGGCGGCTGGCGCCGCTCGACCCGGCGGCGCGTGTACACCAGGGCGCCGAACCCGCCCATCGACGCGCCCGTGCAGGCGAACGGCAGCCCGGTCGGCCCGGCGAAGCCGCGGGCCCGCAGCCACTGCGGGACCTCCTCCAGCAGCATCGCCATCGGGTCGTCCCCGGGGTGCACCTGGTGCCAGTAGTTGTCGCCGCCGTCGACGGCCACGAAGCCGTACGCCGGCACCGCCTTGCGGGCGACGTCGCTGGCGAGCTGCTTCATCGTGCCGGTCGGGGCCGCGCTGCGGGCGTTGCCGTGCAGGCCGTGCAGCATCAGCGACATCGGCAGCCCCTTCGGCGGGGTCTTCGACGGCAGGATGAACACCAGGTCGACCATCCGGCCGCGCGCCGCGGAGTACACCCGCTCGACGCGCGTGCTGCCCAGCTGGGTCGTCGGGTTCGACGACGTCACGCCAAGCGTCCGCTGCAGGGCCGGGGTGAACGGCAGCTTGCCGGTCGCGGTGCCGACGGCGAGGCCGGTCACGGCCAGCCCGGACGCGCCCGCGATCAGCACCGACCGGCGGCCGATCCACCGCCGGGCACCCTGGACCGCGTCGGCGACCCCGCCGGCCGGCTCCGCGTCCCCGTGTTGCTCGTTCATCCCGTTCTCCGTCCCCCTGCCCCTCTTCAAGGACGCCGCGCACCCGCTCCGCGTTCCCTCGCGTCCCCGCTCACCGGGTTATTCGTTCTCACCCTGCCCGGCGTTTCCGGTCCTCGCCCGCCAAGCCGCCCGCGCGGCCTCGGCCGAGCGACCGGCCTCCTCCACAGTGTCCCCGAGACCCACCGCCATGGTGATCCCGAGGGGGATCAAAATGTGGTCTATGCCCTGTTCACCGGGGCCGAAGTGCCCCGACGCCTCCAGTGTGACGAATCCGTGCAGCGCACTCCAGAGCTGCGCGGCGGCCTGGTACTCGTCGGTGGGCCGGAACCGGCCGGCCGCGATGGCCCGCTCGGTCGCCCGGACGATGTAGGTGAACGCCTCGAGCCCCTCCCGAGCGCCTTCGCGGCCTTCCTCGGTGGTCAGGTCGAACAGGGTCGCCCGCTTGCCGCCGGGCGCGGACTGGCCGAACGTCACGGCGAACAGCTGCGGCTGCTCGGCGACCGCCTGCCGGTAGGAGCGGGCCAGGCTGAAGATGTCCGCCACCGGGTCGCCGGTCTCCCCGACCTCGGCCAGCCGGCCGCTGAGCCGCACGAAGCCGGCCCGCGCGACCTCGTCGACCAGCGCGGCCATGCCCCCGAAGTGGGTGTACACCGCCATCGTCGAGACACCCACCTCCGCGGCCAGCTTGCGGGCCTGCAGGGCCTCGGGACCGTTCTCGTCGAGCAGCCGGATGGCCGCCTCGACGAGCCGGGCCTTCACGTCGGTCGCGCGCGGTTTGGGGCTCATGCTTGCCAGTATTCCATAACCCTGTTATACCTGGTTCTATAACCGAGTTATGGAAACCGTGGAGGGGTCACATGGGCAACAAGTTCCTCGAAGGCAACTTCGCCCCGGTCAGCCGGGAGCACACGATCACCGATCTCGCCGTCACGGGTGCGATCCCGGAGTTCCTCGACGGCCGGTACCTGCGCAACGGCCCCAATCCGCTGTCCGAAGTCGACCCCGCGGCCTACCACTGGTTCATGGGCGACGGCATGGTCCACGGCGTGCGCCTGCGCGACGGGAAGGCCGAGTGGTACCGCAACCGGTGGGTCCGCAACCCCGCCGTCGCCGCGGCGCTGAACGGCGAGGACGCGAGCCGGTTCTGCGGGCTGGACGCGCTCGGCGCCAACACCAACGTCATCGGCCACGCGGGCAAGACGCTCGCCCTGGTCGAGGCGGGTGCGCCGATCTACGAGCTGACCGACGAGCTCGACACCGTCGGCCGCTGCGACTTCGACGGCACGCTGCCGGGCGGCTACACCGCCCACCCCAAGCGCGACCCGCGCACCGGCGAGCTGCACGCGGTCTCGTACTTCTTCGGCATGGGGAACAAGGTCCAGTACTCGGTGATCGACACCGAGGGACGCGCCCGGCGCACGGTCGACGTCGAGGTCACCGGGTCGCCGATGATGCACGACTTCTCGCTGACCGAAACCCACGTCGTGTTCTACGACCTGCCGGTCACGTTCGACGCCGAGATGGCGGTCGCGGCCAGCGTGCCGACCGCCCTGCGGACGCCGGCGAAGCTCGTCGTCTCGGCCATGGTCGGCAAGGTCCGCGTGCCGGACCCGGTGACCGCGATGATGGCCCGCAAGATCGGCGCGAACGGCGGCCTGCCGTACCGCTGGAACCCGAAGTACCCGGCGCGGATCGGCGTCATGCCGCGCGAAGGCGGCAACGGTGACGTCCGCTGGTTCGAGGTGGAGCCGTGCTACGTGTTCCACCCGCTCAACGCCTACGACGACGGTGACAGCATCGTGCTCGACGTCGTGCGCCACCCGAGGATGTTCGACACCGAACTGCACGGCCCGGGCGAAGGCGGCCCGACGCTGGACCGCTGGACGGTCGACCTGGCCGCGGGCAAGGTGCTGGAGGAGCGGCTCGACGACCGCGGCCAGGAGTTCCCGCGCGTCGACGAGCGCCTGGTCGGCCGCCGCCACCGCTACGGCTACGCGATGTCGGCCGACGGCGGCGCGGAACCGGGCGGCGCGCTGTACAAACACGACTTCCACACGGGTTCCCGGGCCGAGCGCGCGTTCGGCGCGGGCAAGCAGCCGGGCGAGTTCGTGTTCGTCCCGCGCCACGAGGACGCGGCCGAAGACGACGGCGTCCTGCTCGGGTTCGTGTTCGACCCGGCGACGCAGCGCAGCGACCTGACGATCCTGGCCGCGGAAACGCTCGAAACGGTGGCGGCGATCCACCTCCCGGACCGCGTGCCGCACGGCTTCCACGGCAACTGGGTCGCCTCTGCTTAGGTGTACTGCTCAGGTGCACGGCCTAGGGGTACGGCCTAGGTCAGGATGCGGTGGTCGCCGGTGTAGAGGTTCATCGAGTCGCCGCGCAGGAACCCGACCAGGGTCATGCCGTTCTCCTCGGCCAGCTCCACCGCCAGCGAGGACGGCGCCGAGACCGCGGCCAGCAGCCCGATGCCCGCCATCGCGGCCTTCTGCACCAGCTCGAACGACGCGCGCCCGGACACCAGGAGGCCGTGGCCGGGTGCCGGGATCCGGCCGTCGAGGACGGCCCAGCCGAGGACCTTGTCGACCGCGTTGTGCCGTCCGACGTCTTCGCGGACGACGTCGAGCTGGCCGTCCGGGGTGAACAACGCGGCCGCGTGCAGGCCGCCGGTGGTGGCGAACACCTTCTGGCGGGCGCGCAGCGCGTCCGGCAGGCCGGCCAGGGTTTCGCTCTTCACGGCGAAGGCGGCCGAAGCGGGGGAGAAGCGGGTGCGGAGCTTGACCGCGTCGAGCGCGGCCTTGCCGCAGACGCCGCACGACGACGTCGTGTAGAAGTTGCGCTCGACGCCGGTGTCCGGCGGCGGCACGCCGTCCGCCAGCGCGATGTCCAGCACGTTGTAGGTGTTGCGGCCCTGGTCGTCGACGCCGTCGCAGTAGCGGGCGACCGCGATGTCCTCGCGGCCCCCGATCACGCCTTCGGACAGCAGGAAGCCGTGCGCCAGTTCGACGTCGTGCCCCGGCGTGCGCATCGTGACGGCCAGCGCCCGGCCGCCGACGCGCAGCTCCAGCGGCTCCTCGGCGGCCAGCGCGTCCGGGCGGCGCCGGTCCCCGGTCGCGGAGATCCGCCGCACCGGCCTGCGCACGGTCACCCTGCCCATCGGCACACCTTTCCCTGCCCGGAAGTTTGACACTCGCATAGTGCAACACCGGCTATTTAGTAATACATTCCCTTCACCACCCCCACTCTAGGAGAGGGTTCCGATGGCTCTCGGCTTCCTGGACCGTTCCCGCATCGTCGCACCCCCCGGCTGGACGCGCTGGCTGGTGCCGCCGGCGGCCCTCTCGGTACACCTGTCGATCGGGCAGGCCTACGCGTGGAGCGTCTTCAAGACCCCGCTCGAGAAGACGATGCACCTGAACGGCACCCAGAGCTCGCTGCCGTTCCAGCTCGGCATCGTCATGCTCGGGCTCTCCGCCGCGTTCGGCGGCACGCTCGTCGAAAAGAACGGCCCGCGCTGGGCGATGTTCGTGTCGATGTGCTGCTTCGCCAGCGGATTCCTCATCTCCGCCCTCGGCGTCGCGACCGGCCAGTTCTGGCTGGTCGTCGCCGGTTACGGCGGGATCGGCGGCATCGGGCTCGGCATCGGCTACATCTCGCCGGTGTCCACGCTGATCAAGTGGTTCCCCGACCGGCCGGGCATGGCCACCGGCATCGCCATCATGGGCTTCGGCGGCGGCGCGCTGATCGCCTCGCCGTGGTCGTCCTCGATGCTCGGCACCGCCCCCACCGCGAGCACCATCGCGACGGCGTTCCTGATCCACGGCCTCGTCTACGCGGTGTTCATGTCGATGGGCTGGCTGTTGATTCGGGTTCCGGCCGACGACTGGAAACCCGCGGGCTGGGAACCGAAGACCGACCACGGCCGGGCGATGATCAGCACGGCGAACGTCTCCGCCGCCAACGCCATCAAGACGCCGCAGTTCTGGTGCCTGTGGGTCGTCCTGTGCTTCAACGTGACGGCGGGCATCGGCATCCTGGAAAAGGCGTCGCCGATGATCCAGGACTTCTTCAAGGGCACGTCGACGCCGGTGGGCGTGGCCGCGGCGGCCGGGTTCGTCGCGCTGCTCTCGCTGTGCAACATGCTCGGCCGGTTCGTCTGGTCGTCCACTTCGGACATCGTCGGCCGCAAGAACATCTACCGCACCTACCTCGGTGTCGGCGCGCTGCTGTACCTGGTGATCGCGCTGACGCAGAACTCGTCGAAGGTGGTGTTCATCCTCTGCGCGATGGTGATCCTGTCCTTCTACGGCGGCGGGTTCTCGACCGTCCCGGCCTACCTGAAGGACCTCTTCGGCACCTACCAGGTCGGCGCGATCCACGGCCGGCTGCTCACCGCGTGGTCGGTCGCCGGTGTGCTCGGCCCGCTGATCGTCAACCGGATCGCGGACAGCGAAAAGGCGGCGGGCAAGTCCGGCCCGGACCTCTACCAGCTGTCCTTCTACATCATGATCGGCCTGCTCGTGGTCGGGTTCGTGGCCAACGAACTGGTCCGCCCGGTCAAGGAGAAGTACCACGAGCCGGTTCCCGAGGCCGTGAGGAGTGAGGCGTGATGACCGAACCGTCGAGCAAGCCCGGCCGGGTGCCGCTGATCGTGCTGGCCTGGGCGTGGGTGGTGATCCCCTTCGGGTACGGCGTCTACCAGCTGTTCCTGAAGCTGGTCCAGCTGTTCGGATGAGCCGCGGGGTGCTCGTCACCGGCGCGTCCCGTGGCATCGGGCGCGCCGTGGCCGAAGCCTTCGCGGCGCGGGGCGACCGGATCGCCGTCCACTATGGACACCGGGCCGCGGACGCCGAAGCCACGCTCGGCGCATTGCCGGGCGAAGGCCACCTGCCGATCGGCGGCGACCTCGCCGACCCGGAGGCCGCGCGGCGCATCGCCGACGCGGCCGAGGCCGGGCTCGGCGGGGTCGACGTGCTGGTCAACAACGCGGCCGTCGCGCCGTCGGCCGACACCGCGCACCGCGTCGCCGACGTGTCCTATGCGGACTGGCAGCGGATCTGGCGGCGCACCGTCGACGTCAACCTCCTGGGCGCCGCGAACCTCAGCTACTGCGTGGCCCGGCACCTCATCGGGCGCGGGGCGCCGGGCCGGATCGTCAACGTCGGCTCGCGCGGGGCGTTCAAGGGCGAGCCGGACCACCCCGCGTACGGCGCCGGCAAGGCCGCGTTGCACGCGCTCGGCCAGTCGCTCGCCGTCGCGCTGGCCCCGCACGGGATCGCCGTGACGTCGGTGGCGCCCGGCTTCACCGCCACCGAGCGGGTGGCGGACCGGATCGACGACACGCTGCGCGCGCAGAGCCCGTTCGGCCGGGTCGGCACGCCGGCGGAGGTCGCCGCGGCCGTCGTCTACCTGGCCTCGGCCGAAGCGACCTGGGCTTCCGGGGCGATCCTCGATCTCAACGGAGCCTCGTACCTGCGGATGTGACCCCGCTCACCCGTGCAGCGGATCCGGGTGCCCGTGCGTCGAGGGAGCGTGCATGTTCTGGGCAGGATCGCCGTCGCCGGGCTGGCCGTGGTCGTCTTCGGCGGCACGGCGTACGGCTACGCGAACCTCCACGCCCTCGACCAGGTCTCGCGCGACAGCGTCATCGACGCCGACGGCGAGACGAAGCCGGGCGAGCAGCCGGCCGACGGCTCGCTCGACATCCTGCTCGTCGGCCGGGACTCGCGTGCCGACCAGCAGGGCAACCCGCTGCCCGCGGACGTGCTGCGCGAACTGCGGGTGGGGGCCAACGGCGACGACCTGACCGACACCCTGATCGTGCTGCGCATCCCGAACGGCACCAAAGAGGTGAAAGCGTTCTCCATCCCGCGCGACAGCTACGTGTCGATGCCGGGCGGGAAGGGAAAGATCAACGCCGCTTTCGGGCGGGCCAAGGCCACCGAAGCACGACGGCTGCGCGAAGCGGGCGAGACCGACAAGACCAAGATCAACCAGAGTGCGGTCACGGCCGGGCGGCGCGCGACGCGGCAGGCGGTCGAGGACCTCACCGGGGTGAAGATCGACCACTTCGCCGAGGTCAACCTGCTCAGCTTCTACGAGATCAGCAAGGCCGTCGGCGGCGTCGACGTCTGCCTGAAGCGAGCCACCAAGGACGAGAACTCGGGCGCCGACTTCCAGGCCGGACCGCAGCGCGTCTCGGGCGCGGACGCGCTCGCCTTCGTCCGGCAGCGCGACGGCCTCCCGGGCACCGACCTCGCGCGCGTCCGCCGCCAGCAGGTGTTCCTGGCCGGCCTGGCCCGGCAGGTGCTCTCGGCGGGCACGCTGGCCGACCCGGGGAAGCTGTCGGACCTGATCGACGCGGTGAAGCGCTCGGTCGTGCTGGACGACTCGTGGAACCTCCTCGACTTCGTCGCGCAGATGCGCGGGGTCAGCGGTGGCGGGATCCGGTTCGCGACGATCCCGGTCGGCAACGTCGACTACCGGTACGACCCGGCGAACCCCAAGGCGACGGCGGTGCAGGTCGATCCGGCCGCGGTGAAGGCCTTCGCGGCGAGCCTGGTCGGGAGCCCGGCCCCGGCCGCACCGACCGCACCGGCCGAGCCGGCCGGCGCGGTCACCGTCGACGTCTCCAACGCGAGCCCGAAGGAAGGCCTCGCGGTCCGCGTGGCCGGGGTCCTGCGGGACAAGGGGTTCACCGCCCGCGCGGCGGGCAACGCGGACCGGCGGCGGACGTCGCTGGTCCGGTTCGGCCCCGACCTGGCCGGGCGCGGCGCCGAGGTGGCGAAGCTGCTGGGCGGCCTGGCCGCGCAGCAGTCGGCGTCGGTGCCGGCCGGGCACATCGAAGTGGTGCTCGGGACGGTCTACTCCGGCCCCGGCGTCGCGGGCGGCGGGGGCGCTCCCGCGGGCGCCGCGGACGACCCGATCACGTCGAACGGCGTCGTCTGCGTGGACTGACCCGCCCGCGAATTGCTCCGCGGCGAAGTGTCGGATTTTCCGCCCGATCCCGGAAATGCGCGGGAATTTCCCGCACGCACCGGCCGGGACCGGACCACGGTGGACCACCAGGGTCATTGGTCTTGACGCTGCCGCACTGGTGAGGCAGGGTGCGGTGACCGTCGGCGGATCAAGACCACGTCGCGGCCGGAAAGTTCACCCGATCGGTGCGCGATCCGGAAACTCAATTTCAGGGAATACGGAAAGTCCGGGAATTTATGCGCAGCAGCGTTGCCCGGGGTGGGTGGATCCTGCCCGTCCTCGCGTCAGCCGTTCTTTGTGCCGGGTGCCAGTCGGCGTCCGCTTCGGTGCACTACCCGGGCGCGATCGACGCCTGCCGGCTGCCCGGGCCGAACGCGCAGGCGCAGCTCGCGCCCGCGACCGTCGAGATCCCGCCCGACTCGGTGAAGACCGCCGAGCCCCGGGTGATCCCCGACGACCACGCCAGCGACGGCAACGAGGTCACCACGTGCCGCCGCCTGTTCGCCCGCGCCCTCGGGGGCGGGAAGCCCGACCTGCAGGACTACCGGCTCGTCACGATCGCCGTCGTGCGGTTCACGCAGTCCGACGCCGACGAGGCCGCCGCCAAGGCCACCCAGCTGATGACCGACGCGCTCGGCGACCACTCGGGCGTCCGGCTCGCCACCGGGGTCGGTGACGAGGCCGGGTTCTCCGAGCAGTGGGCCGCCGTCCGGACCGGGAACGTGGTGCTGGGCCTGGCCATCGCCGACGGCGGGACCGAGGCCGCGCTGATCCCGGCCGCGACGCTGGACAACGTGCAGGCCGTGGTCACCGACATGACCGGCACGCTGCAGCGCGACTACCAGGGCTGAGGTTCCTCAGGCCGGGACTTCGAGCCGCACGACGACGGCCTTCGACACCGGCGTGTTCGACCGGTCCGCCACCGAGTCCAGCGGCACGAGCGCGTTCGCCTCCGGGAAGTACGCCGCCGCGCAGCCGCGCGCGGTCGGGTAGGCCACGACCCGGAACGCCGGGGCCCGGCGGTCGCCGTCGCGCCATTCCGAGACGAGGTCGACCAGGGCCCCGTCGGCCAGGCCGAGCGCGGCGAGGTCGGCCGGGTGCACCAGCACCACGCGGCGGGCGTTCTCGATCCCGCGGTAGCGGTCCGAGAGCCCGTAGATCGTGGTGTTGTACTGGTCGTGGCTGCGCATCGTCTGCAGCAGCAGCCGGCCCTCGGGGGCCTGCGGGTACTCCAGGTCCGACACCGTGAAGTTGCCCTTGCCGTTCGCGGTCCCGGTGAACTCGCGGGAGTCGCGCGGGGCGTGCGGCAGCACGAACCCGTCCGGCTCGCGGACGCGGCGGTTGTAGTCCCGGCAGCCCGGCACCACCCGCGAGATCCGGTCGCGGATCAGGTCGTAGTCGGTCTCGAACGTCCGCCACGGGACGGCGTGGGCCGCGCCGAACAGCTTTTCGGCCAGCCGGCAGACGATGGCCACCTCGGAGAGCAGGTGCTCGCTCGCCGGCTCCAGGCGTCCGCGTGAGGCGTGGACCTGGGACATCGAGTCCTCGACCGTGACGAACTGCTCGCCGCTCGCCTGGACGTCGCGTTCGGTGCGGCCCAGCGTCGGCAGGATCAGGGCGCTGCGGCCGGGCACGACGTGCGACCGGTTCAGCTTCGTGGACACGTGCACGGTCAGCGAGCACGAGCGCAGGGCCTTCCCGGTCAGCTCCGAGTCCGGCGTCGCCGAGGCGAAGTTGCCGCCGACGGCGAAGAACACCTTGCCGCGGCCGTCGCGCATCGCCCGGATCGCGTCGACGGTGTCGAAGCCGTGGTCGCGCGGGACCTCGACGCCGAACTCGGCCGAGAGGGCGTCCAGGAAGGACTGCGGCATCTTCTCCCAGATGCCCATCGTCCGGTCGCCCTGGACGTTCGAGTGCCCGCGCACCGGGCACAGGCCGGCGCCGGGCTTGCCGATCATGCCGCGCATCAGGGCGAGGTTCGCGATCTCGGAGATCGTCGGCACCGCGTGCTTGTGCTGCGTGAGCCCCATCGCCCAGCAGTAGATCGTGCGCTCGGAGGAGGCGATCATCCGAGCGACCCGGTCGATCTGCGGGCGCGGCAGGCCGGTCGCGCGCTCGATCTCGGGCCAGTCGATCTCCCGGAGGTGCCCGGCGTAGTCGGCGAAGCCGTCGGTGAGCCGCTCGACGAAGTCGCGGTCGACGATCGTGCCCGGTGCCTGCGCGTCCCAGGCCAGCAGCAGGTGCCCGACGGCCTGGAACAGCGCGAGGTCCCCGCCGAGGCGGATCTGCGCGAATTCGTCGGCCAGCGGCGTGCCCTTGCCGACGACGCCGCGGACGTTCTGCGGGTTCTTGAACCGCATCAGCCCGGCTTCCGGCAGCGGGTTGACGGCGATGATCTTCGCGCCGTTGCCCTTGGCTTGCTCGAGCGCCGAGAGCATCCGCGGGTGGTTGGTGCCCGGGTTCTGCCCCACGACGACGATGAGGTCGGCCCGGTGGATGTCGGCGAGGCTCACCGAGCCCTTGCCGACACCGGTGGTGGCCGACAGCGCCGCGCCCGAGGACTCGTGGCACATGTTGCTGCAGTCCGGCAGGTTGTTGGTGCCGAAGGAGCGCACCAGCAGCTGGTAGAGGAACGCGGCTTCGTTGCTGGTGCGCCCGGAGGTGTAGAAGATCGCTTCGTTCGGGTCGGTCAGCGCCCTGAGCTCGCCCGCGACGAGCTCGAACGCGTCGTCCCAGGAGATCGGCTCGTAGTGCGACGCGCCCTCGCGCAGGACGAACGGTTCGGTGATCCGGCCCTGCTGGCCCAGCCAGTAGTCGGTCCTGGTCTCGAGCTCGCCGATCGGGTGCTTCGCGAAGAACGCGCGGTCGACCCGCCGTTTCGTGGCTTCCTCGGCGACGGCCTTGGCGCCGTTCTCGCAGAACTCCGCCAGTTTGCGCTTCTCGCCGTCGGCTTCGCGGGGTTCCGGCCACGCGCAGCCGGGGCAGTCGAAGCCTTCCCGCTGGTTCAGCAGCCGCAGCGCCTTGATCGTCCGCCCGGTGCCCAGCTGCTCGACGCTGCGCGCGAGCGACACGGCCACCCCGGGCACCCCGGCGGCCCACCCCTTCGGCTTGCCCACTTCGAGGCGGGTTTCGTCGACGTCCTGCACCGGCGCATCACGGGTCATGCGCCCATCGTGCGCCCTGATGATCGCCGGACGCCACGAGGGGGCCAGGCCGTTTCCGCCCGCAGTCCGCGGTCGGCGACGGTGACCACCAGCAGCAGTCCGCTGATCACCACCAGGGCGACGGCCAGCCGGTGCAGGCCCGCGGAATCCGCGTGCGGGCCGTAGCACAGCGCGATGAGCGTCGAGGCCACGATCGCCCCCAGGTACTGGGCCGTGCGGAACAAACCGCTCGCCGTGCCCATCTGGTCCGCGGGGGCCTCGCGGTAGAGCGTCGTCTGGTTCGCCACGCTGGTCAGGCCCTGGGCCAGGCCGAACAACGCCGCCAACGCGAGCAGCGCGCCCACCCACGTGCCGTCGTGGACCAGCAGCAACAGCGCCGAACCGCCGGTCAGGGCCACCGCCACCGTCACCAGCCGGGCCTTGATGCCGGACGCGCGCCCGGAAAACGCCGCGGCGCAGACGGCCGTGCCCGACATCGGCAGCAGCATCAGCCCGGCCGCTTCCTCGGACAGCTGCCGCGCTGTTTCGAGCCACTGGACGTACCCGAACATGATCGCGTAGATGGCCATGAAGCTCAGCGCCTGCCGCAGGTAGGTCCGCAGGATCGCGCGGTTGGCCGCCAGCATCCGCAGGTCGAGGAACGGCGTGTCGCGCCGCAGCTCCACCAGCGTGAAGGCGGTCCCGAACGCGGCGACGACGGCGAGCAGCCACCCGTCGGCACCGGGGTCCATCAAGAAGAACAGGAGCGCGAGCAGGGTCGCCGAAAACAGCGCGATGCCCAGCACGTCGATCCGGGTGGCGGTGCGTGCGCCGCGGTCGTCCTTCGGCACCCACAGCAGGGCCAGGACCAGCGACAGCCCGGCCAGCGGGATGTTCACCGCGAAGATGGCCGGCCAGCCGAAGAGGCCGATCAGCACGCCGCCCAGCGTCGGCCCGATCACCATCACCGTCTGCGCCGACATCGACAGCACCGACAGCACCCGCGCGGGGACGCCTTGGCCGTGCGCCTCGGCGTGGTGGCGCAGCACGGCCATCGCGGCCGGGAACCCGGCGCACGTGCCCAGGCCGAGGACCACGCGGACGCCGGTCAGCCAGCCGACGGAGAGCGGGAGCATGCCCGCGACGCCGGCCACGATCACCAGCGAAGCCCCGCCGAGCAGGACGCGGCGGGCACCGTGGCGGTCCACCAGCAGGCCGACGACCGGCTGCCCGACCGCGGTGGCCAGGTACAGCGCCGAGATCAGCCAGGCGGTCTGGCCGGGGCCGGCGCCGAAGCTCCGCCCGATGGGCACGAGCGCGACGGCGATGAGCGTGGAGTTGATCGGGTTGAGCACCGCGCCGGCCACCAGCGGGGTGACCAGGCGCGCGCCGAACTTGGCGGGAGCGGTGAGGGTGGTCGTGAGGAGCTCCTTCAGTGTTCTGCGACGCGCTGCAGCAACGGCAGCGCGCGGGTGACGGCGTCGAGCTCGGCCGGGGACAGCTCGTCCAGCAGCGCCTGCGCCAGCCACTCGTCGCGGTTCTGCTGGATCCCGCGCACGGTGTCGCGGCCGGCGTCGGACAGGCTGATCACCACGCGGCGGCGGTCGGCCGGGTCGGGCGTGCGGGCGAGGTAGCCGAGCTCGTCGAGGACGCCGAGGGTGGCGGCCATCGACTGCTGCCGCACGTGCTCGGCGGCGGCGAGCTCACCTTGGGTGGCCGGGCCTTCACGGTGGAGCCGGTGGAGCACGGCGGACTGCGACGGCGTCAGGATCCCGGCGTTGTCGACGTGGCGCAGCCGGCGGTGCAGCTGCCCGACGACCCCGCGGATCCAGCCCGCGCTCTCGGCCACGTGCGGAGGTACTTCGCCCATGCGCACAGTTTAACTGTGCAGTCCAGACTGTGCATCTGGCTGTGATCGAACGAGGCTGTGATCGAACGAGGCTGTGATCGAACGAGGTTGTGATCGAACGATCAGTTGCATCCGTCGAGCGAGGGCATCGGGTACTTCGGGTCGTAGTAGCCCGGCGCGTCCTGGTCGCCGGTCGGCGGTGTGGACGACGACGGGTTCGCGTAGCCGGGGGCCAGGTAGCCTTCCTTGGCGGCGGCGCAGCCCACCGACGAGAGGGCGCTCTGACCGCCGTCGAGCCACAGGCCCAGGCTGGACTTCGCGACCCGGGAGCCGGTGACCACCACGTAGGTCTCGTCGACGCGCAGGAAGCTCACGATCTCGTTCGGGCTGGTCAGCGACCTGGGGTGGGCGTTGTCGAAGGCGTAGGCGACGACGTACTTCGCGTCCACGGCCAGCTCGCCGGGCTTGTCGCCGGCGCGCGCGGTGAGCGTGCCGAACGTGCGGGGGCCCGCGTCGAGCAGGTGGTAGCCGTCGGCGATCTCGGTCACGTAGGCGTCGAAGCCGCCGTCCTTCGAGGGCTTTTCGGCGAGCCTCGGCACGAGCTGATCGCGCTGGTCGGGAGCGAACCCGGCGAGGAAAGCTGCGGTGTCGTGCCGGTAGAGCACGGCCGGGTCCAGGTTGGCGGCGAAGATGGCTTGGCGCACCTTCGCGTAGGCGTCCGCGACCGCGTCGGCCTTGAAGGCCCCGACGGCGGCCGGGGCGGGTGACGTGATGCCGTCGAGGCCCTTCGGCCAGACGTCGGCGGGGGTGTGCGCGTACGGCCGGGCCAGGTCGACCGGAGCGACGTCCGGCACCGACGTCGGGTTCGGCGGGGCGGCGTCCTCGGCGGGCCGCCGGCCGAGCAGGACGATCGCCGTGGTGACCACCGCGAGGACCAGCACGAACACGGCGAAGCCCCACCAGCGGCGGCGTGGGCCGCGCGCGGCACGCCGCTGCTGCCTGCGGAACTGCTTGCGGTCCTGCTTCGAACCCAGCCAGGCGTCGGTCTGCGCGTGCTTGCGCCACTCCGGGTCCATCAGGTCCGGGTGCCTGTCGAGCAGGTTCTCTTCGTCCACGTGCTTCCCCCCAAGGTCGACGCCTGATCATCGACGGGGGCACGCGAGTGTTACCCGAAATACGCGAATTCGTTGACGCCGACGCCCTGGAGCTGGTGCACGATGATCGCCGCGGCGACCAGCCCGACCACGATGAGCAGGGCCAGCACGCCCGGCCAGCGGCTCTGCCCCGGCTGCCGGTAGCCGCCCGCACGGCGCTCGCGCTTGCGGCGCTTCTTGAGGTCCTTCTTCGCGCCCAGCCAGGCGTCCCGTTCGGCGTAGCGCTGCCAGTCCGGGTTCACCAGGTCCGGGTGCGTCTCGATGCGCCGGTCGTCCGGCTCCTGCGGCTGCTGAGGCTCTGCCATCGTCCGAGTGCCTTCCCCCTGGGTGACCCGCCGTGACGGGTTCGTAGACTTGTCCATTGTGACCGAGAACGCTCCGCAGCAGACCACCGACCTTCCGGGTGCCTGGGACCCGGCCGCCGAGGAAGCACCGATGTACGACCGCTGGGTAGCGGCCGGGTACTTCACGGCCGACGCCTCGTCGGGGAAGCCGCCGTTCTCGATCGTACTGCCGCCGCCGAACGTCACCGGCTCGCTGCACATGGGCCACGCCCTCAACCACACCCTGATGGACGCGATGAGCCGCCGCCGTCGCATGCAGGGCTACGAGGTGCTGTGGCTGCCGGGCATGGACCACGCCGGCATCGCGACGCAGAACGTCGTCGAACGGCAGCTGGCCGGCGAGGGCCTTTCGCGCCACGACCTGGGCCGGGAGAAGTTCGTCGAGCGCGTCTGGGAGTGGAAGGCCGAGTACGGCGGCAAGATCCTCGGCCAGATGAAGCGCCTCGGCGACGGCGTCGACTGGTCGCGCGAGCGCTTCACCATGGACGAAAACCTGTCGAAGGCCGTCCAGACGGTGTTCAAGAACTTCTACGACGAGGGCCTGATCTACCGGGCCGAGCGGATCATCAACTGGTGCCCGCGCTGCCAGACGGCGCTGTCGGACATCGAGGTCGACCACAACGACGACGACGGCGAACTCGTCTCGATCCGCTACGGCGACGGCGACGGCGCGATCGTGGTGGCGACGACCCGCGCGGAGACGATGCTGGGCGACACCGCGGTCGCCGTCCACCCCGACGACGAGCGGTACGCGCACCTGGTCGGCACCGAGGTCGAGCTGCCGCTGACCGGCCGCCGCATCCCGATCGTGGCCGACAAGCACGTCGACCCGGAGTTCGGCACGGGTGCGGTGAAGGTCACCCCGGCGCACGACCCGAACGACTTCGAGATCGGCCGCCGCCACGACCTGCCGATGCTGACGATCATGAACGAGCGCGCGGAGATCACCGCGCCGGGCCCGTTCGAGGGCCTCGACCGGTTCGAGGCCCGTCCGGCCGTGGTCGCCGCGTTGCGCGAGGCCGGCCGGATCGTCGCGGAGAAACGGCCGTACGTGCACGCGGTCGGGCACTGCTCCCGGTGCGACACGGTCGTCGAGCCGCGGCTGTCGCTGCAGTGGTGGGTCAAGGTCGAGGAACTGGCCAAGCTGGCCGGCGACGCGGTGCGCGACGGCCGCACCAAGATCCACCCGCCGGAGCTGGGGAAGCGGTACTTCGACTGGGTCGACAACATGCACGACTGGACGATCTCGCGCCAGCTGTGGTGGGGGCACCGCATCCCGGTGTACTACGGCCCGGACGGTGAGGTCGTGTGCGTCGGCCCGGACGAGCAGCCGCCGTCCGGTGAAGGTTGGACGCAGGACCCGGACGTGCTGGACACGTGGTTCTCGTCGGGCCTGTGGCCGATGTCCACGCTGGGCTGGCCGTCGTCTTCGTCGGATCTGGAGAAGTTCTACCCGACGAGCGTGCTGTCGACGGGCTACGACATCCTGTTCTTCTGGGTCGTCCGGATGATGATGTTCGGCGTGCACCAGATGGGCGGCAAGCAGCCGTTCGACCACGTGTACCTGCACGGCCTGATCCGCGACGCGCAGGGCAAGAAGATGTCGAAGTCGCGCGGCAACGTGATCGACCCGCTGGAGTGGATGGACGCGTACGGCGCGGACGCGACCCGCTTCACCCTGGCCCGCGGCGCTAACCCGGGCGCGGACATGGCACTGGCCGACGAGTGGGCGGCGGGCTCCCGCAACTTCTGCACGAAGCTGTGGAACGCGACGAAGTTCGCGATGATGAACGGCGCTTCGGTCGCTGACCCGTTGCCCGCTGCTTCTTCGCTGACCGAAGCCGACCGCTGGATCCTGGGCCGGCTGAGCGCGCTGGTGTCCGAAGTGGACGGCCTGTTCGAGGACTTCCAGTTCGCCAAGGTGGCGGGGGCGCTCTACCAGTTCACGTGGAACGAGCTGTGCGACTGGTACCTGGAGCTGGCGAAGGTCCAGCTTTACCAGGGCGACGAGGCGCGGGTTTCCGCGACCCGGTCGGTCCTGGGGCACGTGCTGGACACGGTGCTGCGGCTGCTGCACCCGTTCATCCCGTTCATCACGGAGAAGCTCTGGACGGCGTTGACGGGCGGTTCTTCGGTGGTGGTCGCGGCCTGGCCGGTCGCGGTCGAGGGTTACGCGGATCCCGCGGCGGACGCCCGGATCGCGGACGTCCAGAAGCTGGTGACGGAGATCCGCCGCTTCCGCGCGGACCAGGGCCTGAAGCCGGGCCAGAAGGTGGCGGCCCGGCTGGCGGGGTACACGGGTGGTCACGAAGAGGCGGTCCGCTCGCTGGTGCGCTTGACGGCGCCCGCTGACGACTTCGCGGCGAGCGCGTCACTGGAGGTGGCCCTGGCGGACGGCGTGGTGACGGTGGAGCTGGACCTGTCGGGCACGGTCGACGTGGCCGCGGAGCGCAAGCGGCTCCAGAAGGACCTCGCGGCGGCGGAGAAGGAGCTGTCGCAGACGGAGGCCAAGCTGGGCAACGAGGCGTTCATCGCGAAGGCCCCCGAGCAGGTGGTGGCGAAGATCAAGACCCGCCGCGAGACGGCGGTGGCGGACATCGACCGGATCACCGCGCGGTTGGCGGCGCTCCCGGCTTCCTGAGGTAGTCCCTGACGAGCCCGGCACTTTCACGTGGAAGGTGCCGGGCTTTGTCGTGAAGGCTGAACCGGATGCGTCGAGGGGTGGGCCGGCATTGCCGCCGTTCGGCGCGTTGACAACTCGCCGCGCACCGGGGGACAGTCGGTCGGTGGTCGATGACCGGCTTCCAGGGGAGTCCGAGCTGCGCGAGAAGCAGTATCGGTGCCCGGTCCCCGGCTGTCGGCAGAAGCGTCGTTCTTTCAGCCGGCCTGATTGTCCCCGGCATGGCTTGCCGATGGAGCCGGTTGGAGGCGGCAAAGGCTGAACAGGTTGCTCAGTCGGCGGGAGTGGAGAAGATAACCTTCAGGGTCGTGCAGTATCCCCGTGCGCTCGTGATCGCGGCCGAGTAGCTCGCGAGCGCGAGCAGCAAGAACACCATGGTGATGACGGCCGTGCCGAGCAACGAATTGCGGGCAGGCGCGAGTAGCGCAACCGTAAGCGCCGCCAGTCCGAGATTGACGAAGATCAAGGTGCAGTACATGTCCAGGCGGGTGCGGAACTGGTCGTGGTGGAGCCTGAGCCGAGCCGGGATCGCATCGCCGCGCCGCAGAACGAGATCTTGTGTTTCCTGACCACGGTTGATCGAGTCTTCCGTCGCCCGAAGGATGTTGCCGAGCTTAGTGGGCAGCGTTCGGTGAGGAGCGGGGTAATCCTCTCTGGCTTGCTTGATCCGCGACAGCTTGCCGACTGCGTCGGGAGGGAGAACCTGCTGCCAGTCGAATGCGGCGGCCTCCCGCTGTTCGCGCGTGGTCGGCCCCTCTTTCTCGCGGCGGGCCTCCACGATCGCGCGGATGAGCGGCCGGGGGAAGTCGCGTAGGAGCATCCTCAAGATCGCCCGCTCGAACGCGTAGTCTTCTTCATGCTTGAGCTTGGCGTCGAGATTGGCTCGTCTCTTCGTCTTGCGTCGCACCATGAGGCGGTAGATGCCCAACCACACGAGCGGGCCCTTCCAATAGCCCTCGAAGAACCGGATCGCCGAGAACGAGAAGGCCTGGCTGACCAACGCGGCCAGGACGAGCGCGAACAACAGCACGACGAGGATGCCCAGCGGCTTCGCGGTCAGCCCCGACCACCGCGGCACCGATGTCGAAGTTGCCCTGGCTCCGTAGCTGGAGCAGGACGGCGCCGCAGCCGACCAGCATGGCGGCCGGCATCCAAGCGCTCAAGCTCAGCTGGTCGAGCACCTTGCCGATGAACTGGGACAAGCCCTCGGGCGGCTTCTGCTCCTTCTCGGCGGGCTTGCTGCCCGGCTCGGCGTCGGCCACCCGGACATGATGGCCCATCGGCGACCTCCGATCCGGGCAACGCGCCGAAACTGGCGACTCAGTCCGCTTCTATCGTCCGGGCCGCCTCGATCAACGCCACCAGTTCCGTGGTCAACCGCCGGTCCGAGAGTGTTGCCAGGTACGTCTGCATCCGTGGTGCCGGCTCCCGCAGCGGGCGGAACACCACCCCCGGCACCGGCAGCAGTTTCGCGTGCGCCCGGTAGAACACCGTCCAGTGTGGACGGCCGAACCCCAGCGTTCCCAGCGTGTCCTGCGCCGTCGTGAAGTCCGCACCCAGCAACGGCTCGAACCCCGCCGAACGGCAGGAGGACACCACCAGTTCGTACAACGGCCGATTGCGCGACGGAGGGCTCAACCGCGCCGGAAGCGATGCCAGTGAAGCGAACGAGACCTCCGGCGCAGCGGCCAACGGGTGGGAAGCCGGCAGCGCGACCCAGACGTCGTCCATCCACAAAGGAGTGAAGTCCAGCCCCGCGGAAGGCCAGGACCCCCGCACGATGGTCGCGTCCAGGGAGCCGTCCCGGACCCGCTGCAGGCGCTGCACAGTCGGGGCGTGGACCAGCTCCAACGACGCCGAAGGCGCCAGCCGGGCGAACGCGCGCAGCAACGCGTCCAGCCGGTCGCCCAGGCCTTCGCTGGTCCCCAGCCGGACCAAACCGCCGGATGGCGCCACCGCTTCGCGGGCGCGCTCGGCCGCCGCCAGCACCGCCCGTGCCTCCGGGAGGAACCGGCGGCCCGCCTCCGTCAGCGCCACCGATCGCGTCGTCCGCGAAAACAGCGGCACGCCCAGCGACCGCTCCAGCCGCCGGACCTGCTGGCTCACCGCCGGCTGGACGATGTGCAGGCGCTCCGCCGCGCGGCCGAAGTGCAGCTCCTCCGCCACCGTCACGAAGTACTTCAGCTGACGCAGCTCCACCGGCCGCCCCCCATTCATCAGGCTTCGTGATCAGTGTAGGAGCGGACTGCTCATCGAAAACAGCGGACCGGAAGGCTTCCATGAACCCATGCCGATCATCGAAGTCAACGGGATCCGCCTCCACTACGAAGACGCCGGGGCCGGTCCCGCCCTGCTGTTCCTGCACGGGTGGGGGACCAGCGGCCGCGTCTGGCAGTCGTGCCTGCCCGATCTCGTGCGCGACCACCGCGTCGTCACCCTCGACTGGCGCGGCTGCGGCCGCTCGGACCACCCCGCCGAGGGCAACACCATCGACGGCGTCACCGAGGACCTCGCGGCCGTCGTCAAGGCGCTGGCCATCAAGCCCACCGTCGTCGGGTCGAGCATCGGCGGCGTCTTCGCCACCGAGCTGGCCCTCGCCCACCCCGATCTCGTCGAACGCGTCGTCGCCGTCGACAGCCCCGGGTACTGGCCCAGCACCGGCATGCGGAAACTCGTGCAGGACCTGCGGGTGCGGCTCGTCGACGACCGGGCCGGCGCGCTGGCGGGCTGGGTGCCGAACTGGTTCGCGCCGGGCGCCTCACGCGAGCTCGTCGACTGGACGGTCCGGCAGCTGCTCGACTCCGGCGTCTACATCGACGCCCTGTTCACCGAGTGCACCACCTACGACCCGCGGCCCCGGCTGGCGGGCCTCGCCGTCCCGATCACCTACCTGCACGGCGAACTCGACGCCGAAATCCCGCTCGAAGTGCCGCGCGCCTGCGCCGCCGAGACGCCCGGCGCCCGCGTGCACGTCCTCGCCGGCTGCGGGCACCTGCCGCACCAGGAAAACCCGCGCGCGTTCACCGCCGCCCTCCGCGAAATCGCCTGAAGGAAGACCATGCCGAAAGTGACAGTGGACGACGCCGTCGTCCACTACGACCGGACCGGTGACGGTCCCGCCCTGCTCCTGCTGCACGGCACCGCCGCCTCCCGCGAGCAGTGGGCACCGCTGACCGCGCAGGCGACCGGCTTCACCGTCCTCGCTCCCGACTTCCCCGGCTCCGGCCTGACCACCGACGACGGCGGCCCGCTCACCGTCGAAGGTCTCGCCGCCCAGGCCGAAGCGGTTCTCGACCACGCCGGCATCGAGAAAGCCCACGTAGTCGGGCACTCGCTGGGCGCGGTCGTGGCGGCCCACCTCGCCGGCACCCGCCCGGACCGCGTCCGGAAAGCCGTCCTGCACGCCGCCTGGCCCGTCACCGACGTCCGGCAGGACGCCGAATTCCGCTACTGGCTGGATCTGCTGGAAACCGGGGCCTTCGCCCGCATGCTCCCGCTGATGGCCTTCGGCCCGCGCTACTGGGAGCAGGCCACCGCGGAGAGCAACGAACAGCTCGTCAAGACGCTGGAGACGGTGATCCAGCCCGGCGCGGACCGCCAGATCGGCACCGACCGGGCCGTCGACCTGCGGCCGGTGCTCGGCCGGATCACCGCGCCGGTGCTGGTGCTCGGCAGCGCGCACGACCGGATCGTCACCGCGGCCCAGCAGGGCGAACTGGTCGCCGCCATCCCGGACGCGCGCGCCGCCGAGATCGACGCGGGGCACGGCGCCCCGGCCGAGCTGCCGGCCGAGTTCGCCCGGCTCGTGCTGGACTTCGTCAGCGCAGCGTTTTGAGCACCACCGTCTTGAGCGCCACCGTCTTGAGCACCACCGCGGCCATGCCGGCCATCCCGGCCTTCAGGGGGTGGTAGGCGGCCGCGGCGAAGACGTTCAGGTCCTTGCCGTTGATCCACGCCGAGCCGCCGCGGGCGCAGGCGTCGTGCCCGCGGGACGGGCCGAACGTGTCGACGTAGTCCGCGTCCCCGCTCGCCGCCGCGTCTTCGAGGGCTGCGTTGAGGTCGCTCTGGACGCGGTTCAGCCAGGCGTAGTCGCCGTCGGCGAACGGGAGGATGTCCGGGCAGTAGCCGCTCTCCGGCGCGATCCGCGGGTAGCCGACGACCAGCACCCGCGCGCCGGGTGAACGCTGGTGGATCGCGGCCAGCACGGCGCCGATCCGCGGCTGGATGGCGGTGATCGCCGTCGTCACCGTGTCGACGCCGTTGGTCGTGAAGTGCTTCTCGCAGGGGTTGCCCGTCGGGTCGCCGGCCCGCAGCCCCGGGCACGTCTTGGTCAGGCTGCCGAACAGGCCGTAGTCGTTGCCGCCGAGACCGAGGGTGACGAGGTCGGTGTCGATCCGGAGGGCGTCCAGCTGCGGGGCGTTGGTGCCGTTGAGCGGGACCTGCTGGGCGCGGGTCATCGAACCCGTGTCGGCGCCGGCGCAGCTGACGTCGGTGAACGCGGCGGGCTTGAGCGCGGCCGCCACGACCGACGGGTAGTTCGCCGTCGACCGCGCGCAGCCCAGCGGGTCGTACCGCTGGGCCGGGATGAACGGCCCCGAGGTGTAGGAGTCGCCGAGCGCGACGTAGTGGTGGAGCTGCCCGGCGGCCGACGCGGCGGTGGTGGCGGCGGCGGTGGTGGAGGTGGCGGTGGTGGTGGCGGTGAGCAGGATGGCTGCCGAGGAGACGGCGACGAGCAGCCGGGTGGTGCGCATGGAGACCCCGATCTCGCTGGTGGAACTGCCGCCACCAGATCTAGCGAGCCGGGGCCGCCGAGGGGACGGACTTCACCCGCCAGTCGGGTCACCGCCGCTCATGCTCACGGTAAGTGATCAACGTGCGCCAGAAGAGCAGCGGCCGGACGGTGCTGCCGGGCAGCAGCCGCGCCGACTCGCGGCGCAGCTCGGCCAGCGTCGGGTAGTCGTCGACGACGGGGGCCTTCGGGCCCTCCTCGGGGCCGCCGTTGAGCCGTTCGCCGGCGTAGACGACCAGCCGCGCGAGCGCGTTGACCGGGAACGCCGCGAGGGCGCGCGCCCAGTCCGCGGGGGTGCTCGGCCGGGCCAGGCCGAGCACCACGAGCACCCCGCCCGGCACCAGCGCGCGGCGGAGCTTGGTGACCGTCTCGAACGGCATGTGGTGCAGCGACGCGAGGCACGAGATGTAGTCGTAGTGCGCCTCGGGCAGCGGGTCGGTGGTGACGTCGGCCTGCCGGTAGACGATTTCGCCGGGGCCCGGCGACCCCAGCCCGGAGGCGGCCTCGACCATCGCCGCCGAGACGTCGACGGCCTCCACCGCCATCCCGGTCGCGGCCAGCCGCCGGGCGAACCGCCCGGTGCCGCAGCCGACGTCCAGCGCGATCCCCGGGCCCGGCGGCAGCAGGTCCAGCAGCAGCGGGTGGTAGTGGTCGTTGTGGTTGAACGGCATGCGTCGAGAGTGCCACCTCCGCACGCACGTAGACTCGGAAGGCAAGTGCGAAACCCCAGGCCGGAGGAGATTCAGTGCCGCAGGATGAGACAGGTCGCAGGCCGGACCTGTCGGATCTGGACAGCTTCGCGGGCGTCGACGAACTGGGGACGTCGGGGTACGAGGAGTCCGACGACCACGACCCGGAGCTGGACGTCCGCGACACCGCGTTCGAAGCCGGCGGCGGCTCGCGCGGCGGCATCGGCGGTGTCGGCCAGCTCGGGGACAACCTCGCCACCGGCCCGGTGCCCGACCTCACCGTGCCCGAGGACACCGAGCTGCACGAGCTCGACGACCAGGGCGAGCAGGCCGAGTACGGCGACCCGGACGGCCCCGAGGCGCGGCGCGAGCTGCTGGCCGTCGAGGCCGAGCTGAACCAGCGGTGGCCGGAGACGAAGATCGAGCCGTCGCTGACCCGGATTTCGGCGCTGACCCAGCTGCTGGGGGAGCCGAACCGCGGTTACCCGGTCCTGCACGTGGCGGGCACGAACGGCAAGGGCTCCACGGCCCGGATGATCGACGCGCTGCTGACCCGGATGGGCCTGCGCGTCGGCCGCTACACGAGCCCGCACCTGCAGCTGGTCACCGAGCGGATCGCGCTCGACGGCCGCCCGATCTCCGCCGCGCGCTACGCCGAGCTGTGGCACGACATCGCGCCGTACGTGTCCATGGTGGACGGTGCGTCCGCGGACGGCGTCGAGCTGAGCAAGTTCGAGATCCTCACCGGGATGGCGTTCGCCGCGTTCGCCGACGCCCCGGTGGAGGCCGCGGTGCTCGAAGCGGGCCTGGGCGGTGCCTGGGACGCCACGAACGTCGCGAACGCCGACGTCGCCGTCATCACCCCGATCGGCCTCGACCACGTCGAGTACCTCGGGCCCGACGCGGTGAGCGCGGCGCGCGAGAAGGCGGGCATCATCAAGCCCGGCTCGGTCGCGGTGATCGCCGAGCAGGACCCCGAGGTGCTGAAGGTGCTGCTGGAGCGCGCGGTCGAGGTCGACGCCGCGGTGGCGCGCGCGGGCAGCGAGTTCGGCGTGCTCGAAAAGGAGATCGCCGTCGGCGGGCAGCTGCTGAAGCTGCAGGGCCTCGGCGGCGTGTACGACGAAATCTTCCTCCCGCTGCACGGCGCCCACCAGGCCGCGAACGCCGCGCTCGCGCTGGCCGCGGTCGAGGCGTTCTTCGGCGCGGGCAAGGACAAGCAGCTGGTCGTCGAGGCCGTGCGCGAGGCGTTCGCCGAGGTCGAGACGCCGGGACGGCTCGAGCGCGTCCGCTCGGCCCCGACGGTCCTGCTCGACGCGGCGCACAACCCGCACGGCGCCCGCGCGCTGGCGGCGACGGTGTCCGAGGAGTTCGCCTTCCGCCGCCTGGTCGCGGTGGTCGGCGTGATGGCCGAGAAGGACGCCCACGGCATCCTCGACGCGCTCGAGCCGGTGGTCTCCGACATCGTCGTGACGCGCAACTCCTCACCGCGGTCGATGCCGCTGGAGGAGCTGAACGAGCTGGCGATCTCGGTGTTCGGCGAGGATCGCGTGGTCGCCGAAACGGACCTGGAGACGGCGATCGAGACGGCGATCGCGCTCGTGGAGACGAACGACGACCCCGAGGAACCCCTGGCGGGTGGCGGCGTGCTGGTCACCGGCTCGGTGGTCACGGCGGGCGAGGCGCGCACGCTGTTCGGGAAGGAGCCGGCGTGACGTCGCAGCCTCCGGAGAAGCCCAAGCCCAAGGACCCGATGAAGGGCTTCCGCGGCGTGATGTCGGGGACGCTGATCATGGAGGCGATCACGGTCGCCCTTGCCCTCCCGGTGGTGAACAAGCTGGGCGGCGGCATCTCGACGGGCACCGGCTGGACGGTCATCGCGGTGGCGGTCCTGCTGGTCGTGACGTGCGGGTTCGTGAAGCGCCCGTGGGCGGTGCCGGTGATCCTGGCGCTGCAGGTGGTGCTCGTCGCGCTGGTGTTCTGGCTGCCGGCGATCGCGGTGCTGGGCGTGATCTTCCTGGCGGTCTGGCTGTGGCTGCTGTGGCTGCGCCGGGACGTCGCCCGCCGGATGGCCGCGGGGACGCTGGCGAGCCAGCAGCCCCAGCCCTGACCTCCTCCTCAGAGGTAGTCGCCGTCGGCCACGTCGTCGAGCAGCGACGGGTGGCGGGGTGACCAGCCCAGCGCTTCCCGCGTCCAGGCGCTGGAAACCGGCGCGTTGAAGCCGTACACCCGGGCCATGAACGGGCTCGCGTAGTGCCCGGCGGCCTCCTCCGGCGTCAGGGAGACCACCGGCAGGTCCAGGCCACGGCCGATCGTCTCGGCGATGCTCCGGAACGGGACGTTCTCCGCGGCTCCGTGCAGGACGCTGCCGGCCGGCGCCTGCTCCAGCGCCAGGCGGAACAGGACGGCCGCGTCGAGCCGGTGCACCGCGGGCCACCGGTTGCCGCCGTCGCCCACGTAGGCGGACTTCCCGGTTTTGCGGGCGGTGTCGACGAGCATGCCGATGAAGCCGTGGTCCCCGGGGCCGTGCACGGTGGGTGCGAGCCGGACGACGCTCGCCCGCACCCCGCGATCGGCGAAGTCCAGGCAGGCCCGCTCGCCGGCGATCCGGAACGCGGCGAGCCCGGACGTATCCGGTTCGTCCCGCTCGGTGCTTTCCCGGCCGGCGGGCATGACCAGCGTGCCGGACGTGCTGACGAAGGGCTTGCCCGTGTGCTCCAGCCCGCCACCGAGGGCTTCGATGGCGGCAGTGTCGCGCCGCATCATGTCGTCGGGGTCGCTGAAGTCGCCGCCGAAGGCCATGTGCAGGACGCCGTCCGCGGCTTCGGCGCCGGCGCGCAGGCTGTCGAGATCGGTGAGCGAGCCGGGGTGCGGGGTGGCGCCGAGCGCGGCCAGCCGGGCAGCGGCCGCGGCCGAACGCGCCAGGCCGGTGACGGTGTGGCCGGCCGCGAGCAGCTCGGCGACGACGGCGGGGCCGGTCAGGCCGGAGCCGCCGGTGACGAACACGTGCATGGGAGTCTCTCCGGGGTAGTGACAGTGACTGACGCTACCGACTCTACCGCGTAGTGTCAGGCGCTGTCGCTACCGGTAGGCTGACGCCGTGCCCCGCAGTGGAGAAGATGCCCGCCGCCGCCTTCAGCAGGCGGCCCTGGAGCTGTACGGCGAACGTGGGTTCGACCGGACGACGACGGCCGAGATCGCCGCCCGGGCCGGCGTCACCGAACGCACGTTCTTCCGGCACTTCCCGGACAAGCGCGAAGTGCTGTTCGACGGCGAAGCCGACCTGCGCGCGGCCCTGACCCGGTCGGTGGCCGACGCGCCCGCGGGCCTGCCGGCGCTCGAAGTGCTGGTCCGCGCTTTCCGGGCGGCCGGGCGGATCCTGGCGGCGAACCGGCCGTTCGCCGAACCGCGGCTGGCGGTCATCGCCGCGACCCCGGCGCTGCGGGAGCGCGATCTGGCCAAGGCCGCGGCGATGGCCGAGGCCCTGGCGGCGGCGCTGCGCGAGCGGGGGGTCGGCGACCGGCCCGCCGCGCTGGCCGCCCACGTCGGCTGGATCACCTTCCACCACGCGGCGGGCGCCTGGATCCGGGAGTCCGCGCGCAGCCTGGACGAGCACCTCGACGAGGCGTTCGCCGAGCTGCGGGCGCTGTCGGCGGAGACGAGCGGCTGAGCGCCCGCCTCCGCCGGGGCCGTCAGCGCAGCACGACGATCCGCAGCGCGGGGGAGCGCACGATGTCGGCCTCGCAGAACCGTTCCTTCACCCAGGCACCACGGCTGAAGAGCTTCGTCTGGTCACTGAAGTACGGCGATGCCGGGTTGGCCGACTGCGAGTACGTCAGCAACGTCGAGGCGTCCGGGCACGCGCGCCCGCCGAACCCGACCACCTGGATGTAGCTGGAGCCGTGCGCCACCTCGGTGTTGCCGCGCGCCGGGTCCCACACCGGCGTGATCACGTTGAGCACGCCGAGCTGGCCCTGGCTGCCGTGGATCGGGATGCGGTCGCCGTTGCGGGTGACGGACTGGCCGTCGCGCAGCGGCGCGTCCGGGGCGAGCCCCGCCGCACGCAGCTCGGCAAGCGCGTTCCCGAACGCCCGCTGAACGTCCGCGTTCCCGACGTTCAGCGTGTTCGGCGTGGTCAACGGTGCTTTCGGGTCGAACGGCACGGTGAACCGGGGCAGGCCGCCGAGCCGCGCGGCGAACCGCTGGAACAGCAGCGAACCCCGGCTGTCGAGCGAATACGTGTGGTCCCAGTTCGCCAGCGCGGTGCACGCCGGGCCGACCGGCACCGGGCCGGACGACGACGGCGCCCGCCCGTCCGGGAACGATGCGCACAGCTTCGCCAGGTCCGCCGCCGCGAGGTCGGCGAACAGGCTGTGGTCGGCGAAGAGCATCGTCTTCACCGACTCCGTGCTGAACCCGCCCTTTTCGGCCGTGAGCAGCGCTTCCCGGGTGCGTGGGCTGCGCTCGGTGGCCTGGTCTCCGACGATGTGCGGGTACCCCGTGATCGGCGCCTTCGCGTTCGCCAGCCAGGCGCTGTCGTTCGTGTTCAGTTCGTAGTCCCGGCGCTGCTGCTGCGGCAGGCGGGCCGGCGCGAAGATGCCCGGTTCCACGGCTCCGGGGTCGGAACCCCACCGGCAGGACGACTTCCCACCGTCCAAAATGGCCAGTTGATCACCGGGGAATGTCTGCTGCCCCAGTGGAGTGCTGCACGCCTTCGCCAGCTCGTCGGTGACGTGGGGGACGACCTGGATGTCGGCGTAGAGCGCGTTGCCCGCCCGGTCGGTGGCGATCGTGTTGACCCACGGCACGCCCTGCGTGCGGCTCAGCGTCTTGACGATGTCGGCCGTGCTGCGGGCCTGGTCGAGCTCGAACCAGGTGTTCAGCCCGCGCAGGTTGGTCGCGTTGGCGTCGCGCAGCGCGTACGCCGACTTCGCCGTCCACGGCACCGAAAAGCCGCCGACGTCGTTCAGCACCGGGCCGTACCGCGTCGCCCAGAAGGTCCGGTGGACCGGCTGCAGTGAGCCGTCCGCTTGGCGGACCTCGACCGTGACCTCGCGGGAGGTCATCTTCTCGGCCTTGCCGTCGACCAGGTACGTCGTCGGGTCGCCGGCCGTCAGCGGCACCTCGAACAGGCCGAACGTGACCGGCGTCGACACCGTGTGCGTCCAGGCCGCGTCGGCGGTGTGCCCGATCATCACGAACGGCATCCCGAGCAGGCTCGCCCCGGCCACGTCCACCCGGCCCGGGACGGTCAGCTGGCTCTGCCAGAACCGCCGCCCGTCGTGCCAGGGTAGTGCGGGTTGCCCAGCAGCACGCTGCCCTGGCCCGCCGCGGTCCCGTCGCTGCCGATGGCGATGCCGTTGCTGCCGAGCCCGCCCTTGCCGAGCCCGTCGCGCAGGCTCGCGGACAGCTGTGCGGCCGTGCCCGGGCTCGCGGTCGCCGTACCGGACGGCGGAGTCGCGAAGAGGCCTTCGGTGACGAAGCCGAGGCCGCCGGTGACGGCGATGGCGTAGAAGTGCCGGTAGAAGTCCTGTTCGGTGATCGGCCGGACCCAGTCCGCGCCGCGGCAGGCCGGATCGGTGATCCCGGTCCGGCCGGTGCGGGCCAGGTAGGCGTTGAAGCCCTTGACGTAACCCGAAACGACCTGCCGGACCTCGGGCCGCGGCCCCTGCGGCGCGGGTTGCGCGGCCAGCCGGTCGGCCACGCCGGAGTCGTTGAGCTGCTGGAAGAACAGGTCGCTGTGCAGGTTGGTCTTCGCTTCGGACAGCGACCGGTAGCCCTCGCCGTCCGGGCCGAAGTACCGCGACCGCTGCGCGCTCACGGTGACGTAGATCTTCGCGAGCTCGCAGACGTTGTCGGTCGCCGCCGCGAAGCCGTACCCGTAGCCGAGGCCCGCGAAGTCCTTGGCGACGATGTGCGGGATGCCGTGTTCGGTGTAGCGCAGAACGGCTTTCGCGCCGTCTTCCCCCGCCGTGGCGACCCCGGTGGAGAGCGTGGTGACGGCCAGCGCGGCCGAGAAAGCAGCCAGCGCCTTGCGGATGTGTCCCATTCGAACCCCCTTGTCGTGATCGCCACGCTACCGACGGCGATGACGTCCGCACATGGGGGAAACCCCCGGTATTCGTTCACCCGCGCGCAAACCGGCGTTGGCCGCGGCGGGATAGAAACCGCGCATGACCGAACCGACCCACCATTCCCGCCGCACGCTCCTGAAGGCCGGGCTCACCGGCGCTTCCGCCGTCGCCGCCGCCGGCGCCGGTCTCGTCGTGCCCTCGGCGGCCTTCGCCGCGGTCCCGCTCGTCCGCCGCGACCGGCCGGTGCTCACCCACGGCGTCCAGTCCGGCGACGTCACGCCGGGCTCGGCCATCGTCTGGTCGCGGGCGGACCGCCCGTCGCGCCTGGTCGTCGAGATTGCGCGGGACCCGTCGTTCCGGCACGCCCGCCGCGTGCCGGGCCCGCTGGTGGGTCCCGACAGCGGCGGCACCGGCCGCGTGCGCGTCCCCGCCCTGCAACCGGGCACCGAGTACCACTACCGCGTGACGGCCGAAGCCCTCGACGGGCGTGCGGCGAGCGAGCCGCTGACCGGCCGGTTCGCCACCGCGCCGGTGGGCCGCCGGGACGCCCGGATCCTGTGGTCGGGTGACGTCGTCGGCCAGAACTGGGGGATCAACCCGGGCCTGGGCGGCATGACGATCTTCTCGGCGATGGCGGCCCGCTGCCCGGACCTGTTCCTGCACAGCGGCGACACGGTGTACTCCGACGGCCCGCTGACCGAAACCGTGCCGCTGCCCGGCGGCCGCACCTGGCGCAACGTCGTCACGCCGGAGAAGTCGAAGGTCGCCGAGACGCTCGACGAATTCCGCGGCCAGCACGCGTACAACCGCCTGGACGACAACTTCAAGCGCTTCGCCGCGCAGGTGCCCGCCTACGTCCAGTGGGATGACCACGAGGTCCTGAACAACTGGTACCCGGGCAAGATCCTGGACAACCCGGCCTACACCGAGAAGCGCGTCGACGTCCTCGCGCCGCGCGCGTACCAGGCGTTCCACGAATGGCATCCGATCGACTCGCGCCGGGCCGTCGACGGCCGCGTCTACCGCAGCTTCACCTACGGCTCCCGCGTCGAGATCTTCGTGCTGGACATGCGGACCTACCGCAACGCCAACACGGCGGACCGGACGAAGCCCGGCTACATCCTCGGTGACGCCCAGGTTCGCTGGCTGGCCGACGCGCTCGGCCGCAGCACGGCGACCTGGAAGATCGTCCAGGCCGACATGCCGCTGGGCTTGGTCGTCCCGGATGGCGCCAACATCGAGGCCGTGGCGAACAACCTGCCGGGCGCGCCGGGCGGCCGCGAGACCGAGCTGGCGTGGGTGCTGCGGGAGATCCAGCGCCGCCGCGTCCGCAACGTCGTCTGGCTGACCGCCGACGTCCACTACACCGCGGCGCACCACTACTCGCCCGATCGGGCGGCCTTCCAGGACTTCGACCCGTTCTGGGAGTTCGTGTCCGGGCCCCTGAACGCGGGTGCGTTCGGGCCCAACACGCTCGACCCGACGTTCGGCCCGCAGGCGGTGTTCGTGCACGCCCCGCCGGCGGCGAACACGGCCCCGATCGACGGCTTCCAGCACTTCGGCGAGCTGAACGTCGACGGCGCGAGCGGCGACCTCACGGTGGACCTGCGCGCCGCCACCGGGGCGTCCCTGTGGTCGAAGACACTGCACCCGCAAGGCCGCTGAGCAGGGTCGGCTAGGCTCGCGCGCACCGAAACCCACCTTAATCAAGGAGAAACACCGTCGTGACTGAACGCACGCTGGTCCTGGTCAAGCCCGATGGCGTCGCGCGCGGCCTCGTCGGCGAAGTCGTCTCGCGGATCGAGCGCAAGGGCCTCAAGCTCGCTGCGCTCGAGCTGCGGACCGTTCCGCAGGCGCTGGCCGAGGAGCACTACGCCGAGCACAAGGAGCGGCCGTTCTTCGGCGACCTGCTGGAGTTCATCACGTCGGGCCCGCTGGTCGCGCTCGCCGTCGAGGGGCCGCGCGCCATCGCCGCGTTCCGCCAGCTCGCCGGCGGCACCGACCCGGTCGAGAAGGCCACCCCGGGCACTATCCGCGGCGACTTCGCGCTGGAGACCCAGTACAACCTGGTCCACGGCTCCGACTCGCCCGAGTCGGCCGAGCGCGAGCTGAAGCTCTGGTTCCCCGACCTGTGATGCCCGTGGACCGGGGCCACGTCCGCGTGGCCCCGGTTCCCTTTTTCCCGGAGCCCGCATGACAGCCCGCATGACGACGATGCCGTTCGCACCGCGCGACTACCTCCCGGTGCTGGCCGAGCTGACCGGCGCCTTCACCGAGGCGCTGCGCACCACCGACCCGGCCGCGCCCGTCCCGGACTGCGGGGACTGGACCGTCGCCGACCTCGCGACGCACCTGGGCAACGTGCACCGCTGGGCCGCGACCGTCGTCCGCACCGGCGAGGTCCAGCCGCAGGACTTCGCCGCCGAGGCGAGCGCCGACCTCGTGGCGTGGTACGCCGAAAGCGCGCAGCTGTTGCTCGGCGAGCTCGAGGTCGCCGACCCCGCAGCGCCGTGCTGGCACTTCGGCGGCACCGGGAAGACCAAGGCGTTCTGGTTCCGCCGTCAGGTCCACGAAACCGCCGTCCACCTGGCCGACTCGGGAAGCGGGCACGCGCTCGACCCGGCCGTCGCCGCGGACGGGGTCGACGAGGTCCTGACCGTCTGGCTCCCGCGGGTCACCCGCTGGCACCCCGCGCCGTCGCTGGCCGCGCCACTCGCGCTGCGCGCCACCGACACCGGCGACGCCTGGACGCTGCACCCGGGGCAGCCGCCCGCCCTCGGCCCGGCCGTCGAGCCCGCCGCGACCGCGGAGGCGCCGGCCCGGGACCTCCTGCTGCGCCTGTGGAAGCGAACGGCCACCCCGCCGCGCCTGTCCGGCGACACCGCGCTGGCCGGACAGTTCCTCCGGGCGCCGGTCACGGCCTGAGCCGGGAGCTGTTCTAGACCATTCAGGCGGCGTTCACCGGGAAGCCTTCCCCCGGCCGTGCCGCTGCGCTGTGCTGGTCCGGTTCACTCTCACGCGATACTGGGGTACCCGGTGAAGAAGTCACGCTCAGCGCTGCCGCTCGTCGCCCTGTTCTCGACCGTGTTCGTCGTCCCCGCCCACGCCGACCCCTTGGCCGCACCGCTCGGCACGCCGCCGGTCGAGGCCGCGCCCGCCGCGTCGTCGGCCCGCGAAGGCGTCACCACCTTCGCCGCCGCGGACCCCGGCGACGGCCTGGTGACCGGCAGCGCGACCACCGAGGTCGCCCCCGGGCTCCGCCTCACCCAGTTCGACCGGTTCGACCCGGCCGGCTGGATCCGCGGCGACACCCTCGCCGTCGACCTCGGCAGCAAGGTGCTCGAACCGACGTACCTGAGCCCCGGGACGGTTTCCGCGCGCACGCCGCTGTCGCAGCAGCTCGCGCGGGCGGGCGCGGTGGCCGGCGTCAACGGCGACTTCTTCGACATCAGCGCCACCGGCGCCCCGATCGGCGTCGGCATCGACCGCGGGCAGCTGCAGACCGCCCCCGCCGCCGGGCACAACCTCACCGCGTCGATCACCGACGCGGGCAAGGCCGCCCTGGCCTCGGTCTTCCTCGAAGCCACCGTGACGCTGCCCGGCGGCACCGTGCCGGCGACGAACTTCAACAGCCCGGTCCTGGGCACGGACGCGATCGGCGTCTACACGCCGTTGTGGGGTGCGTCGAGCCGCCGGACGTCGGTCGCGGGCGCCACCCGGGTGCGCGAGGCCGAACTGCGCGACGGCGTGGTCACCGCCGTGCGGGAGCAGCCCGCCGACGGGCCCATCGCGGCGGGGACGACGGTGCTCCTGGCCCGCGAAGCCGGCGCGGACGCGCTCGCCGCGGTGAAACCGGGTGACAAGGTCGGCGTCACCTACGCACCGCGCTCGGACGCCGGGAAGATCGCGGTCGCGGTGGGTGGCAACGAAGTCCTCCTCCGCGACGGCGTCGTCCAGCCGGTCGACAACGTCGCCATGCACCCGCGGACCGCGGTCGGCTTTTCCGCCGACGGCCGGAAGCTGTGGCTGGCCACGGTGGACGGAAGGCAGGCCGACAGCCGCGGGATGACCGAGCTCGAACTCGCCCGGCACATGAAGAGCCTCGGCGCCGACGACGCGATCAACCTCGACGGCGGTGGGTCGTCGACGCTACTGGCGCGCAACGAAGGCGAAGCGGCGCCGAGCGTCCGGAATTCGCCGTCCGACGGCGGGGAACGCCTGGTGCCCAACGGGATCGGCTTCACGACCGTGCCGGGCAGCGGCCGGCTCACCGGCTTCGCACCCGTGCCGGCCGTGGCGGCCGACGGCGCGGACCGCGTGCTGTCCGGCCTGACCCGGCACCTGGTCCCCGACGGTCACGACGAAACCGGCGCCGCCGTGGCCGCCGAGCCACGCTGGAGCACGTCGGACCTCCGGCGGGCGACCGTGACCCGCGGCGTGGTCACCGGGCACAGCGCGGGTGCCGTCGACGTCGTCGCGCGGTCGGGCCGGGCTTCCGGGAAGACGGCGCTTTCGGTGCTCGGCAAGCCGGTCCGGCTCGGCACGAGCACCGAGCAGGTCGCGCTGTCCGGCGCCGGCGCGCGAAGCACCTTCAAGGTCTACGGCTACGACGCCGACGGCTACGGCACCTGGCTGGAGCCCGACGACGTCAAGCTCGACTACGACCATTCGGTGGTGCGGGTCGAACCGTCCGGCGACGGGTACGCGGTCACGGCGCTGACCTCCTCCGGCGCGTCGGCGATCACCGCGTCGGCGGCCGGCCTGACCACGCACCTGGCTGCTTCGGCCGGCACCGTGGCACAGGTGGCGTCCCCTTTGGACGGTCCGGCGGGCTGGACGGCCACGGTGTTCCCGGCGGTCGTCGGCGCGGCGCTGTCCGCCGCGCCCGGCCGCGACGGCGGCGCGGGCCTGGCGCTGGACTACCGGCTGACCGGCACGACGGCCACCCGCGCGGCGTACGTGACGCCGTCGTCCCCGCTGCCCGTCCCGGAGGGCACGCAGAAGATCGGGCTGTGGGTGAACGGCGACGGCAAGGGCGCCTGGCTGCGGGCGGAACTGCGCGACGCGGCCAACGTGGCGTCCATTGTGGACCTCTCGCTGAGCGTGGACTGGACGGGCTGGCGGTACGTCACGGCGGCGATCCCGGCGGGACTGCCCGCCGGACAGCGCCTGGCGCGCTTCTACGCCGTCGAAAACGTGCCGGACCAGCAGTACGAGGGCCGGCTGGTGTTCGACGACCTGACCTTCGAGGTGGCGCCGACGACGACCGTGCCCGCCGATCCGGCCCCGCACGACCCGGCGCTGGTCACCGACGGCGTCCTGGCCGGCGGCCTGCGGGTCGCGGTGGTCAGCGACGCCCAGTTCACCGCGGACGACCCGGCGGGCCCGCTGGTCGCCCAGGCCCGGCGGGCGCTGCGCGAAGCCGTCGCGGCGAAACCGGACCTGGTGCTGATCAACGGAGACTTCGTCGACCGCGGCACGGCACCGGACTTCGCGCTGGCCCGGCAGGTCATCGCCGACGAGCTCGACGGCAAGGTGCCCTGGTACTACGTCCCGGGCAACCACGAGGCCGAAGCCGGCAACGGCCTCGCGAACTTCCAGGCGGCGTTCGGCGTGCCGTACCAGGTCGTCGACGTCCACGGCATCCGGCTGGTGCTGCTGGACTCCTCGCGCGGCTCGCTGCGGGCCGGCGGCTTCGACCAGGTCCGGATGCTGCGGTCGGCGCTGGACTCCGCCGCGGCCGACCGGTCGGTCCGCGGGGTCGTCGTCGCGATGCACCACCCGGTCAAGGACCCGAGCCCGACCGGGAACTCCCAGCTCGGCGACCGCAAGGAAGCGACCCTGCTGACGCAGTGGCTCACCGGGTTCGAGCAGGCGTCCGGCAAGCCGGCCGCCGCCGTCGCCTCGCACGCCGGGGTGTTCTCGCTGTCCCGGGTCGACGGCGTGCCGTACCTGGTCAACGGCAACTCGGGCAAGGCGCCCGCGGCCGCGCCGGGCGACGGCGGGTTCGTCGGCTGGACGCTGCTGCGCGTCGACCCGGCCGACCGCGCCCAGCCGGTGCGGTTCGAAACGCGCCCGAACGTCGACTCGCTGACGCTGACGCTGACCGGGCCGTCGTCGCTGGCGCCCGGTGACCGGGCGCAGGTGCGCGCGACCCTGCGGCAGGGCACGCGGGACGTGCCGGTGGCCTACCCCGTGAGCGCCGACTGGACGGTCGGCCGGGGGGTCGTTTCGTTCGACCCCGCTTCGGGCGTGCTGACGGCGGTGCGGCCCGGGGTCGCGCGGCTGTCCGTGCTGGTGAACGGCGTCTCGCAGACATTGGTGGTGACGGTCCGCGGCTAATGCGTTCGGTTTTGTCGGTGGTGGGTCCTAGGGTGCGAAGGGTGGACGAATCGGAGGACCGGGAACCGGCACTGGTGCAGGCCAAGGCACTGGTGAAGCGCTTCGGCGGGTTCGAAGCCGTGCGCGGGATCGACGTCGAGGTGCGGCGCGGGGAGGCGTTCGGCTTCCTCGGCCCGAACGGCGCCGGCAAGTCGTCGACCATGCGGATGATCGCGTGCGTGTCGCCCCGCACCGACGGTGACCTCCGCGTGCTGGGGCTGGACCCGGAGGTCGCCGGCCCGCGGATCCGCGCGCGCCTCGGCGTGGTGCCGCAGCAGGACAACCTGGACGTGGAGCTGACGGTCCGGGAAAACCTGCTGATCTACGGCCGCTACTTCGGCCTGTCGCGGGCGGCGGCGCGGCGCAAGGCCGCGGAGCTGCTGGAGTTCGCGCAGCTCACGGACCGGGCCGAAGACAAGGTGGACCCGCTGTCGGGTGGCATGAAGCGGCGGCTGACGATCGCCCGCTCGCTGGTCAACGACCCCGAGCTGCTCCTGTTGGACGAGCCGACGACGGGCCTCGACCCGCAGGCCCGCCACCTGCTGTGGGACCGGTTGTTCCGGCTCAAGGCCCAGGGCACGACGCTGATCGTCACGACGCACTACATGGACGAAGCCGAGCAGCTGTGCGACAGGCTGGTGGTGATGGACCGCGGCCGCATCGCGGCGGAGGGCTCCCCGGCCGACCTGATCCGGCGGTACTCGACGCGCGAGGTGGTCGAGCTGCGGTTCGCGCCGGGGGAGCAGGTCGCGGCGGCCCAGCACGTGCAGGGGCTGGTCGAGCGCGTGGAGGTGCTCCCGGACCGGGTCCTGCTCTACAGCGACGACGGTGAGGACACCTTGGAGCACGTCCATTCCCGCGGGGCCCGGCCGCTGTCGAGCCTGGTGCGGCGGAGTTCGCTGGAGGACGTCTTCCTCCGGTTGACCGGCCGGACGCTGGTGGACTGATGGCGACGATCTCGACCGGCCGGGTGGTCGGCACGTGGCAGGGCGCCTGGCTGCAGGTCGAAGGCCGCTGGACCTGGTACCGCCGCCATTGGGTGTCCACTTTGTACTCCACCGGCCTCCAGCCGGTGCTCTTCCTCGCCGCCATGGGGCTGGGTTTCGGCTCGCAGGTGCGGCCGGGCGCGGTCACCGGCGGCCTGTCGTACCTCCAGTACATCGCGCCCGCCCTGCTGGCCGCGGGGGCCGCGCAGCAGGCCGTCGGCGAGTCGAGCTACCCCGTCCTGTCCGGCTTCAAGTGGCAGAAGGACTACCTGGCCGTCACGGCGACGCCGGTCTCGCCGGGCCAGGTGTTCGGCGGGCACCTGATCTGGTCGGCCCTGCGCCTGACGCTGGCGGGGGCGATCTACGCGTTCGTCGCGCTGTTCTTCGGCGCGTGGACCGGGCCGGGCGTGCTGCTGGTCATCCTGGCCGGCACCGTCACCGGCCTCGCCTGCACCACGCCGATGGCCGCGTTCGCGGCACGCACCTTCGACGAGGGCCAGCGGTTCGGGCTGATCTTCCGGTTCGTCGTGATGCCGATGACGTTGTTCTCCGGCACGTTCTTCCCGATCTCCCAGCTGCCGGCGGCGATCCGCTGGCTGGCCTGGCTCTCCCCGCTGTGGCACGGCACGCAGCTGGCCCGCGGCGTGAGCGTCGGCGGCGTCGGCGGCTGGGCGATGCTCGGCCACTTCGCGGTGCTGGTGGCGCTGTTCGCGGCCGGGTGGGTGCTCGCGCACCGGGCCTTCTACCGGAGGCTGGTGGTCTGAGATGACGACCGTCGAGGCCCGTGCCGGGCTCCTGCTGCGCATCCTCCCGCCGGCGTTGTACGCGGGCCGCGCCCGCATGCTCGTCGAACGCTCGGTCATGGTGTCCCGCGCCAACTGGCTGCTGTTCCTGGCCGGTGCGGTCGAGCCGTTCCTCTACCTGCTGGCGTTCCAGCTCGGGTTCGGCAAGCTGGTCACCGAGGTGGCCGGCCCGGACGGGCACCCGATGAGCTACGTGGCGTTCGTGGCGCCGGCGCTGCTGGCGACGTCGGCGATGAACGGCGCCGTGTTCGAATCGACGTACAACCTCTTCTTCAAACTGCGCTACGCGAAGCTGTACGACGCGATGCTGGCGACCCCGATCGGCCCGCTGGACGTGGCCCTCGGCGAGATCGGCTGGGCGATCACCCGCGGCGGCATCTACGCGGTGGCGTTCCTCGCGATCTCGGGGGCGATGGGACTGCTGGCGTCCTGGTGGGCCCTGCTGATGGTCCCGGCGGCGCTGCTGGTGGGCCTGGCGTTCTCGGCGATCGGCATGGCCATGGTGACGTTCCTGCGGTCGACGGCCCAGTTCGACTACATCCAGCTGATCCTGACCCCGATGTTCCTCTTCGCGACGACGTTCTACCCGCTGTCGGTGTACCCGGAGCCGCTGCAGTGGGTGGTCCGCTGCCTCCCGCTCTACCACGCGATCGAGCTGATGCGCGGATTGGCGACGGGCATCCTGTCGGCCGGCATGCTGGTCAACCTGGCCTACCTGCTGCTGCTGGGCGCGGTGGGCCTGTGGGCCTCGACCCGCCGGATCGCCAAGCTCCTGCTGACGTGACGCCGGGGGTCAGCGGGCCTGGTCGGGCGGCCCCTCCGGCACCGCGGCCGGCACCGGGACGTGCACCATCCCGTGCCCGTAGAACCCGTTGTAGCCCTCGTACCCGGCGCAGTAGGCGTCCTGCAGCCCGTCCCCGGTCAGGTCGTAGTCGGCCGGGCACGCCATCGGCGCGGCCTGCGCCTCGAGCGTCCGCTGCAGCTGCCGGGGCCCGGCCTCCGGAGCCGCGGACGCCAGCAGCGCCAGCACCCCCGTGACGTGCGGAGCCGCCATCGACGTCCCGCACAGCGGCGCGTACCCGCCCGGCACCGTCGACAGCACGCACCCGCCCGCCTCCCCGCCCGGCGCCGTGAGGTCGATCACGCCGAGCCCGTAGGAGCTGTAGCCCGCCTTCACCCGGTCCGGGCCGACGGCCGACACCGCGACGACGTCCCGCAGCCCGGCCGGGAGGGCTTCGCAGCCGCTGCCCGCCCCGCGGGTCCCCGACCGCGCCGACGGCGTCAGGTCCACCGCTTCGTTCGTCGCCGCGGCGACGTTCAGCGTTCCCGCCGAGGTGCTGTACTCGACCGCGCGGGCCAGCGCTTCGCGCACCACTCCGCGGTCGTTGCCGCGGATGCAGGACAGCGTCCACGGGTTGACGAAGAAACTGCTGTTCGTCAGCCGCATGTGCCGGGTGGCGGCCCACATCAGGCCGCACACCGCGGCCTCCGGATCGGCGTACCCGCGGTCGTCGATCACCTTCACCGAAGCCACGCTGACCCCGGGCGCCACACCTGTCACGCCGTGCCCGTCGTCGGCCGCCGCGATGATCCCGGCCACGTGCGTGCCGTGCACCGACGTCGTCGGCGCCCACGCCGACGGGGACCGGTCGGGGGCACCGGTCAGGCAGCCGGCGGAGTCGCCGCGGTCGAGCGCGCCGGTCAGGTCCGGGTGGTCCGGGTCGATCCCGGAGTCGAGGACCCCCACGACGACGTCCCGGCGGCCGGCCGGGGCGTCGGGGCCGTGCGCCGCGCCGATCATCCGCATGTCCCACTGCTGCCCGCCCAGGTCCGCGGTGGGTACCTTCGCGGGGTCGGTCGCGGGCAGCGCGGCCCGCACCGGCTGCGGTTTGACGTCGGCGCGCTGCGCGGCCAGCCGCTCGGCCTGCGCGCTGAACGCCCGGTCGAGCCCGATCCGCCGGCCGAAGCCCGGGTCGCCGGAGGTGGCGACGGCGACGGCGATCTGCGGGTAGTAGACGGTGGTGGTCCCGCAGGCGCCGTCGATCTCCGCCCGGGCCGCGCCCTCCGACGTGCCGCGGTCGAACGTGACGACGTAGCGCAGGGCCCGCCCGTGGGCGCAGCCGGACTCGCCTGCCGCCGCCGGACCGGCGATGACGCACCCGGAAAGCAGCAGGACGGTGCACACGGCCGCCCGCAGCGGCCGCGCCAGCAGGGACACCGGACCTCCCACCGGATGCAGGAACCGCGGGGGCCGGTGCGCGAGATCCCGGTCACCCCGAGCCGCACCGTAGCCACCGCGTGCCCGGCGGACAAGCGCTGCGGCGAAGTTCCCCCGGCCGTGGGGTGGCCGGGGGCGGTACGGCGCGCCCGGGTGCCTGCGGTGAGGTACCGAGTACACCGGAGTGGTCACCCGGTGTGGGATACTCGGGGTGGCCGCTGGGCCGCGGGGCGCACGTGAGAGGTGCTGCCTGCGGCGTTGTGGCCCGGTGATGTGCGTGGACTCCCGCGGCGCGTCGCCGCCCGCGAACCGGGCGGCTGGACGACGTGGCGGGCGGCCCGGGGGCCTCGAGTGCCTTGCGCACGCCGCCGAGCAGACCTTTGACCGGGTTGCGCCCCACCGGAAGCGGTGGTGCGGCGCCCGGTTGCCGGGCAAGGATTCCCGCCGCTGGTGACCACCACGGCGGAACGAACAGAAGAAAGGGGCCCCTGCGCGGCCGCGTCCCTGCCGGTGCGAACCGGCAGACGCGCCCGGGGGCGGAAGGTGCCACATGTCGAACGCGGAAACACCCGCCGAGCACACCGGCGGGAATCCCGCCACACCCACGAGCGGCCCGCTGGCCGACCTGCCCGCCCGGATCCGGGTGCACGCGCTGGCCAAGCTGCTCGAGTCGCACAGCCGGGACATCCTCGCGAAGCTCGCGGAGCTGGGCGAAAGCGTGCGCAGCGCGCAGTCGAGCGTGACCAGGGAAGTGGCGCTCAAGGTCGCCGAGGCCTTCGCACCGGGCGAAGCCGCAGAGCCGGCCGCCGAGCCGGAGCCGGCGCCCCAGCCCGCCGAGACCCGCCCGCCGGTGCCCGAGGTGCCGGTCGCCGAGGCGGAGAAGCCGCGGCCGCGCCAGAAGACCCGCGCCCACCTGCCGGTGTTCGCCGCGCCGTCGCCGGTCTTCCTGCCGCCGGAGCCGGCCGAGCCCGCGGTCAAGCCGGCCCGCAAGCCCGCCGACCCGTTCGCGGAGCCGCCGTCGCGGCCCGAGCCGAAAGCCGTCGAGGAAGCCGAGGAAGAGGCCGAGGACACCGTCCCGGGTCTCGACTCCGGCGTCGACGAAGACGGCGAGGACGCCGGCAGCCGCCGTCGCCGCCGCCGGGGCCGTCGCGGCCGTGGCCGTGGCAAGGGTGCCGAGGGCGGCGACGAGACCGCCGAAACCGAGGACGACCAGGCCGAGGAACCCTTGCCACGCCGCAAGGGCCGCAACGGCGGCGAAAAGCCCGAAGCGGACACCGAAGAAGCCGAGGACGCCGCTGAGTCGTCTGAGTCCGAGTCGTCTGAGTCCGAGTCGTCTTCGGAGTCCGAAAGTGACGCCGACGAGGGCGAAGGCGGCAGCCGCCGTCGTCGCCGCCGTCGCCGCCGCAAGGGCTCGGACGGCGAAGACGCCGAGACGACCGACGACCCGCCCAACACGGTCACGCACGTCCGGCAGGCGAAGGCCGAGCAGCCCGAGCGCCCGGCGCGCGACGAGGTGCGCAGCGTCCGCGGGTCGACCCGCCTGGAGGCCAAGCGCCAGCGCCGCCGTGACGGCCGCGAGGCGGGCCGCCGCCGCGCCCCGATCCTGTCCGAGGCCGAGTTCCTGGCCCGGCGCGAGTCGGTCGAGCGCACGATGGTCGTCGCCGAGCACGGCGACTCCACCCAGATCGCGGTGCTCGAGGACGGCGTCCTCGTGGAGCACTTCGTGACGCAGTCGGGCTCCGGCTCGATCGTCGGCAACGTCTACCTCGGCCGCGTCCAGAACGTGCTGCCGAGCATGGAGGCCGCGTTCATCGACATCGGCCGCGGCCGCAACGCCGTGCTCTACGCCGGCGAGGTGGACTGGGACGCCGCCGGCCTCGAGGGCAAGGCCCGCAAGATCGAGCAGGCGCTGTCCACCGGCGACTCCGTGCTGGTCCAGGTCACGAAGGACCCGGTCGGGCACAAGGGCGCCCGGCTGACCACGCAGATCTCGCTGCCCGGCCGCTTCCTGGTGTACGTCCCCGCGGGCGGCGCCACCGGCATCTCGCGCAAGCTGCCCGAGAACGAGCGCCGGCGGCTCAAGGACATCCTCAAGCGGATCGTCCCGGAGGACGCGGGCGTCATCATCCGCACCGCCTCCGAGGGCATCGGCGAGGAGGAGCTGGGCCGCGACGTCGACCGCCTGAAGGCGCAGTGGGACGTCATCAAGGAGAAGGCCGCCGCCGGTTCCGGCAAGAAGGGCGGCGCCCCGACCATGCTCTACGAAGAGCCCGACCTGCTGGTCAAGGTCGTGCGCGACCTCTTCACCGAGGACTTCACCAAGCTGGAGGTCCAGGGCAACCGGTCCTGGGAGACCATCAACGGCTACGTCAGCCACGTCGCGCCGGAGCTGACCGACCGGCTCAAGCGCTACACCGGCACCGGCGACGCGTTCGCCGACCACCGGATCGACGAGCAGATCACCAAGGCGCTCGACCGGAAGGTCTGGCTGCCCAGCGGCGGTTACCTCGTCATCGACCGCACCGAGGCGATGACGGTCATCGACGTCAACACCGGCAAGTTCACCGGTTCGGGTGGCAACCTCGAGGAGACGGTGACCCGCAACAACCTGGAGTCGGCGGAGGAGATCGTCCGCCAGCTCCGGCTGCGGGACATCGGCGGCATCATCGTCATCGACTTCATCGACATGGTGCTCGAGTCCAACCGCGAGCTGGTGCTGCGCCGCCTCACCGAGTGCCTCGGCCGCGACCGCACGCGCCACCAGGTCGCCGAGGTGACCTCGCTCGGCCTGGTGCAGATGACCCGCAAGAAGATCGGCACCGGCCTGCTGGAGGCGTTCTCCACGCCGTGCGAGCACTGCAAGGGCCGGGGCGTGGTCGTCTCGACCGAGGTGCAGCGCACGGCCGGTAACTCGGCGCAGTCGCACGGTGGGAACGGCAACGGCGGCAACAGCGGTGGCAACAGCGGTGGCAACAGCGGTGGCAACAGCGGCGGCGGGGAGAAGAGTTCCCGCCGGTCGCGCGGCCGCGGCCGGGGTGACGAAGCCGCCAAGGTGGAAACCGAGAGCGCCGCCAAGGCCGAGGTGCACGCGGTCCCGCCGCCCGAGAAGCGCGAGTCGATCGCGTCGGCGGTGGCGGCGATGGCGAACGCCTCGAAGGCCGCCAAGGAGCACGACCACGGCGCGCTGAACGGCAACGGGCCCGCTCCGGAGCCGGCCAGGGAGGTCGCGGGCGTTCCGGCGACCACGGAAGCGGACGAGATGCCGGTGACGGCCGAGGCGCCCGCCGAGCCCGCCCAGGAGGTCGCCGGTACCCCGGTGACCACCGAGGCCGACGCGGTGCCGGTGCCGCAGGACGACGAGGAGCCCGAGGTCGAGCGCTCTTCGGCGCCGGAGCCGGCGGAAGAGCCGGTCACGGTCGCCGACCCCGGGGTCAGCGTGCCCGAACCGGCCGGCCGCTCCACCCGGCGCCGTCCGCGCCGGGCGGCGTCGCGGCCGGCGGGCCCGCCGGTGCACGCCTCCGACCAGAGCCAGTGAACGACTAGGGGGACCCCGGTGGTAACGCACCGGGGCCCCCCACGTAACCTGTAGTACGGCCTGCCACCAGAGCAGGTCGCCTGCGCGAGTCCAGGACCGCCGTTCCCCAAGGTGGGCCGGTCGCGCGGAGCCCCCACCCATTGTCGAGTAATGCAGGAGACTTCCGTGTCGGCGTACGCGATCGTCAAGACCGGCGGCAAGCAGTACAAGGTGGCCGTCGGCGACGTCGTCGAGGTCGAGAAGCTCGAGGGCGAGCCGGGCACCGAGCACATCCTCCCCGCCGTTTTGTACGTCGACGGTGGCGATGTCACCACGGACGCGGACGCGCTGGCGAAGGTCTCGGTCACCGGCAAGGTCGTCGAGCAGACCAAGGGTCCGAAGATCCGGATCCACAAGTTCAAGAACAAGACGGGCTACCACAAGCGCCAGGGTCACCGGCAGAAGCTGACCCGCGTCGAGGTCACCGCCATCTCCCTGTAAGGGCTTCTCCGGATCTTCGTTTCAGAAAGAGGATTGAGCTATGGCTCACAAGAAGGGTGCGTCCAGCTCCCGCAACGGTCGTGACTCGAACGCGCAGCGCCTCGGCGTCAAGCGCTTCGGCGGCCAGGAAGTCAACGCGGGCGAGATCCTGATCCGTCAGCGCGGCACCAAGTTCCACCCCGGCGTGAACGTCGGCCGTGGCGGCGACGACACGCTGTTCGCGCTGGCCGCCGGTGCGGTCCAGTTCGGCGAGAAGCGTGGCCGCAAGACGGTCAACATCGTGCCGTCGGAAGCCTGAGTCTCGGCTTCTGTCTAGACCTCTGACGAGGGGTGGGGCCGGAATATCCGGTGCCACCCCTCGTTTGTTTTGCCCTCGTTTGTTTTGTCAGTACCTTTCCGCGAGTGAAGTGAGGCAAGTCATGGCGTCCCGGTTCGTGGACCGCGCGGTCATCCACCTGACCGCCGGTGACGGGGGCAACGGCTGTGCCTCGGTGCACCGCGAGAAGTTCAAGCCGCTCGGCGGCCCCGACGGCGGCAACGGCGGCAACGGCGGTGACGTCCTGCTGGTCGTCGACCCGAACGTCCACACGCTGCTCGACTTCCACTTCCGCCCGCACGCCAAGGCCGGCAACGGCAAGATGGGCCAGGGCAGCAACCGCGCCGGCGCGGCGGGGGAGACGCTGGTGATGAAGGTGCCGTCCGGCACCGTCGTGTTCACCGAAGACGGCGAGATGGTCGCCGACCTCATCGGCCCCGGCACCACGTTCGTCGCCGCCCAGGGCGGCCGCGGCGGGCTCGGCAACGCCGCGCTCGCGTCGAAGGCCCGCAAGGCCCCCGGGTTCGCCCTGCTGGGCGAGCCGGGCGAGGCCCGCAGCCTGACGCTCGAGCTGCGGTCGGTCGCCGACGTCGGCCTGCTCGGGTTCCCGTCCGCCGGGAAGTCGTCGCTGATCTCGGTGCTCTCCGCGGCCAAGCCGAAGATCGCCGACTACCCGTTCACCACGCTGGTGCCGAACCTCGGCGTGATCACCGGTGGTGACACCGTGTTCACCATGGCTGACGTGCCGGGCCTCATCCCCGGCGCGTCCGAGGGCAAGGGCCTTGGCCTGGACTTCCTCCGCCACATCGAGCGCTGCGCGGTGCTGGTGCACGTCGTCGACTGCGCGACACTGGAGCCCGGCCGGGACCCGGTGTCCGATGTGGACGCGCTGGAGGCGGAGCTCGCCAAGTACACGCCGAGTCTCGGCGGCAAGCTCGAAGAACGTCCGCGCGTGGTCGTCCTGAACAAGATCGACGTCCCGGAGGCGGCCGAGCTCGCCGAGTTCGTCCGCCCCGACTTCGAGGCCCGCGGCCTGCAGGTCTTCGAGGTTTCGACGGCGTCGCGCAAGGGGTTGCGGGAGCTGACGTTCGCGCTGGCCGCCATCGTCGAGAAGTACCGCGAGGCGCAGCCGGTGCTGGAGCCGGAGAAGATCGTCCTGCGGCCGCTGGCCGTCGACGACTCCGGGTTCACCGTCGAGGTCGACCCCGAGGAGGAGGGCGCGTTCATCATCCGCGGCGCGCGCCCGGAGCGGTGGATCCGCCAGACCGACTTCGCCAACGACGAGGCCGTCGGCTACCTCGCCGACCGGCTCAACCGCCTCGGCGTCGAAGAGGAGCTGGCCAAGCTCGGCGCGAGGCCGGGCAGCCCGGTCACGATCGGCGACGTCCAGTTCGAGTGGGAGCCCTCGACGCCCTCGGTGGCGGTGCACCTGTCCGGGCGCGGCACCGACGTCCGGCTGGAGCGCACCGACCGGGTCGGCGCGGCCGAGCGCAAGGAGGCCCGCCGGATCCGGCGGGCGGGCTCCGGCGACGACTTCGAGGACGAGCTCGAGGACGACTTGGACATCGAGGAGTGAGCGGCACCCGGGAAGCCATCGCCGCCGCGCGGCGGCTGGTCGTCAAGGTCGGGTCGTCGGCGCTGACCACCGCGGGCAGCGGGCTGGACGCGGCCCGGCTGGACGCGCTGGTCGACGCGATCGCCGAGCGCGTCGCCCGGGAGACCCAGATCGTCCTGGTGTCCTCGGGCGCGATCGGGGCCGGGCTCGCCCCGCTCTCGCTGGGCAAGCGCCCGCGTGACCTGGCGACGCAGCAGGCGGCGGCGAGCGTCGGGCAGCTCGCGCTCGCGCACGCGTACGCCGAGTCCTTCGGGCGGTACTCGCTGACGGTCGGGCAGGTGCTGCTCACCTCCGACGACGTCGTCCGCCGTTCCCACTACCGCAATGCGCAGCGCACGTTTTCGCGGCTGCTGGCGCTCGGCGCGGTCCCGGTGGTGAACGAGAACGACACGGTGGCGACCGAGGAAATCCGCTTCGGCGACAACGACCGCCTGGCGGCACTGGTGGCGCACCTGATCGGCGCCGACGCGCTGGTCCTGCTGTCCGATGTGGACGGCCTGTACGACGGAGACCCCCGCGGCGGCGCGACCCGCAAGCTGACGGAAGTCCTGTCGGAGTCCGATGTGGACGGGATCTCGGTCGGCATGTCCAGCTCCGGCCTGGGCACGGGCGGCATGGTGTCCAAGCTCGCGGCGGCCCGCACGGCAGCGGGCGCCGGCATCCCGGTGCTGCTGGCGGCGGCCTCGGAGGCTTCGGCGGCGCTGACCTCGGCGTCCCCGGGCACGGCGTTCGCCCCGGCGGACACGCGCCTGTCGGCCCGCCGGTTCTGGCTGGGCTACGCGGCGGACACGACCGGCAAGCTCCGCCTCGACGACGGCGCGGTGACGGCGGTGGTCCGCCGTCGCCGATCGCTGCTGGCGGCGGGCATCACGGGCGTGGACGGCGAGTTCCAGGCCGGCGACGTGGTCGACCTGGTGGACGCCAAGGACCGCCCGGTGGCCCGCGGAGTGGTCGCCTTCGACGCGACGGAACTCCCGGACCTGATCGGCCGCTCGACCCCCGACCTCCCGGCGGAGCACCGCCGCGAGGTCGTCCACGCCGACGACCTGGTCCCCCTCCGCCGCTGACCCACCCGTGATCAGCCGGGCATCACCCGTGCGCCAAGAGGCATCACCGTGTCGTCCCTCCAATCACGAGTGTCGTCCCTCCAATCACGCGAGATGGCCTCCCAATCACGCGAGATGTCCCTCCAATCACGCGAGATGGCCTCCCAATCACGTGTGATGCCCCTTCAATCACACGAGATTCGTCCCCAAGCACGCGAGATCCGCTCTCGATCACGCGAGATCCGGTTCTGATCACGCTGGAGGCCCGGCCGGGTTCAGCCCAGCGAGACCAACCGGGCTCCGCCGTCGGCCTCCAGGACCGTGCCCGTCAGGTTCGGGTTCGTCGCCGCCAGCGTCACCACCTCCGCCACGTCGTCCGCCGTCGCGATGCGGCGGGCCGGGATCGAAGCCGCCGTCTGCGCGAAGAACCCCTCCCGCACCTCCGCCGGGAAGCCGCTCCACCACGCCGTGTCGACGACGCCCGGCGATACCGCGTTCACCCGTCTCGGCGCCAGCTCGACCGCCAACGGCTTGACGAGCGCTTCGATCGCCGCGTTCAGCGCGCCGATGCCGGCCGTGCCGGCCATCGCCGCCCGGGCCGTGATCGCGCTGAGCAGGGTGATCGACCCGTCCGCGGCCAAGTGCGGCAGGACGGCCTGGATCGTCGCGAGGTGCGCCCAGAACTTCGCGTCGAACGCCCGCCGCAGCATCGCCAGGTCCAGCGAATCGATCGGCCCCATCCCTTCGGCGCCGGACAGGCTCACCACCAGCACGTCCACCGTCCCGAGCGAGCCGGCCAGCGCGGCCATCGCCGTGGTGTCGCCGCCGTCGGCCTGGTGCCCGGTCAGTTCCGGATCGCTCGAAGCGACGTCGTCCAGGCGCTCCTTGCCGCGCCCGGTGACGTGCACGTCGTATCCCCGCCGCTGCAGCTGCCGCGCGGTCGCCAGGCCGATGCCGGAGGTGCCGCCGGCCACGAGAGCGATGCTCATCTTGTCCCCATTTCGAACCGGTACGTCTCGTTTCGAATTCGACGCTACCATCGGAACCCATGAGCGACCAGTCCCGTCCCGGCCGCAAGCGCAGCGAACAGAGCCGGCTGGCGATCCTCGCCGCGACGCTCGACCTGGTCGGCGAGGCCGGCTACGGCGCACTGACCATCGAAGGCATCGCCGCGCGCTCGGGCGTCGGCAAGCAGACGATCTACCGCTGGTGGCCGTCGAAGGCCGACGTCCTGCTCGACGCGCTCGCGACGAAGGCGGATTTGCAGATCCCCGTCCCCGACACGGGGTCGTTCCGCGCCGACCTGGCGGACTTCCTCGCCGGCACCTTCGAGCTGGGCGGGAAGTCGCCGGTCGCGGACACCCTCCGGGCGCTGATGGCCCAGGCGCAGATCGACCCGGAGTTCGGCAACCGCTTCCGCGAGGAGTTCCTCTTCCGCCGCCGCGAGGCGCTCGGCGCGCTCGTCGACCGCGCCCGGGAGCGCGGCGAACTCCCGGCCGGCGTGCTGCCCGGCACGGTGATCGACGTCGTGTTCGGGACGCTCTGGTACCGGCTGCTGGCCACACGCGAACCGGTCGACCGCGGCCTGGCGGACGAATTGGTGACGCTACTGGCGGATCACGGCGCTTCGACCGCCGATATCCGGTAGCGCGCCACCGCCGCGTCGACGATTTGCGCCGCCTGCTCGTCCGACGGCCCGGAGCCACGGAAACGCGCCAGGTCTTCGTCGGACTCCCAGCGCTCGTAAACGGTGATCCGCCCGGGGTCCAGCAGGTCGGCACCCAGCGCGTACTCGAGACACCCCGGTGCCTCGCGCGCGAGCCGCACCGCTTCGGCACAGCTGTCGAGGTAGGCGTCACGAGCCTCGGGGGCGACCTCGAGCCAACCGGCGACGATGATCACGACGCGATCCGATCCGCCTCGATCGTGAGCAGCAGCCTCGTCTGGTCACGCCCGCCCCACCACGGGTACGGGCCGCCGAGGTAACGCTGCGCCAGTTTTTCGATGTGCTCGACCGCGCCGTCCTGCGTGGCGGCGACGACCCGTCCGCGGACCGCGTAGTAGCGCGACGGCCGGTCGCGGTCGGCGACGTTGAGCGCCACCCGCGGGTCACGCTCGATGTTGCGCTGCTTCTGGTGGCCCACCACGGTGTTGACGAGGATGTGCGTGCCGTCGGTGTCCACCCAGGTCTGGGTGAGCTGCGGCGAGCCGTCCGGCATCACCGTCGACAGGAAGCAGAGGCTGGGCTCGCGCAGCAGCGCGAGCAGGTCGCCGGGCAGTTCCACAGTGGTCTCCCGCTAGAGCCGGTCGGGCGCTTCGATGCCGAGCAGGGAAAGCCCGAGCGCGAGCGCGGTCGACGTCAGCGTAGTCAACTTCAGCCGCGAGGCTTGCAGCTCCGGCGAAGGCGCCTTCAAAACCGGACATTCCTCGAAGAACCGCGAGAAAGCCACCGCGGTCTCGTACAGGTACGTACAGAGCTTGTGCGGCGCGTAGGCACTGGTCGCCGCCTTCAGTGCATCGCCGAAGCCAAGCAGCTTCAGCGCCAACGCCCGTTCCGCCGGCGCTTCGAGCCGGATTTCGGTGCCGCCGGGGAGACCGCCCGCCTTCCGGAGGATCGACTGCGTCCGCGCGTACGCGTATTGCAGGTACACCGAGGTGTTGCCCTCCTTGGCCAGCATCCGGTCCCAGGCGAAGATGTAGTCGCGCTCGCGGTCGCCGGACAGGTCCGCGTACTTGACCGCGCCGATGCCGACCGCCCGCGCGACCTCGGCCTGCCCGGCCGGGTCGAGCTCACTGCGTTCGGCGACGACCGCCGCGGCCTGCGTCACGGCTTCGGTCAGCAGGTCGGCCAGCTTGACGGTCTCGCCGGCCCGGGTCCGCATGGCCTTGCCGTCCGCGCCCAGTACCGTGCCGAAGCCGATGTGCTCGGCGTGCCCGGTCAGCCAGCCCGCCGCGCGGCAGGTGGCGAACAGCATCGCGAAGTGCTGCGCCTGTGGCGTCCCGACGACGTAGAGCAGGTCGGTCGCGCCGCGCTCGGCCGTCCAGTACCGGACCGTCGCCAGGTCGGTGGCCGCGTACCCGTACCCGCCGTCGCGCTTGCGGACGATCAGCGGCAGCCGGTCGCCTTCGCGGTTGCGGAAGCCTTCGGGGAACACGCAGATCGCGCCGTCGCTGACTTCGGTCAGCCCGGCTTTCTCGAGGTCGTCGACGACCGCGGCGAGGTACGGGTTGTAGAAGCTCTCGCCGTAGATGTCCGTGCCGGTCAGGGAAATCCCGAGGAGCGCGTAGACCTCGTCGAAGTGTCGTGTCGACTCGTCGACGAGCTCCTGCCAGACGGCCAGGGTGTCCTCGTCGCCGCTCTGCAGCTTGACGACGCGCGTGCGCGCCCGCGTCGCGAACGCTTCGTCGCTGTCGAACTTCCGGCGGGCGTCGCGGTAGAAGGCGTCGAGGTCGGCGATCGCGCGCTGCCCGGCGGGGACGTCGAGGAGGTGCTCGATGAGCATGCCGAACGGCGTGCCCCAGTCGCCGAGGTGGTTGTGCGGCAGCACTTCGTGCCCGGCGAACCGGAGCAGGCGGGCGAGCGCGTCACCGATCACGGACGAGCGCAGGTGTCCGACGTGCATTTCCTTGGCCACGTTCGGGCTGCTGTAGTCGAGGGCGATCCGCCGGGGCTCGGTGGTGGCCGGTACGCCGAGACGCGGATCGCCGAGCAGTGCGCCGACGCGCGCTTCGAGCCATCCCTTGCGCAGCACGAAATTCAGGAAGCCGGGCCCGGCGACTTCCGGCGGATCGGCGATCCCGTCGAGTTCGAGCGCCCCGGCGATGCGCCCGGCGACCTCGCGCGGCGGCCGGCCGAGCCGCTTGCCCAGGCTCATCGCGAGGTTGGCCTGGTAGTCGACGCCGTCCCGCGGTGACGCCTGGACCAGCGCCTGCTCCGGCGTCAGTGCCACGTCCAGTGCCCGGCCGGCGGCGGTCACCACGCGGCGCGCCAGCTCCTCGGTAACGTCGGCGGTCTGCACGGTGTCCCTCCTTCGGCTCGGTCACGGCGAGCCCGGAGCGTAGCGATCGTGACCGGCCGATGACGAAGGGTTTACCGCGGTTCGCTTTCCTGCGGCTCGAGGAGCTCGACGCAGCCCAACAGCGCGCCGAGGCCGCCCCTTCTTACGCCGTGCTGGCCAACGCGAACGGCAGGACCGCGGGCGCCCCGGCCCGCCGCAGCAGCCGCGCGGCCAGGGTCATCGTCCAGCCGGTGTCGATGACGTCGTCCACCAGCAGCACCGGTCCGGACGGCAGGATCCCGGCCAGGTCCGCCGGCATGCTCAGGCGCCGCCACAGGTCGGCCAGCCGCTGCGCGCTGTTCGCCTGGCGGGGTGGCGGCCCGTCCGCGTCGAGCGCGCCGAGGAAGTCCAGCCTGCCGATCTCGGCCAGCCGCGTGGCCAGGCTGTACACCAGCTGCGGCCGCGTCGACGACGGCACCGCCACCACCGCCACCGGCCGCTGTGCCCACTGCCACCCGGCGAGCACCTGCACGCAGGCCTTGAACACCGAGTCCGGTACCTCGGCGTCCGCCGCCTGCGGGCCGACGAGCTCCCGCAGCCGGTTGCCCCAGCCGACGTCCGTGAGCCGCCCGAGCACCTGACCCGGCTCGGCCTGGTCCTCGGCCGAGATCCGGCCGGACACCGGAACGTCCAATGAGGACATCCCGGTGGGCCACTGCTTCCGCGGCGCCACCTCGACACCGGGCCGCTGCAGGCGTTCCCGGGTCGCGTCGACGACTTCGTCCGCCACCGTCGTGTCCCAGTACTGCCCGGTGCAGTTGTCGCACCGCCCGCACGGCGCCGCCTCGGGATCGTCGAGCTGACGCCGCAGGTACTCCATCCGGCAGCCCTCGGTGGCGAGGTAGCCGAGCATCGCCTCCTGCTCGCGATCCCGCGCCTCCGCCACCCGCCGGTACCGCCCGCGGTCGTACTGCCACTCCGCACCCGTGCTCGTCCAGCCGCCCTTCACGCGCCGGACCGCGCCGTCGACGTCCAGGACCTTGAGCACCATTTCCAGCCGGGACCGCGAAAGCTCCACCGACGGCTCGAGCGCCGCCGTCGACAGTGGACGGTCGGCGTACTCGAGGGTGTTCAGCACCTGCGTCACCCGCAGTTCGTCGGGGAAGGCCAGCGACCCGAAGTACGCCCAGATCGCCTTGTCCTCCTCGCCGGGCAGCAGCACGACCTCGGCGCGCTCCACCCCGCGCCCGGCGCGGCCGACCTGCTGGTAGTAGGCGATCGGCGACGACGGGGCACCGAGGTGGACGACGAACCCGAGGTCCGGCTTGTCGAACCCCATGCCCAGCGCGGACGTCGCGACCAGCGCCTTGACGCGGTTGCCGAGCAGGTCGTCCTCGGCCGCCTGCCGGTCCGCCGGGTCGGTCTTGCCGGTGTAGGCCGCCACCGGATAACCGCGGTCCTTCAGCAGCGACGCGACGTCGTGCGCCGCCGCCACGGTCAGGCAGTAGATGATCCCCGAACCGGGCAGCTCGGCCAGGTGCTCCGCGAGCCAGGCCAGCCGCGCCTGCGACGTCGGCAGCCGGCACACCGACAGCCGCAGGCTTTCCCGGTCGAGGCTGCCGCGCAGCACCAGCGTGTCCCCGCCGGTGCCGAGGCCCAGCTGCTCGGCGACGTCGGTGACCACGCGGTCGTTCGCGGTCGCCGTCGTCGCCAGCACCGGCACGCCTTCCGGAAGGTCACCCAGCAGGGTGCGCAGCCGCCGGTAGTCCGGCCGGAAGTCGTGGCCCCAGTCCGAAATGCAGTGCGCCTCGTCGACCACCAGCAGCCCGGTGCTCGCGGTCAGCTTCGGCAGCACGGTGTCGCGGAAGTCCGGGTTGTTCAGCCGCTCGGGGCTGACCAGCAGGACGTCCACTTCGCCGGCCGCGACCGACGCCTGGACCTGGTCCCACTCCTGCGGGTTCGCGGAGTTCATCGTCGCCGCGTGGATCCCGGCCCGCGCCGCCGCCGAGATCTGGTTGCGCATCAGCGCCAGCAGGGGCGAGACGATCACCGTCGGCCCGCTGCCCTGCTCCCGCAGCAACGCCGTGGCCAGGAAGTACACCGCCGACTTGCCCCACCCGGTGCGCTGCACGACCAGCGCCCGGCGCCGCTGCGCGACCAGGGCCTCGATGGCGGTCCACTGGTCTTCGCGCAGCCTCGCCGAATCGCCGGCCAGTGCCCGGAGGAGGGTCTCGGCGCGGTCGCGGAGGGCTGAGGTGGTGCTGGTCGTGTCCACGTCCCACGTCTACCCCATGGCACCGACAGATCGGGAATCGGCGGCGTCGCGAACGGACCGTTCGCGACGAATACGGGCCGTTATGTGACCTGAATCACAACCGATGCCCGGTCGAGCGAGGTGTCCCACAGGACCCGGCCGGCGGGCCGCGCGCTGTATAGGCTCTGCGGTCATGTCACCACGGCGGATCGGGGTCATGGGCGGCACCTTCGACCCCGTGCACCACGGCCACCTCGTCGCGGCCAGCGAGGTCCAGTCCCGGTTCGGGCTCGACGAAGTGATCTTCGTCCCCACCGGCCAGCCGTGGCAGAAGACCGGCCGCGAGGTCACCCGGGCCGAAGACCGCTACCTGATGACGGTGATCGCGACCGCGTCCAACCCGGTCTTCTCCGTCAGCCGCGTCGACATCGACCGCGGCGGCCAGACCTACACCGTCGACACCCTGCGCGACCTGCACGCCGAGTACCCCGAAGACGAGCTCTTCTTCATCACCGGCGCCGACGCGCTCGAGCAGATCCTGACCTGGCACAAGGCCGACGAGCTGTTCGACTTCGCGCACTTCATCGGGGTCACCCGGCCCGGCTACCGGCTCAACTCCCACCACCTGCCCAGCGGCAAGGTGAGCCTCGTCGAGGTCACCGCGATGGCCATTTCGTCCACCGGCTGCCGTGATCGGGTCGAGCGGGGGGAGCCGGTCTGGTACCTCGTTCCCGACGGCGTCGTCCGCTACATCGCCAAGAAAGACCTGTACCGGAAGAGCGACTGAACCGCTGTCGGTCCCGGCGGGTACCCTTCTCGGGCGAACCCGATCTGGAAAAGGAGCACCGTGGCAGCCACGTCCGAGGCTCGAGAGCTGGCCGTAGCGGCCGCCCACGCGGCGGCGGACAAGAAGGCCAGCGACGTCGTCGTGCTGGACGTGTCCGAACAGCTCGTCATCACCGACGCCTTCGTCATCGCCTCCGCGTCCAACGAGCGCCTGGTGGGCGCCATCGTCGACAACGTCGAGGAGAAACTGCGGGAGAGCGGCCACAAGCCGGTCCGCCGCGAAGGCGCCCGCGAGGGGCGCTGGGTACTGCTCGACTACGTCGACGTCGTCGTGCACGTCCAGCACGTCGAAGAGCGCACGTTCTACGGCCTCGAACGGCTCTGGAAGGACTGCCCCCGCATCGAGGTGGCGGGTCTCGAGGAGCCACCCGCCGACGAGGACCCGGACGTCTCGTGAGCCCCCGGCGGCTGGTGCTCTGGCGTCACGGCGAGACGGACTACAACGCCGCCGGGCGGATGCAGGGTCACCTCGACTCGGCGCTGACGCCGCGCGGCTGGAACCAGGCCCGGTTCGCGGTGCCCGCACTGGCCCGCTTCTCCCCGGACCTCGTCATCGCCTCCGACCTGCGCCGGGCCACCGACACCGCCACCGTGCTCACCGACGCGATCGGCGTCCCGCTGCGGATCGACAAGCGGCTGCGCGAGACGCACCTCGGCGAGTGGCAGGGCATGACCGGCGCCGAGGTCGACCAGGCCTACCCCGGTGAACGCGACCGCTGGCGCACCGACGCGACCTGGGCCCCGCCGGGTGGCGAGAGCCGCGTCGACGTCGCCGACCGCGCGGGCGAAGTCGTCACGGACCTGCAGCAGGCCAACTCCGCGGCGGGCGACACCGTGCTGCTGGCCGCGCACGGCGGGCTGATCACGGCGTTGACCGCGCGGCTGCTGGCCCTGCCGGTCGAGACCTGGCCCTCGCTGGGCGGGATCTCGAACTGCCACTGGGTCGAGCTGGGCCGGCGCGACGGCAAGTGGCGGCTGCAGGCCTACAACGCGGGGATGCACGGCTAGCCGATGGGGCCCCGCCTGCTGGTGTTCGGCGATTCGCTGAGCTTTCACGGTCCCGAGGGACCCTGCGCCGCGGACGAGCCGCGGCTGTGGCCGAACGTCGCGGCCGCCACGCTGGGTGGCACCGCCGACCTGGTCGCGGGCATCGGCTGGAACGCGCGGGACGCCTGGTGGTCGCTGACCGGCGACCCGCGTGTGTGGGCCGACCTGCACCACGTCGACGCGGTCGTGTTCGCGATCGGCAGCATGGACACCCTGCCCTCGCCGCTGCCGACCTACCTGCGCACCGGGCTGCGGTACCTGCGGCCCGACCCGGTGCGGCGCGTCGTGCGGAAGGCCTATCTCGCGGCGCAACCGCGGCTGGCCGTGGCGCTGCGCGGGCGGCCCGCGGTGCTGCCGGCCAAGCTCACCGTGCACTACCTCGACACGGCCGTGGGCGCGTTGCGCGTCCTGCGGCCCGAGCTGCCGATCTTCGGCTGGCTGCCGTCGGTCCACCGCGCCGCGGCCTACGGCGGCGTGCACACCGCGCGCCCGGCCGCGGCGGCGGCGATGGCGGCCTGGAGCACGCGAGCGGACGTTCCGTTGCTCGACCTCGAAGCCGTCGTGGGGGAGCACGTGCTCAGCGGCGCGGGCAATCCGGACGGCATGCACTGGGGCTGGCCGGGACACGCCGCGGTGGGGGCGGCGATGTCCGTGTTGATGGCTCCGGTGCTGGCCCCGGGCCCCGTAGGCTGAGGGCGTGTCGGTCGCCGTAGTCACGGATTCCACCGCCCACCTGCCGGAGGGCTTCGCCGAACGGCACGCGGTGCGGGTGGTCCCCCTGCACGTCCTGGTCGACGGCGTGGTTTCCCTCGACGGCGTCGAAACCGGACCGGCGGCGGTCGCGGAGGCGATGAAGCAGCGGAAGATCGTCACGACGTCGCGGCCGACCCCCACCGAATTCGTGAAGGAGTACGAAGCGGCCTTCGCCGAGGGCGCCGAAGAAATCGTGTCGGTGCACCTGTCGAGCGAGCTGTCGGGCACCTGGGAAGCGGCGGTGCTCGCGGCCCAGGAAGTGGGGCCGGACCGGGTGCGCGTCGTCGACTCCCGGACCACCGCGATGGGCCTCGGGTTCGCCGCTTTGCACGCTGCTTCGGCCGCTTCCGCGGGAGCTTCCGCCGAAGCCGTCGAGGCCGCGGCGGTGACGGCGGCCGGCTGCTCGTCGACGATGTTCGTCGTGGAAACCCTGGACCACCTGCGCCGCGGCGGCCGGATCGGGCCGGCGGCGGCGTTGCTGGGCACGGCGCTGGCGGTGAAGCCGGTGCTGCACATGTCCGACGGCCGGATCCTGCCGCTGGAGAAGGTCCGCACCATGAACCGGGCGATCGCGCGGCTGGTCGAGCTCGCGGCCCAGGCGGCGGCCGAGGACGACGTCGAGCTCGCCGTCCACCACCTCGCGTCGCCGGAACGGGCGGTCGAGCTGGCGAACCGGCTGGAGGAGGCGGTGCCGCGCTCGGCGGGCTGCGTGGTTTCCGAGCTGGGCGCGGTGATCGGGGCGCACACGGGCCCCGGGGTACTGGGCGTGGTCGTCCAGCGGACGGTCCCGTCCCGGAGCTGACCCACCAGTATGGCACCGGGGTACGACGGAAACGGCTGGTCCCGGGCCCGGCCCGCCAATCCATCCACAACACCCCGGTTGTCCACAGGTCGCGGCGCCACCCCTGTCGGACACTCCCCGTGGGCCCTAACGTCGATCGTGTGTTCGAGCAGACCGCCCGGAACCCGGGCTCACCCGTCAACGACCGGCTCGCGTGGCTGGCCGACCAGCTCTCGCCCGACGCGAGCACGGTCGGCCCCGGCGGCCGGCTGATCCGGCGCTGGCTGCCGGCCGGGCCGGCCGGTCCCGCCCGGCGCCGGTGGGCACTCGCCGGCGTCCTCGCCGCGGTCGTGATGATCCTCCTCGGCGCGGTCGCCCTGCTGGGCGGCGGCCGTCCGGCGCCCGAGCCGCCACCGGCGCTGCCCACGGCCAAACCGGCGGCCGAGGCGCGCGCGGCGCCCCAAGCGGGGCTCGTGGTCAGCGTGATCGGACGCGTCCGCTCGCCGGGCTTGATCACGGTGCCGCAGGGCGCCCGGGTGGCGGACGTGCTGCGCGCGGCCGGCGGTCCCGAGCCGGGAGCGGACCTGAGCACGCTGAACCTCGCCCGCAAGGTGACCGACGGCGAACAGCTCGCGGTCGGCATCCCGGCGGCGGCGCCCGACCCGGGCGCCCCGGCGGCCGGCGGAAAGGTCGACCTGAACACGGCGACCCCGGACCAGCTGGACACGTTGCCCGGGGTCGGCGAGGTGATGGCCAAGCGCATCGTCCAGTGGCGCACGGACCACGGCGGGTTCACCAAGGTCGAGCAGCTGAGGGACGTCGACGGGATCGGGGAGAGCAAGTTCGAGAAGCTGCGGGAGCAGGTGACGGTCGGATGAGCACGTTCCGCCTCGACCAGCGACTCCCCGGCCCGCCGACTCAGGGATACACCGGTCCATCCCGCTCCGCGCGAGTTCCGCCTCCAGTCACGCGAATGACGGATTCCGGACCGGCGCCATCCCGGAGGTTCGCGGCCACAGCCGAGGCGGCGACCAGCGCGGCCACCGCGCGCGTGTCGGGGGTGCAGTGTTCGAACGCGGCCACTCCCGCGGTGGCGGGCTTCAATCGCGTGGCGGTGACGATCGGATGAGCACCTTCGCGGAAAGAGCGGCCCGGCCCGAGACGGCGACCAGCGGGCGTATCCACGACCGCTGGCTAAGCCGGGTGGGGGTGCCGGCCTGATGAGCACTGTCCCTGTTCTCGACACCCGGCAGGACATGCGGCTGGTCCCGGCGGCCGCGGCGTGCTGGCTGGCGGCGTTGGCCGGCCTGCTGCTCGGCTGGTGGACCGCCGTCGCCGCCGGACTCGCCTCGGCGGTGCTCGCCGGGCTGGTGTTGTGGCGAGCCCGCGGCCGTCCCCGGGCGCGGGAGGCAGCCGCAGCCCTGCTGATCCTCGGCCTACTCGCCGCTGGTCCCATTGCCTGGCGGATCCGTGACGCCCAGCGCGACGAGCTTCGTGTCTCCGCCGAGCAAGGCCTCCCGGCGGTGCTGCGGGTCGTCGTCGCGGAACGCCCGAAGCCCGTGCGCAGCGCGGGGTACGCCGATCGCCAAGCCGGTGCCCGGTCGGTGGTCCTCGCGGCCGACGTGCGCACGGCGGCGGTCGACGGGCGGCCCGTCCCGACCTCCGGCCGGGTGCTGCTGCTGGCGCCGGTCGAGCAGTGGGCGTCGCTCCTGCCAGGCCAAGAAGTGGCCGCGGCGGGCCGGTTGATGCCCCCGCGCGGCTCGGACCTGACCGTGGCCGTCCTGTCGGTCCGCGGCCCGCCGGGCGAGCCCAGCCAGGCGCCGTGGTGGCAGCAGGCGGCGGCCGTGCTGCGCACCGGCCTGCACGACCTCTGCCAGGTCCTGCCGGAGGAGCCCGCCGGCCTGCTGCCGGGGCTGGTCCTGGGCGACACGAGCGCCTTGTCACCCCGCGTCGAGCAGGAGTTCGTCGCCGCGGGCCTCACGCACCTCACCGCGGTCAGCGGCGGCAACCTCGCGGTCGTCTGCGGGGCGGTGCTGCTGCTGTTGCGCCTGCTCCGGCTCGGTCCCCGGCTGTCGGCCGCGGCCGCCGGGGCGTGCCTGGCGGGGTTTCTCGTCCTGGTCGGCCCGGAGCCGAGCGTCCTGCGGGCCGGGGTCATGGCGGCCGTGGCGTTGCTGGCCTTGGCGCTGGGACGGCGGGGTTCGGCGCTGCCCGCGCTGGCCTTCGCGGTGTGCGTGCTGGTGGTCGCTGATCCGGCGATGGCCACGGAATTCGGCTTTGCGCTTTCGGTGTGCGCCACCGGCGGGCTGGTCCTGCTCGCACCCCGCTGGGCCGGTGCCCTGGTCCGCCGCGGCATCCCACCGGGGTTCGCGGAAGGGCTGGCGGTCCCGTTGGCGGCCTTCCTGGTGACGGCGCCGGTGCTCGCGGGCATGGCGGGTTCGGTGAGCCTGGTTTCGGTGCTGACCAACGTCCTCGCCGCACCCGTGGTGGCCCCGGCGACCGTGCTGGGCGTGCTGGCGACCGTCACCGGCCCGTGGTGGCCGGGCGCCGGGAACGTCCTGGTGCACCTGGCCGATCCGGAAGCGCGGTGGCTGATCACCGTGGCCCGGTACGGCGCCCGGGCGCCGGGCGCGGTCATCGCGTGGCCCGGTGGCTGGGTGGGCGGTCTGCTGGCCGCCGGCGTCCTCGTGGTGCTGGCGCTGGCGGTGCGGCACCGGCGGGTGCGGGTCCTGATGGCGCTGCTCGTCGTCGGCGGTCTGCTGGTGTTCGTGCCGGTCCGGGTGCTGGCGCCGGCGTGGCCGCCGCGGAACTGGGCGATGGTCGAGTGTGACGTCGGCCAGGGCGACGCGGTCGTGCTGGCGACCGCCGATCCCGGGCGGGCGGTCGTCGTGGACACCGGACCCGAGCCGGGGCCGGTCGACGAGTGCCTGCACCGGCTGGCGGTCGACCGGATCCCGCTGCTGGTGCTGAGCCACCTGCACGCCGACCACATCGGCGGCCTCGCCTCGGTCTTCGACGGCCGCGCGGTCGGCGCGATCGCCGTCGGCCCGGGACGGTCGCCGCCGTGGGCGTGGCGCCAGGTCGCTGCGGAAGCCGCCCGGCAGTCGGTGCCGCTGGTCGAGCTGAACCCGGGCGAGCGGCTGGACTGGCCCGGCCTGGCGCTCGACGTCCTCGGGCCGCGCTACGTCCCGGCCCGGGCGGCCGAGCAGCCGGACGGGACGACGATCAACAACAGTTCGGTGGTGCTGCGCGCGGAAACGCCCGCCGGCCGGATCCTGCTGACCGGCGACGTCGAACTGGCCGCGCAGTCGGACCTGCTGGCCGACGTCGGAGACCTGAGAGCGGAGGTGTTGAAGGTGCCCCACCACGGCAGCCGGTACTCGCTGCCGTCGTTCCTCGCGGCGGTGGCCCCACGGGTGGCCATGGTCAGCGTGGGTGCGGGAAACACGTACGGGCACCCGAGCAAGTCCACAATAGACACTCTGGCGGCGCTGGGCGCGCGGGTCACCCGCACCGACGTGGACGGCGACACCGCGGTGGTCGCCGGACCGGCGATAGTCCGCCGTGGCGAGCCCCGAGGTCCGCCGCGCCGCTGAGGGCCCGGGGCGGGCCGAGCGCCCGCCCCGGGCTGGGTCCCAGTAGCCGAGCGCCCGCCCCGGGCCGGAGCTCAGTAGCCGAGCGCCTCGTTCACGGCCGCGGCCGAGGGCGGCAGGGTGGCCTTCGGACCCACGTGGTTCTCGATCGCGTCGAGGGTCTTGAGGCCGTCGCCGGTGATCAGCAGCACCGTCTCGGCGTCCGGGTCCAGCTTGCCCGTCTCGACCAGCTTCTTCGCCGTGGCGACGGTGACCCCGCCCGCCGTCTCGGTGAAGATGCCCTCGGTGCGGGCCAGCAGGCGGATGCCCTCGACGACCTCTTCGTCGGAGACGTCCTCGATCGCACCGCCGGTGCGGTTGACGATGTCGAGCACGTACGGGCCGTCGGCCGGGTTGCCGATCGCCAGCGAGCGGGCGATCGTGTCCGGCTTCACCGGCTGGACCACGTCCTGGCCCGCGCGGAACGCGGCCGACACCGGCGAGCAGCCGGTGGCCTGTGCGCCGAACACCTTGTACGGGCTGGCGTCCACCAGGCCGAGCTGGCCCAGCTCGCGGAAACCCTTGTCCACCTTGGTCAGCTGCGAACCGGAGGCGATCGGGACGACGATCTGCGGCGGGATGCGCCAGCCGAGCTGCTCGGCGACCTCGAAGGCCAGCGTCTTCGAGCCCTCCGAGTAGTACGGCCGGACGTTCACGTTGACGAACGCCCACTTCGGGTGCTCGCCGGCGAGCTCGGTGGCGAGGCGGTTGACGTCGTCGTAGTTGCCGTCGATGGCGAGGAGGTCGCCGTCGTACACCGCGGTGGTGAGGATCTTGGCGCGCTCGAGGGTCTTGGGGATCAGCACGACCGACCGCCAGCCGGCGCGGGCCGCCGCGGCGGCCGTCGCGTTGGCCAGGTTGCCGGTCGACGGACAGGCGAGCACCTCGAACCCGAACTCGCGGGCCGCGGCCAGCGCGACGGCGACGACGCGGTCCTTGAACGAGTGCGTCGGGTTGCCGGTGTCGTCCTTGACCCACACGCGCTTGAGGCCGAGTTCCTTGGCGAGGCGGTCGGCGCGGACCAGCCGCGTCGCGCCCGGCTCGGTGTTCGGGATCTCTTCGACGTTGGACGGAACGGGAAGGAGCTTCTTGTAGCGCCAGATGTTCTTGGGGCCGGCCTCGATGTCTTCGCGGCGGACGCGGCCGAAGTCGTAAGCGACCTCGAGCGGCGAGAAGTCTTCGGCGGAGACGAATTCGGGGGCGAGCGGCTGCCGGTGGCCCTCTTCCTTCGACACCAGCTCGACGGCGGGACCGAGATCCGGGGTCTTGGTGGTGGAGGTCGTGCCGAGGGTGGCGGTCATCGCGAGGTTCCTTCCTCATCTGCCCCGCCGAAGCGGGCCGGAATTGGCACCGTGGTCGTCAGCTATCCCGCGATCGCGGGATGACAGGCTGTACGCCGGTTGCCGGGGCTTCGTCGGGCCGTTCCCTCTGCCCCTCTGGATGAGCGGTATTCGGTTGTCGGTGCGCGCACGCCGGAAACTTCCGGGGCGGGCTGCCTCGGGTACACCGTACGACATCGCGCGCGCCCCGTGCCACGGTGGCCGCCCGACATCACCGGAGCGGGCGCACGGGAGCGCAAGTGAGAGGATTCCCGGGTGACCGCGCAAGCCACCGCCCCGGCCCCGCTGCAGCTGGTGCTGGGGGAGGAAGAACTGCTGATCGAGCGCGCCGTCCGCGAGACGCTCGCCGCCGCCCGCGCGATGGACGCGACCGCCGAGCTGACCCGCGCCCGGGTGTCCGATCTCACAGCCCCCGAGCTGGCCGAACTGGTCAGCCCGTCGCTGTTCAGCGAGGGCCGGGTGATCGTCCTCGAGTCGGCGCAGGACATCTCGCAGGAGCTGGCCGACGCCGTCGCGGCCTACTTGAAGGACCCGGCGGACGGGGTCGTGCTCGTCGTCGTGCACACCGGCGGTGGCCGCAGCAAGGCGGGCAAGACCCTCCCGGCCGCGCTGAAGAAGGCCGGCGCCGAGGTCACCGAGTGCCCGAAGCTGACCAAGCCGGCCGAGCGGGAGCAGTTCGTGCGCCACGAGGTGCGCCGGGTGGGCGGCAAGATCGACCCGGCGGGCGTGGCGGCCCTGCTCGACGCCGTGGGCTCCGACCTGCGGGAACTGTCGTCGGCGGCGACGCAGCTGGTCGCGGACACGGGCGGGACCGTCGACGCCGACGCGGTCCGCCGCTACCACCGCGGCCGCGCCGACGTGACCGGGTTCGCGGTCGCGGAGAAGGCAGTCGGCGGCGACCGCGCGGCGGCGCTGGAGTCACTGCGCTGGGCGATGCAGCTGGGTGTCCCGCACGTCCTGGTCGCCGACGCGCTGGCCGACGCGGTCCGCACGATCGCCCGGGTCTCCGGCGCGGGCCGCGGCAACCCCAACCAGCTGGCGGGCGAGCTCGGCATGCCGCCGTGGAAGATCCGGAAGGCGCAGGGCCAGTCCCGCGGCTGGAACCCCGACGGCCTGGCCACGGCGATGCGCGTGGTCGCGCGGCTGAACGCCGAGGTCAAGGGCGTGGCGGCGGACCCGGGCTATGCGCTGGAGCGGGCGGTGCTGGAGGTGGCGGCAGCCAAGGGCGACCGCTGATCGCCGTGGTCGACGGTGTGGCGGCGGACCGGGCTACGCGCTGGAGCGCGCGGCGGCTGCGACGCTGATCGCGGCCGACACGACGCACGGGTGTCACCCGCCCGGTCGCACGCCGGACATGAAGCACGCCGGACACGAAGAAGGCCCCGGCCGAAGCCGGGGCCTTCTCGGAAATCAACCAGCTCAGAGCGCGTTGACGCGCTTCGCGAGCGCCGACTTCTTGTTGGCGGCCTGGTTGGCGTGGATGACGCCCTTCGAGACGGCCTTGTCCAGCTTCTGGGCGGCGTCGCGCTGCAGCTCGACGGCCTTGGCCTTGTCGCCGGCCTCGGCGGCTTCGCGGACCTTGCGGATCGCGGTCTTCACCGAGGACCGGATCGCCTGGTTGCGCTGACGCGCCTTCTCGTTCGTCGTGATGCGCTTGATCTGCGACTTGATGTTGGCCATAGGGCAACTCCTGTTTCACTCGGTGAGATCGCCGCCGCGCTGAAGTGGCCCCGCGAGAAGCGGGTTTCCTCCATGACGGAATGCCGCACGGGCAGCGAGCGACCACTCTAACAGCCGGTCCACGAGCGTCCGGAGCCGGGAGTACGGTGGGTGACGGTAGTGCCTAGGGTTCCGTCGCCGGTCCGCGTTCCAGCTCCTCACAACCAGGGCCGGCGGGACTGGTCCGAGCGGCACCGTCGGCGGGCCCGGACGGCCGGTCGTTCATCTGACGGGGCAAAAGCCTGGAGGACCCGGTTCTCGCGCGCGCGAGAACCCCGAAGGGGTCCCGTGAACGCCACCGCCTTGTCCCTCGTCCTCGTCGCCGCCGTCGTGCACGCCGCCTGGAACCTCGCCGCCAAGCGGATCTCCTCCGGGGGCACCCAGTTCGTCTGGCTCTACTACACCGTCTCCGCCGTGTTCCTGCTGCCGGTGACCGTGGTGCTGGTCGTCGTCGAGGACGAGCGTCCACAGTGGAGCTGGCTGCTCGCCGCCGTGGTCACCGCCGTCCTGCACGTCGCCTACGGCGTCGTGCTGCAGCGCGGGTACCGCGTCGGCGACCTCTCCGTCGTCTACCCCGTCGCGCGCGGGACCGGGCCGTTGCTGTCGGTGCTGGCCGCCGTCCTGGTGCTCGGCGAACACCCCGGCCCGCTGGGCCTGCTCGGCGCCTTCCTGGTCGTCGCCGGGGTGCTGGTGATCAGCACCGGCCGCCGGGCGACGGACCCGAAAGCGGTGAAAGCCGGCGTCTTGTACGGCCTGCTGACCGGCGCCGTCATCGCCGGGTACACGCTCTGGGACGCCCACTCGGTGACCGGCCTGGGCGTGCCGCCGGTCGTCTACTTCGGCCTCGGCTCGGTCCTGCAGAGCCTCCTGCTCTTCCCCCGCGCCCTGGCCGATCGGGGCGAAGTGACGCGGATCTGGCGTGACCAGCGCCGCGAGGTCTTCGTCGTCGCGGTCCTGTCGCCGATCGCCTACGTCCTCGTGCTCTTCGCCCTCACCATGGCGCCGGTCAGCCTGGTCGCGCCCGCCCGCGAGCTGAGCATCGTCATCGGCGGGATCGCGGCGTGGCTGGTGCTCGGCGAGCGCGACGCCGTCCGGCGGCTCGTGGGGTCGGTGATCGTGTTGTCCGGCATCGCGGCGATTGCGGCCGCCTGAGCCCGTCCGGTAGGGATGGTCGGATGGAGATCCTGAAGAGCCGGCTGCTGATCCGCCCGCGTGACGCCGCCGCGTCCACGGCGTTCTACCGCGACACGCTCGGCCTGGCCGTGGAGCGGGAGTTCCCGGGCGGCACCGTCTTCTTCCTCGGCCACGGCTCGCTGGAGGTCTCCGGTTCCGGCGAGACCGGTGCGTCGCCCGATCTGGTGCTCTGGCTGCAGGTCCGGGACCTCGCCGGCACCCTCGCCGACCTCAGGGCCAAGGGCCTCGAACCGGTGCGGGACGCGCAGCGCGAGCCGTGGGGCCTCGACGAGGCCTGGATCGCCGATCCGGACGGCACGCGCATCGTGCTGGTCGAGGTGCCCGAGGGCCACCCGATCCGCACGGACACCCGCTAGGCGGGCTTGACGGCGCGCAGCTGCGCGGCGAGGGCGGCGAACCCCGGCGGCTCCCAGGTCCACGTCTGCAGGTCGGCGAACCCCGCGGCGGCGGCTTCGTCGGCGAGCACGTGCCTGCTCACCGGCAGCCACTTCTCGTGCGCGGACAGCAGCAGCCGTCCGCCCGGGCGCAGTACCCGAAACAGCTCGGCGAACGCGGCCGCGCGGTCGTCCCACAGCATGACGTTGTTCACGCTCAGGACGACGTCGACGGAGTCGTCGGGCTCGCCGGTGTGCGCCGCCGAGCCTTCCCGCAGCTCGGCGCGGTCGCCGCAGCGCTCGTGGCAGAGTCCGAGCATCTCGGGCGAGGGGTCGACGCCGACGGCTCGCCCGGCCAGGCGCGCGGCGGCGTCCAGGCCGACGCCGGGGCCGGGCCCGACGACCAGGACGGTCTCGTCCGGCTCGATCTTCGCGAGGTCGACGACGCGGTGTTCGGTCGCGGCGTTGCCGCGGGCCATGGCCCAGCCGCCGAGGCGGCCGAGGACGCCGGAGGGGTGACCGAACGTCCGGTCGAGGACGCGGGCGAACCCGCTGGTCCCGGGCTGGGGAGGGGGTGCCGGCTGGTGCGGAGTGCTCATACTTCGAGGGCACCACGGATCGTGAAAGCCCGCATCGGGGATGACCCCCACCCGCACCCGGAGGGCCATGGGAACATAGAGGTGGCCATCCCCGACTTTCCGAGGACTCATTCGAGTGACAGCGCCCAACAAGTTCGCCGACACCACCTTCACGCCGCCGGAGCTCATCCGGAACTTCTGCATCATCGCGCACATCGACCACGGCAAGTCGACCCTGGCCGACCGCATGCTGCAGCTCACCGGCGTGGTCGAAGAGCGCGCCATGCGGGCCCAGTACCTCGACCGGATGGACATCGAGCGCGAGCGCGGCATCACGATCAAGGCGCAGAACGTCCGGCTGCCCTGGCGGGTCGACGGGCAGGACCACGTCCTGCACATGATCGACACGCCCGGCCACGTCGACTTCACCTACGAGGTCTCCCGCGCCCTGGAGGCGTGCGAAGGCGCGATCCTGCTGGTCGACGCCGCGCAGGGGATCGAGGCCCAGACGCTGGCCAACCTGTACCTCGCGCTGGAGAACAACCTCCAGATCATCCCGGTGCTCAACAAGATCGACCTGCCCTCGGCCGACCCCGACAAGTACGCGGGTGAGCTCGCCCACATCATCGGCTGCGAGCCCGACGACGTGCTGCGGGTCTCGGCCAAGACCGGCATGGGCGTCGGCGAGCTGCTCGACGAGGTCGTGAAGCAGGTGCCCGCGCCGCAGGGCGACGCCGACGCGCCGGCGCGGGCGATGATCTTCGACTCGGTGTACGACACCTACCGCGGTGTGGTCACCTACATCCGGGTGGTCGACGGCAAGATCACCCCGCGCGAGCGGATCCGGATGATGTCGACCGGCGCGACCCACGAGCTCCTCGAGGTCGGGATCATCTCGCCGGAGCCCAAGCCGAGCAAGGGCCTCGGCGTCGGCGAGGTCGGGTACCTGATCACCGGCGTGAAGGACGTCCGCCAGTCCAAGGTCGGCGACACCGTGACGTCGGAACGCCGCGGCGCGAAGGAGCCGCTGGCCGGCTACCGCGAGCCGAAGCCGATGGTCTACTCGGGGCTGTACCCGGTCGACGGCTCCGACTACCCCGAGCTGCGCGAGGCCCTGGACAAGCTCCAGCTGAACGACGCGGCGCTGGCGTACGAGCCGGAGACGTCGGTGGCGCTCGGCTTCGGCTTCCGCTGCGGCTTCCTCGGCCTGCTGCACCTGGAGATCACCCGCGACCGCCTCGAGCGCGAGTTCGGCCTCGACCTGATCTCGACGGCGCCGAACGTCATCTACCGCGTGGTCCTGGAGGACCGCAGCGAGGTGGTCGTGACCAACCCGTCGGACTGGCCGACCGGGCTGAAGATCGCCGAGGTGCACGAGCCGGTGTCGAAGGTGAGCATCCTCGCGCCGTCGGAGTTCGTCGGCACGATCATGGAGCTGTGCCAGACCAAGCGCGGCACCCTGCTCGGCATGGACTACCTGTCCGAGGACCGCGTCGAGCTGCGCTACAACATTCCGCTGGCGGAAATCATCTTCGACTTCTTCGACACGCTGAAGTCGCGTACGCGTGGGTACGCGTCTCTCGATTACGAAGAGGCCGGCGAGCAGATTTCGGATCTCGTCAAGGTGGACATCCTGCTGCAGGGCGAAACCGTGGACGCGTTCTCGGCGATCGTGCACAAGGACGCCGCCTACGGCTACGGCAACCGGATGGCGACGCGGCTGCGCGAGCTGATCCCGCGCCAGCAGTTCGAGGTCCCGATCCAGGCGGCGGTCGGCTCGCGGATCATCGCCCGCGAGACGATTCGCGCCATCCGCAAGGACGTGCTGGCCAAGTGTTACGGCGGTGACATCTCGCGGAAGCGCAAGCTGCTGGAGAAGCAGAAGGAAGGCAAGAAGCGGATGAAGACCGTCGGCCGGGTCGAGGTGCCGCAGGAGGCCTTCGTCGCCGCACTGTCCACTGAGGACACCGGAAAGAAGAAGTAACTGTTCCGTTGATGTGACAGCGGCGCCCATATTCACGCTGGGGTGTGAATATGGGCGCCGAACTCGCGTTCGATCCCGTTTTTGTCGGTGCTCTCTGGTTTCCTCTGGTGCGAAGAGTGAAAGGAGAGCACCATGACAGTCAGAGCAGACATCGAGCACCCCGCCGATTCGGGCCCCCTGACGGTGCACGACCTCGGGGGGATGCCGTATGACAGCCGACGCTACGAGCTCATCGACGGGGATTCCGGTGCGGATCGTGCCCCGCGCGCTGCCGGGCAGGCTGGCCTGCCCCTCAGCGGTCCCGGAGCCGGGGTGCGCCGCGGAGCTGGGCGTGCAGCTGCCGGTGGCGCAGCTCCTTCCGGAGCCGGTCGAGCACCGCGTCGAACAGGGCCGGCGGGAGGATCGCCGTCTGCTCGAACTGCCTCCGCTGCGGCGGCGCCGGCTCGAGTTTGCCTCGCGGCGCATAGCGCTGCACCGAGCTCTCGACGCCGCCGCCGGTGACCAGGTCGACCCAGAGGGCGTCGCGCAGGTAGCCGTCGCCGAAGCGGGCCGAACGGCGGACGGTCACCTCCGCGATCTCCGGCCAGGGGACCAGGCGCGTGCTGAGCGTCCCCGCGGGCAGGCGGATGCCCTCGTCGCCGATGGTGAGGTCGCGCAGGCCCTCGAAGCCGCGCTTGAGGTCGCGGGCGCGGGACACGCGGTAGGCGACGACGGCGGCGAGCACGGTCGCCGCGTAGGCGCCGCCGATCAGCCACGGCGAGAGGCCGCGCACCAGCCCGGTGGCGAGCGCCGCGCCGAACCCGGCGTCGGCGACGACGAGCAAGCCGACGAGGACCTTGACCGGCGTGGTGACGCGGAGGGAGGACTCGGACAACGGGACGACTCCTGGGGCCGGGCGGGGTCAGGGATTGCCGATTATCCGGTCCGCCCGGACGAACACCGCGACCCGCCGCTCTTCGGCCATGACACGGTCGTACTCGGCCCAGTCGTCATGGGTGCCGGTGGCGGCGATGAAGACGTCCCGCAACAGCTGCGGCAGGCCCGCCGGGTCGAAGGCCGGATCGGGATCGTCGGGCCCGATGAGGTGGGTGGCCCCGGTGACGGAGAGCCAGTTCCACCCACGCCGGAAGGTGAGGGTGGCGTGCCCGGTCCGCCGCAGCAGCGCGAGCTTGTGCGCCCGGCCGACGGCGACGTAGGCGACCCCCGGCGCCCCGGTCACCGGATCGTCGAAGACACCGGCGTTGACGACGGAAGCGTGCACGGTCCCGTCGGCCCGCGTCGTGGCCACGGTGGCGAGGCCGTGCTCCTGCAGCGAGAGGGTGCGAACCTGCTCCAGATCAGCGCTCATGGCCCCAACCTAGCCCGCGGCCCCGGCCGGACGCCCGGGTTTCACGGCGCGAAGTACGGCGCTAACCGTCCGCACAGGAGGCCGACGTCGGCTCGAGGAGCTCCCGGCCAGTCGACATCCATCTACCCCAGCTCGGCCGGAGTGCCGCGATGACGCACGAAGACGTGCTGGTGGAAGTGCGCCCGCGCCACTCCGCGCCCGGCAAGGGCGGAGTGCACGGACTCGGGATCGAGTTCGGCCCGCAGCGCGCGAGCGCCGACCCAGGCGGCCCGCGCCACCCCCAGCGCCTCGGCTTCGGTGAGCCCGTCGAGGTTCGCGACGTGCCGCCGCGTCTCGACGAAGAGGTAGCCGGGGAAGGTCCCGGCCCGATGACTGACGACGACGAGGTCGTCGGCCCAGACGACCGGGCTGGCGAGCGGCCCGGCGCCCTGGTGCCCGGCGCCCTGGTGCTTGGCGCAGACCGGGCACGACATGACCGAAGGCTAACGGTGCAGGGCGTCTTTCGGGAACTGCCCGAAGCGACGAACATGGCCGGGCCCGGAGCCCGAAGACGCCGGGCCCGGCCACTCACGTCAGCAGGTGCCGTTGTCGGTCCACACTCCCCACTGGCCCGTCGTTCCCGGCTCCTCGCCCTGGGTCCACCACCTCGCCGTCCACTTGTGAGCGTTGTGGGACACCACGTTCCCGCCCGTGTACACCTGCGTGGCGCTCCACTCCGGGTCCGTGCACGTGCCCGGGTTCGTCGTTCCGCCCGTGTCCCAGGCCACCTGCGCCGACCGGTAGAAGTTGAGGCCCTGGGCCACCCAGCGCGGGGCCTGGGCGCCCAGGCGGGTGCGGAACGCCGTCCAGTCGTGCGTCGACCACGGGGACCAGCCCAGCTCCGCGTGGGCCGTCAGCCGGGGGAACGCCAGGTAGTCCACATCGGACGGCGTCACCACCGTTTCCGACCACAGCGGGGATTCCACGCCGCGGACCGCCGATTCGCCGACGCCCGACAGGTAGGCTCCCGGGTTCCAGTCGTACGCGTCCTGGACCTCGATGTAGCCCGCCCACGACAAGCCGATCGGGGTCGAGCTGTTGTACTTCATGTCCAGGTACGCCTTGTTCGCCGGCGACAGGATCACCTTGCTGCCGCGGGAAACCGCCGTCGAGACACCCGCGTCCGACGTGGACGTCCCCCAGAACTGCGGGGACGCCGAAGCCGGCAACGTCGCCTTCGCGATGTCGTGCCAGCCCACCACCGACTTGCCCGTGGCCGCCACCAGGGGGAGGACCTTGTTGACGAACGTCAGGTAGTCCGCCGCCGACGTCGACGAGGCCTCGTCGCCGCCGATGTGCAGGTACGGGCCCGGGGTCAGCGCCGCCAGCTCGCGCAGGACGTCCGCGATGAACGTGTACGTGATGTCCTTCGAGATGCACAGCGAGCTGTAGCCGACCTCCGTGTCCGTGCGCAACGCCGGGGCCACCCCGTTGCAGTTCAGCTCCGCGTACGACGCCAGGGCCGCGTTCACGTGCCCCGGCATGTCGATCTCCGGGATGATCGTGATGTGCCGCGAAGCCGCGTAGTTCACGATGTCCGTGTACTGCGCCTTCGTGTAGTAACCACCCGCGCCGCCGCCGACCTGGGTGCTGCCGCCGACCGTCGTCAGGCGGGGCCAGCTGTCGATCTGGATGCGCCAGCCCTGGTCGTCCGCCAGGTGCAGGTGCAGGTGGTTGATCTTGTACTGGGCCAGCTGGTCGAGGTACCGCTTGACCGTCGACACCGGGTGGAAGTGCCGGGCGACGTCGAGCATCGCGCCGCGGTAGGCGAAGCGCGGGTAGTCGACGATCGTCGCGCCCGGGATGCTCCACGGCCCGGGCTGCGCGGAAGGACTCTCTACGCGGCCCGGCAGCAGTTGCCGCAGCGTTTGGACGCCCGCGAAGAGCCCGTCCGCGGTGGCCGCCCGGAGGGTGACCGAGGACGCCGTCGACACCAGCTGGTAGCCCTGCGTGCCGACGGACGCGGGTGCGCCGCTCAGCAACAGCGCGATGCTGCCGGACGGCACGGTCGCCGGCGCGTCGGACACCGGCAGCGCGAAGCCGGTGGACGGCCGTAGCACGCCGGCCAGGTAGTCGCCGACCTGCCGCGCCGCGGCCGAACCGGCTTCGGTGACGATCGAAGTCGTCGAGACCAGCGGGAACGCGACACCGGCCGCCGGGGTCACCGAGACCGGCACCGGCACGATCGACTGCACCGCCGGCGTGGCCGCCGCGGCCGGCGTGACCTGGGTACTGGCGCCGGCCAGGGCCAGCACGGCGAGCGCGCGGCCGAGCCTCGCGAACGTTTTCTCCACCGGGGGACCTCCTGGCGTGAAGGGCGCGACCTCGCCGTCGCACCTGCCGGGGATCGTCGCACTTCCGGCGGCCATGGTCTAGACCAGTCTGGGTGGTTAAGCTCGCGCGGTGACGCGGGACTTCGTGCCGGGATCGCCGTTCGCGCTGCTCTCGGAGGCCGAAACGGCCGCCTGGTACGCCTACATGAAGGTGCACCTGCGGCTGGAGTACGAGCTGAACCGGCAGCTGCGCGCCGACAGCGGGATCTCGCTCGCCGACTACCACGTGCTGGTCGCGCTGACGAGCGTGCCCGGCGGCCGGATGCGGGTCACCGACCTCGCGATCCGCATCGGCTGGGAACGCAGCCGGCTGTCGCACCACCTCAAGCGGATGCGGGACCGCGGGCTGGTCGAGACCGGGACCGCCGCCGACGACCGCCGGGTGACCGAGGTCGTGCTGTCGGACGCGGGCTGGGAGACGTTGCGGCAGGCCGCCCCCGACCACGTCGGCTTCGTGCGCGAAGCGTTCCTCGACGCCCTCGGCGTCGACGAGCAGGCGCAGCTGACGACGCTGCTCGAACGCGTCTACGACACGCTCGTCGAAAAAGGCAGCCTGCCCCGGCCGGACGACCACCCCTGACGTTTACGTGACATGTCACGTAATATGGCGGCGGACCCGAGGAGGACGCGCATGGCGACGGTGGCCGAGCTGATGGAAGCCAATCTGCTCAAGGTGTTCAACGAGCGCGACGACGAACGCCGCGCGAAGGCGATCGCCGGGACCTACGCGGCCGACGTCGAGTTCGCCGATCCGGAAGGGGTCGCCAGAGGCCACGAAGAGCTGAACGCCAAGGCCCGCGGGCTGCTCGAACAGGCACCGGGCTTCGTGTTCTCGCCCGACGGCCCGGTGCTCGTCAACCACGACCTTGGCCACCTCGCGTGGCAGTTCGGCCCCGAAGGCGCCCCGCCGGTCGCGCGGGGGATCGACATCGCGCTCGTCGAGGACGGGGTGATCAAGAAGCTCTACACGCTGTTGCTGCCCGCCTGAGTACTACGCTCGGTGGCATGTTCGACGAGCTGACGTTCCCGGTCGTCGCCGCGCCGATGGCCGGCGGTCCCACCACCCCGGAGCTGGTCGCGGCGGTGTCCGAGGCGGGCGGCTTCGGCTTCCTCTCCGCCGGCATGCTCACACCCGCGGCGCTGGCCGCGCAGATCGACCGCACCGCCGAGCTCACCGGCCGGCCGTTCGGCGTCAACCTCTTCGTCCCGCAACCGGACACCGGCGCCGACATCTCGGGCCACCGGACCCGGCTGGAAGCGTTCGCCCGCGAGTACGACGTCGAGCTCGGCGAACCGAAGTGGGACGACGACAACTACCCAGCGAAGCTCGACATCGTGCTCGAGAAGCGGGTCCCCGTGGTGTCGTTCACCTTCGGCCCGCCGACGCCGTCGGACGTGGTGCGCCTGAAGGACGCCGGCAGCGAGATCGTCATCACCGTGACCACGCCGGAGGCCGCCCACCGGGCCGCCGACCTGGGCGCCGACGCGCTCGTCGTCCAGGGTTTCGAAGCCGGCGGGCACCGGAGCCTGTTCACCGACGACCCGAACCTGCCCGGCGGCGGCGCGGAATACGGCGTGCTCGCGCTGCTGAGGCTCGTCGCCGCCCGCGTCGACCTGCCGCTGATCGCGGCCGGCGGGCTGGTGCACGGTGCCGACGTCGCGGCCGTGCTCGCCGCCGGGGCGGTGGCCGCCCAGCTGGGCACCGTCTTCCTGCGTGCGGACGAAGCCGGGACGTCGGAGGCGCACCGCAAGGCCCTCGCTCTCGCCGAGCGCGAGACGGCGTTCACCCGCGCCTTCAGCGGCCGCCCGGCGCGGGGGCTGGTCAACAGGTTCATGGACGCGCTGTCCGAGGGCGCGCCCGCCGCCTACCCGCAGCTCAACCACCTGGCCGGGCCGGTGCGCAAGGCGTCGGCGAAGGCGGGTGACCCCGAGGCGATCTCGCTGTGGGCGGGCCAGACCTACCCGCTCGCGTACGACGCCTCCGCCGCGGTGATCATCGAGCGGCTGAAGGTCGAGGCGCGCGAAGCCGCCGCGCGCCTCGACCGGATCCGCTAGCGCTCGCGCGTCGCAGGTTCGTCGCCCCTCACCGAGCCTGGCGCGGGCGCGGGTGCACGTCCAGAGCGCCCCAAGGCGGCCTTCGGTGCGTCAGACGCACCCAAGGCGGCCTTCGGTGCGTGAGACGCAACCAAGCCCGCCTTGGGGCGCTTGAGCCGGGCCGCTGTCAACGAACCTCGGACGCGCGACCCTAGCGCTCGCGGTTGAGCAGCGAGTGCCGGCGGCTGTACAGGAAGTAGATGACCAGGCCGATGACGAACCAGACGGCGAACCGCAGCCAGGTCGCCGGCTGCAGGAACGTGATCAGCCAGATCGAGAACACGATCCCGATCGCGGGGACCACCGGCATACCCGGCGTCTTGAACGTCCGGGGCAGGTCGGGCTGCTTGTAGCGCAGCACGATCACCGCGACGCAGACGACGACGAACGCCAGCAGGATGCCGATGTTCGTCAGCTCGGCGGCTTCGCCGATCGGCAGCACCCCGGCGATGATCGCCGACGCGCCACCGAGGATCCACGTCATCCGGCTCGGCACCTGGCGCTTCGCGTTCGTCTTGCCGAACCACGGCGGCAGCAGGCCGTCGCGGCTCATCGAGTAGCCGACGCGGGTGGCGCCCATCAGGAACGTGAACAGCACGGTCAGGATGCCGACGATGGCGCCGATCGCGATCACCGTGGCCAGGCCGGACAGGCCGACCGACTTGAACGCCGTGGAGAAGCCGCTCTTCGGGTCGATCTCGGTGTACTTCTGCATGCCGGTCAGCACCAGGCAGGCCAGCACGTACAGCACCATCGAGATGGCCAGCGAGTAGAGGATCGCCTTCGGCATGTGCCGCTGCGCGTCCTTGGATTCTTCCGCCGCGGTCGACATGGCGTCATAACCGAAGACGGCGAAGAACACGGTCGCCGCGCCGGTCACCGCGCCGCCGAAACCGGCGGGCGCGAACGGCGTGTAGTTGCCGGTCTTGACGTAGAAGAAGCCGACCAGGATGACCACCAGCACGATCAGGACCTTGATCCCGACCATCGCCGTCTCGAACCGGGCGGCGCTGCGGATGCCGCGGTTGAGCAGGTACGCGATCAGCAGGCACAGCAGCGCGGCGAACAGGTCGACCTTGTGGCCCGGCCCGGTGCCGGGCGCGCCGAGCATCCACGCGGGCAGGTCGAGGCCGAGCTGGCCGAGCAGGAAGCTGAAGTAGCCGGAGATGCCGATCGCCACCACCGCCACGATCGCGGTGTACTCCAGGAGCAGGTCCCAGCCGATGAACCAGCCGACGATCTCGCCGAGCACCGCGTAGCCGTAGGTGTAGGCCGAGCCGGCCTTCGGGATGAGACCGGCGAACTCGGCGTAGGAGAACGCCGCCGCGGCGCTGGCGACGCCGGCGATGAGGAACGAGATCAGCACGGCCGGGCCGACGCCGGGGATGCCCGCCGCGTCGTCGCCGTGCGCGACGCTGCCGGCGAGGGCGAAGATCCCGGCGCCGATGATGCCGCCGATGCCGATGGCGGTCAGCTGCCACAGGCCCAGGGTGCGTTGCAGGCCGCCGCTTTCCGGCGTGTCCTGGATCTGGTCGATCGGCTTGCGCCGGAAGATGCCGGAGCCGGCACCCACTGGAGCGGACATCATCGTCTCCCGAACGGTCGGTGGAAGGCCCGGATCACGGGCCTTCGCGGAACCTACCGCCATCCGCGCGTGAAGACAGCGTGAGCCGCTCAGCCCGCCGCGGTGTCTTCGCTCACGGCCTGCGGTGCCGTCGCGGCGGCCCGTTTGGCCTGCGTCGTCCGGACCGCGCTCGCCGCGAAGTAGGTGAGCAGCTCGGCGATCTCCACCGGGTCGTCCAGCTGCGGGCAGTGCCCCCAGTCCTCGCGGACCAGCAGCCTGCTGTGGGGGACCAGCGTGTGCAGCTGCCGCCCCGACGCGGCGGTGACGAGCTTGTCCTTGCCGCAGGCGACGACCAGCAGCGGGACCTCGACCGAATCGAGGCGGTAGGCGTCGGCGAGCTCCGCGACGAGCTGCCGGGCCTCTTCGAGCCGGCTCTTGGTCGCCCGGTAGTCCGGGAAGAGCGCGGTGAAGCGCTGCACCTGCACGGCGTCGGCGACACTCGAGTCGGCGTACAGCAGCCGCGGGACGAGCTGCTCGGCGACCTTGCGCACCAGGAACCCCGGCACCGGGACGGGCAGGGACGAGTACAGCCGCAGCGGCAGCGGGTACCGCGCGACCGCGCGGATCAGCCACGAGTCGACGAACCCCGGCGCGGCGATGGACACCACCCCCGAGATCGGCAGGCGGCCCTTCGAGGCACTCTTTCCCGCCGAGGAGGGATTCGCTGCATTCTGCGCCGCGCGCAGGCTCATCGTGCCGCCGAGGGAGTTGCCGGCCAGCACGACCGAGCCGAGCACGGCCTGTTCGCGGACGACGGCGGTGGTGAACGCGTCGAGCTGCGGCAGCATCGGGCCCGGCCGCAGCGGCTGGGCGTCGCCGAACCCGGGCAGATCGACCGCGACCGCCGGGATCCCGGCGGCCGCGAGCTGCTCGAGGGCGGGGCGCCAGGTGTCGGCGCTGTCGCAGTAGCCGTGCAGGAGCACCAGGCGCGGTGCCGACGGCTTCACGTGCGGTGCGGCCGCCCGGCGACGCAGGGACCGCCGGGGAAGCTCCGGCTCGGGGACGGTGTCGCCGACCTCGAGCACGCGGGTGCGGACGCCGGCGTAGCGCCGGAAGGACACCCGGATCGGGTCCTCGTCACTGGGCCGGCCGCCCGGTTCGGCCGGCACGGGCCGCTTCGTCGCGGTCATGACTACAGATTAGCTGGCCGGAGTGGGGTTTTGGTCGAATTTCGGTGCTAACGACCAGGTCTCGAAGTGAACACGTCAAAAATTCACGAGATACCGGAGCTGGGCGGAGCCGGTGATCCGCCCAGCTCAAGCGGGTCTAGTGGGTGAAGACGATCTTGCCGGCGGTGTCCCCTTCGAGCATCGCCCGGAAGCCCTGGGACGCCTCGGAAAACGGCAGTTCCGCGCCGATCTGCGGCCGGACGCCGGTCAGGTCCAGGTAGGCGAGCAGATCCGCGAGCTCGTCGCGGGTGCCCATGGTCGAGCCGGCGACACGCAGCTGGAGGAAGAAGACGCGCTGCAGCTCCGCGTGCGCGTCCGGGCCGCTGGTCGAGCCGGAGACCACGATGATCCCGCCCGGCTTGAGCGACTTGACCGAGTGCGACCAGGTGGCCTTGCCGACGGTCTCGAACACGGCGTCGACGCGCTCGGGCAGCCGCGCGCCCGATTCGAACGCCTGGTGGGCGCCGAGGCTGGTGGCCAGCGCGCGCTTCTCCTCGGTGCGGCCGGTGACCCAGACCCGGAACCCGGCCGCGCGGCCGAGCTGGACCAGCGCGGTCGAGACGCCGCCGGAAGCGCCCTGCACGAGCATCGTCTGCCCGGGGCGCAGCCCGGACTTCACGAACAGCATCCGGTAGGCGGTCAGCCAGGCCGTGCCCATGGTGGCGGCTTCGGCGTAGCTGAGCGCCGCGGGCTTCGGGACGACGTTGCGGGCGGGCACGACGACCTGGTCGGCGAAGGTGCCCTGGTGCTTCTCGGTGAGCAGCGTGCGCTTCGGGTCGAGCGTGTCGTCGCCCTGCCAGCCCGGCGCGTTGATCACGGAGTGGATGACGACTTCGGAGCCGTCGTCGAGGGTGCCGGCGCCGTCGCAGCCGAGGATCATCGGGAACTGGTCCGGCTTGATCCCGACGCCCCGCAGCGTCCAGAGGTCGTGCATGTTGAGGCTGGCCGCCTTGACGTGCACGCGGACCCAGCCGTCGGGCACTTCCGGTTCGGGGCGCTCGCCGACGACGAGCGAGTCCAGCGGGCTGTCGGCGTTGGGTTCCTGCGCGTACACGGCGAACATGTCTCGCAACGTACCGCCCCAGGGGCGCGCAGGCAGCAGAGCGCGCGTAGGCTCACACCGTGTTCAACGGGCTTGCCGACTGGTGGGACGGGGTCGAGCTGTGGCTCGCCCAAGCCTGGTTCCCGGTGCAGTTCGTGCTGGTCATGGTGGTCGTCGTCCCGCTGTGCCTCGCCGCCGCGTGGGTGCTCGACAAGGTGGTCGGGCTGTTCGCCCGCCGGCTGGCTCCGGGGAGTGACGACGAGTCCGCCGACGGGTCGGCATAGGCTCGCGCACCATGTTCAACCGAAGGCGGATCACCGCCGCGCTGATCGGGCTCCTCGTGCTGGTGCTGGGGGGCTGGCTGGTCAAGGACGTCGTCAGCGGCGGCTCGTCGTCGCCCGCCCCGAGCACCTCGTCGAGTGCGAAGAGCAGCACGCCCGCGAAGGGCGGCGCCGCCGTGCCGGGCGCGGACTCCGGGTTGCCGGTGAAGGCGCTTTCCGCGCTGCCGCCGCAGGCGTCGGACACGTGGAAGCTGATCGAGGCGGGCGGCCCGTACCCGTACCCGCGCAACGACGACGTCGTGTTCGAGAACCGCGAGAAGCGCTTGCCCGCCAAGAAATCCGGCTACTACCACGAATACACGGTGAAGACGCCCGGCAGCCCCGACCGCGGTGCGCGGCGGCTGATCACCGGGCAGGCGCACGAGCTGTACTACACCGGCGACCACTACGCGTCGTTCGTCGTCGTGGACCCGGCCCGATGAGCGCCGGCGAGCAGGCGAAAGCGGCCGCGGAGGAGGCTTTCGCCCGGGGCGCGTACCCGCACCTGGTGAACTCCCGGCCCACCGTCGACAAGGCCAGCACGCTCGAGGCCTTCGCCCATGCACTGTCCTTTCCGGACTACTTCGGCCACAACCTCGACGCGCTCTACGACTGCCTGACCGACCTGTCGTGGCTGCCGCCGGGCGAGCACGTGCTGATCTGGCCGGGCTCGGACGCGCTGCGCAAGGCCGAACCCAAGACGTACCTCGCCATCCGCAGCGTCCTTTCGGACGCCCAGCGCGCGCTGGGCCCGAGCGGCCGCAGCGCCGGTTCGTGGCGGCTCACGGTCGTGCTGCCGGACGCCTGATCGGCGTCCCCGCGCGTTTGACCGTGCGGATCACCGGCGCGCTTTCGAGGGTCTGCACGCCGCGGATCCCGGCGACGCGCTCGGTGAGGTAGCGGTAGAGGTCGCCGCCGTCGCGGCAGTTCACCATGGCCGTGAGGTTCGTCGTGCCGGTGGTGGCGACGGCGAACGACGTCTCGGGGTGGCTCGCCAGCGTCTCGCCCGCCTCGGCCAGGTGCGCGGGCGAAACCGTCAGCCACAACCGCGTCTCGGAGCGGAAGCCGAGGCGGGACGGCGAGACGTCGAGGTGGTAGGTCAGCGTGCCGTGCCGCCGCAGCACGTCCATGCGGCGGCGCACGGCGGTGTCGGACCAGCCGGTCGCTTTCGCCAGCGCGGTGTAGCTCGCCCGGCCGTCGAGGGCCAGCGCGTCGAGGAGCGGCTGGTCGGCGGGGTCCGGCGGGAGGCCGGGGCCGGTGGGGTCCGGCGGCCGCAGCCGGTCGACCTGCGCGGGGGAGAGGCAGTGCAGCCCGCCCCACCCGTCCGGGAGCGCGAACGTGTGCAGCAGTTCGTGCGCCGAAACAGCGGTGACGCGGTTGGCTCGCGGCAGTTTGTGCAGCAGCAGGTCGTCGCGGCCCGCGGTGTCCGGCGCGTGGACGGTGCAGGAAAGCTCGGTCCCGCCGGAGAGCAGGTGAACCCAGGAGACGTCGGGGCGGTCGGCGAGCGCGTCCGCGACGGCGGCGCCCGCGTCCGGCGTCGTCCGCAGGCGGAGCGTCCACGTCGTGTAACCGGCTTCGCCGCCGCTCACCGCGCCGGTGACCCGCGCGACGCCGGCGGTCCGCAGCCGCTGGTAGCGGCGGGCCACGGTGTTCTCCGAGACGTCGAGCACCTGGCCGAGCGTGCGCATCGAGGCTCGGCCGTCGAGCTGCAGCGCGTGGAGCAGGCCGCGATCGACGTCGTCGAGCGTGACGGTTTCCATGCTCTCAGCCTAGATGATGACGGTATCCGGCATATTTGTCGACCTACCTGGTGACGATCGGCGCACGGCCCACACCCTTCGGGCAACGAAGGGAGATTTCGATGCGCAAGTGGTGGCCGCTGGCGGTGGTCTGCGCGGGCTCGTTCCTGTTCCTGCTGGACACCACCGTCGTCACGGTGGCACTGCCCCGGATCGGCGCCGACCTGGCGGCGTCGGTCGGGCAGCTGCAGTGGGTGCCGGACGTCTACACGCTCGTCCTGGCGGTGCTGATGCTCGCGGCGGGCTCGCTCGCCGACCGCATCGGCCTGCGGCGGGTGTTCCTCGGCGGCCTCGCGGTGTTCGGCCTGGGTTCCCTGGCGTGCGGGTTGTCCGCGGACATCGGGACGTTGATCGCCGCCCGCGGGGTGCAGGCGGTCGGCGCTGCGGCGCTGGCCGTGACGGGGTTCGCGTTGCTGACCGCGTGCTACGAAGGGCGGGCGCGGGGGACGGCGATCAGCGTCTTCTTCGCGGTGAGCGGGCTCGGCGCGGCGGCGGGCCCGGTGGTCGGCGGGGTGCTGACCGAGTACTTCGGCTGGGCGGCGATCTTCTTCGTCAACGTGCCCTTGGCGGTGGTGACGGCGGTGTGCGCGGTGGGGGCGTTGCGGCCGGGCACGCCCACCCGGCGGGGCCGGTTCGACGTCGCGGGCGCGGTGTGGTTCGCGGTGTTCGCCGCGAGCCTGGTGCACGGCCTGACCCTGGGCGGCTCGGGACCGGTCGCGGGAGGCGCGCTGGCGGTGTCGGCGATCGCACTGGCGGGGTTCGTGGTCGTGGAGCGGCGCCGGGCCGAGCCGATGCTGGACCTGCGGCTGTTGCGCGACGGTGGGTTCTCGACGCTCATCGCCTGCGTGGCGGCATCGACGCTGACGTTCGCGGCGCTGGTCCACATCTCGCTGTGGCTGGGACTTTCGCGGTCACCGGTCGCGGCCGGGTTCGCGCTGGCGCCGCTCGCGGTGACGTCGTTCCTGACTTCGACGCTCCTCGGCAAGGTTCTGCCCCGGGTCCCACCGCGGGTCCTGCTCGGGACCGGGGTGCTGGTCGGCGCGCTCGGCTGCTTGTCGCTGCTGGTCGTGGCGATCCCGCTCGGGCTGGCGGTGACCGGCGTCGGCGTGGGCGTCGCGGGTCCGGCGACGGGCGCGGCGATCGCGGCCGCGGCGCCGCCCGGGCGGGCCGGGATGGCCGCGGGGATCCTCACGACGACCCGGCAGTTCGGGCAGACCCTCGGGGTCGCGGTGCTCGGGATCGCCTACCAGGCCGGCGGGTTGGCGCCGGTGTACGTGGTCGCCGCGGTCTGCGGCGGGGTGACGGGCCTGCTCGCGCTGCTCCCGCGCAGGCAGGCCCGCGTCCCGGCTTAGTCCTGCGGGACCCAGTTCGGCTTGCGCTTCTGGGTGAAGGCCAGGATGCCCTCCTGGCCTTCCTCGCTCGCGAAGAACCTGGCCGACAGGCCGAGCATCTCCTCGAAGCCGTCCGACGGCGTGGCCGGGCGGGGGCGGCTCAGCAGCGCCTTGGTCTCGGCCAGCGCCTTCGGCCCACCCGCGGCCAGCGCCTTGACGTACCGGGCGACCTCGCCGTCGAGGTCCTCGGTCGCCGAGTTCAGCAGGCCGATCTCCACGGCCCGGCGGGCGTCGAACGTGTCACCGGTCAGGAACAGCTCGTGCGCCGCGCGGGGGTTCAGGCGCGGGAGGACGGTCAGCGAGATGATCGCCGGGACCACGCCGATGCGGACCTCGGAGAAGGCGAACGTCGCTTCCGGTACGGCCACGGCGATGTCGCACGCGGCCACCATGCCGATGCCGCCGGCGCGGGCGGGACCGGCCAGGCGCGCGACGACCGGCTTCGGGCTGGTCCACAGCTGGTCGAGGATCTTCGGGAACTCGTTCACGCCCTGGTCGCCCGCGCCGGCCCCGCGGGCCTCCTTGAGGTCCATCCCCGCGCAGAACACCGGCCCGGTGTGGGTCAGCACGATGACGCGCACGGCGTCGTCGGCGGCCGCCCGGGTCAGCGAGTCCGAGAGTTCGCGGCGCAGCTGCGCCGAAAGGGCGTTGCGGTTGTGCGGGGAGTCCAGGGTGATCGTGGCGGTGCCGCCCACCACGTCGTAGTGCACCAGTTCGTCAGCCATGTCCGACACCCTTGCACATCCACCCCGCGCCGCCGGTGTTACGCGGGCCACCCCGCCGGCGCCTCCCGCGGCCGCGGACCGCGGTTCAGGCGTACTGGCGGAGCAGTCCGCTGACCGCGGACGCGTACCGGGCGACCACCACGTCGGCCACCCGCGGGTCGTCCGCCAGCGGCTCCGCGAGGAACGCCTGCGGATCCGCTTCGCGGGCCAAGCGGGCGATCCGGTCCGGCAGCAGGCCCGGGGCCAGGAACCACGACGCCACGACCAGGTGCCGCGCGCCCCGCGAGCGCAGGGCGGCCGCCGCGGTGGGGATGTCCGGCCCGGTGGCGGATGCGAACGCCTCGCTCACCGGGAGCCCCAGCCGCGCTTCCCAGCGCGAGGCCAGCGAGGCGACGACGGCGTTCGCGGCGGCGTTCGACGAGCCGACCGCGCTGACGAGCACGCCCGTGCCCCGGCGCTGGGGTGCCGACGCCAGCCGGTCCAGGGCCACCGCCTCCAGGGCCGGGTCGGCGCCGAGGACGTCGGACGTCCGCACGACGAAACCCGGGCACGACGACACGACGTCCTCGATCAGCGCCGGCAGGTCGACGCGGGCGTGGAACGCGCTGCCCAGCAGCAGCGGCACCACCACCGCCGTCCGGTGGCCCGCCGCGTACAGCGAGCGCAGCACGTCGGTGACGAGCGGCTCCGACAGGTCCAGAAAGGACTCGTGCACCGCGACGCCCGGTGCCCGAGCGCGCACGACGTCGACGAGCGCCCGCACGGTCGCCGCCGAGCGGGGGTCGCGGCTGCCGTGCGCGACGGCGACCAGGGGTGGCGTCACGAGAAGCGCTCACCCACCAGCCCGGCGGCCAGCGTGTCGCCGTCCTTCGGGTCGATCACCAGGAACGCGCCGGTGCGCGGGCTGACGCCGTAGTCGTCGACGCCCAGCTCCTCGGCCAGCCGCAGGGAGACGCGGCCGATGTCGTTGAGCTCCAGTGACGCCGGCGATTCCACACTGGACAGTGTCTGCTCGTCGAACCGCGCGTGCAACTCGTCCACCAGCGCCTGCACCGTGCGGGTGCCGTGCTTGACCAGCACGCGCGCGCCCGGCTTCAGCGGTTTGGCCGACAGCCAGCACAGCGTGCCGGTGATCTCGTCGGTGACCCGCGGCGGCGCGTCCGCGGCGGCGATCAGGTCGCCGCGGGAGATGTCGATGTCGTCGGTGAGCAGCAGCGTCACCGACGTACCGGCGCCGGCTTCCTCGAGCGGGCCGTCCGCGGTGTCGATGCGCTCGACGCGGCTGCGGATGCCCTGCGGCAGCACGACGACCTCGTCGCCGGGCCGCACGGTGCCCGCGGCGATCTGGCCCGCGTAGCCGCGGTAGTCGAGGTACTCCGGCGTCCGCGGGCGGATCACGTACTGCACCGGGAACCGCAGCGCCGAGTCGTGCGGGTCGGGCGCGACCGGCACCTCCTCGAGGTGCTCCAGCAGGCTCGGGCCGGTGTACCACGGCGTCCGCCCGGAGCGCGCGGCCACGTTGTCGCCTTCCAGCGCCGACACCGGGATCGCGAGGACCGAGCCCCGCGCGTACCCCAGCGACTCCGCGTGCGTGGCGAACTCCTCGGCGATCACCGTGAAGGTGGCCTCGTCGTAACCGACCAGGTCGATCTTGTTCACCGCCAGCACCAGCTGCGGCACGCCGAGCAGGGCCAGCACGGCAGCGTGCCGCCGGGTCTGCTCGATCACGCCCTTGCGCGCGTCGACCAGGAGCACGGCCAGCTGCGCGGTGGACGCGCCGGTCACCGTGTTGCGCGTGTACTGCACGTGCCCCGGTGTGTCGGCCAGCACGAACGACCGCTTCGGGGTGGCGAAGTAGCGGTAGGCGACGTCGATGGTGATGCCCTGCTCGCGCTCCGAGCGCAGGCCGTCGACGAGCAGCGACAGGTCCGGAGTGGACAGTCCCTTGTCGACCGACGCCCGGGTGACCGCGTCGAGCTGGTCGGCGAGCACCGACTTCGTGTCGTAGAGCAGCCGGCCGACCAGGGTCGACTTGCCGTCGTCGACGCTGCCGGCGGTGGCCAGGCGAAGCAGCGAACTCATCAGAAGTACCCCTCACGCTTGCGGTCTTCCATGGCCGCCTCGGACATCCGGTCGTCGGCCCGGGTCGCGCCGCGCTCGGTGAGGCGCGAGGCCGACACCTCGGCGATGACCTCCTCGACGGTGGCCGCGGTGGATTCGATCGCGCCGGTGCACGAGCCGTCGCCGACGGTCCGGTAGCGGACGGTCAGCTCCCGGACCTCCTCGCCCGGCCGCGGGCCACCCCACGGGCCCTCGGCCAGCAGCATCCCGTCGCGCAGGTACACCTCGCGCCGGTGGGCGTAGTAGATCGACGGCAGTTCGACCTTCTCGCGGGCGATGTAGTCCCAGACGTCGGCCTCGGTCCAGTTGGACAGCGGGAAGACGCGGACCTGCTCGCCGGGGCGGTGCCTGCCGTTGTAGAGGTTCCACAGCTCGGGCCGCTGGCGCCGCGGCTCCCACTGGCCGAAGGCGTTGCGGAGGCTGAAGATCCGCTCCTTGGCGCGGGCGCGTTCCTCGTCGCGGCGCCCGCCGCCGAACACGGCGTCGAACTTGTGCTCCGCGATCGTGTCGAGCAGCGGGGTGGTCTGCAGCGGGTTGCGCATCCCGTCGGCCCGCTCTTCGAGCCGGCCGTCGTCGATCCAGTCCTGCACCTTCGCGACGACCAGCCGCAGGCCGTGGCGCTCGACGACGCGGTCGCGGAACTCGATGACCTCGTCGAAGTTGTGCCCGGTGTCCACGTGCAGCAGCGGGAACGGCACCGGCGCCGGCCAGAACGCCTTGATCGCCAGGTGCAGCAGCAGGGTCGAGTCCTTGCCGCCGGAGAAGAGGATCACCGGCCGGTCGAACTCGCCCGCCACCTCCCGGAAGATGTGGATGGCCTCGGACTCGAGCGCGGCCAGGTTGTCCTGTGCCGCGTCGGTGGCGGGTTCCAGTGTCGTCATGCGTCCCTCGGTATCTGACATCAGCCGTGCAGTCCGCACTCGGTCTTGCTCTGCCCCGCCCACCGGCCGCTGCGCGGGTCCTGCCCCGGCTCGACGCGGGCCGTGCAGGGCGCGCAGCCGATCGAGAGGTAACCGATGGACACCAGCGGGTTCTCCAGGATCCCGTGCTCGCGGATGTAGCCGTTGAACTCGTCGTCGGTCCACGCCGCGATCGGGTTGACCTTCACCAGGCCGTTGCGGTCGTCCCAGGTGACGATCGGGGTGTTCGCGCGGGTCGGCGCGTCCACCCGGCGGACGCCGGTGACCCACGCGGAGTACTTGGCGAGGGTCTTGCGCAGCGGCACCACCTTGCGCAGGTTGCAGCACAGCGTGGCGTCGCGGGCGTGCAGCTTTTCGCCGTACTCCGCGTCCTGCTCGGCGACGCTCTGCTCGGCCTGGGCGTTGACTATGCGGACGTCCGGGTACACCGTCTGCACGGCGTCCCGGGTGCCGATCGTCTCCGGGAAGTGGTAACCGGTCTCCAGGAACAGGATGTCCACATCGGACTTCACCTTGGTGGCGAGGTCGATGAGCACGGCGTCCTGCATGTTGGACGCGACGATGAAGTCGTCGCCGAACGTGTCGACGGTCCAGCGGATCGCCTCGTCCGCGGTCGCGTCGGCGAGCTCCTTCGAAGCGCGTTCGGCGAGGGGCTTGTAGTCGGCGGTGGCGGTCATCGGGAAACCTCCGGGAGGGACAGGCCGAGGAACTTCACCGAGAAAACCCGGCGACAGGCCGAACACAGCCAGCCGCCGTTCTCTTCCGGCCGCAGGTCCTCGTCTCCGCAGTACGGGCAGTAGAACGGGGTCGCGCGCTCGTCGGTGCTCATCGGCGCCTCCGCGGGAAAGAGTGCGTCGGCGCTGTCACTGCAGGGCGCTTTCCTCGGCGCGCGCGGCCCACTGCGCGAACCGTTCGCCGGGCTGCCGTTCGGCGACGTAGTTGCGCACGACGCGCTCGACGTACCCGGTCAGCTCGCTCGAAGTCACCTTGTGCCCCCGCAGCTTCCGGCCGAACCCGGAGTCGAGGCCGAGGCCACCACCCAGGTGCACCTGGAAGCCTTCGACCTGGCGGCCGTCGGCGTCGGTGACGATCTGGCCCTTCAGCCCGATGTCCGCGGTCTGCACCCGCGCGCAGGAGTTGGGGCAGCCGTTGAGGTGCACGGTGACCGGCACGTCGAGCTGCGCGTTGATGTCGGCGAGCGACTTCTCCAGGTCCGCCACGAGCTCCTGCGCGCGGGCCTTCGTCTCGACGATGGCCAGCTTGCAGAACTCCAGTCCGGTGCACGCCATCACGCTGCGGCGCCACGGCGACGGGTCGACCTGCAGGCCCAGCTCGGCCAGTTCGGCCTTGAGCCGGTCGACCCGGTCGGCGGGCACGTCCAGCACGACCAGCTTCTGCAGCGGGGTGAGCGCGACCCGGCCGGAGCCGGCCCGTTCCGCGGCGTCCGCGACGGCGACCAGGGTGCTGCCGGACACGCGGCCGGCGATCGGTGCGGCGCCGACGTAGAAGCTGCCGTCCTTCTGCGCGTGCACGCCGACGTGGTCGATCGGGGCCGGCGGGTCCACCGGCGGCGGCCCGTCGATCAGCTTGCGCTTGAGGTATTCGTTCTCCAGGACGTCGCGGAACTTCTCCACGCCCCAGTCCTTGACCAGGAACTTCAGCCGGGCCCGCGACCGCAGCCGCCGGTAGCCGTAGTCGCGGAAGATCGAGACGACGGCCTCCCACACGTCGGGCACCTCGTCCAGCGGGATCCACGCGCCCAGCCGTTGCGCGAGCATCGGGTTGGTGGACAGCCCGCCGCCGACCCACAGGTCCAGGCCGGGGCCGTGTTCGGGGTGGTCCACGCCGACGAAGGAGACGTCGTTGAGCTCGTGCACGATGTCGGGCAGCCCGGAGATCGCGGTCTTGAACTTGCGGGGCAGGTTCGCGTACTTCGGATCGCCGATGTACCGGCGGCGGATCTCGGCCAGCGCCCAGGAGGCGTCGAGCACCTCGGCCGCGGCGATCCCGGCGACCGGCGAGCCGAGCATGCCGCGGGGGCTGTCGCCGCACGCCTCCATGGTGGTCAGGCCCACCTCTTCGAGGCGCTGCCAGATCGCCGGCACGTCCTCGATGCGGATCCAGTGGTACTGGATGTTCTGCCGGTCGGTGATGTCGGCGGTGTCGCGGGCGTAGTCCGTCGACAGTTCGCCGAGCAGGCGCAGCTGCGCGGTGGTGAGGCCGCCGCCGTCGGTGCGCACGCGCATCATCAGGTAGCGGTCGTCGAGCTCTTCGGGCTCCAGCGTCGCGGTGCGGCCGCCGTCGATCCCCGGCTTGCGCTGGGTGTAGAGGCCGAACCAGCGGAACCGGCCGCGCAGGTCACCCGGGTCGATCGCGTCGAACCCGCGGTGGGCGTAGATGTTCTCGATGCGCGCCCGCACGTTGAGCGGGTGGTCGTCCTTCTTCGACCGCTCGTTCGGGTTCAGCGGCTCCCGGTAACCGAGTGCCCACTGGCCTTCGCCGCGCTTCTGCTTGGCCCGGGTGGGGCGGGCGGGGGTTTGGGGCGTGGCCATGGCGGCGTCCTCCGGGAGACGGTTCGTGGCGGCGGAGGACCGCCGGCTCGCGGGTGTCCTCCGGCGCCGGCTGTCCAGGTTCGTGGCAGGTGGTGGCGATCGGGAGTCAGCGAACGGGTACGCAGAGGGCGCTGGCGACCCGCAGGAGGTCGACGTGGCGGCGGGCCACGAGGAGAACACCGGCATGAGTCACGGCGTCAGCGTGCCACGCGTCCACAATGTGGTCCAGGCCCGCCCGGATGGTGGGAGAAGGGTCACTTACCTGCGGAAATCGTGTCAACCGCCTTGCGCAGGCCCCTGTTGCGCGACGAAACCACTACGTCTAGAGTACTTCGAACATAGTGGTTTGCGAGAGGGGACTGGGGATGCAGGTCAAGGGTTTCGGGGCGGGTTACCTGGTCGACGACGTCGCGGCCACGACCCGCTTCTACGCGGACGTCGTCGGCCTGCCGGTCACCGTGGAGCTCGACTGGTTCGCCAGCGTCAACGCCGGTGCGCCGGGGTTCGAGATCAGCTTCGTGCAGCGCGGGCACGAGTCGATCCCGCCCGGCCACCGCGGGCAGGAGGTGTCCGGGTTGTCGTTCGGGCTCGTCGTCGACGACGCCCGCGCGGAAGCGAAACGGCTGGAAGAAGCCGGTGTCGAGCTGGTCGCCCCGGTCGTCGACGAGGTCTACGGGCAGCGGCACTTCTACGTCGCCGACCCGAACGGCGTGCTGCTCGACGTCATCGAGATGATCGCGCCCGACCCGGACTGGGCCGCGGCCAACCTCCCGGTGTCGTAACGGGGGTTAACCCGAACCGCCCCTTGAGGCGACCCAGCGTGGCCGGGTGGACAATTCGAGTGTGCCCCAGCTGCGTTCCGACCCCGCCACACCGATCGATCCGGCGTTGCCGGAGAGCGCGCTGGAGGAACTCGGCAGCAGAGCGTTCGGGGTCTACGTGCACGTCCCCTTCTGCGCCACCCGCTGCGGGTACTGCGACTTCAACACCTACACCGCCGGCGAGCTCGACTCGGGTTCCTCGCCGCAGTCCTGGCTCGAAGGGCTGCGCCGCGAGCTGGAGCTCGCCGCGCGCGTGCTCGTCGTGCCCCCCGCCGCCGACACGGTGTTCGTCGGCGGCGGCACGCCGTCGCTGCTGGGCGCGGACGGGCTGCGTTCGGTGCTCGACGCCGTCCGCGACGTCTTCGGGCTGGCGCCCGGCGCCGAGGTGACGACGGAGTCGAACCCCGAGTCGACGTCGCCGGAGTTCTTCGCCGGGATCCGCGAGGCCGGCTACACGCGGGTGTCGCTGGGCATGCAGTCGGCCGCGTCGCACGTGCTGAAGATCCTCGACCGCGTGCACACCCCGGGCCGTCCGGGCCAGGCCGCCGCCGAAGCGCGCGCGGCCGGGTTCGACCACGTGAACCTCGACGTGATCTACGGCACGCCCGGGGAGCGTCCCGACGACCTCCTCGCGACGCTCGACGCCGTGCTGGCCGCCGGCGTCGACCACGTCTCGGCGTACGCGCTGATCGTCGAGGAAGGCACGGCGCTGGCCCGCCGCGTCCGCCGCGGCGAGCTGCCCGCGCCGGACGACGACGTGCTGGCCGCGGACTACGAGATGATCGACGCCGCCCTGTCCGCGGCGGGTCTGCGCTGGTACGAGGTGTCGAACTGGGCGGCGTCCGACGCCGCCCGCTGCCGCCACAACCTCGGCTACTGGCGGGGGGACGACTGGTGGGGCGCGGGTCCGGGCGCGCACAGCCACGTCGGCGGGGTGCGCTGGTGGAACGTCAAGCACCCGGCCCGGTACGCCGCACTGCTCGCCGAGGGCAACTCGCCGGCGGCCGGGCGGGAGGTGCTCACCGACGACGACCAGCACCTCGAGCGGATCATGCTCGAGCTGCGCGTCGCGGACGGCCTCCCGCTCGACGTGCTGGACGAGCCGGGGCTGGCCGAGGCGCGCGCGGCCGCGGCCGAAGGGCTGCTCGATCCGTCCGCCTTGGACTCGCGGGGCCGGGCGGTGCTGACCGACCGGGGCCGGCTGCTGGCCGACGGCGTGGTCCGGCGCCTCGCCGGTTAGGGATTAAAACCGGGGACCGGGCGGTTGCTTGTATTGAGCAACGACTTTCGAGGAGGCCCCATGGCGCGCGCGATCAGGTTCGACGAATACGGCGACGTGGAGGTCCTGCGGGTCGAGGACGTCCCCCGTCCGGTCCCCGGACCGGGTCAGGTGCTCGTCGAGGTGCGGGCCGCGGGGATCAACCCCGGCGAGGCGTCGATCCGGAAGGGACTGCTCCACGACCGGTTCCCGGCGACGTTCCCGTCGGGCCAGGGCAGTGACTTCGCGGGGGTGGTCGCCTCGCTCGGCGAAGGCGTCTCGGACGTCGCGGTCGGCGACGAGGTGATCGGGTTCGTCGACACGCGGTCGAGTCACGCCGACTTCGTCGTCGCGGAGGCCGCGAACCTCACGCCGCGGCCCGAGAGCGTGCCGTGGGAGGTGGCCGGCTCGCTGTTCGTGGCCGGTACCACCGCGTACGCCGCGGTCGAAGCGGTGTGCCCGCGCGAGGGCGAGACCGTCGTCGTCTCGGGGGCGGCGGGCGGGGTGGGTTCGCTCGCGGTGCAGCTGGCGAAACTGGCCGGGGCCACGGTGATCGGCCTGGCCGGCGAGGCGAACCACGAGTGGCTGCGCGAACTCGGCGTCATCCCGGTGTCCTACGGCGACGGCGTGCTGGAGCGGATCCGCGAAGCCGCGCCCTCCGGCGTGCACGCGTTCGTCGACACCTTCGGCTCCGGCTACGTCGAACTGGCTCTGCACCTGGGCATCCACCCGGGGCGGATCGACACGATCATCGATTTCGCCGCGGCGCAGAAGTACAACGTGAAGATCGACGGCAACGCGGCCGCGGCGTCGGCCGACGTGCTGCGCGAGCTGGGCCTGCTGCTGGACAAGGGATTGCTGACGCTGCCGATCGCCCGCGTCTACCCGCTGGCCGAGGTCCGGGACGCCTACCGCGAGCTGGAACAGCGGCACACGCGCGGCAAGATCGTGCTGCGGCCCTAGTTCTTCACCAGCACCTTGAGGCCGGCGAGGTACGTCTCGAGCGCGAACTCGAGGCGTTCCTCCGCCGTCTCGGCGGAGAAGAACTCGCCGACGTGCAGCAGGTTCGGGAACGACTCGGCGGGCAGTGACCGCATGTACGCCACCATCTGCTTGCCGCGTTCGCCGACTTCGGCCTGGTCGATCTCGCCCCAGGTCCAGCCGCTGGCTTCGTAGGCGTACGCCTTGGCGTAGAGCGCCAGTGCGTCGCCCGCGAAGGTCGCCTGCTTGAGGCTCAACCCGCCCGCGCGCAGCAGGGCGAGCGTCGCCTCGCCCAGCTTCAGCGAATTCGGCGTGACCGGCACGGGGATGTCCCACGCGATGCGCGCGATGCCCCGATGCGCGGCCATCACCCGGATCTGGTCGCGGACGAGGTCCTTGACCTGCTCGTCCCAGCGCGCGGGGTCCGGTTCGGGAACCTGGATGTCGGCGAGCACGGCGTCGAGCATCAGCTCCGCCAGTTCGTCCTTGTTGGAGACGTGCGCGTAGAGCGACGCGGGCCCGGTCTCCAGCTCCTGCGCGATCCGCCGCATGGTGACCGCGTCGAACCCCTCGTCGTCCAGGACGATCAGGGCCGCTCGGACGATCGAGGCCTGGGAGAGCGCGGGTTTCGCGGCCCGGCGGCGGGGAGCGCTGCGCCACGGCGGTGGGGGAACGGTCACCCGAACACTGTACTTGACGCGAACAGCGTTCGAGAGTAGAACGGTGTTCGTGAGACGAACGACGTTCGAAGGGGGATTGTCATGACTGCCGAAGTCGAGGTTCGTGCGGTGCTCGAGCGGCTCACCGACGCGTGGAACTCCGGGGATGCCGCCGCGTACGGGCGGCTGTTCACCGAAGACGCGGACTACGTGACGTACTTCGGGCTGAACCTGCCGGGCCGGGAGACGATCGAAAGCTCGCACCGGGCGCTGTTCGAGGGACCGTTGCGGGGGTCCAAGCTGACCGGGCAGCTCGGCGGGGCGGCGAAGGTGCGGTTCGTGCGGCCCGACGTCGCCGTGGCCGTGGTCGGCGGCGGCTCGTCGCTGAGCGGGGCCGACACGACCGATGTGGGGCGCGAGTCGACCGTGTCGTTCGTCCTCGTCCGGGAGGGAGGCGAATGGCTGATCACGGCGTTCCAGAACACGCGGGTTTCGGATCCGCGCGGGTGAAAACGCTTGCGGAAGCGGCCGGGGTGGTCGCGCGGCCGCCTGGCGAGGTGTTCGAACGGCTGTGGCGGCGGCTCGCCGGCGGGGGTCACCCGATGCGGATGGACGTCGACCGGGAGCGGAGGTTCGTCGCGGTGCAGGGCGGCTGGTGGTACCGCGGCGAGTACCGCGTCACGGCCGATCCGGCCGGGGCGCGCGTCGAGCACCGGGTCGTGAACGCCGCGTCCTGGGGGCGGTGGGGCGTGCCGTTGGCGAACCGGTTCTTCGTCGGGTTCCGGGGAAAGGTCAAGGTGGGATTCGGGAGGTTGCTGGAAGATCTGGGTACACCGGAGTAGCCGCGCGCCGATTCCGGCGCGTAGGGTGACTTAGGTAAGCCTTAGTGATGGTTGGAGTGGTCGATGGCTGAAGCACCCCGGCGGTCCGGGCGTCCCGCGGTGCGGCTGCGGGTGCTGCGGACCGAGCGGCTGACCCCGCACATGATCCGGATCGTCGCGGGCGGCGAGGGCATCGCGGAGTTCACGCCGAACGACTTCACCGACGGCTACGTGAAGGTGCTGTTCAAGGTGCCCGGCGTCGAGTACCCGGAGCCGTTCGACGTGCAGGAGTGCCGGGCGACGATGCCGCGGGAGCACTGGCCGCGGCAGCGCTCGTACACCGTCCGCGGGTTCGACCCGCAGGCCGGGGAGCTCGTCCTGGACTTCGTCCACCACGGCGACGAGGGCATCGCCGGTCCGTGGGCGGCGTCGGCCCAGCCGGGTGACGAACTGCTGGTGCTGGGGCCGGGCGGCGCGTACGCGCCCGGCGCCGAGGCGGACTGGCACCTGCTGGCCGGGGACGAAAGCGCGTTGCCGGCCATCGCGTCTTCGCTCGAAGCGCTGCCGGCCGGGGTCCCGGCGCAGGCGGTCATCCTCGTCGAGAACGCGGACGAGCAGCAGCCGCTGGTCACGAAGGCGGACGCACAGATCACCTGGCTGCACCGGGCGTCCGGCGGCGATGTCGCCGCGGCGGTGCGCGAACTGCCGTGGCGCGAGGGCGTCGTCCAGGCGTTCGTCCACGGCGAGGCCGGGTTCGTGCGCGAGCTGCGGCGGTACCTGCTCGAGGAGCGCGGGGTGCGGCGCGAGCTGCTGTCGGTTTCGGGCTACTGGCGCGAAGGCAAGAACGACGAAGCGTGGCGCGAGGAGAAGGCGGCCGAGCGGGCGCGGGAGAAGTAACAAGCAGGCCACCCCCACGGCGCGAAACCGTGGCCACGGAGTGATTCGGCCGTGGCTGTGGTCGGCTTGGTACTCATCGGCACAGTAGCCTTCGCCGCATGGCGGATTTCGAGGTGGACGTCGACCCGGCCGAGGCCGGCTTCGACGCGGCGCGGCTGGCCCGGATCGACGCGCATTTCGACCGGTACGTCGAGGACGGCCGGTTGCCGGGCTGGCTCGCGGTGGTCAGCAGGCACGGGCGCATCGTCCACGTGGGGCGCGGCGGGCACCGGGACGTCGAGGCGTCGCTGCCGGTCGAGACGGACACGCTGTGGCGGATCTTCTCGATGACCAAGCCGATCACCTCGGTGGCGGCGATGATGCTGGCCGAAGAGGGCCTGCTGGAGCTGGACGACCCGATCTCGCGGTGGCTGCCGGAGTTCGAGTCGCCGCGGGTGTACGTCAAGGGATCGGCCCTGGCGCCGTCGACCGAGCCGGCGCGTTCGCCGATCCGCGTGTGGCACCTGCTGACGCACACGGCGGGCCTGACGTACGGCTTCCACCACGGCCACCCGGTGGACGCGATCTACCGCGCGGCGGGCTTCGAGTGGGGCACCCCGCCGGGCCTCGACCTGGCCGCCTGTACGGAGAAGTGGGCGTCACTGCCGCTGCTGTTCCAGCCGGGCGCGGAGTGGAACTACTCGGTGGCCACGGATGTGCTCGGCCGGGTCGTTGAGGTGGTGTCGGGCCAGCTGCTGGACGAGTTCTTCGCGTCGCGGATCTTCGCGCCGCTGGGCATGACGGACACGGGTTTCGTGGCTCCATCCCCGTCCCGCTTGGCGGCGATGTACGTACGCAACCCGGCATCGGGCCGCGCAACCCGCAACGACGCATTCGGTCGCCTGGGCACGGCAACCCCGGACTGCCTCTCCGGCGGCGGAGGCCTGGTGTCCTCGGCACCGGACTATTGGCGCTTCACGGAGATGCTCCTCCGCGGCGGCGAACTGGACGGCGTGCGGTTGCTGTCCCCGCGCACGGTGGCGCTGATGGCCAGCAACCACCTGCCGGGCCACGTGGACCTGGAACAGTTCGGCCGCCCGTTGTTCGCCGAGATGCCGTTCGACGGCCACGGCTTCGGCTTGGGCTTCTCGGTCCTGGAAGACCCGGTGAAGGCCCGCACCCTGTCCTCGGCAGGCGAGTACGCCTGGGGCGGCGCAGCATCAACGGCGTTCTGGGTGGACCCGGACGAGGACCTGACGGTGGGCTTCTACACGCAACTGCTGCCGTCGAGCACGTACCGCCTGCGCCCCCAGCTGCGGCAGCTGGTCTACCAGGCCCTGGTGGACTGAGCGGGAAGGAGCGCGACGGCAACCGTTGACAGGACGTCGGGTCTTCAGCCGAACGGGCCCCGATCCGGTGCGCAGAGCGTGCCCGGGGCGGGCAGTGCGCCCGTGGTGAAGTAGTCGTCCAGGCGGCGGTCGATACACGCGCTCTTGCCGCGGGAACCGTGGCCGTACGTGTCCAGGGTCAGCAGACGTGCGTTGCCCAGCAGGCGCTCTGTGCGCTGGGCCCCCGCGTACGGTGTCTCCAGGTCGCCCTGGCGGTTGGCCAGCAGCAGGATCGGCGCCGTCGGGCGGTTCCACGGCCCCGTGTACCGGCCCGGGTCCGAAAGCTCCCACGTCGCGCACGGCAGCGTCTTGTAGACGTCGTAGGGACCGAAGCTACGGGCGATGCGGTCTGCTCGCTCGGCGTAGTTCCACCAGACCGCCGGGTTCCGGGGGTTTGCCGCGTCCGAACAGAGCGTGGCGCCGCCGCCCAGGAGGGAGTCGACGTCCGGTGGTTCACCGGCGGATGGCGGAGCGGGTGACGCCGGGTCGGCCAGCGACCGGAGGAATGCCGCCAGCTCGGGCGCCGCTTGGGCGTCGGTGAGGTAGTTGTGGATCCGGGCGATCGCGGTCTGGTAGCTCACTGTGGCCGGGGCGGCTTCGAGACGGTCCAGGATCGCGTTGTAGTCGAACGGGCAACGCGTACCGCAGGCGTCCAAAAAGGACTCCAGTGCGCGCGGTGCGTCGGCGAAGCCCTGCAGGCGGTAGCTCATCGGGCCCGGGCCGGCCGACCAGCGGGTCGGGTCGTCGACCGCGTCGAGGGCCAGCGTTCCGGTGGCGCCGGGGAACAGGTTCGCATACGTTTCGCCGAGATACGTGCCGTACGACTTCCCGTAATACCGGAGCTTCCGTTCGCCGAACGCGACGCGCAGCCGGTCCAGGTCGCGGGCGATCGTGCCCGTCGACAGGTGGTTCGCCAGCGGGCCCGCGTTCTGCTCGCAGAGGTCCGTCACCGTGCGCGTGTCCGCGATCTGCTGCTGCTCGGCCGCCCGGGTCAGCGGGAACGTGCCGAGAGCCCGTTGCAGGACCGCGGTCTGCGCCGGATCCGTGAAGCAGTGGATCTTCGCACTCGCCCCGACGCCGCGCGGGTCGAACCCGACGATGTCGAAGCGCGCGTGCAAGGTCGGGGTCAACGCGGGTGCGAACCGGCCGGACGAGCCGGGGCCGCCCGGGTTGGAGAAGATCGTGCCCAGCTTGTGCGCTTGGTCGGTGGCGGGCAGCCGCGCTATCGCGAGCCGAACCGTACCCAGCGACGGGTCCTGATAGGACAGCGGGACGTCGAGGTGGCCGCAGTCGTACCCGGGGGCGCAGGAGGCTTCCCAGACGATTCCGGCCGGGCCGGCCGCGGCCGCGGGCGCGAGGGCGCCCACCGCGAGCGTGGCCGTTCCCAGTGCCAGCGCAACACGAAGGTTCATCGCCCGATCGTCCCGGCACCGGGACCGGGGGCGCGCTGGGGCGCGCCCCCGGAACCGGGGTAGGGCGGGCCCTACGCGGTGAGCTTCGGGATGATCTGCGACCCGTACGACGCGAGCGTCGCCTCGCGGTCGTCGTGCATCAGGTACAGCGAAAACTGGTCCACGCCCAGCTCTGCCAGCTCCTGCAGCCGTTCCACCTGCGCCGATGCCGGACCCAGCAGGCAGAAGCGGTCCACTATCTCGTCCGGGACGAACTCCGTCGACGGGTTGCCCGCCTTGCCGTGGTGGCTGTAGTCGTAGCCTTCGCGCTCGCGGATGTAGTCCGTCAGCTCCCGCGGTACCGCGCCCGATGAGCCGTACCGCGCCACCAGGTCCGCCACGTGGTTGCCGACCATGCCGCCGAACCAGCGCAGCTGTTCGCGCTGGTGTGGCAGGTCTTCGCCGACGTACGCCGGGGCCGCCACGCAGATCGTGATGCCGCCCGGGTCGCGGCCGGCCGCGCGGGCCGCGTCGCGGACCGCGGCGATCGTCCAGCGGGCGATCGCCGGGTCGGCGCACTGCAGGATGAAGCCGTCCGCGTGCTCGCCCACCGTCTGCAGCGCCTTCGGGCCGTAGCCCGCCATCCACATCTCGAGCCGGCCGTTGCGGACCCACGGGATCTGCACCGTCTTCTCGTTCATCGTCACCGAGCGGCCTTCGGCCAGGTCCTTGACCACGCGCATGCAGTCGCGCACGGTGGCCAAGGTGGACGGTGGCTTGCCGATCACCCGGTGCGCCGAATCGCCGCGGCCGATGCCGCACACCGTCCGGTTGCCGTACATGTCGTTCAGCGTGGCGAACGTCGACGCCAGCACGGACCAGTCCCGCGTGCCCGGGCTGGTCACCATCGGTCCCACGACGAGCGACGAAGTCGCGGCCAACACAGCCGAGTAGATGACGAAGGGCTCCTGCCACAGCACGCACGAGTCGAACGTCCAGCCGTACCGGAACCCGCAGTCTTCGGCGTCCTTCATCAGCCGCACGACGTCCCGCGCGGGCGGGTCCGTCTGCAGCACGATGCCAAAGTCCATCGCTACCTCAATTCAGATATTGATTCAGCGAGCGGGACAGGAACCTGCCGTGGGACGTCGACCCCGTGAACCCGTCAGGCGACACCACAACGCGCCCTCGGGACAGCACGGTGTGCACCCGGCCGGTGATCTCGAACCCCTCGTACGCCGAGTAGTCGACGTTCATGTGGTGCGTCGACGCCGACAGCGTCTGCCGGGCGGAAGGGTCGTAGATGACGATGTCCGCGTCCGAACCGGCCGCGATCACGCCCTTGCGCGGGTACAGCCCGAACATCCGCGCCGGCGTTGCCGAGCACGTCTCGACCCAGCGGCCGAGCGTGAGCTGCCCCGCGACGACGCCCTGGTGCAGCAGGTCCATCCGGTGCTCGACACCCGGCATCCCGTTCGGGATGGCCCGGAAGTCGCCGCGCCCCAGCTCCTTCTGGTCCTTGAAGCAGAACGGGCAGTGGTCGGTCGACACGACGGACAGATCGTTCGTCCGCAGCCCGCGCCACAGGTCGGCCTGGTGCGACTTCTCCCGCAACGGCGGTGAAGCCACGTACTTCGCGCCCTCAAAGTCCGGCTTCGCCAAGTCCTCGATGGACAGGTAGAGGTACTGCGGGCACGTCTCCGCGAAGACGTTCTGACCGTCGTTGCGCGCTTCCGCCACCGCCGCAAGCGCTTGCGACGCCGACAGGTGCACGATGTACAACGGCGAGCCCGTCACCTTCGCGAGCTGGATCGCCCGCGACGTCGCTTCTCCTTCCAGTTCCGGCGGCCGCGTCAGGCCGTGCTGCACGGGATCCACCTTGCCCGCGGCGAAGGCCTGCGCCGCCAGCTGGTCGATCGCGATGCCGTTTTCGGCATGCATCATGATCGTAGCGCCGATTTCGCGGGCTTTCTGCATCGCCAGCAGGATTTCCCCGTCCGTGGAGTAGAACACCCCCGGATACGCCATGAACATCTTGAAGCTGCCGACGCCGCCGTCGATGCAGGCTTCCATCTCCTTCAGCGACTGGTCGTTGACGTCGGAGACGATCATGTGGAAGCCGTAGTCGATCGCGCAGTTGCCGTCCGCCTTGGCGTGCCACTTGTCCAATGTGGACAACAGGGACGTGCCCTTGGCCTGCACGGCGAAGTCGATGATCGTGGTCGTGCCGCCCCACGCGGCCGCCGTCGTCCCGGTCGAGAACGTGTCCACCGAATGGGTGCCGCCGAACGGCATCTCCATGTGGGTGTGGGCGTCGATGCCGCCGGGCAGCACGTACTTCCCGGTGGCGTCGATCGTCTCGTCGCCGGTCAGCGTTCCGGGCGCCCCGACGGCGGCGATGGTCTCGCCGTCGACGAGGACGTCCGCGGGAATCGCGCCCGACGGCGAGACGACCTGCCCGCCACGGATCAGCGTGGTCATCAGGCCTCCGCGAGCGGGCCGTAGGTGTCCGGCCGGCGGTCGCGGTAGAACGCCCACGTGTTCCGGACCTCCTCCAGCAGCGAGAGGTCGAGGTCGCGCACGACCACCTCGTCGTCGGTGTCGGACGCCGCGTCCCCGACCAGCTGCCCGCGCGGGTCGACGAAGTACGTCTGGCCGTAGAAGTCGTTGTCGCCCAGCGGTTCCACGCCCACCCGGTTGATCGCGCCGACGAAGTACTCGTTCGCCACCGCGGCCGCCGGCTGCTCCAGCTTCCACAGGTACTGCGAGAGGTTGCGGCTGGTCGCCGACGGGTTGAACACGATCTTCGCCCCGGCCAGGCCGAGCGCGCGCCAGCCCTCCGGGAAGTGCCGCTCGTAGCAGATGTAGACGCCGATGCGGCCCACGGCCGTGTCGAACACCGGGTAGCCGAGGTTGCCGGGCCGGAAGTAGAACTTCTCCCAGAACCCCTTGACCTGCGGGATGTGGTTCTTCCGGTACTTGCCGAGGTAGGTGCCGTCGGCGTCGATCACCGCGGCGGTGTTGTAGTAGACGCCCGGCTGTTCGACCTCGTACATCGGCACGATCAGCACGACGCCGTGGCGCTCGGCCACCTCCTGCATGAGTTTCGTCGTGGGGCCGTCCGGGATGGCCTCCGTGTAACTGTAGTAGTCGGCGTCCTGCACCTGGCAGAAGTACGGCCCGTAGAACAGTTCCTGGAGGCAGACGACCTGGGCGCCCTGCGAAGCGGCGGTGGCGATGTGGTCGACCGCCGCCTTGGTCATGGACTCCTTGTCACCCGTCCACCGCTGCTGGATCAATCCGGCTCGGACGACGCTCACTTGCTACCTCCTTGGTTGACGGAACGGAAAGGGCGGCGAAGACGACGAAGGCGCCGACCAGGCCGATCACCCAGTTGTAGTCGTAAAGCGGCTTGAGGAACGGGATGATGCCGTCGGCGGGGAACGGCCCGCCGTACGCGCCGCCGACCGCGAGCAGCGCCCCCACCAGGGTGGCGACCAGGGCGCGCCAGTTCCAGCCGCCGCTGAACCAATACACCCCATCGGGTGTGTAGAGGTCCTTCAGCCGCAGCTTCGTGCGGTGGACGACCCAGTACCCGGCGACGAGCACGCCGGCGACCGCGCCGAGCAGGCCGCCGTAGAAGCCGAGCCACGCGAAGATGTAGATGTTCGGGTCGGAGTACAGCCGCCACGGCTGGATGAGGATCCCGATGACGCCGGTGATCCCGCCGCCGACCGCGAAGGTGATCTTCTTCGGGAAGGCGTTCGAGAAGTCGTAGGACGGGCTGACGACGTTGGCCGCGAGGTTCGCCGAGATCGTCGCCAGGACCAGTGCGACCAGGGCCACGACGACCACGACCGGGCTGGTGAACTTGTCCGCCAGCTGCGCCGGGTCCCAGATGTCCTCGCCGTAGAGGACGTGCCCGCCCGAGGTGGTCAGGATGGCCACGATCGCGATGAACGTCATCGTCGTCGGCAGGCCGAGGACCTGGCCGCGGACCTGCTTGCGCTGGCTGCCGCCGAAGCGGGTGAAGTCCGGCATGTTCAGCGACAGGGTCGACCAGAACGCGATCATCGCCATCAGGGACGGCGCGAACACCTTCCAGAAGCCCGGGCCCCAGCCGAGCTTGCCGCCGTCGGACAGGATCGGGCCCAGCCCGCCCGCCTTGACCAGCACGTACCCGAGCATGATCAGGAAGCCGACGGACACCAGCGGTGCCGTCCAGTTCTCGAACCGGCGGACGGCCTCCATGCCGCGCCAGATGATGAGCATCTGGCCGATCCAGAAGACCACGAAGGACAGCCACAGCGTCCAGTGCTGCCCGGCGACGACGGCCGAATCGCGCCACCACGAGCCGAGCAGCCGGCCGAGGATGACGTGGATGGCCTCGCCGCCGACCCACGTCTGGATGCCGAACCAGCCGCACGCGATGAACGCGCGCAGGAGCGCGGCCAGGTTGGCGCCCCGCAGGCCGTAGAACGCCCGGGCGAACACCGGGAACGGGATGCCGTACTTCGTGCCGGCGTGGCTGTTGAACAGCATCGGGGCCAGCACGATCAGGTTGCCGATCGTGATCGTGAGCAGCGCCTGCACCCAGTTCATGCCGAGCGCGATCAGCGACGCGGCCAGGGCGTAACTGGGGATGTTGTGGGCCATCCCCATCCAGAGCGCGAAGTAGTTGTAGGTGGTCCAGGTCCGCTTTTCCACGGGGACGGGGGCCAGTTCCTCGTTGAAGAACCGGCTGCCTTCGAGAGACCGGACGGCGGTGGGGTCGAGCTCGACCCGGCCGTCGTCGTGCACGCGCTGGTCTGCGGGTGTCGGCGCCATTGCGGAATCCTGCGCGCCAGGTCAGGGCCGGGGCAACGGCAGACTGTTCACTCTTCCGAGATCAGGAGTGCAGTCTGTCGATTGCGCGAAGCGGCCCCGGAGTGCATGACCTGCGTCACACATCCGGCCGTCACGAACCGGCAAAGTGGGTGAAACGTCTCCACAGGATCTTCACACTTCACGCGAACCGTCTCCACCGGGGGTGCTTAGGGTCGTGGTCATGGAACTGGGTGGACGGCGGGTGCTCGTCGTCGAGGACGACGTCACGATCGCCGCGTCGATCGCGGCCCGGCTGCGGGCCGAGGGGTTCACCGTCGACGTCGTCCACGACGGCCCGGCCGCCGTCGAAGCGGACGCCTCGGGCGAGCCGGACCTGGTGGTGCTCGACGTCATGCTGCCGGGGTTCGACGGGCTGGAGGTCTGCCGCCGCATCCAGGGGCGGCGCCCGGTGCCGGTGCTGATGCTGACCGCGCGCGCCGACGAGACGGACCTGCTGGTCGGGCTGGGGGTCGGCGCCGACGACTACCTCACCAAGCCGTTCTCGATGCGGGTGCTGACGGCTCGGGTGCACGCGTTGCTGCGGCGGGTCGAGCGGTCGGCTTCGGTCGTGGGCACCCGGATCGTGCTGGGTGATCTCGAAATCGACGTCGACCAGCGGCGCGTCGCCCGGGCGGGGGTCGCGGCGCAGCTGACACCGATCGAGTTCGACCTGCTCGTGCACTTCGCGCGGCGGCCGCGGGTGGTGCAGCCGCGCGAACGGCTGCTGTCGGAGGTGTGGGACTGGGACGTCCACGGCACGTCCGCGGGCACGCGCGCGGTGGACAGCCACATCAAGGCGCTGCGGCGGAAGCTCGGCGCGGACCTGATCCGGACCGTGCACGGCGTCGGCTACGCGTTGGAGGCGGGCTCGTGAACCTCGTGCCGCGGCCGCTCGACCGGATCCGGTCGATCAAGCTGAAGCTGGCGATCCTGATGGTGGCCTCCGGCGGGGTGGCGTTCGCCTTCTTCAACTGGCAGATCGGCTGGCTGCCGCCGAAGACGACGATCACCGCGATGGTGCTCGCGCTCGTGTTGTCGCAGGTACTGGCCCACGGCATGACGCGGCCGCTGCGCGAGATGACGGCGGCGGCGCGGGCGATGGCGAAGGGCGACTACACCCGGCGGATCCGGGCGACCACGCGGGACGAGGTCGGCGTGCTGGCGCAGGCGTTCAACCAGATGGCCGGGGACCTCGGGAACGCGGACCGCCAGCGCCGGGAGCTGATCGCCAACGTGTCCCACGAGCTGCGGACGCCGATCACCGCGTTGAACGGCGTGCTGGAGAACCTGGTCGACGGGGTCGAGGACGCCGATCCGGCCACGTTGAAGACGGCGCTGCAGCAGACCGAGCGCCTGGCGAACCTGGTGGACGAGCTGCTGGACCTGTCGCGGCTGGACGCGGGGGCGCTGCCGCTGCACAAGACGTCGTTTTCGCTGTGGTCGCTGTTGTCCGAGGTGGTCGGGGAGGCGGCGTTCGCGGGCCGCGGGGTGACGTTCGAGGTGGCGGTGTCCCCGGAAGGCGCGGTGGTGACGGCGGACCGCGGCCGGCTGTTCCAGGTGGTGGCGAACCTGCTGGAGAACGCGGCCCGCCACGGCCCGGCGGGCGGTCAGGTCCGGGTGGTGGCGCAGGTGCGGCCGGGGGAGGTGCGCATCGACGTGTGCGACGAAGGGCCCGGGATCGCGCCGGCGGACCGGGAGCGGGTGTTCGAGCGGTTCACCCGGGGCGAGCGGCCGTCGGGCGGGGGGACGGGGCTCGGCCTGGCGATCGCCCGGTGGGCGGTGGAACTGCACGGCGGGACGATCGAGGTGGTCGACCCGTCGCCGGGGACGGGGAGCCGGATCCGGGTGACGCTGCCGGCTTAGGACCGGCCGGTCTGGGTGCCGTGGGTCCGCGCGGACGGGTGGATTTGCGAAGGGGAAGTGAGCGGAGATGCCGAAGAGCAGTGTGGGTGGGCCCGGGGAGCGGGTGCCGCGGGGCAAGCGGGCGGTGCGGGAGGCGGGGGTCGGCTCGGCGGGAGCGGAGCCGGGTGCGGGGGCGGGTGCACCGCGGGGCCCGCGAATGGGGACGGCCGGGATTCGGGAGGCGGGGGTCGGCTCGGCGGGATCGGAGCCAGGTGCACCGCGGGGCCCGCGAATGGGGGCGGCCGGGGTTCGGGAGGGGTCCGGTGCCGGCGTGGGAGCCGTTGCGGCGCCGGGGGCTTCGGCCGTGGGCGGTGGGGTGGCCGTTGCTGCTCCGCCGGTTTTCCTCCACCCGCTGCCGCCGCCGAAATCAGCCGTTGTTCCGCTGCCCGCGGCCGTTCTTCCGGCTTCGGGGCTGGCCGGGGTTGCGGGTGCGCTTCTGGTGCCCGTCGATCGGCCCGGGGTCGGCTGGCTGCTCTCCGGGCTGGGGGTCGTCGGCGCGGTCGTCGTGGCCGACCGGCGTTCGCGGGGTGGAGCGCCGGGCGATTTCACCTGGCGCAATGCCGCGTGGGCGGCCCTCGCCCTGGCGCTGCTCGCGATGGGGACCGTGCGGGCGTCGGGGTGGCTGTTCGTCCTCTGCGTCATCGGCGCCGTCGTCAGCGGGTCGCTCGCCGTCGTCGGGGAACGGACCGTGCACTCCGTTCTCTACGACATGCTCGCCGTCCCGATCGAGGCCGTGCGGGCGATCCCGTGGGTCGGGCGCGGGGCCGGGCGCTTCACCACCCGCCGCGACGGCGTCGCCCGGCGGATCGCGCTCGCCGTGCTGGCCGCCGCCGCGCTCGTCGGGGTCTTCGTGCCGCTGCTGGCCAGTGCCGACGCCGCCTTCGCCGCCGTCGTCGACGCCCTGATCCCCGATCTCAGCGTCGCGACGCTGGTGCGGTGGTGCTCGGTCTTCGCGGTCGTCACGCTGGTCGCCGCCGGGGCCTGCTACTTCCTCGCCGCGCCGGCGCCGCGGGCGCCAGGCGAACGTCCACACCGGACCAAATATGGTCTGGAATGGACGGTGCCGCTCGTGGTGCTGATCCTGGTGTTCGCGGCTTTCGTCGGGGTGCGGCTGGTCGTGTTGTTCGGGGGTACCGAGTACGTCCTGCGCACCAGCAACCTGACGTCGGCGGAGTACGCCCGCGGCGGCTTCTGGCAGCTGTGCGCGGTCACGGTGCTGACCTTGGCCATCGTCGCCGCGGCGCTGCGGTGGGCGCCGAACGCGACGAAGGCCGACCGGCTCCGGCAGCGTGTCCTGCTCGGGACGCTCAGCGCACTGACCCTGGTGCTCGTCGGCTCGGCGTTGAGTCGCATGTGGACGTACCAGGAGGCGTACGGCTTCACGGTCCTGCGGCTGCTGGTCGAGGTCTGCGAGCTCTGGTTCGGCGCGCTGTTCGTACTGGTCGGCGCGGCACTGGTCCGGCTGCGCTCGGCGTGGCTGCCCCGCGCGGCGATCGGCACGGCCGCGGCGGCGCTGCTCGTGCTGGCCGTCCTCGACCCGGAACGCCTGATCGCCGACGCCAACCTCGACCGCGCGGCCGCGGGCAAGCCCCTGGACGACCGGTACCTGGCCCGGTTCTCGGCCGACGTGGTCCCGGTGGTCTCCGCCCGCCTGCCGGAACCGCTGCGCACGTGCGTGCTGCGGCAGGTCCTGCGCGACGACACCCCGGACACCTGGCCGGCGTGGAACCTCAGCCGGGCCTCGGCCCGTGACGTGCCTCTCGCCCCCGGCTGCGGCTGAACCGGACCGGTGAGCAGCACGTGCTCAAGAGTTACGCGGAGCCACCGGACCGTCGTGGGGGCGGCCCGGCGGCTTCCGCGCGCTCACGCCGGCGAGCAGCGCTTCCCACGATCGGGTGGTAACGGAGAGTGTGCCGCCCGCGCGGTCTTTCGTGTCGCGGATCTGCGACAGCCCACCGAGCCGCACTTCGACGCAGTTGGTCTCCTCACCGCTGTAGGACGACTTCCGCCAGGTCGCATCCGGCATTTCAGGCCTCCAGTTCCGCGATCACCCCCTGGACGAGCTGGAGCGATTCGGGTTCGCCGAGCGCCAGGGCGGACAAGTCCTGCATGGCCGCGCGGTAATCGGCCAGGTGACTCTGATCGTAGACATAACCGCTGCCGCGATAGTGCTCGAGATGCACGATCGGCGGCAGGTCGTGGAAGTCGAAGATGACGAAAGGCCCGTAGAGACCGGGGTGGTAGCCGAGGCCGCCCGGAACGATGCGCACCGAAACATTGCGGGCGCGGGCGACGGTGAGCAGGTGGCGAAGCTGCTCGGCCATCACCTGCGCGCCGCCGATGTTCTGGCGCAGCACGGATTCGCTGAGCAGGGCCCGGTATTCGAGGGGCGCACGGCCGGTCAGCACCTCACGGCGGGTGATCCGGATCATCACCCGGGTCTCGATCTCGCGCGGGGGCAGCGCCGTGGAGGTGAAGAGCGCCCTGATGTAGGCGGGAGTCTGCAGGAGCCCGGGCATCAGCCCGGTCGCCCATTCCGCCATCGCCGCGGCGGTCTGCTCGTACTCGACGAAGGTGGCCAGCTTAGGCGGCGCGTGCTGCTCGAGCCAGTTGGGCTCGTTGGCGTTGCGGGCCAGTTCGAGGAGCCGGTTGCGTTCACCCACGTCCACCCGCAACGCGGCGAGGATCGTGGCGACCTCTTCCGGCTTCGGGATGCGCTTGCCGCTCTCCCAATTGGAAATGTTCTGCGGCAGCACGTCGACCAACCGGCCCAGTTCCCGGACTTTCAGGTTCCGCGCCTGCCTGGCTCTCTTCATCCCGAACCCCAGCGCACGGGCCCGCGGGGTGGCGATCGGTGGTGGCATGGGGCACAGCCTGCCCCGCGGCAGGCCGTGCCCCGTCGGGTGATGCCGTTCAGTTGTCGCAGATCAGCGTCAGAACGCGAAGACGTCGTCCGAATTGCGGTCGGCTTCGCACCGGTTCGCGTACGTCGTGTGGAACGACACCGGTTTTCCGTGCCAGGTGCCGAGCGCCGTCGCGTCCACCGGGGCGTAGATCAGCGTGCACGCCTGGTGTCGCGCGGTGATCCGCGAAAAATCACCGTCGACGTCCGACAGCACCGCGCACGCCTTGTCGTGCTTGGGGTGCGTGCCGCCCGCCGGGTCGCACGTCAGGACCACCGAGCCGATGCGGTTGGCGGTGTCGTGGGTGGTCAGCTGCAGCGTGGAGGCCGGGGGTTGCGCCGGCGCGAGACAGCTGAGGCTCATCAAGCAGGCTGCGAGGGGGAATAAGGCCATATCGGTGTCATCGGCCGTCCGGAGCCGATCACTGTGCTGCACGTCCGGGTGAGTCTTCTTCGCTCGGCCGGGTGAGGTCCCACGCCAGCAGGGCCACGTACAGCGACAACATCGACTCCGGGTCCTCCAGCCGCACCCCGAGGACCTGCTCGATCCGGGCGAGCTGCTGGTAGTACGCCGTCCGGGAAGTGTGCGCCGCCGCGGCCGCCGCCGACTTGTTGCCGCCCTGCTCGCAGTAGTGCCGCAACGCCTGCAGCAGGCGGCTGCCGGTCGCGGCGTCGCGCTGCAGCAGCGGGCCCAGCTCGCGGAAGGCGAACGCCGTCACGCGCTCGTCGCCGGACAGCAGGTGCAGCAGGCCGCGCAGGCGGACGTCGGACAGGCGGTGCACCACCCGTTCGGTGCCCGTGCCCAGTGCCGCGGCCGCGACCTGGCTCGCTTCGAGCAACGTCCGGCGGGCTTCGGCCGGGGACGTCACCGTCGTGCCCACCGCGAGCACGCCCGGGGCGCTGCCGCGGGCCTCGTGGACGTCGGTGGCGAGGCGGTGCAGGACGGCGTCGGCGTTGGCCTCCGGGGACAGCGCGATCAGCGCCCGTACGCCGAGGTCGTCCGTCGCCACCAGCGCCGACACCTTCGCGCGGCGCGCCGCCAGCACCGTCGCCTCGGCCAGTTCGCGCAGCACCGGCGGGGTCGACAGGGCCGGGCGCGCGGTCCCGGTCAGCCGCGGCCGGACCGCCAGCCCGACCAGCTGCCGTCCGGGCAGCGGCACGGCCAGGGCCGAGGCGCGGGCCAGCAGCTCGGCCGTCGGCGCGGGGGAGGCCAGCAGCTCGGCGAGCACCGCGCGGTGGGCCTGGCGTTCGAGGCCGTCGGAGTCCTTGGCGACCAGCCGGTGCACGGCGAGTGCGGACGCGGCCCGCTCGGCGACCACCCGGTGGCGGTGCGGCGGCTGGTCGGCGCAGACGACGATCAGCCGTCCCCAGTCGTGCCCGCGCGCGCCGACCACGGTCACCAGCCAGCCGGAAGCCGCGTGGTACCCGGTCCGCTCGCCGACCTGGACCACCCGCGACCGGGCCGGCCAGCCGGTGAGCAGCTCGGCCGGGTCGGTGCCGGCCGCGTCGTAGGCGAGGACCTCGTGCGACAGCGTCTCCAGCACCACCGGCTGCTCGGTGAGCCGGGCGACCTCGCCGAGGACGACGCCGGGTTCGGCGCCCGCGACCGTCAGGGCGGTGAACGTCTCGTGGACGCGCTCGGCGGCGCGCAGCTCGGCGACCTGGGCGTCGACGATCTGGCCGTTCACCGCTTCGGTGACGCTGACGAACCGCGTCTCGCGCGAGAGCGTGACAAGCGGCAGGCCGTGCTCCTCCGCCGCTTCCACGAGCGCGGCGGGCAGCTTGTCGCTCCAGTGCCGGACCAGCTCGACCACGACGCCGGCCGCGCCGACCCCGGCCAGGTCGGCGACGTACCGGGCGAGCGCCGGGCCGTCGTCGGGCAGGGCGACGCCGGTGGTCAGCACCAGCTCGCCGCCGCGCAGCAGGTGCGCGATGTCGGCCACCTCGGCCACGTGCGCCCAGCGCACCGGCGCGTCCAGCCCGGCGGCGCCGGCGACGACGTGCGGACGGCCCTGGCGCAGCACCGGCAGCGCGAGCACCTCGGCGACGGTCGGGTACATGGCTCCTCGCGTGTTACCAGTCCGACCAAAAGCAGGCCGCCCCCGAACGGAACGTAACCGGAGATACGAAGCCATTCGGCCGTGGCTGTGGTCGGAGTGGTAACCATCGGCAGAGTCGGCAGGGACAGACTGTACGGCCGGGAGGCAAGTGGCGTACACGTTGCCGATGGCCTGGCGCGGCACCGGCCCGGAGACTCGGGTCGGACGTTGCCGCCAGCGAAGGAGTGCCCGCCGTGACCGACCGCATCAGCCACTGGATCGACGGCAAGCCGTTCGGCGGGACCGCCGCGCGGTCCGGCGAGGTCTTCGACCCGGCCACCGGACAGGTCAGGGCGCACGTCGACTTCGCCGGCGAGGCCGAGGTCGAAGCCGCCGTCGCCGCGGCCAAGGCGGCGCTGCCGGGCTGGCGCGGGACGTCACTGCCCGGGCGGACGCGGGTGCTGTTCGCCTTCCGCGAGCTCCTGTCCGCTCGCAGGCACGAGCTGGCGAAGATCATCACGAGCGAGCACGGCAAGGTCGAGTCCGACGCGGCCGGCGAGATCGCCCGCGCGATCGAGAACGTCGAGTTCGCCTGCGGCGCCGCCCAGCTGCTCAAGGGCGGGTTCAGCGAGAACGCCTCCACCGGCGTCGACGTCCATTCGATCGCCCAGCCGCTGGGCGTGGTCGGGGTGATCTCGCCGTTCAACTTCCCGGCCATGGTGCCGCTGTGGTTCGTGCCCAACGCGCTGGCCTGCGGGAACACCGTCGTGCTGAAGCCGAGCGAGAAGGACCCGTCGGCGGCGGTGTTCATCGCGGAACTGTTCGCCGAAGCGGGGTTGCCCGCGGGCGCGCTGAACGTGCTGCACGGCGACAAGGTGGCCGTGGACGGGCTGCTGGCGCACCCGGACGTCAAGGCGATCTCGTTCGTCGGGTCGACGCCGATCGCGCGGTACGTCTACGAAACCGGCACCCGGCACGGCAAGCGCGTCCAGGCCCTCGGCGGGGCGAAGAACCACATGGTGGTGCTGCCGGACGCGGACCTCGACCTGGCGGCGGACGCCGCGGTGTCGGCCGGGTTCGGCTCGGCGGGGGAGCGGTGCATGGCGGTGTCGGTGGTCGTGGCCGTCGACCCGGTGGGTGACGCGCTCGTGGCGAAGATCACCGAGCGGATGTCGAGGTTGAAGGTCGGTGACGGCCGCGACCCGGCGTCGGAGATGGGCCCGCTGGTGACGGCGGCGCACCACGCCCGCGTTTCGTCCTATGTGGACGCCGGGGTGTCGGAAGGCGCCTCGCTGGTCGTCGACGGCCGGGGCATCGAGGTGGCCGGGGACGGCTTCTGGCTCGGGCCGACGCTGTTCGACCACGTCCGCCCGTCGATGTCGATCTACACGGACGAAATCTTCGGGCCGGTGCTGTCGGTGGCGCGCACGGCCTCGTACGACGAGGCGTTGGCGCTGATCAACGCCAACCCGTACGGCAACGGAGTGGCGATCTTCACCGGCGACGGCGCGGCCGCGCGGCAGTTCTCCAGCGAGGTCGAGGTCGGGATGGTCGGGGTCAACGTCCCGATCCCGGTCCCGGTCGGGTACTACTCGTTCGGCGGCTGGAAGGACTCGCTGTTCGGCGACAGCCACGCGTACGGGCCGGAGGGGTTCCACTTCTTCACGCGGACGAAGGTCGTGACGTCGCGGTGGCCGGACCGGTCGCACGCGGGCGTGAACCTGGGCTTCCCGCACAACTCCTGAGCTCCGGGATCCGTCTCGCCGGGGGACGACCGTGCTCCGGCTAGGACGGGAGCGCTGCGACGAGGACCATCCGCCGGTGGTCCGCGGTCAGGCGTGTCCCGTCTTCGCCGAAGCCGGCCACCTCGGCGAAGCCCGCGGCGATGAGCCAGTCGCGCAGTTCCGGGAAGCCGAACAACCGCTTGACGAAGCGCGTCCGCCGGGCCCGGCCGTCGCGGACGACCGTGCGTTCCGCTTCGAGCCGTCCGGTCAGCGCGTCCAGCCGGTAGCGGTCGACGAGCAGATCGCCGTCGTCTCGTGCGGCCACGACTCGCGAGGGCGTGAACGCGGCGAGGAAAGCGGGGAGGTTGTCCAGGTCCATCGCCAGCCGGCCACCGGGCCGCAGCGCGACGGCGATGCCGCGCAGGACGTCGCGGTTGGTGTCGTCGTCGAAGTACCCGAAGGCGGTGGACCAGTTGACGACCCTGTCGAAACGGGCTGTCCACGGCAGCCGGCGCATGTCGCCCGCCACGTACTCGACGTCGGTACCGGCTGCGGCCGCGTCGGCGCGGGCCCGGTCCAGGAAGACCGCCGAGGAGTCCAGGCCCGTGACCCGGCAGCCGCGCGCGGCCAGGCGGTGCGCGAGGTCGCCGTGTCCGCAGGCCAGGTCCAGCACCCGCAGGCCCGGGCGCAGGTCCAGCAGCCGCCACGTCAGCTCGGCGGCGGCTTCGCCCCCGAGCGTACCGGCCGGCCGGCTCGTTTCCGCCGGCGAGGCGAAGAAGTGCAGGTAGTCCTCGTCGTACATCCCGGCGGCGTCGAACAAGTCAGCCATGGGAAGAACCGTAGTGGGCGCGGGCCGGGTCGTCGCCGGCTCGCCGATCGGGCAGGTTCCGCGGCTCACGGCGTTTCCGGGAATCGCCGGGGGTACTCCGGGGGTTCACCCTCCGAACACCCCGGACGAAGATGGGACGAACCATGAGCGCGAAGAACTCCGGCACCTTCACCATCGGCGGCGACCTCCCGGTCACCCGCCTCGGGTACGGCGCCATGCAGCTCACCGGACCGGGCGTGTGGGGCGATCCGAAGGACCCCGACGAGGCCGTCCGCGTGCTGCGGCGGGCCGTCGAGCTCGGGGTGAACCTGATCGACACCGCCGACGCCTACGGCCCGTTCGTCGCCGACCTGCTGATCAAGAAGGCCCTGCACCCCTACGCCGACGACCTGGTCATCGCGACCAAGGCCGGTTTCACGCGCACGGGTCCGGGCGAGTGGGTTCCGGTCGGGCGGCCCGAATACCTGCGCCAGCAGGTCGAGCTGAGCCTGCGCCACCTCGGCGTCGACCGGATCGACCTGCTGCAGCTGCACCGGATCGACCCGAAGGTGCCGGTGGCCGAGCAGGTCGGTGAGCTGAAGAAGCTGCAGGACGAGGGCAAGATCCGGCACATCGGCCTGTCCGAGGTCGAGGTCGGCGACCTCGTCGAGGCCCAGAAGACCGCCGAGATCGTCTCCGTGCAGAACCTGTTCAACCTGGCCAAGCGGGACGCCGAACCGCTGCTGGAGCACGCCACCGAGCACGGCATCGCGTTCATCCCGTGGTTCCCGCTGGCCACCGGTGCCCTCGCGGGTTCCGACAGCCCGCTGACCGCGCTCGCGAAGGAGCACGACGCCTCGCCGTCGCAGCTCGCGCTCGCGTGGCTGCTCAAGCGGTCGCCGGTCGTGCTGCCGATCCCGGGTACGTCCTCGGTCGCGCACCTCGAGGACAACGTCGCCGCCGCGGACATCGAGCTCACCGACGCCGAGTTCGACGCCCTCACCCAGGCCGTCTAAGCCGGAAGGACGTTGATCAGCCGCTTGGACCGCGGCGCGATCAGGACGGTGTTGACGCGGTCCGGCCGGATCCGCTCGCGGAGCTGCCGCTCCAGCGGGTAGGTCCGGCCGCCGGCGCGGAGGCTGAACGACTCGAGGCTCTTGAACCCCTCCGGGCTGCGGTGCAGGCCGATCGGGTACTCGTCGGTGAGGCGGGCGGTGCCGAAGTCGTGCGTCCAGCCCGTGACCGCGGTCAGCCGGCCGCCGAAGGCGTCGGCCAGCCGGCGCCAGCAGACGAACGCGAACCAGCCCGTGATCGCCAGGAGCGGAAGCACGGTGCCCAGCACCTCGCCCGCGGTCTCGGCCACCAGGGCGAGGCTCACCGCCACCACCAGCCCGGCGACGACGAGCGCCGCGGCCGCCCAGAAGTTCAGATCGAGCAGCGCGCCGCGCTGCGCGGGGTGGAGCCGGCCGGTGCGGTTGGCCAGCTCCACCTCGGGCCGGTCGTTCACTCGGGGTGCTCCTTCTCGTGGGCCTCGTGCGCCTCTTGGGCCTCGTGGTAGCGGTCGTACTGCTCGTTCTCCTGGCGGCGGCCCTCGGTCGCCACGCCGACGGTGTCGGCGGTGTTCCAGTGCACCTTTTCGTCCGGGTCGAGGAGCTTGTGCTGGTTCAGGACGCTGCGGCCCTCCTCGGAGTACCTGCCCGGCCCTTCCAGCTTCTCGCGACCCGGGACGCGCTCCTTGGCGGCGTCGCTCCAGCCCTTCGCCGTCTCTTCGGCGGACTTCGCCTCGCGACCGGCCTGCTTGAGCTCGTTCGCCTTGCGTTCGATGCCCGCCGCCGTCTCGACGCTGCGGTCGACGATCCGGTCGGCCGCCTTGCCTGCCTTCCGCAACGCGTTCGCCGCCCCTTCGAGGGCCGCCTTCGACCGGCCCGCGCCCTTCGCCAGGCCCTCCAGCTTCTCGACGATCTTCGCGATCCGCGTGCTGATCTTCTCCGCCAGCACCCCGCCCTCGATGACGGTGTCCGCGATGAACGCCGCGATCGTGCCGCCGAAGGTGCACCAGGACGCCGCCAGCGCGGCCAGCGCCTTGACGATCAGCTCGCCGACGAACGACGAGATCATGTCGCGGATCAGCCCGCGCTCGGTCCCGACCAGCGCCGCGCCGATGTTCATCGCCGTCGACGCGCCTTCGGCGTGGGACGCGGCGCCGCGCAGGACGCCGACGTAGCTCTCGGCGGTGCGCTGGTAGGCCTCCGCGGACCCGCAGTCGCTGAACGACTGCTGGATGCCCTTCGCCTTCTGCTCGTAGGTCTCGGCCGTCTCGGTGAGCTGCTTCGCGATGTTCGTCCAGGTCACAGCCTTGGCGGTGATCGCCTCCGGCTTGCCGGCGAGCTTGTCGAGACCGTCCTTGAGGAAGCTGATGTGCTCGATCAGCCAGCCGACGCCCGCGCTCGCGAGGGTGCCGAGCGGGTCCATCGCCGCGCCGAGCAGGTCGAGGGCGTCCGTGCCGACGTCCATGGCGAGGTTGCCCCAGTCGCCGTTGCGCGCGTCGGTGAGCGTCGAGGCGGCGTCGTTGAAGATGCCCGCGCCGCCGGTCTGGGCGCCCAGGTTGTTCAGCTCGCCCTTCGAGCCGTCGCCCATGCCGCTCCAGAAGCCGCCGGGTGCCTCGGCCGTCGCGACCAGTGAGTTCTCCGTCATGCCGGCAGCTCCTTGCCGATGCCTTCGAGCAGGCACTTCGTCTGGTGCTCGTGTTCGCTGAACGCCGTGTGCGCGGCCTTCACCCGGTCCGCGACCTCGTGGCCGGCCTCGACCGCCGCAGCGAGGAAGCCGTCGGCCGTGGTCAGCCACGCCTGGATGGGCAGCGCGAAGACCTGCCCGACCAGCCCGAACGCGTCGAAGTCGAGCGCCTGTGCGGTGCCGGCGGCGTCGAGCGCCTGCTGGACCTTGGCGGCGATCTCGCGGATCTCGTCCTCGTGGCCGCCGAGGACGTCGAAGTCGACCCTCATCGCGATCAGAGCTCCCGGCGCAGGATCGGGCCGCCGAAGTCGTCGTCGGACGGCGGTTTCCGGCGCGGTTCTTCCCGCGGTGCTTCCGGTGCCGGAATCTGTTCCTTGAGGAATTCCATCGCCTCGCTGCGCTCGCCGATCACCGGCGCCATGATGCCGGTGAGCTGCTGCGCGGCGTCGAGCTGCGCCCGGCGGGCGGCGGCCAGGACGGCCTGGGCCAGCCTGGTTCGCGGCAGCTCGTCCGCGCGCGGGCCGAAGGTGAGTTCCTGCAGCGCACCGGCGGTGTTGACGGTGACCGTGACGGCCCCGTCGGCACTCGTCGCGGTCGCCGAGACGCGCTCGAGCCGCGCCTTCGCCTCGGCCGCGCGCCGGACGATTTCGGGCATACCGGCCGAAGCCGGGTCAAAATTGTTCACGGCGACCTCGGGAGTCGGGGAAACTGGCCTGGATCAGAGGGAGCAAACCGGTTTTCGGTTCCCGGTTCAAGCCGGAAAAGTATTGGTAGAAGAATGCATGGGTTCCGGTTTGCGTGCCCTTTACCCCGCCCGGATCGCCCGTGTTGAGCGCGACCGGCTCAGGCTTCCGTAAACTCGGAGCGAGCAGCGAGCGAGGTAGGTGAGGAACCGGTGGCCAACGCGGAGGAACGCCGCTTCGAAGTGCTGCGCGCGATCGTGGCCGACTACGTGTCCAACCAGGAACCGGTCGGCTCCAAGGCGATCGTCGAGCGGCACAACCTGGGTGTGTCGAGCGCCACGGTGCGCAACGACATGGCGACGCTGGAAGAAGAGGGCTACATCACCCAGCCGCACACCAGTGCCGGCCGGGTCCCGACCGACAAGGGCTACCGCCTCTTCGTCGACCGGCTCTCCGAGATCAAGCCGCTGAGCACGGCCGAGCGCCGGGCCATCACCACCTTCCTCGACAGCGGCACCGACCTCGACGACGTCCTCAAGCGCTCGGTCCGCCTGCTCGCGCAGCTGACCCGGCAGGTCGCCGTCGTCCAGTACCCGATGCTGACCAACGCCAAGGTGCGCCACCTCGAAGTGGTGCCGCTCACCCCGGCGCGGCTGATGCTGGTGCTGATCACCGACAACGGGCGCGTCGACCAGCGCACGGTGGACATCGGCGACGTCCTCACCGAGGACGACGTCGCCCGGCTGCGCACCGTGCTCAACGCGGCCATGGCCGGACGGCGGCTCAACGACGCCGCGGCGCGCGTCGCCGAGCTGCCCGACAAGTCGCCCGGCGAGCTGCGGGACGCGCTCATCCGCGTCACCACCGTGCTGGTCGAGTCGCTGGCCGAGCACCCGGAGGAACGCCTGGTGCTCGGCGGCACCGCGAACCTCACCCGCAACGTCGCCGACTTCCCCGGTTCGCTGCGCCAGGTGCTCGAGGCGCTCGAGGAACAGGTCGTCGTGCTCAAGCTCCTGGCCGCCGCGCGCAACCCCGGTGCGATCACCGTGCGCATCGGTGAGGAAAATGAAGACGAGCAGATGCGCAGCACCTCGGTCGTCTCGATCGGCTACGGCCGCGACGACGTCGTGCTCGGTGGCATGGGAGTCGTCGGCCCGACCCGGATGGACTATCCGGGCACGATCGCCGCGGTGCGCGCGGTCGCCAACTACGTGGGGCAGATCCTGGCCGGCCGCTGAGCCGGGCAGAGCAGAAGGAGAAGCAGAGACGGTGGCGAGGGACTACTACGGCATCCTCGGGGTGGCCAAGAACGCGAGCGATCAGGAGATCAAGCGCGCGTACCGGAAGCTGGCCCGGGAGCTGCACCCCGACGTCAACCCGTCGGACGACGCCCAGCACAAGTTCGCCGAGGTCACCACGGCCTACGAAGTGCTGTCCGACCCGCAGAAGCGCAAGATCGTCGACCTCGGCGGCGACCCCATGGACAACGGGGCCCGCGGCGGCGGGGGCGGCGACCCGTTCGCCGGCTTCGGCGGCCTCGGCGACATCATGGACGCCTTCTTCGGCGCGGCCGGCGGTGGCGGCGGACGCGGGCGCGGCCCGCGCAGCCGCGTCCAGCCGGGCTCCGACGCGCTGATCCGGCTCGGCCTCACCCTCGAGGAGTGCGCCACCGGGGTCGACAAGGAGATCGCCGTCGACACGGCCATCGTCTGCGACCTCTGCCGCGGCGCCGGCACGGCCGAGGGCACCTCGGTCAAGACCTGCGACACCTGCGGTGGTGCCGGCGAGGTCCAGTCCGTCCAGCGGTCCTTCCTCGGCCAGGTCGTCACCGCCCGCCCCTGCCCGGTCTGCCGCGGCTTCGGCGAGGTCATCCCCGACCCCTGCCGCCAGTGCGGCGGCGACGGCCGCATCCGCGCCCGCCGCAACGTCACCGCGAAGATCCCGCCGGGCGTCGGCGACGGCATGCGCATCCGGCTCTCCGGCCAGGGCGAGGTCGGCCCCGGCGGCGGCCCGGCCGGCGACCTGTACGTCGAAATCGACGAGACCCCGCACGAGGTCTTCGTCCGGCAGGGCCACGACCTGCACTGCAACTTCCGCATCCCGATGACCACGGCCGCGCTCGGCGCCACCGTGCCGATCTCGACCCTCGTCGACGGCGACTACGACCTCGACATCGAACCGGGCACCCAGCCCAACGCCGAACTGGTCCTGACCGGCAAGGGCATGCCGCGGCTGCGGTCCTCCGGCCGCGTCGACGGCCGCGGCGACCTGCACGTCCACATCGACGTCGTCGTCCCGACCAAGCTCGACGACGCCCAGCGCGAACTGCTCGTCGAGCTCGCGCAGCAGCGCGGCGAAGAGGTCCCGACGCTGGCGTCCAACGGCACCAAGCACGGCGGGCTGTTCTCCAAGCTCCGCGCCAAGAACCACCGCTGACCGTGCCCGACACCACCCTGCCGGTCTTCCTCGCCGCGTCGGTGCCGGCTTCGGGCCGCGCCGTCCTCGACGGCGAGGAAGCCCGGCACGCGGCCACCGTCCGCCGCCTGCGTGCGGGGGAGCGGCTCGTGCTCTCCGACGGCGCCGGCGCGATGGCCCGCTGCGTGGTCGACTCCGTGCAGGCCGGGCGGGATGCTTCGCTCACCCTGACGGTCGAGTCGTTCTGGACCGAGGAGCCGCCCGCGCTGCGGGTCCTGGTCGCGCAGGCGCTGGCCAAGGGCGACCGCGGCGAGCTCGCAGTCGAACTCGCCACCGAAGCCGGCGTCGACGCGATCGTGCCCTGGCGAGCGGCCCGCAGCGTCGCCAAGTGGGAAGACGGCGGCCGCGGCGAGAAAGCCCTCGCCCGCTGGCGGGCCACCGCCCGGGCCGCCGCCAAACAGGCCCGGCGCGCGCACGTCCCGGACGTCACCGAGCCCGTCACCACCGGCGAACTCGCCGGGCTCATCGCGACCACGTCCCTGGCGATCGTCCTCGAGTCGGACGTCCCCGACCGGCTCACCGACCTGCCCCTGCCCGACACGGGGGACGTGCTGCTCGTCGTCGGACCCGAAGGCGGGATCACGGACGAGGAGCTTCGCGTGCTTCGCGAGGCGGGCGCACGGGCGGTTCGCCTGGGGACGACCGTGTTGCGGACATCCACGGCCGCCGCCGTGGCCCTCGGCGCGCTGGGTGCGCTCACCACTCGCTGGCGGTAGAGCGCGGCGAAAAATCGGCACGATTTTGCGCCCAGTTATGGCGCGATCACGCTCCGACCGGTTACCCTCATTTACTAACGCACCGTGCATCGTCCGGGTGCGCCACTGGGAAGAAAGACTCCGCCGGGCACCTCCCCCCTCGGTCCGGCGGCCGCCGCGGTCGCGGTGAGGCGACCCCCAGGCTTCACCGCCACCGCGGCTTCTCCAGCTCGCTTCGCTCGCTGTCGGGCCGCGGTTTCGGCTTCGTTGTGTTTTTCTGGGGGTCAAACCCCCAGACCCCCAGCCGGGGCAAGCCCCGGACCCCCGCGAGTTGGGTGGCTCCCGGGTTGGGTGGGGCGACTTGGGGGCTCGGGCGGCCTTCGGCCTTCTCACTTCGTTGGGTGTCTTGGGTTGGGTTGGGTGGGCTGGGGGGCTGCCTTTGGTCTTCTTGCTCGTGTGGGTCCCTGGTTCTGTCGATAGGGTGCTCGCATGAGTGGTGCTGAGGATGAGACTCTCTTCGAACGGATCATCGGTGGGGAGGTTCCTGCTGACGTCGTCTATCAGGATGCGAGCACCTTTGCCTTTCGGGATATCCGGCCGCAGGCTCGGGTTCATGTGCTTGTGGTGCCTCGGAAGCGGTACCGGAACGTGGGGGAGCTCGCTGCTGCCGATCCGCAGCTGCTGAGTGAGGTTGTTGCTACCGCTCGTAAGGTCGCCGAGCTCGAGGGCATCCTCGAGAGCGGATATCGGGTCGTCTTCAACACCGACTCCGATGCCGGGCAGACCGTCTTCCACGTGCACGCCCACGTTCTGGGCGGGGAGCCGCTGGGGTTGTTCGGGGCTCCGGAGCAGGACTAGGGAAACCGGCCTGCGTCCTGTCGGGGGGTGCCAGTAGCATCGGTGGGGTCCGTTCTCCCTCACCGAGAAAGCAGGCCTGAGGCCACGTGGCCGGAACCGTACCGGGTGGTGCCGCCCGACCCGACGTCCCCGGGGACGTCGCCAAGACCGAGGATGCCTCCGCCCAGGCTGCGCAGTCCCGGTTCCCCATTCCCGACGCCGCCGCGCTCAGCCTGCTCGGCTCCCGCGACGAGAACCTGCGCGTCGCCGAGGAGCTCCTCGCTGCCGACGTGCACGTTCGCGGCAACGAGGTCACGCTGACCGGCGCGCCCGCCGACGTCGCCTTCGCCGAACGCGTCTTCGCCGAGCTCGTGCAGCTCGCCACCGGCGGCCAGCAGGTCGGGCCCGACACCGTCCGCCGCACCGTCGGCATGCTCTCCACCGGGGACGCCTCGCCGGCCGAGGTCCTCAGCCTCAACATCGTCTCGCGCCGCGGCAAGACCATCCGGCCCAAGACGCTCAACCAGAAGCGGTACGTCGACGCCATCGACAAGCACACCGTCGTCTTCGGCATCGGCCCCGCCGGCACCGGCAAGACCTACCTCGCCATGGCGAAAGCCGTCCAGGCGCTGCAGGCCAAGCAGGTCACCCGCATCGTGCTGACCCGCCCGGCCGTCGAAGCCGGCGAGCGCCTCGGCTACCTGCCCGGCACCCTCAACGAGAAGATCGACCCCTACCTGCGGCCGCTCTACGACGCGCTGCACGACATGGTCGAGCCGGAGTCGATCCCGCGGCTGATGCAGGCCGGGACGATCGAAATCGCGCCGCTGGCCTACATGCGCGGCCGCACGCTGAACGACGCCTTCATCATCCTCGACGAGGCCCAGAACACCACGCCCGAGCAGATGAAGATGTTCCTCACCCGGCTCGGCTTCGGGTCCAAGATCGTCGTCACCGGCGACATCACCCAGGTCGACCTGCCCAGCGGGCAGCGCAGCGGCCTGCGCGTCGTGCGCGACATCCTCACCGGCGTCGATGACCTCCACTTCGCCGAGCTGACCAGCCAGGACGTCGTCCGGCACCGGCTCGTCGCGAGCATCGTCGACGCCTACGAGAAGTGGCAGGCCGTGCAGGACGCCCAGCAGAACGACGGCTGGAAGGGCAACCGGCGGTGAGCATCGAAATCGCCAACGAGTCCGGCGTCGACGTCGACGAGACGTCCATCGTCTCCGCCGCCCGCTACGCCCTCGACAAGATGGAGGTCAGCCCGCTCGCCGAGCTGTCCATCCTGCTGGTCACCCTCGACGTGATGGAAGACCTGCACGAACGCTGGATGGACCTCCCGGGCCCCACCGACGTCATGGCCTTCCCGATGGACGAGCTCGACTCCTCCCGCCGCCCCGACGCGCCCGACGCGTCACCGGCCCTGCTCGGCGACATCGTGCTCTGCCCGGCGTTCGCCAAGGACCAGGCCAAGACCGCGGGGCACTCCCTCATGGACGAGCTGCACCTGCTCACCGTGCACGGGTGCCTCCACCTCCTCGGCTACGACCACGCCGAACCCGCCGAGGAACGCGAGATGTTCGGCCTCCAGAAGCGCATCCTCGGCGAGTACCAGGACGCCGTCGCGGCCCTGGAGAAGCGGGACGCCCAGCGCAACACCGACGACCGCGTCCTCGGCATCGCCGGCCTCGACGCCCCCACGGTCCCCGCCGAGCCACCCGCCGGGGAAACGCCCTAGGCGTCAGCCATGGAACAGCTCTTCTTCGCGATCGCGCTCGTCCTCCTGGCGGGCGTGTTCGCGGCGGCGGACGCCGCGATCAGCACCGTCTCGCAGGCCCGGGCCGAAGGCCTCGCCCGGCTCGGGCTGCCCGGCGCCCGGCAGCTCGCCGCCGTCGTCGCCGAACGACGCCGGCACATCAACCTGCTGCTCCTGCTGCGGCTCGGCTGCGAACTCACCGCCACCGTGCTCGTCACGGTCTTCGTGGGCACCCGGCTGGCGCCGCTCGGCCTTGCCGTGCTGGTCACCGCGGTCGTGATGGTCGTCGTCAGCTACGTCCTGATCGGCGTCGGCCCCCGCACCCTCGGCCGCCAGCACCCCTACCGCATCGGCCGGTACGTCGCCGGGCCCGTCCGGGTCCTCGGCTCGGTCCTCGGGCCGCTGTCGCGGCTGCTCATCCGCATCGGTAACGCCATCACCCCCGGCCAGGGCTTCCGCGAAGGCCCGTTCACCTCCGAGGTCGAGCTGCGCGAGCTCGTCGACCTCGCCCAGGAACGCGGCGTCGTCGAGGACTCCGAACGCGAGATGATCCACTCGGTGTTCGAGCTCGGGGACACCGTCGCCCGCGAGGTGATGGTGCCGCGCACCGAGATCGTCTGGATCGAGCGCACCAAGACCGTCCGGCAGGCGCTCGCCCTCGCGCTGCGCACCGGCTTCACCCGGCTGCCGGTGATCGACGAGTCCGTCGACGACATCGTCGGCGTCGTCAACATCAAGGACCTGATGACCGGCTACCTCGACCCCGACGGGCCGAGCACCGTCGTCGACTCCGTCATGAACCCCGCCTCCTTCGTCCCGGACTCGAAACGGCTCGACGAGCTGCTCAAGGAGATGCAGCGCTCGCACAACCACATGGCGATCGCCGTCGACGAGTACGGCGGCACCGCGGGCCTGCTCACCATCGAAGACGTCCTCGAGGAGATCGTCGGCGAGATCACCGACGAGTCCGACGCCGACGAACGCCCCGACGTCGAAGAGCTCGACGACGGCGCCGTCCGCGTCACGTCCCGGATGAGCGTCGACGACCTGGGCGAACTGTTCGGCATCGACCTCGAAGACCACGACGTGGAGACCGTGGGCGGGCTGCTCGCGGAACGACTGGGTAGGGTCCCGCTGCCGGGGGCCGAAGCCGAGGTCGCCGGTCTTCGGCTGTTCGCCGAAGGGGGCAAGGACCGGCGCGGCCGCATGCGGATCACGTCCGTGGTCGTGCACCCGGCCGACGCCGAAGCGATGACGGACCCCGTCGACCGGACGCGCCGCCGCACGCGCGTGCCCCACACCGACGAACGCGACAGGAGCGTCGAACATGCCTGACCTCGAGGCGGACGACCGGAAGCTGGTCACCCTCGCCCGGTCCTCACGCGCCCGCATCCAGGCCGCCGAGGGCGCCGCGGTCCGCGACACCGACGGCCGCACCTACGCCGCCGCCACGGTCGACCAGCCGTCGTTCAAGCTCACCGCCCTGCAGGCCGCCGTCGCCGCCGCGGTGTCCAGCGGCGCCGAAGGCATCGAAGCCGCCGCCGTCGTCAGCGGCGAAGGGCTGCTCAAGGAAGCGTCCGTGCACGCGGTCCGCGACCTCGCCGCGCGCGCCCCGATCTTCCTCGCCGCCCCGGACGGCGAGGTCCTCAAGGTGCTGGACCGATGAGCGAACACCGGTCCGGCTTCGCCTGCTTCGTCGGACGGCCCAACGCCGGCAAGTCGACGCTGACCAACGCCCTTGTCGGCACCAAGGTCGCGATCACCTCCAGCAAGCCGCAGACCACCCGGCACGCCATCCGCGGGATCGTCCACCGCGAGGACGCCCAGCTCGTCCTCATCGACACCCCCGGCCTGCACCGGCCGCGCACCCTGCTCGGCGAGCGGCTCAACGACATCGTGCACACGACGTGGTCCGAAGTGGACGTCGTCGGCTTCTGCGTCCCGGCGAACGAGAAGATCGGGCCCGGCGACAAGTTCATCGCCGCCGAGCTGCAGAAGATCGCCAAGCGCACGCCGGTGATCGGCATCGTCACCAAGACCGACCTCGTCCAGCCGCAGCAGGTCGCCGAACAGCTGCTCGCCCTGCAGCAGGTGATGGACTTCGCCGAGCTGGTCCCGGTGTCCGCAGTGGACGGCTTCCAGGTCGGCACGCTGGCCGACCTGCTGGTCCGGCGGCTGCCCGAGGGCCCGCAGCTGTACCCGGGCGGCGAGCTCACCGACGAGCCCGAGCAGACCCTGGTCGCGGAGCTGATCCGCGAGGCGGCGCTGGAAGGCGTCCGCGACGAGCTGCCGCACTCGATCGCCGTCACCGTCGAGGAAATGCTGCCCCGCGAAGGCCGCGACGACCTCATCGACGTGCACGCGTTCCTCTTCGTGGAACGGCCCAGCCAGAAGGGGATCATCCTGGGGCACAAGGGCGAACGGCTGCGCGAGGTCGGCGCCGCCGCGCGCCGGAACATCGAGCGGCTGCTCGGCTCGAAGGTCTACCTCGACCTGCACATCAAGGTGGCCAAGGAGTGGCAGCGCGACCCCCGTCAGTTACGCCGGCTCGGTTTCTGACGCATCCGGCGAGCGGCGGCCGAATTCCTGGTCTCGATTCGGTCGCGGCGTGACGAAACGCGGGGCGCGAGATGATCTCGCCCCCTACAGTCGCGCTTCGACCACACCGCGGCCGATCGGGGCGGCGGCGGACCCGGTGGTCGTCTGTGGAGCACGACGAAGGGGAACGACCGACCATGACCGACAGCCAGGGCATGCCCAACTACCCCGGCGACCAGCCGAACCAGCACGGTGGGCAGCCGAACTACCCCGGCGGGCAGCCGGGCGGCTACCAGCCGGGCCCGCCCCCGAGCAACAACCTCGTGTGGGCGATCCTCACCACGATCCTGTGCTGCCTCCCGTTCGGCATCGTGTCGATCGTCCAGGCCGCCAAGGTGAACGGCCTGTGGGCGCAGGGCCAGACCGCGGCCGCGCAGGAGGCCGCCAACGCCGCGAAGAAGTGGGCGATCATCGCCGCGGTCACGGGCATCGTCCTCAACGGCCTGTGGATCATCCTGCTCATCACGGGCGCGTTCACGTTCAGCACGACGACGTCGCCATACTGATGTAGCCGAGCAGCAGGAGGATCCCGGTGACCGACCAGTACCCGCCGCCGTACCCGCCCCCGGGCGGGCCGGGCTACGGCTACGGCTACCCGCCGCCGAACTACGGGCCACCGCCGGACAACAACCTCGTGTGGGCCATCCTGAGCACCGTGTTGTGCTGCCTGCCCTTGGGGATCGTCGCGATCGTCAAGGCGAACCAGGTGCACACGCTGTGGTTCCAGGGCTTCCCCGCCGAGGCGCAGAAGGCGGCCGCCGACGCCCGCAAGTGGGCGATGTGGTCGGCCATCTCGACCGGGATCCTCCTGCTGCTCTACGTGATCTTCTTCGTCGTGCTGGCGGGAGTCGGCCTCTTCTCGGGGGGCCGGTGATGACCACGACGACCGTCTACACGGGAATCCCCGCCCGCGGGGCCCGGGAGAAGCTGCGGGCGCTCGGCGCGCCGCTGGCCGTCGTCGCCGGGGCCGGCGTGTGCTGCGTGGCCGTCTGGGTCGGCGACCCGACCACCCCGGGCGGCTTCCTGCCCGTCTGCCCGACGAAGGCGCTGCTCGGCATCGACTGCCCGGGCTGCGGCGGCATGCGCATGGCCTACAGCGTCATGCACGGGAACATCCCGGCGGCCCTGCACTACAACGCCGTGTCGTTCGTCTTCATGCTCCTGTTCGTGTGGAGCATGGCCGCGTGGACCCTCGGGCGGCTGCGCGGCCGCGCGATGAACAGCTGGCTCCACTGGCGGTGGACGCCGCTGGCGTTTTCCGTCGTGTTCGTCGTCTGGTTCGTCGTTCGCAACCTGCCGTTCGCGCCGTTCACGGGCTTGCACGTCTGATTTCCGGCGGACGGGAACCGGCCGGTCACGCAGCGCGTCCGACCGGCGTCCGGTTCACTCGGACAGCTGAAGCCTGGGCGCCGCGGCCGAAGGTGAACCGAGTACGCTCCCGCGGACCGGACCGACGAGGGCGGATCCGTTTCCGCGTGTCGGGGAAGTGACCAGCGAGGGGAAGACCCGATGACCGATCCCTACGGGCAGCAGTCTTTCGGGCAGCAGCCCGGTGGCCGGCAGCCGTTCGGGCAGCCGCAGCCGGGGCAGGCGCCGTTCGGGCAGCCCGCGCCCTACGGCCAGCCCGCCCCGTACGGCCAGCCTGCGCCGTACGGGCAGCAGGGCAACCCGTTCGGGCCGCCGCGCAACTACGCGAGCTGGGGGCAGCGCGCCCTGGGCTGGCTCGTCGACATGGGACCGATCGTCCTGCTCTACCTGATCCTCATCCCGGTCGCCTTCACCGGGAGCAGCCTCTTCTCGATCCTGTCCCTGCTCGCTTCGCTCGCATGGATCGGCTGGTCCGTCTACAACCGGTGGATCCAGCAGGGCAACACCGGCCAGTCGCTCGGCAAGCGGATCGCGAAGATCAAGCTGGTCCGCGAAGACACCGGGCAGCCGATCGGCGCCGGCATGGCGTTCGTGCGCGATCTCGCCCACTTCGTCGACAGCGTCATCTGCTACGTCGGCTGGCTGTGGCCGCTGTGGGACGACAAGAGCCAGACCCTCGCCGACAAGATCATCGGCACCGTCGTGGTCAACGCCGACGACGCGGCCGCGCCCGGCCAGCCGGGCGCGCAGGCCTTCGCCGGCGGCTTCCCGCCGGCGGGCCAGTTCGGCCAGCCGTCCTCCGGCGGTTTCCCGCAGCAGCCCGCGTCCGGCGGTTTCCCGCAGCAGCCGCAGTCCGGTGGCTTCGAGCAGCAGCCGGCGCCGGGTGGCTTCGGCCAGCCGCAGCCCGGCGGGTTCGGCCAGCCGCCGTCCTCCGGCGGCTTCGCGGCCCAGCCCCCGCAGCCGGGTGGCTTCGGCCAGCAGCCGCTCGCCCCGCCCCCGGGCGGCAGCGCGTTCGACGAGCAGGCGGAGCGCACCCAGATGCTGCGCCCGGGCGGTGGAGGCGGTTTCGACGAGCAGGCCGAGCGCACGCAGATGCTGCGGCCGGAGGCCCAGGACCAGGACCAGCCCGAGGCGACCCAGAAGATCCAGCCGGGCCAGTTCGGCCAGCCGCCGAACGAGCAGCGCTGACCAGTTCCTCCCGCACCACCGCCGGCGTCTCCCGGCGGACGTTCACGAATAGTTGGGGTACCACGTCATGACCAATCCCTACGGCCAGCAGCAGCCCTACGGCCAGCAGCCGCAGCAGCCCGGCTACGGCCCGCCGTCCGGCGGCATGCCCGCGCCCTACGGGCAGCAGCCGGTGCCGTACGGGCAGCCGGCGCCGTACGGGCAGCCCGCGCCGTACGGCCAGCCGCCCTCGGGCGGGTTCGGCGCCCCCGGCTACGGCGGCATGCCCGGCGGCGACCTCAACGCCATCAAGGACTACAAGGGCTGGGCGATCGCCTCGCTCTTCCTCGGCGGCATCATCCTCGGGATCTTCGCGATCATGAAGTCCAACGAGGTCGGCACGTACAAGATGCAGGGCAACTACATGATGGCGGAGCAGGCGTCGCGGACGACCAAGACGCTCTGCCTGATCTCCTCGATCCTGGGTGGCCTCAGCTGCGTCATCCTGCTGTTCGCGGTGATCATCCCGCTGATTGCGTTCAGCGCGTCCTGCGGCCGCTACTGCTGAACCCGGGTCGGTCCACCCCGGCATCACCCCGAAGTGGGACGATGTCGGGGTGGTGAACCTCTACCGCGACACCGGGGTGGTGTTGCGCACGCACAAGCTGGGTGAGGCCGACCGGATCGTCACCCTGCTGACCCGGCGGCACGGCAAGGTCCGCGCCGTGGCGAAGGGCGTGCGGCGGACGTCGTCGCGCTTCGGGGCGCGGCTGGAGCCGTTCGGCCACGTGGACGTGCAGTTCTACACCGGGCGCACGCTGGACGTCATCACCCAGGTCGAGACCGTCGACGCGTTCCAGCTGCCGCTGGTCGCCGACTACCAGAGCTACACCGCGGCCAGCGCGATCGCCGAAACCGCGGACCGGCTCTCGGCCGAAGAGGGCGAGCCGGTGCTCAAGCTGTACCTCCTCGTCGTCGGCGCCCTGCGGGCGCTGGCCGACGGGCAGCGGGATTCGTCACTGGTGCTCGACGCGTTCTTCCTCCGCGCAATGTCGTACGCCGGCTGGGCGCCGGCGCTCACCGAGTGCGCCCGCTGCGGCCTGCCGGGCCCGCACGTCGCGTTCAGCGTCCCGGCCGGCGGCTCGATGTGCCAGGACTGCCGCGTCCCGGGCTCCGTGCACCCCGCGCCCGAGGTCCTGGACCTGCTCACGGCGCTGCTGCACGGCGAGTGGACGCTGGCCGAGTCGACCCTGCCCGGCACCCGCCGCGACGCGAGCGGCCTGGTCGCGGCGCACCTGCAGTGGCACCTGGAGCGTCAGCTGCGGTCCCTGCCCCTGGTCGAGCGACGCGCCCGGGAGGCGGTGACGCCCGGAGCTTCGCCCCGGACCGGGGGCTCCGCCACCCGGACCCCCGAAGGACAGGGGTGACATCCGTGGCTTCGCCCCGGACCGGGGGCTCCGCCACCGGAACCCCCGAAAGTCAGGTGGTGCCCGGCCAGTAGGGTCGGGCCCGAACCGGTTTCACCCAGCCAGGGAGGCTCGCAGTGCTGCGCAGGGGACGCGAGAACAAGGCGTCGCGATACGAGCTGCGGGCCCCGGATCCGCACCCCTCGGGCGCGAAGCCGCCGGAAATCCCGCGCGAGCTGCTGCCCAAGCACGTCGCGCTGGTCATGGACGGCAACGGCCGCTGGGCCAACCAGCGCGGCCTTCCGCGGATCGAGGGCCACAAGCGCGGCGAAGCGGTGATGATCGACGTCGCCAGCGGGGCCGTCGAGCTGGGCGTCAAGTGGCTCTCGGTGTACGCGTTCTCGACCGAGAACTGGAAGCGCAGCCCCGAAGAGGTGCGGTTCCTGATGGGCTTCAACCGCGACACCATCCGCCGCCAGGTCGACTACCTCGGCTCGATCGGCGTGCGCATCCGCTGGGCCGGGCGGCGGCCGAAGCTGTGGGCGTCGGTGATCAAGGAGCTGCAGGCGGCCGAAGAGAAGACCAAGCACAACACAGCGCTGAACATGACCATGTGCGTCAACTACGGCGGCCGCGCCGAGCTGGCAGACGCGATGCAGCGGATCGCCCAGGACGTCGCCGCCGGGAAGCTGAACCCGGACAAGGTCAACGAGAAGACCATCGGGAAGTACCTGTACCAGCCGGAAATGCCGGACGTGGACCTGTTCCTGCGGCCGTCGGGGGAGCAGCGGACGTCGAACTTCCTGCTGTGGCAGTCGGCCTACGCCGAGATGGTCTACCAGGACACGCTCTTCCCGGACTTCGACCGGACCCACCTGTGGCGGGCCTGCCTGGAATTCGCGAAGCGGGATCGCCGGTTCGGCGGCGCCGTCGACCAAGCGGCTTCTTCGTGAGCGCCACGGAAGCGGTCGAGACCGCGGAGCTGCTGACCCGGGCCCGGGAAGCACTGGAGCGCTACCTCGAGGTCCACGTCGACGACGACGGCGCGCTGACGTTCTCCCACGGCGGCGTCCCGTGCGTGATCCAGGCGACCCGGCTCGGCGAGGGCCTCACCGTGCTCACCCTGACCTGCGTGGTCGGCTGGGACCTCGCCGACACCCCGGAGCTGTCGATCGCCGTCGCCGAGCGGGCGGGGCAAGGCCTGTTCGGGACGCTCGGGATCGGACATTCGGACAACGGCGCCGACGTGACGCTGCGGTACGCGTTCCCGGCGGCCGGGCTCGACGCGGCCGCGCTCGGGACGTTGCTGATGCTCGTGGTGTCGACGGCTTCGCAGCTGCGGACCGATCTGCCCGGGATCGTCCCCGGCGACTGACCCGTCCGGGGTGGATTTCCGCCGCGAACGGAGAATTCCGTACCGAAACGGACCGTGATCCTCCGTTCGCGGCCCGTGCCGCTCCCGTCTTGTCGGACGGTCCTGGCATCATCGCCGTCGTGAACATCGTTTCCGACACCGACACCGAGCCCGGCCGGCGCACGCGCCGGTTCCGGATCAGCTCGGTCGAAGTGCTGTGCGCGATCCTGCTGGTCGCGATCCTCGCCCAGAGCCGGCTGCAGCAGCTGTTCGACGTGCCCGCGTTGCGCACCGGCTCGACCGTGTTCGTCGCCGTCTGCGTGCAGGCGCTGCCGTTCCTCGTGCTGGGCGTGCTGATCAGCGGGGCCATCGCCGCGTTTGTGCCCGCGCGCGTGCTGGAGAAGGTGCTGCCGCGGCGAGCCGGGGCGGCCGTCGGCGTCGCCGGGCTGGCCGGGGTGGCGCTGCCGGGGTGCGAGTGCGCCTCGGTGCCGGTGGCGCGGCGGCTGATGGGGCAGGGCGTGGCCCCGGCGGCGGCGCTGACGTTCCTGCTCGCGGCGCCGGCGGTGAACCCGGTGGTGCTGGTGGCCACCGCGGTCGCGTTCCCGGGCAAGCCGGAGATGGTGCTGGCGCGGTTCGCCGGCTCGCTCGCCACGGCGATGGTGATGGGCTGGCTGTGGGCCCGCTGGGGCAAGCTCGAGTGGATCACCTCGCGGGCGCTGCGGCGTCTCCCGGACGTCGCGGGCGGGCAGCGGTGGCGGGTGTTCGCCGAGACCGCGCGCACGGACCTGGCCGAGGCGGGCGGTTTCCTGGTGCTGGGGGCGTTGATCTCGTCGGCGCTGAACGTGCTCGTGCCGGCTCGGTGGTTCGGCGTGCTGGGTGGCCAGCTCGTGCTCGGCGTGGTCGTGATGGCGGTGCTCGCGGTGGTGCTGGCCCTGTGCAGCGAGGCGGACGCGTTCGTCGCGGCGTCGCTGACGGCGTTGCCGCTGCTGCCCAAGCTCGTGTTCCTCGTCGTCGGGCCGGCGATCGACGTGAAGCTGTTCGCGTTGCAGGCGGGCACGTTCGGCCGGTCGTTCGCGGTGCGGTTCGCGCCGGCGACGTTCGTGGTCGCGGTGGCCTGCGCGCTCGGGGCCGGGTTCCTGGTGGTCGCGTGAAACGGGAAACCCAGAACATCCTGCTGATCCTGCTCGGCGGGGCACTGGTGAAGATCGCGGTCAACGGCGACTACCTGAGGTACGTCAAACCGGCGCAGCAGCCGTGGATCATCGCGGGCGGCGGGGTGATGGTGCTGCTGGGCGCGGTCGCGATCGTCCGCGACCTCGTGACGGCGCGGCAAGCCGTTCCCCACGAGCACGACGGCCACACGCACTCGGCCCGCCCGGCGTGGCTGCTGCTGGTGCCGGTGCTGGCGGTGTTCCTCGTGGCGCCACCGGCATTGGGCGCGGATTCGGTGCTCCGCACGGAGGCCCGCGCCCCGGCGAGCGCGGCGGTGGCGAACGCGGTGGCGTTCCCGCCCCTGCCGGCGGGGAACGTGGTTCCGTTGCCGGTGAACGAGTTCGTCAGCCGCGCGGGCTGGGACGCGGCCGGCACGCTGAACGGGCGCACGGTGTCGCTGACCGGGTTCGTGGTGCACACCGGCGGCAGCACGTTGCTGGCCCGCTTGGTGATCAGCTGCTGCGCGGCGGACGCGTTCCCGGTGACGGTCCGCCTCCGCGGCGGCGAAGCCGGCCACTTCGCCAGCGACGCCTGGATCCGGGTGACGGGCCAGGTGGTCCCGGGCACGGCCACGAAGGACAACAGCTACACCCCCGACTTCGCGCCGGTTTCCGTGACGCCGGTGCCGACCCCCAAGGACCCGTACGAGTACTGAGCCTTCCGCACCCCGGCGGGCGACCCGCGTACGCAGGCGGCCGGACGGGCAGCCGACAGTGGGGGAATGCAGGCCGACTTCCGGGGGCGCGGGCCGACCAGTCCGGCGCGGTCCCGTGCACGGGGAAGTCCGCTTTGGACCGCGGGGGGATCCCGCGTCAGTGTTCGGCGCAGGTGCCGGTGATCTCCACCGTGTGCGAGATCTGCGAAAAGCCGTGCTCGGCCGCGATCTTCTCCGCCCAGCGCTCGACCGCCGGGCCCTCGACCTCGACCGTGCGGCCGCACAGGCGGCACACCAGGTGATGGTGGTGGTGCGCCGAACACCGGCGGTAGATGGCCTCGCCGGAATCCGTGCGCAGGACGTCGATCTCGCCGGCCTCCGACAGCGACTGCAGCGTGCGGTACACCGTCGTCAGGCCGATGCCGTCGCCGCGCTTGCGCAGCTCGTCGTGCAGTTCCTGGGCCGACCGGAAGTCGTCGATCGTGCTCAGCAGCTCGACGACCGCGGCTCGCTGCCGGGTGGACCGGCGCCCGGGGACCGGGGCCTGGCTGCGGGACGCGGCGGTGCTCATCACTTTCCTTCCTGCACGTGGGCGACGGCGTCGACCACGATGTGCGCCAGGTGGTCGTCGGCGAGCCGGTAGACGACCTCGCGGCCGCGGCGCTCGCCCTGCACCACCCCGGCCGTCTTCAGCACCCGCAGGTGCTGGCTGATCAGCGGCTGCGCGACGTCGAGGGCGTCGACCAGCTCGTGCACGCACCGGTCGGCCGCCCGCAGCTGGAGCACGATCGCGATCCGGACCGGCGCCGCGAGCGCGCGCAGCAGGTCGCCCGCGTCGGTCAGCACCGACTGAGCGGGGCGGACGGCCGCCGCGTCGGCCGCCGGGGTGCAGTCCGCGAGCCCCGGCTCGGCGCCACTGCCGGTCACCGTCGCCATTCCCGCCTCCACGCTGCTCGTCGCACCGCCTGCGACCATGAATTCCGTAGTCATTGCCGATAACGGTCCCGCCCATCCTAGTGTTCCCTCGTCCGAGACCCCGCCGCGGCGCCGAGCTGCGGGGTACGGCCGGTTGTATTACCCCGAACGGGTGAGTTCGTGGGATATTGGCCCGGCGACTTCGCATGTCGTGGCGGACGGTGCAAGGTTGTCGCGGAGCGTTTTCGCCGTGGCCGGACGCCGGCGACCCGCCCGAGCAGAGCAGTGGGGAGACATGACGCGTTTCGTGACGAAGGCAGCCGTTCTGGCCGCCGCGGTGTTTCCGCTGGTCGGCGTGGGTGTCGCCGGGGCGCAGACCCAGGCGGTCGACGAGCAGACCGGCCCGGTCTCGTTCGCGAACATCGCCTCGGTGCGCATCGGGGCCGACGGCCAGCGCGGCGGCGCCCTGATCACCGAAACGCAACGATCGCCGCTGCTGCCCGGCCAGTCCAAGCTGAGCGCGGACCGCGTCTCGGTCCCCAAGGACGACGGCGAGCGCGCCACCTTCGGCGGCCACTACCGGATCGACCTCGGTCGTTACAGTGCGTCACAAAATCCGTACCCGCCCGGCGTGCCGAGCCGCGACCACGACGTCTTCGCCGCGCTGCAGGCCACGACCGTGCCCACCGCCGCCGCGGAGACGAACTACGCGCTGCTGGACAGCTGGCAGGGCGGCACCAAGCCGTCCGACAACACCGTGCTCGTGCTGGAGGGCGCCAAGACGTCGGTCGAGTGCGCCGGCCCGGCGAAGCTCGCCTCGGCCACCACGGTCGCGCGGCTGTGGGTGCGCCAGGCCGGCGGCGGGCTCGGCATCGTCCCGGTGCCCGGCGGCACCGCCGGCCTGCAGCTGAAGAACCTGCGGCTCGGGCCGCCCGGCGACATCGCGAACGCCGACCGGGCGACCACGGTCTCCGACGTCGCGCTGACCCGCGTCACCGCCTTCGACCAGCTGATCCGCCAGGACGGCTGGCGCGCGGGCGACTTCACCGCCGTCGCCGGCTGGCGGGTCGAGATCACCACGCACGTCAAGGACGCGCAGGGTGCCGCGCTGCCGGACGTGAAGACGAACATCGTGCTCGGCGGGGTCAGCTGCTCGATCCCGAAGGGGTTCGCCGCGAAGGCCGCCGCCCCCGCGGGCGGCCCGACGGCGACGCAGGCCGCCGTGCCGACCCAGGTCCCGGCCGGTTACCTCGGCGCGGCCGCGCCGGCCACCGGCAGGGACGGCTCACGCGTCCCGCTCGGCATCGGGCTGCTCTTCGGCGGGGTGTTCTTCGCCGCCGTCGCCCTGCTGCTGGGCCGCCGGCGCCGGACCGGGTCGGACTAGGTGCTGCGCACCGCACTGGCCGCGGTCTCCGCGGCGCTGGCCGTGGCCGCCTTCGCGGCCGGGATCATCGTGCTGACCTGGCTGCCGCCGGCCACCACCACTTCGCTCGCCGCCCCGCCGCCCGGCACGCTGCCGGGCGAGAACGCGGCCCCGGCCGTGCTCCCCGCGGACAGCGAGTCCGCCGCCCAGCAGCGGCCGGGCACGGTCCGGCTGCCCGGCGGCGCCACCGCGCGGCTGGTCCGCACGGAGCTCACCGGCACCGGCGTGCTGCCGATCCCGCGCGGGCTCGGCGACGCCGCCTGGTGGGGCGCCAAGCTGGGCGCGGCCCAGGGGGCGGCGCTGCTGTCCGGGCACGTGAACTGGGAAGGCCGACGCGGGCCGTTCGACGAGCTGTGGCGGATGCGGGCCGGCGACGAGGTCAGCGTCGTCGACGCCCGCGGCGGCCGGTGGGTCTACCGCGTCGACGAGGTCGTGACGCTGCCGAAGGAGGCGCTGCCGTCCCAGGCCGCCCGGTGGTTCGGGCAGGACGGCCCGCACCGGCTGGTGCTGGTGACCTGCGGCGGCGACTACGTCGGCGGCACCGCGGGCTACGACGAGAACCGCCTGGTCACGGCCTCGCTGGTCACGCGCCCCACCGGCTGATCGAGTTCGCTGCAACCTCATGCGCCGCCACCGGCATGTCTGTCCGTGCACTGGTCACGACAGCGAAGGAGCGCAAGCCCATGCAGGAGCGGAACCCGGCGGAGCCGAAGAAGGGCTCCGGCCGCTGGTGGATCGTCGGCGTCGCCGGGGCGTTCGTGGTCGCGGCACTGGTCGCGACCCTGCTCGTCTTCACCGGAAAGGGTGAACCAGCGGTCGCGAACGGCGCCGGGACGCCGGTGCCGGCCGCGAACCAGCCGGCTCCGCAGAACCCGGCCCAGGACACCGGCAAGGCGCCGGCGCAGCTGTCCCTGCCCGGCGGCGGCACCGCGAAGCTGGTCCAGGAGGACCTGGACGCCGCGGGCGCGCTGAAGATCCCGGAGGGCCTCGACGAGGCCGCCTGGTGGGGCGCGAAGCTGGGCGCCGACCACGGTGTCGCGCTGCTGTCCGGGCACGTGAACTGGAAGGGCAAGAAGGGGCCGTTCAACGAGCTCTGGCAGGTCAAGGCGGGGCAGGAGGTCAAGCTGACCGACGCCGCGGGCGGGGCGTGGGTGTACCGGATCGACGGGACGGAGACCGTGCACAAGACCGACCTCGCCGGCCGCTCCGAGCAGCTGTTCGACCCGGACGGCCCGCACAAGCTGCTGCTCGTCACCTGCGGCGGCGAGTACGTCGGCGGCAGCGAGGGGTACGAGGACAACCGCGTCGTGACGGCGTCGCTGGTGTCGCGGCCGTAGGCTCACCTGCGCGAAAAGCGGTGGGCCCCGGCGGATACCCTTGACGTTCTAGTCCGATGACCGTCCCCGCAAGCTTTCCGGAGCGTGGAGTGCCCACGAACACCATTGAAACCGTAGTCAGCCTGTGCAAACGCCGGGGTTTCGTCTTCGCCAGCGGCGAGATCTACGGCGGTACCCGCTCGGCGTGGGACTACGGACCGCTCGGGGTCGAGCTCAAGGACAACATCAAGCGCCAGTGGTGGAAGACCGTGGTCCAGGGCCGTGACGACGTCGTCGGCCTCGACTCCTCGGTGATCCTGCCGCGTGAGGTCTGGGTCGCGTCCGGGCACGTCAACGTGTTCACCGACCCGCTGATCGAGTGCCTGTCGTGCCACAAGCGGTTCCGCGCCGACCAGCTCGCCGAGGAGTTCGCGGCGCGCACCGGCAAGGAGACCAGCGAGGACGACCTGTCCGAGGTGCCGTGCCCGAACTGCGGCACGCGCGGCAAGTACACCGCGCCGCGGGACTTCAACATGATGCTGAAGACCTACCTCGGCCCGGTGGAGTCCGAAGAGGGCCTGCACTACCTCCGCCCGGAGACCGCGCAGGGCATCTTCGTCAACTTCTCCAACGTCCAGACGACCTCGCGCAAGAAGCCGCCGTTCGGCATCGGCCAGATCGGCAAGTCCTTCCGCAACGAGATCACGCCGGGCAACTTCATCTTCCGGACGCGCGAGTTCGAGCAGATGGAGATGGAGTTCTTCGTCGAGCCGGGCGAAGACGAGCGCTGGCACCAGTACTGGATCGACGAGCGCACGAAGTGGTACACCGACCTCGGCATCAAGGCCGAGAACCTGCGCCACTACGAGCACCCGAAGGAAAAGCTTTCGCACTACGCGAAGCGCACCGTCGACATCGAGTACCGGTTCGCGTTCAACGCCGGCCAGGAGTGGGGCGAGCTCGAGGGCATCGCCAACCGCACCGACTTCGACCTGACCACGCACTCGAACCACTCGGGCCAGGACCTGTCGTTCTTCGACCAGGCGTCGGGCCAGCGGTACCGGCCGTTCGTCATCGAGCCGGCGGCGGGTGTCGGCCGGTCGATGATGGCCTTCATGGTCGACGCCTACCACGAGGAAGAAGTGCCGAACGCCAAGGGCGGCACCGACACCCGCGTGGTGCTCAAGCTCGACCCGCGCCTGTCGCCGTTCAAGGTCGCGGTGCTGCCCCTCTCGCGCAACGCCGACCTGACGCCGAAGGCGAAGGAGGTCGCCGCGACGCTCCGGAAGTACTGGAACGTCGACTTCGACGACGCCCAGGCGATCGGCCGCCGCTACCGCCGTCAGGACGAGATCGGCACGCCGTACTGCGTCACGGTCGACTTCGACTCGCTCGAGGACCAGGCCGTGACCGTCCGCGAGCGCGACACGATGTCGCAGGAGCGGATCGCGATCGACAAGCTGGAGTCCTACCTGGCGGCCCGCCTCATCGGCTGCTGACCCCCGGCTTCAAGCGCCCCAAGGCGGCCTTCGGTGCGTCACACGCACCGAAGGCCGCCTTGGGTGCGTGTGACGCACCCAAGGCCACATTGGGGCGCTTGGGGCTCGGGTACCCCTGACACCTGTCACGGCCAGGTCGTGACGCACGGTCTGGGGACCCGGGGCGCCCGGGCGGCAGCCTGAGGGCATGCGAGAAACAGAGACCCAGGCGGTGGCGGCGGGGGCCGCGATCCACCTCACCGGCCTGCGCAAGCACTACGGCGAAGTCCACGCGGTCGACGGCGTCGACCTGACGATCGCCCCGGGCGAGGTCGTCGCCCTGCTCGGCCCGAACGGGGCGGGCAAGTCCACCACCGTCGACATGATCCTCGGGCTGACCAGCCCCGGCGCCGGCGACGTGCGCGTGTTCGGGCGCACGCCGATCGACGCCGTCCGCGCCGGGTTGATCGGCGCGATGCTGCAGGGCGGCGCCCTGATGGACGACCTGACCGTCGGGGAAACCGTCGGCATGGTCGCGGCCCTGCACCGGCGGCCGATGCCGGTGGCCGACGCCCTGCGCGCCGCCGGGATCGAGGAACTGGCCGGCCGCCGCGCCAACAAGCTCTCCGGTGGGCAGAAGCAGCGCGTGCGGTTCGCCGTCGCCCTCGTCAGCGACCCCGACCTGCTGATCCTCGACGAGCCGACCGCGGCGATGGACGTCGGCACCCGGCGCGAGTTCTGGCAGTCGATGTACTCCTTCACCGAATCCGGGCGCACGGTCCTGTTCGCCACGCACTACCTCGAAGAGGCCGAGGAGTTCGCCGACCGGGTGGTGCTGATGCGCCGCGGCCGGATCGTCGCCGACGGGTCCGTCGCCGAGGTCCGCGCCCTGGCCGGGGGCCGCACCCTGCGCGCGGCCGTCCCGGGGGCCACCGACGCGGTCATCGCCGCGCTGCCCGGTGTCAAGGAGTTCGAGCTGCGCGGTGACCGCGTCGCCATCTCCACCGCCGACTCCGACGCCACGCTGTGGGCGCTCAAGGCCGCGGTCCCGGTCGTGCACGACGTCGAAATCAGCGCCGTCGGCCTCGAAGGCGCCTTCCTCTCCCTGACCGCCGACGAGACCCCGGAGTCCGTGCGATGAACGCCACCTACCTGCTCACCGAGATCCGCCGGAACTTCCGGGCGCCGCGGTTCCTCGTCTTCGTCGTCGCCTTCCCCGTCATGATGTTCCTGTTGCAGGCCAACGTCTTCACGAAGGCGAGCGATCCCGACCACGTGCACATCGCGGCCGTCATCATGATCAACATGATGACGTTCGGGACGTTCGCCGCGGCCAACACCAGCGGCGGGCGCCTCGCGCTGGAACGGGCCCTCGGCTGGCAGCGGCAGCTGCGGCTGACCCCGCTGACCGGGTTCGGCTACCTCGGCGGCAAGGCGCTGTCCGGGATGCTCGTCGGGCTGCCCGCGCTGATCCTGGTGCCCCTGCTGGCCGTGACCGTCGAGGGCGTGACCCTGGACGCCGCCGGGTGGGTCCGGGTGCTGGCCGGCGTCTGGCTCGGCACCCTCCCGCTGGTGCTGCTCGGCCTGCTGATCGGGCAGTTCGGCACGCCGGACTCGATGCAGCCGATCAGCATGATCGTCACCCTCGGCATGGGCTTCCTCGGTGGCCTGTGGATCCCCCTCGAAGGCATGCCGGCGTGGATGCACGACGTCGCCCAGATCATGCCGACGTACTGGGTGCTGCAGGTGGCACGGCCCGCGGTGACCAGCGAAATGGTGGTGTCGCTGCCCAAGGCCGTCGGCGTGCTCGGGGCCTGGACGGTCGTGCTCGGGGCGCTGGTGATCAGGCGTTACCGTAAGGACAGCGCCCGCGTCTGAGGGCCGGAGAAGGGCGAAGAACGATGGCGAAGGCCGAGGGCGCGGAGCACCGGTTCGGGCTGAACACGCGGGAAGCCTGGTGGGCGGACCCGCCCCCCGGCCCGCAGGGTGGCGGGCCGGACAAGCTGCGGTGGCCGATCTTCGCGATCGGCTTCACTCTGCCTTACCTGCTCCCGGTGACGAAGACGCTGCTGAAGGCGGAGTCGGTGACCCCGCTGGTGATCGTGATGTGGTTGCTCGTCTACGGCTACGCGCTCTCGTACGCGTTCTTCCCGCTCGCGTTCGAGCGGCGCCGGCCCGCCCGGTTCGCCTACGGCGCCGGGATGCTCGCCCTCGGTCTCGCCGTCGTCGGTGTGGTCGGCGCCAACCCGTTCGTCATGCTGTACGGCACCGCCGCCGTGGTCTTCCTGATCCCGCCGGCGTGGGTGGTGATCCTCGACAGCGCGGCGCTGGTCCTGGGCGCCGTGGTCCTGCTGCTGACCGGCCGGTTCCTGGACAACTACGGCGACCTGATCACCGTCGCGTCGGTGACACTGGCGATGTTCTTCATGTCCAGCCTGGTCCGGGCGGTCCGCCGGCTGGAGGCGGCCAACCAGGAGATCGCCACGCTGGCCGTGGCGAACGAGCGGGAACGGCTGGCTCGCGACCTGCACGACCTGCTCGGGCACAGCCTCACCACGATCACGGTCAAGGCGGGGCTGGCCCGGCGGGTGCTGGAAAGCGCCGGCGACATCCCCCGCGCGGTCGAGGAGATCCGGGAGGTCGAGAGCCTGACCCGCAGCGCGCTCTCCGACGTCCGCGCGACCGTCTCGGCGAACCGCGAGGTGTCGCTGTCGGTGGAACTCGTCGGCGCCCGGGCGGCGCTGCGGGCCGCGGAGATCGACGCCGACCTGCCGCACGCCGTCGACAACGTCCGGCCGGAGTTCCAGAACACCTTCGGGTACGTGCTGCGGGAGGCCGTCACGAACGTGCTGCGGCACTCCGGCGCCAAGCGGGTGCGCGTGCGGCTGGGCGGCAACTGGCTGGAGATCGAGGACGACGGCACCGCCACCGACGTCGTCGCGGGCAACGGCCTGCGCGGGCTCGCCGAGCGGCTGACCGCGGCGGGGGGCACGTTGCGGACGTCCGTGCGGCCCGGGGGAGGATTGCTGGTGCGGGCGGAGATCCCGCGACCGGAACCGAGCCCGGCCACCCCGGCCGTGCGCGCCGAACCCGCGGGAGGACTCGCTTGATCCGGGTGCTGCTGGCCGACGACCAGGCCATGGTCCGCGGGGCGCTGGCCACCGTGCTGGGCCTCGAAACCGACATCGAAGTGGTCGGGCAGGTCGGCTCCGGCGACGAAGTCGTGGCCGCCGCGCGGGAGACCCAGCCCGACGTCGCCCTGCTGGACGTCCAGATGCCGGGCAAGGACGGCCTGGCAGCCGCGGCCGACCTGCGGGCCGCGCTCCCGTCGTGCCGGGTGATCATCTGCACGACGTTCGGCCGGCCCGGCTACCTCGCCCGCGCGATGGCGGCGGGCGCGGCCGGGTTCGTCGTCAAGGACGCGCCGCCGGAGCAGCTCGTCGAGGCCGTCCGGCGGGTCCACAGTGGACTTCGCGTGGTGGATCCGGCGCTGGCCGCGGAATCGCTCGCCACCGGCGCCAGCCCGCTCACCGGGCGGGAGCGGGATGTCCTGCGGGCGGCCAAGGACGGCAGCACGGTGGCCGACGTGGCCCGCGCCCTGCACCTTTCGGAGGGCACCGTCCGCAACCACCTGTCGGCCGCGATCGGCAAGACCGGGGCGCGGACGCGGGCCGAAGCGGTGCGGGTCGCGGAGGAGCGTGGCTGGCTCTGAGCGGCTTCTGAAAGAATGGGCCGGGTGGGTACCGCTGAACGCAGCAAACCGTCGCTCGCGAGCTGGGCGCGCCGGATCGCCTTCGGCACGGTCCTCGTGCTGCTGGCGCTGGTCGGCGGCACGGCGTTCCGGGTCTGGCAGGTCGCCCGCGAAAACGACCGGACGCCCGCCGACGTCATCGTGGTGCTGGGTGCGGCCCAGTACAACGGCAAGCCGTCGGACATCTACGCCGCCCGGCTGGTGAAGGCCAAGCAGCTGTACGACGCCGGTGTCGCGAAGACGATCGTCACCGCGGGCGGCAAGAAGGCCGAGGACAACTTCACCGAGGCCCGGGCCGGCCAGCTCTGGCTGACCCGGCGTGGGGTGCCGGCGTCGGCGACGCTCGCCGTCGGCGAAGGCAGCGACACGCTGCGGAGCCTGCGCGCGGTCGCCCTGCAGGTCGAGGCCCGCGGGTGGCGGACGGCGGTGCTGGTCAGCGACCCGTGGCACTCCTTCCGCGCCCGGACCATGGCCGCCGACCTGGGACTGGAGTCGTGGACGGCGCCGACGCACAGCGGCCCGATCGTCCAGGAGCGCGTCACCCAGGTGCGGTACATCGTCCGCGAGACGGGCGCGCTGCTGTACTACCGGCTGACGAAGACGCCCGCGGACGACCTCTTCGCGACGTTCTTGGGCTGAATCATGTCGGTGACTTCTGGGCTTCGCCCCAGGTCGGGGGCTTCGCCACCAGAACCCCGAAGAATGTCGGTGGGCGCGTTTACGCTGGTCGGGTGAACTACACCGAGCACGACACCGCCCGCCTGCTGCCGGAGCCGGCCAAGGGCGCCGCGCTGCCCGGCGCGCGGGCGGACGGGCGCAGCGCCTTCTCCCGCGACCGGGCCCGCGTGCTGCACTCCGCGGCGCTGCGGCGGCTGGCCGGCAAGACCCAGGTGGTCGGGCCGGGGGAGGGCGCCGAGGTCACCGGCGTCCCGCGCACGCGGCTGACGCACTCCCTGGAAGTCGCGCAGATCGGCCGGGGCATCGCCGACGAGCTGGGCGCCGACCCGGACCTGGTGGACACCGCGGGGCTGGCGCACGACATCGGGCACCCGCCGTTCGGGCACAACGGCGAGCGCGCGCTCGACGAGGTGGCGAGCGTGTGCGGCGGGTTCGAGGGCAACGCGCAGACGTTGCGCATCCTCACCCGGCTGGAGCCCAAGCTGCTGTCCCCGGAAGGTGACCCGGTGGGGCTCAACCTGACCCGCGCGTGCCTGGACGCGACCACGAAGTACCCGTGGCCGCGCCGGCCCGGGCAGGCGAAGTACGGCGTGTACGGCGACGACGTCCCGGTGTTCGAGTGGTTCCGGGCGGGGGCGCCGCCGGAGCAGCGGTGCCTGGAAGCGCAGATCATGGACTGGGCCGACGACGTCGCGTACTCGGTGCACGACGTCGAGGACGGGGTGCTGGCCGGCCGGATCAGGCTGCGCGTGCTGGCCCACCCGGACGAGCGTGCGGCCGTCGCCGAGGCCGCCGCCAAGCACTTTTCCGCGCAGTCGGTGTCCACTTTGGAGGATGCGGCGGCGGAACTGCTGGCGCTGCCGGTGGTGTCGGCCCTCGTGTCCGCCGAGCCGGACGGGTCGCCGGGCGCCCAGGTCGCGTTGAAGAGGCTGACGAGCGAGCTGGTCGGCCGCTTCAGCACGGCGGCGGTCACCGGGACGCGCGAGCAGTTCGGCGAGGGGCCGCTGAACCGCTACCGGGCGGACCTGTGCGTCCCGGAGCAGGTGGCGGCCGAGGTGGCGCTGCTGAAGGCGCTGGCCCTGCGGTACGTGATGAGCGACCGCCGCCGGCTGGTGATGCAGGAGGGCCAGCGCGAGCTGCTGATCGAGCTGGTCCACGCCCTCGCCCAGCGAGCACCGGAGTCCCTCGACCCGCTGTTCGTCCCGGCCTGGAACGAGGCCGCGGACGACGCGGCCCTGCTCCGCGTGGTGGTCGACCAGGTGGCCTCCCTCACCGACGCCCAGGCCCACGCCTGGCACTCCTGGCACGTGACCCGCCACCACCGCTGACGCCCGTGATGCCCCTCGGAGCACGGGAAATGCCTGTTGACGTACGGCCGGTTGCCGCGAAAGTTTCGCCGGTTTCGTCATCCTCGGGTGGAGTTGCGCGCGGAGGGCCGGTGGGGTGGCCCGTTCCGGTACTCTCGCCCGCATGGCCACGGACAGCCACCTCCGGTTCGCCCTCGCCGTCCATTCGGCCCTCGGTGCCGGGGGCGGGAACACCTGCTTTTCGCCGTATTCGGTGGCCAGTGCGCTGACCCTCGCCGCGCGCGCCGCGCGGGGGCGGACCCGGGACGAGCTCGTCGCGCTGCTCGGTGACCCCGGCGAACAGACCGTCCTGCTGCGGGACGCCGCCCGGCTCGCCGAAGAGTCCCACAGCAAGGAGCAGCCCGCGCTGGCCGTCGCCAACACGCTGTGGGCCGACGACCGGCTCCCGCTCGAGGACTCCTTCAAGGCCGAACTGGCCGAGTGGCCCGGGGCCGCCGTCGCGAGCGCGCCCTTCGAAAAGCGGCCCGAAGCCGCCCGCGCGCTCATCAACGACGACGTCGGGCGCACCACGCGCGGCCTGATCCCGGCCCTGCTGCCGCCCGGCTCGATCGACGCCGACGTCGCTGCCGTGCTCGTCAACGCCCTCTACCTGAAGGCCGCCTGGAAACTGCCGTTCCGCGAGGCCAACACCAGCGACACGCCGTTCCACGCGCCGTCCGGCACCCGGGACGTGCCGACCATGTGGCTCGGCGAAAACCTCGGCTACGCCCGCGCCGGCGGCTGGCAGGCGGTACAGCTGGCCGCGGCCGGGGGCCTGCAGGCCGTCGTGCTGCTGCCCGACGGCGACCTCGCCGAGGCGGAAAGCGGCCTCGACCAGGCGAAGCTGACGGGCCTGCTCGACCAGGTCCGGTTCAAGCGGGTGGAACTCTCGCTCCCCAAGATCTCGCTCGACGTCCCCAGCACGCTCACCGGCGTGCTGCGCGACCTCGGTGTGCGCACGCTGTTCACCGACCGAGCCGACCTGACCGGGCTCTCGCCGGATCCGCGGCTGACCGTGTCGGAGGTGCTGCACCAGGCCGTGCTGCGCGTCGACGAACAGGGCTTCGAGGGGGCCGCGGCCACCGCGCTGACCATGCGCCTGACCTCGATGATGATCGACGACCCGGTCGCCGTCACGGTCGACCGGCCGTTCCTGCTGCTGGTCCGGCACGCCGGCACCGGGGCGCTCTACTTCCTCGCCAGGGTGGTCGAACCGTGAGCCTGAAGTCCGAAGCCGTTCCCGAGCTGGTGCCGCCCGCTCCCGAACCGCCCGAAGGCCCGAAGCGCTGGGCGTGGCCGGACTCCGCGATCGCCGGCGGGTTCCTGCTCTTCACGATCCTGCTCTACAACGGCCTGTGGTTCGACCTCAAGCGCGGCTACCTGTGGAACGGCGGCGCCGACCAGAGCCAGTGGGAGTGGTACTCGACGGTCGTCGCGAAGGCCGTCCTGCACTTCCAGAACCCGTTCACCACGGACCTGCAGAACTACCCGCTCGGCGTCAACATGGCCGCGAACGCGGCGATGTTCGGCCTGAACATCCCGCTCGCCCCGATCACCCTGACCTTCGGCGCGACGCTGACCTGGGCGATCGTGCTCACCGCGGGCCTCGCCGGCACCGCGACCGGCTGGTACTGGGTGTTCTCCCGCCACCTGGTGCCGAACCGCACGGCGGCCGCGATCGGCGGCGCGTTCTGCGGCTTCGCGCCGCCGATGATCTCCCACGGCAACGCGCACCCGAACTTCGTCGTGCTGTTCGTGCTGCCCTTCATCGCGCTCAAGACGATCCAGATCGCGCACGGCGAACGCCCGGTGCGCAACGGCATCGTGCTCGGCCTGCTCGTCGCCTGGCAGATCCTGCTCGGCGAAGAACCGCTGATGATCTTCGCGCTCACGTTCCTCGTGTTCGCGATCGCGTACCTGATCCCGCACCGCGCCCAGATCCGCGGGATGCTCGCGCCGCTGGCGAAGGGCATCGGGATCGGCGCGGTCGTCGCCCTGCTGATCGCCGGATTCCCGTTGTACTGGCAGTTCTTCGGCCCGCAGAGCTTCCACTCGCTGCTGCACGGCCCGGCCGGCAACGACACGGCGGCGTTCACGCGCTTCGCCACGCAGTCGATCGCCGGCGCGCCCGAGGCGGCCGCGGACGTCTCGATGAACCGCACCGAGGAGAACGCGTTCTTCGGCTGGCCGCTGATCGTGCTCATGGTGGTGCTGACGATCTGGCTGTGGCGGGACGTCGTTTCGCGGGCGCTGGCGATCACGATGTACGTGCTGGCCCTGCTTTCGCTCGGTGTCGAGATCACGGTGGCCCACGACGACACCGGTGTCGCCGGCCCGTGGAAGTGGCTGGGCCAGCTGCCGCTGCTGGACTCCCTGCTCGAATCGCGGCTCGCGATGGGCTGCATCCCGGTGGTGGGCGCGCTGCTGGCGATCGCGACGCACCGCGTCTGGACGGCGGCGGCCCAGCAGCCGGCGCCCCCGGACGGCAAACCCGCGTTCCCGCTGCGGATGATCTGGATCGGCGCGGTGGTGGCGGTGCTGCTCCCGATCGCACCGACGGAACTGGTGACGCACCAGCGTCCGCTGTCGCCGCCGTTCTTCGCCGACGGGATCTGGCGCCAGTACATCGCGCCCGGCGGTTCGCTGGTGCCCGTGCCGCTGCCGAGCACCGGCGAAGCCGAGCCGCTGCACTGGCAGGTCGACGCGGGTCTCGGCTACCCGATGCCGGAGGGCTACTTCGTCGGCCCGACGTCCCCGGACGACCGCCGCGGCCGCTACGGCGCCGTCCCGCGGCCGACATCGGACCTGTTCGCGCAGGTCGAACGCACCGGCCAGGCCGCGGAGGTCACCGAGGCGGACCGCACCCAGGCGCTGGCGGACCTGCGGTACTGGAACGCGGACGTGCTCGTGGTCGGCCCGCGCCAGAACCAGGAAGCCCTCAAGTCCACAGTGGAACTGCTGCTGCGGAAGCCGGCGGAGTTCGTCGGCGGGGTGTGGATCTGGGACGTCCGGGCGCTGACGTCATGACCACTGTGGACGAACAGGGCCGGCCCGAGCCGCCCCTCGACGGCGACGAGACCACGACGCTCCTCGGCTTCCTGGACTTCCACCGCGCGACGCTGGCGTGGAAGTGCGCGGAGCTGGACACCGCGGCCCTGCGCGCGACGCACCCGCCGTCCACGATGACGCTCGGCGGGCTGCTCAAGCACCTGGCCTACGTGGAGGACTACTGGTTCTCCTACATCCTGGCCGGCCGCCCACGCGTGGCCCCGTTCGACGCGGTCGACTGGACGGCCACGCCGGACTGGGACTGGGACTCCGCCGCGGAGGACACCCCGGACCAGCTGCGCGAGCTGTGGGCGGCCACCGTCGAGCGCTCCCGGGCGGTGGTGACGGAAGCGCTGTCGACCGGCGACCTGGCGCAGCGCGCCCGCCGGCCGCGGCTGGACGGCAGCGCGCCGACGCTGCGCTGGATCCTGGTCCACATGGTGGAGGAGTACAGCCGCCACAACGGCCACGCGGACCTGATCCGCGAGTCGATCGACGGCCGCACGGGAGAGTGACCGGCGCGGTCAGGTGCCGCGCCGGGCGATCCGGAAGAAGTTGCCGAACGGGTCGCGGACCATCGCGCGCCGGTCGCCGTGGGCCAAGCCGGTGGCGGCGCGCAAGCTAGAGCCGCAGGCCCACCAGTTTGACCAGGAACCGGTCGAGCTGCTCGACCGCGGGCGGCCACGGCAGGTCGGGCTCGTTGATCCGCTGCGCCAGCATGCCGTTGACGGCGGTCCGCAGGTCGATGGCGACGGTCGCCGCGTCGCCGGCCGGGGCCGCGCCCGCGTCCATGCAGCGCTGGACCGCTTCGACCGTGCGGGCCACCATCACCTCCTTGAACGGCATCCCGTGCCGCCGGTGGACCTTGCTCTCGTGCAGCACCTTGTAGAGCCCCGGGTGCTCCTGCGCCCACGCCGCCTGCGCGAGGATCCGGGCGCGCAGGGCGGCCGCCGGGCCGGGGGCGGCGGCCGCGGCCTCGTCACCGACGCCGACGAGCTGTTCGTGGCAGCGCTGCATCGCGGCCAGCACCAGCGCGTCTCGGTCGGGAAAGTGCAGGTAGACCGACGTCGCCGCGATCGAGACCGCCCGCGCGACGGCCCGCAGGGACAACGCCTCGTCGTCGGCCAGCTCGTCGAGCATCCGGACGGCGGCCGTGACGATCTCTTCGCGCAGCAGCTCGCCCCGGCCGCGGGCGTTCGGGCGGCGTCTGGTCTCTTCCATCGTCGCCGAGTGTAGCTGGACACGCTTTGCGCTACAGGTGTAGCGTCGTTCGCGCTACAGCTGTAGCGCTACGAACGTTCAGCAAACTGAGGGAGCACGAACTTGACCACCACCGAAACCCCCACGAGCCTGGGCCGGCTCGCCGCGTTCGACCCGGTGTTCGCCCAGATGACCGGGGCCACGGCGAAGTACGTCCGGGCCGTTCCGGAACTGACCGACCGCGAGAAGACCTTCCTGTGCGTCACGGCCGACGTCTGCCAGGCGTGCCTCGGCCTGGCGTTCGCCGCGCACGTCAAGGCCGGCCTGGCCGCCGGGGTGTCCACCGCCGACGTCCGCGAGCTGCTGCGGTTCGTCTCGTACGACTGCGGCTACCACGCCGCGAGCGCCGGCATCGAGCGGATCGCCGAGCTCGAGGCGGAGCTCGGCCTGCCCCGGCCGGACGCCGAACCCCTGGCCCCGGAACTGGTCTCGACCGGACCGGACGCGGCCCCCAGCCCGCTGCCGGACCCGGTGCGGGCCCGGTTGACCGAGCTCGACCCGCACTTCACCGGCTACTTCGACCTGCAGTCGCGGATGCGCACCGGCCACGGGCCGGGCACGCTCACCGAACGCGAGCGCGGCCTGGTCAGCCTCAGCGTCGACGTCCACTACCAGACGCTGGCCGACACGTTCCGCACGCACGTCGGGCGCGCGCTGCGGGGCGGCGCGGCACCGGAGGACGTCCGCGCGGCCCTGCGGTTCAACGCCCAGTTCGGCGTCACCCGCGCCTGGCACGCGTGGGAGGCGCTGAACGAAATCCTGGACTAACCGAGGACTTCGTCCGCGAGCCGGCTCAGGTAGCCGGCGAACCGCTCGCGGTCTTCGGCGGGCCAGTGGCCCACCAGTGCCTCGAACGCCTGGCGCTGGTGGGCCCGCGAAGCGTCGAGGAACTCCTTCGCGGCGTCAGTCAGCGTCAGGACCGCGCGTCGCGCGTCGCGGGTCGACGTCGCGCGCACGACGAAGCCGTCTCTTGCCGCTTCGCCCACCATCCGGCTGGCCACCGAGCGGTCGATGCCGAGCTGGCGGGCCACGTCGGCGACGGTCACCTCGTCGACGGCCGCGCCGTCGACCGCCTGGATGACGAACAGGTTCGGCACCGTCCACGACGGCGGTGCGTCGGCGGCGAAGCGCTCGACGACGTCCGGGGCCCACTGGCGCGACCAGTGGCGCACCAGGCGGAACAGGGCCGGGCCGCCGTCGCTTGATGTGTGCACAAGACACGTTATAACGTGTGCTTTATGCACGCATCTCGGAACCTCGCCTACGTCGGGCTCCTGCTCGGCATGGCCATGGCCCAGCTGGACGGCCTGGTCCTCACCGCGGCCCTGCCGTCGATCGGCGCCGATCTCCACGCCCGCACCGGGCTGGTCGCGGTCACCGCCGCCGGGCTGCTGACCCTGACCGTCGCGACTCCGCTGCACGGCAGGCTCGGTGACCTCTACGGCCGCCGGGCGTGCTTCGCCGGGGCGGTCGTCGTCTTCGCCGCCGCTTCCGCGTGGTGCGCCGCCGCACCCGGCCTGGGCTCGCTGATCGCCGCCCGCGCGCTGCAGGGGCTGGGCGGCAGCGGCCTGATCGTCACGGCGATGAGCGCGCTCGGCGAGCTCTTCGACCGCGACGAGCTGCTGCGCCGCCAGGCCTGGCAGACCGCCGTCTTCGCCGCGGCCACGCTCGGCGGGCCGCCGCTGGGCGGCCTGCTCGCGGCGGGCCCCGGCTGGCGGTGGATCTTCCTGGTCAACCTGCCGCTGAGCGTCCCGGCCCTGGTGCTCGGGTTACGCGGGCTACCCGGAAAACGGCGGCGGGACAAGGAGAAGTTCGACGTCCCGGGCAGTGTGCTGCTGACCGTCGCGGGTGCCGCCGTCGTCGCACTCGGCACGGCCGACGCGCTCGCTCGCAGTCCACTGTGGACGCCGATGCTGCTCGGCACGGCGGTCGTGGCGGGGTGGCTGTTCGTCCGGCGGCAGCGCCGCACCCCGAGCCCGCTCATCTCGCCGAAGGTGTTCGCCGACGCCGTCCTCAAGCGCGCGGTGGTGGTCAACGGCCTGGCGGGCGCCGCGCTCTACGGCACGTTCACCTACGTCGCGCTGGTCGCCGCCCGGGGAGCGGGCGCGGCGGGCACCGGGCTGCTGCTGGTGGCCATGACCGCCGGGCAGCTCGCGTTGTCGGCGTCCTTCGCCGCGCTGGCCCGCCGGCACCCGGACATGACGGCCTGGGGCCGGGCCGCCTGCCTGCTCGGCACCGCGGGACTGGCCGCGATCGCCGTCGCCGCCGCGTCCGGGAGCACACCGTGGCTCCTGGCCCCGGGCCTGTTCGCGATCGGCGCGGCCTTCGCCGTCTGCACCGCCGCCTACACCGTGCTCGGCCAGACCCGGGCCGACCGGGCGCTGCTGGGCGTCACGCTGGGGTCGCTGACCTTCGCCCGGCAGGCCGGCGGCCTGGCCGGGGCCGCGGTGTTCGGCTGGCTCGCGCTCGCCACGACCGGCGGGCTGGCCGCCCCGGGCCTGACGGTCGTGTTCGCCGCGGCCGCGGCGACGATGCTGGTGGCGTGGCTCACGTCGCCGGGTGTCACGTCGGCCGCCGCCGTCTCGTCCAGCTCGTAGCCGCCAGACGAAGGAGACCGAAATGCCGCGCATCCCCGCCAAGAAGACGTCCGAGGCCGGGCTGTTCCTCAAGCTCGTCTACCGGATCGCCGGCCGCCGCTTCGGCGCGGTGCCCGAGCCGATGGCCGTCGCCGCGCACCACCCCGGCCTGTTGCGGACCTACCTGGTCCACGAGCTGCTCGCCGAGCGGGCGTCGAAGAAGCTGCCGACGAACGTGCGGGAACTCGCCGTCTACCGGGTGGCGACGCGGATCGGCTGCTCGTGGTGCGTCGACTTCGGCGCCATGCTGCAGAAGCACGACGGCCTCGACATCGAGCGGCTCACGAAGATCGGCGACTACGCCACCTCACCGGCGTTCAGCCACCAAGAGCGGCTCGCGATCGCCTACGCCGACGCGATGTCGGCGGACCAGGTCACCGTGACCGACGAGCAGGTCGCCGAGCTCGAGCGTGAATTCGGCCGCGAGGGCGTGCTCGAGCTGACCTACCAGATCGCGCTGGAGAACTCCCGGGCCCGGATGAACAGCGCGCTCGGCATCGCGGACCAGGGCTTCACCTCCGGCGACGCCTGCCGGGTCCCGCTCCCGTAGGACCCCGCGAACCCGACCCCGGTGGGACGCGCCACCGGGGTCCGGCGCGGGACCGTTCTGCCCATGCACCTCGTCGCCAGTGAACGAATCAAGCTCTTCAGCATCGCCACGCCCTGGGTGTGCGGCGTCTTCACCCTGGTCGCACTGGCCTTCCCGGCCGCGATCAGCGCACTCGGCGCCGGGGAGGCCCACCTGCCGCCCACCGTCGCGAGCACCCAGTTCGGCTCCCAGCTCGCCCTGGTCGCCGTGCTGGTGCTGGCCGCACTCGCGGTGACCGGCGAGTACCACTCCGGCACGATCCACGGCACCTTCCAGGCCGTGCCGAGCCGGACGCCGGTGCTGCTGGCCAAGGCCGCGCTCGTCGCCGGCTATGCCTTCCTGCTCGGCGAAGCCGCCGCCTTCACGGCCTGGCTGGTGGCCCGGATCCTCGCACCGGACGCCGACCTGGCCCTGGACAGCGCCGCGGACTGGCGGATCGTCGCCGGGACCGGCCCGGCGTTCGCACTGGCCGCCGTCTGCGGGGTCGGCGTCGGTCTCCTCCTGCGCCACACCGCCGGCGCGGTCGCGCTGCTCGTCGCCTACCCGCTGATGGCGGAGAACGTCGTCCAGCTGATCCCGCGGGCCGGCCAGGCGATCCACCGGTGGCTGCCGCTGAACGCCGTCGCGAAGTTCCTCGGCGGGGACGGGGAGGCGAACGCGGGCCGGGACGGCGGCAACGCCGCGGTCCTGTCCGACTCGCCGCTGAGCCCCGGCTGGGCGCTGGCCTACTTCGGGGCCTTCGCCGCCGTCCTGCTGGCCGCCGGCATCACGAAGGCGAAGCGGCGGGACGCGTGATCCGCGTCAGCTTGTCCGGGTTGACGAGGTCGTAGATCGCCACGACCTTCCCGTCGCGGACGGTGAACGACTGGACGTGCTCGTCGAGGGCGAAGAAGCCGTCCTCGCCCGGCTGCGGGGCGAGGTACACGCCCAGGTCGCCGTTGACGAGCACCGGCGTGCCGCCGACGAGCACCCCGGGCGCGTACTTGCGGGTGAGGCCGACGAAGAACCGGGCGATCTTGTCCGGGCCGAGGATGAGCTGGCGGGCGGTGCGGCCCTTGCCGTTCGAGTCGCCGATGAGCACGACGTCCGGGGCCAGCAGCTCGGTCATCGCCCGGATGTCGCCCGCCTGCAGCGCGAGCACGAACTTCTCGAGGAGCTTCGCCTGGTCCTCGAGCGGGACGCGCGGGGCCGGATCGGCGTCGGCGAGGGCCTTGCGGCCCCGGGAGGCGTACTGGCGGGCGGCGTCGGCCGAGACGCCGAGCGCGTCCGCGATCTCCGCGAACGGCACCGAAAAGGCGTCGTGCAGCACGAAGGCGACGCGCTGCTCCGGCGTCAGCCTGTCGAGGACGACCAGCGCGGCCATCCGCAGGCCGTCGTCGCGCACCGCGGCTTCGAGGGGGTCGTCACTCGCCGGCTGCCCGAACGGCGTGACGACCGGCTCGGGCAGCCAGTTGCCGACGTACTTCTCCCGCCGCGCGGCGGCCGACTTGAGCCGGTCGAGGCAGATCCGGCCGACGACCGTGGTCAGCCAGCCCCGCAGGTCGCGGATCGCCGCGCGCCCCGCGTCGTCCAGGCCGGCCAGCCGCAGCCACGACTCCTGGACGGCGTCCTCGGCGTCGGCCCGCGTGCCGGTGAGCCGGTAGGCCACCCCGATCAGGTGACTGCGGTGCGCGGCGAACTCCGCGGCGAGCGTGTCCAGTGCGGTGGGTGTGGCCATCCCCCGAGTGTGCCGGATGAGGTCGCATCGTCCACCGGACGAGGTCCGATCTATTGTGGTGGTGTGGCAGGACGGATTCGGGAGAGCGACATCGCGGAGGTGCGCGAGCGGAACCGGATCGACGAGGTCGTCGGGGAGTACGTGGCGCTGCGCCGCGCCGGTGGGGGCAGCCTGAAGGGCCTCTGCCCGTTCCACAACGAGAAGACCCCGTCGTTCAACGTCCGCCCGGCGCACGGCACCTTCCACTGCTTCGGCTGCGGCGAGGGCGGCGACGTCATCAAGTTCGTCCAGAAGATCGACCTGATCTCGTTCGTGGAGGCCGTCGAGCGGCTGGCCGACCGGGTCGGCATCCGGCTCACCTACGAGGGCGGCGGCGCGACGATCCAGCGCGACCGCGGCAGCCGCACCCGGCTGGTCGAGGCGCACCGCCTCGCGCAGGAGTTCTACGCGGAGCAGCTGGTCACCGACGAGGCCCGGCCGGCGCGGGACTTCCTGTCCGAGCGCGGGTTCGACGCGGCGATGGCGAAGACGTTCGGCTGCGGGTACGCACCCGGCGGCTGGGACAAGCTGACGAAGTTCCTGCTCAACCGCGGGTTCGAGGTCAAGGAACTGCTCACGGCGGGGCTGTCCAAGGAGGGCCAGCGCGGCCCGATGGACCGGTTCCACCGGCGGCTGGTCTGGCCGATCCGCGACGTCGGCAACGACGTCGTCGGCTTCGGCGCGCGGCGGCTGTTCGACGACGACCGGATCTCGGCGAAGTACCTCAACACCGCCGAGTCGCCGATCTACAAGAAGTCCCAGGTCATGTTCGGCCTCGACCTGGCCAAGCGCGAGATCGCGAAGCGGCACCAGGTGGTCGTGGTCGAGGGCTACACCGACGTGATGGCGATGCACGCGTCGGGCGTGCCCACGGCCGTGGCGTCGTCCGGCACGGCGTTCGGCGAAGACCACATGAAGGTGCTTCGCCGGCTGATGATGGACGACGACGCCTTCCGCGGCGAAGTGATCTTCACCTTCGACGGCGACGAAGCGGGCCAGAAGGCGGCGCTGAAGGCATTCGAAGGCGACCAGACGTTCGCGGGCCAGACGTACATCGCGGTGGCGCCGGACGGCATGGACCCTTGCGAGCTGCGGCTGGCCAAGGGCGACAGCGCGGTGAAGGACCTGGTCGCGCGGCGGACGCCGCTGTTCGAGTTCGTCATCCGCAGCACGCTCAAGAACTACGACCTCGACTCGGTCGACGGCCAGGTGGCCGCGCTGCAGAAGACCGTGCCGATGGTGGCGTCGATCAAGGACCGCGCGGCCCGCGACGGCTACGCGTCCAAGCTCGCCTGGTGGGTGGGCTGGCAGGACGTCGCCCAGGTCGTCAACCGCGTCCGCGGGGCCGCGGGCGTGACGGACAAGCGCGGCGGGGCACCCCTCCGGCAGCCGGCGCGGGCCCAGGCGGCGCCGGCCGCGCCCACCCAGGACGCCGCCCGCCCGGCCCCGAAGGACCCGCGGTTCGCCGTCCAGCGCGAGGCTTTGAAAGCGGCGCTGCAGCAGCCCGCGATCGCCGGGCCGGAGTACGACGCGCTGCCGCTGGAGGCGTTCACGCACCCGGTGTACGTCGCCGTCCACGAAGCCGTGCTCAAGGCCGGTGGCGCGGGTTCGGGCCTGACCGGGCCGGCGCTGCTGGACGCGGCCGCCCCGCACTGTCCGGAAGGGACGGTCCGGCGGGTGCTGTCCGAACTGGCCGTGGAACCGTTGCAGGCCAAGGACGAAGTCGACTCCCGGTACATCTCGTCGATCCTCGCGCGGCTGCAGGAGAGCCTCGTCGGGCGGCAGATCGCGGAGATCAAGGGCAAGCTGCAGCGGCTGTCGCCGGTCGAAGCGCCGGACGACTACCGCGCGTTGTTCGGCGATCTCGTCGCGCTGGAGCAGTACAAGAAGTCGCTGGGCGAGCAGGCCGCCGCCGGCGCGTGGGGCTGAGATGGGCTTCCTGCGGCGGTTGCTGGGCGACCGCACACCGGAGGGGTTCGCCGGTTCCCTGTCCCCGGGCGAAGAGGTCGTGGACAGCGCCCCGGTCGAGGGCGGCGGCCACCTGGTCGTGACGGCACTGGGCCTGTGGATCCCGGACGGCGACGGGGCGCGCCGGATCGGCTGGCACCTGGTCGGCAAGGCGGCCTGGGCGGACGGCGTGTTCACGCTGACGGAGTCGTCCGAAGTGGGCACGGCGGGTGCGGCGGTCGTCCTGGCGGACCGCCCGCCGGTGCGGTTCCGGCTGCCGTCGCCGGGCAAGGTGCCGCGCGAGGCCTACCAGCGCGTCGAGGGCTCGATCCGCTCGCGGCACCGGCAGGACATCGGCGCCGGGGGAGCGTGGTTCGTCCAGCGCAAGGTGCCCGGCCGCGACGGCACGGTGCTGCAGGTCCGGCCGGACCCCGGCACCGACCCCGCGCTGGTCGAGGCCATCGCCGAGCAGGTCTCCGCGAAGCTGGTCAACCCGGCGGAGTAGCAGTACGCTCGTACTCAGTACACGCGTACTGTTATCTGGGAGGCGACCGTGTGGGATCCGGGCAAGTACCTCGACTACGCCGACCTGCGGGCCCGGCCGTTCGACGACCTGGTCTCGCGCATCGGGGCGTCGGCGCCGCGGCGCGTCGTCGACCTCGGCTGCGGCCCGGGGAACCTGACGGTGTCCCTGCGGGACCGCTGGCCGTCGGCGGCCCTCGAGTGCGGCGACAGTTCACCCGAAATGGTGGCCGCGGCGCGGTCCCGTGGGCTGGACGCGACGCTGCTCGACGTCCGCGACTGGACGCCGGCACCGGACACCGACGTCGTGGTGTCGAACGCCGTCCTGCAGTGGGTCCCGGACCACGGAGCGTTGCTGCGCCGGTGGGCCGCCTCGCTGCCGGCGGGTGCCTGGCTGGCGGTCCAGGTACCGGGCAACTTCAACGCGCCGTCACATGTGCTGACGCGTGAACTGGCGGCGTCCCCGGCCTGGGCGTCCCGCCTGGCCGACGTGGTCCTGCGCGAGGACGACGCGGTGTCGACCCCGCTGGAGTACGCGAACCTCCTGGCCGACGCGGGCTGCGGCGTCGACGCGTGGGAGACGACGTACGTGCAGCCCCTGCAGGGACCGTCCCCCGTGCTGGAGTGGATCACCGGCACGGCGTTGCGCCCGATCCGCGCGGCCCTGTCCGACGCCGAGTGGGCGCAGTTCCGCGCCGCCCTGGCCCCGCGGCTCGACGCGGCGTACCCGGCCCGCGCCGACGGCACGACCTGGTTCGAGTTCCGCCGGGTGTTCTTCGTGGCCCGCGTCAGCGCTTGAGCTTCTCCCCGATCTTGGCCCGAGCAACCCCGGCGGCGCCTTGGACCATGGGGTGGTCGACGACCCGGCGGTAGGTGCGCACGAGCTGCTCGTACCGCCCCCGGCCTGCCTTGGCGCCCAGTACGTACCCCAGGCCTGCCCCCAGCAGGAACTTCTTCATCCGAGTCCACGCCTTCCGTCGTTAGGTCGTCCGACTGTCCATTGTCCAGGAAAACCGGCCGGACGGGGGCGGTTGCGCTAAGTGGGGGGTGGTGTGAGGCGTCACGGAGGCATGGGCTAAAGTTCTTCTCGTCGGTCGGAGAGACCGGCACCGGAAGTGAGCGACATTCCCCTGTAGCTCAACTGGCAGAGCATTCGGCTGTTAACCGGAGGGTTCTTGGTTCGAGTCCAAGCGGGGGAGCGCAGGCCCAGGTCATCGACCTGGGCCTTCTTCGCGTCTTGGGGCGAATCCAGTGTCTGTTTCGACGATCTTCCAGTGAGCCGTCACGTGTGGCTGCCGCGTGGTGCGCACCGACCGGACGGTAACCGCGGCGGCGTAGCCCCGGCGGGCCGGGGTACTCGGCCGTGATGATGAAACGCGCACTGTGGCAGGGCCTGGTCGCCGGGGCCGCCGGCGTCACCGCGATGACGATCGGGGAGAAGCTGGAGCAGCGCCTGACCGGCCGGCCGGACTCGCACGTCCCGGCCCGGGTCCTGCGTCGGCTGACCGGTCGTCCGGACGACCCGGGGCGGCCGCAGCCGGCGAACTGGGTGATGCACTTCGGCCAGGGCGTGGTGCTCGGTGTGCTGCGGTCGGTGATGGCGCAGGCGGGTCTGCGTGGTCCGTGGTCGTCGGCGAAGTTCGCCGTGGTGCGGCTGACCAACGACCAGATCCTCGAGAACGCCACCGGTGTCGGGGCGCCGCCGCCGACCTGGCCGCGCGGTGAGCTCGTGGTGGACCTCCTGCACAAGGGCGTCTACGCCGCGGTCACCGGGGTGGTCGCCGACGCCCTCGCCGCGCGGTCCGGCCCCGGGCCGGGGCAGCGGCACGCCGCGGTGCTGCCCGGTCGGCACTCCGACGTCGGCCCCCTGCCCCGATCCGCCGCGAAGCACTGAACGGAACAACCGGGGATGACGGCCGACGCCGACATCGTCCTCAACACCGCCGGCGAGATCCGGCACACTTTTCGGCGCGGCTCGGGCTTCTGGATGCCGTCCGCCGCTCGCGATCAAGGGGATACCGCCTTCGGAACGCATGATCGCTGCGGCGAAGGAACACGGTGAGCTGGTCGCCTTCTGCTGTCGCGGACGCACCGCCCAGTACGGCTCGACGGCCCTAAAAGGCTCGCTGGAGGCGGTGGGCGCGGGGTTCCGGGCGGCAGGCGGTGCAGACCATTGTCCGTCCCAGCAAGGAACCCTCTTCTGACAGCACTCGCGCGACGCGGAGAGCCTGCCGTCCGCATCGCTCGCAGGGCAGTGGGTCCGGCCCGCGTGTCGATGCCGGAGATCCGCAGCGGGACGAGGACCGCGCGGGCCGCGGAGACGATCCCGATCCGGCGCCGGCCCGGCCCACCGCGCCCTCGAGCGCACGCACGCCCGCCGACCCGAAGTACGTCACCTCGGACAGGTTGAGCACGAGGCAGGCCGGCAAGTCCTGCCACAGGGCCCGCTGCAGCAGCCGGACCGAATCGGTGTCGACGTCTCCGGCGGCGGAAACGATCACCAGGTCGTGGCGCCACGGAATTCGCCGTACGGCCAGTGCCTTTTCTGCGTAATGAGGGGTGGATTCCCGTGGGGTGGATGAATGGGCGGAATTCGAAAAGAGTGAAGACATGCTTGGGTGCTCCCGAACATTTCGGGGCGAAGCGTCGGTGCGGCCACCGGAAGAGTACAGCGCAACAGACGCTTTTGCGCCGGCTGTCGCGTCCAGTGCAGGAAGTGAAATTCGCCTTTGGCTGGTCATCACATTGAACGCGTCGATCACGGTTTCTCCGGGTGCCAGGGCAGACCGAGGAGGCACCGTGTCCGGTCGCGAACTCCCGCTCCCCGATTTCGACCAGACCCCGGCCGGGCGTCGATGGGCCCTGGTTCGCCGGCGCGCCGATCGGGCCGGCCGCTGGCAGACTGGCCGCATGGGTGACGGGGGCGATGAGCTCGCTTGGGCGATCACGATGCCACCTGCGCAGACCGCCTCCGGCGTGGTGCGGGTGGTGATGTCCGGGGCGCTCGGTCCCGCAGCTCATGCGCGGCTGCGCGAGACCCTGCGGATCGCGCTGCTGACCGCCTTGTCACCCGAACCGGCGGCGCTCGGTGTCACGTTGACCGCGGTGACTTCGTGCGACGGTGTGCTGGCGGCGGAGATGCAGGAGCTGGCGATCACCTGCGCGCGGGAAAACGTCGCGCTGCGCGTCGAAGTCACGCCGGCGCTGCTGCCCTGGCTGGGTAGCCGTGAGCTGGCGCCTTGTTTGCACCTTTCCGATGCGACGGTCGCAGGCACGTCGGAAGTCGCGGTCGTTCCGACGTGGCTCGACCCGGCCACGCTGGTCATCGCCCTCACCGGCGAGCTCGACCTGGAGACCACTGCGCGCACGCGGGACGCGATCGCGGTGATCCTCGCGGGGCAGCCTCGGCGGCTCGTGCTCGACCTGGTCGGCGTGAGTTTCCTGGCTTCGACCGGCGTGAACGAGATCGTCCGGCTCGCTCACGCCGCCGCCGATGATGCCGTGGCCCTGCACGTCGCGGCGGGCGGGCACAACCGGCGGACCTTCGAGCTGCTCGGTCTCACCGGCACCTTGCTGCGCGTCTTCGACACCCGGGCCGACGCGCTGGCGGCGTTCGGCGGATGAGAACCCGCCCGGCGAAAGCACCGGGCGCTGGGGGGTCTCGCCGGTTGATCTTCCGACTGAGCCCGCCGGTCCGGGGCGCACGTCTGCCCTGCCTCCGCCCCGTTTCGGCGCTGCCGGGTACCCACCTCCGGCTCGATCATCACACCGGGAGCCCGGAGCCGGTGAATGCTCCAGGGTTTACCGTCCGTTTGCCTGGGAAGCCATGGAGAACGAGCCGCGCGAGGAGTCCTCATGGCCATGACCGCGAGACCGACCGCCGACCGTTACCCGACCAGGCTGCCGCACGCCGTCGATCCGGTGCCGCGGGCCGAGCCCGTGGTGTGGCCGGGCGGCCCCCGTGGCCCGATCGCCCCGGCGGATCTCCGCAGCTACGACCGCAAGGGCCACCTGGCGGTGCGCGGCTGGCTGCGGGAAGCGGAAGTCGCGTCGCTGCGAGACGAGGTGGCGAGGCTGACCGACGATCCCGCGCTGCGTTCGGATCCGCGGGTCGTCCGGGAAAAGCGGTCCGGCGCGGTCCGGTCGATCTTCCAGGTGCACCGGCTCAGCCCGCCGGTCGCCGAGCTGCTCGGCGATCCGCGGGTGCTGGACCGGGCCCGGCAGATCCTCGGGTCGGAGGTGTACCTGCACCAGAGCCGGGTCAACTGCATGCCCGGGTTCACCGGCAAGGGGTTCTACTGGCATTCCGATTTCGAAACCTGGCACGCCGAGGACGGCATGCCGGCGCCGCGTGCGGTGAGCATGTCGCTGGCGTTGCGTGACAACTTCCCCTTCAACGGCGGCCTGATGCTGATCCCCGGCTCGCACCGCACGTTCGTTCCGTGCGTCGGCGAGACCCCGGCCGGGCATTACCGGGAATCCCTGCGGGAACAGCAGATCGGCGTGCCCGGCGAGGCGGAGATCCGGAGCCTGGCCACCGACCACGGGATCGACCAGTTCACCGGACCGGCCGGGAGCGCGTTGTGGTTCGACGCGAACATCCTGCACGGCTCGGCCGACAACATCACGCCGTTCCCGCGCTCGAACCTCTTCGTGGTCTTCAACAGCGTGGAGAACACCTTGACCGAACCGTTCGCCGCCCCCGCGCGACGGCCGGAACACGTCGCTGAGCGGGACTTCACCCCGCTGCGCCGAACTGACCAGAGGAACGATCGTGGCTGAAGGAGACGTGCACACCGTCTACGAGGACGGTCTGTGGAAGAACCGGGTCGAAGGCGGCACCCGCGCCTCGAACACCTCCCCGCGCCGCGTCGACGCCGTGGTCGCGGGCCGCCAGGCCGCGAAGAAGCGCCACGTGGGTCACGTGGTCCACACTCCTGACGGCGACATCGAGAGCGAACGCGACTACCGACCGCGGTCCCACCCGGCCCGCTGAGCCGGTCGTCCCGAGTGACACGTCGCGCGACGGACGTCACGTTCGCCGGCCGGAACACCGGCGGAGGCGCGACGTTGTACAGGGTGTCGGTACGGCGGTGTCCCCGGGCCTCACCCCTTGCCTTCACGGAATACCAGTCCGGCTGGAGCCGTGTCGTGCCTTTCGCCGCGAGGCGACCCCCGTACCGGCCTCGTTCTCCCGCTTCCGCTCGCAGGTCGACCCCCCTCAGACCTCCGCTGAGCGGAAGCGGGACTGTTCCGGCGTCTGCGCAGCCGCGGGCGCGGGACATCCTCGTCCGGCTTCGACCGTGCTTGATGGTGGCCGGACCGCTTCCGCCGGCACGGCCTGCGCCGCTGCGCACACCGGACTGGTCCGTTTGCCGGGCCCGGGGGTGGGTAAAGGGTCGGTACAACCTGCCATCGCAGGCCACCCGCCGGTGACGGTGGGTGGGGCAGTCCTCGCTGGTCAAGCAGCTGGCCGGCGAGGACTGCCGCCGGGCTTCGTCTTCGGCGCGAGGCCCGCTCGAGCACAGGTCGCGGTGGTGCTCGACCAGCCGAACGGCGACCTGCTCAGCGGACTGCGGTCAGAAAGCGGTCAGCGCGGATTCCGCGGTGCCGGCCGGCGATACGGGAGCTTCGGCCGTGCGGCGGGCGCCGCCGGTGATCGGCAGGCCGCCGGTCGGGGCGAACATGCCCATGGTGAACGTCGAGCCGCTCGGCGCCGACGCGATCGGGACGACCGGGAAGGCATTGCCACCGGCCCGGACCGACGTGGAGATGTAGTCGCCGAACATCCGCCCCTGGGAGGTGTTCGGAATCCACGACAGGTTCATCGGCCCGGCCACCTGGGTGGGGGTGCTCCAGCTGGTGCCGCCGTTGGCCGACGAGATGAACCCGACGTCGAGCTGGCAGGTCGCGGCGGTGCAGTTGGCGGTGGGGTAGAAGTAGTAGGTCAGGCCGATCCGGGCGCCGGCGCCGGAGGTCGACGGGTCGACGCCGATGCCGGGGACGAAGTGGTCGACGGTGCTGGTGGTGGCGTCGATCGGCACCCGCGTCGGGGCACCCCAGGTGGTTTCGCTGGTGGACTTGCTCAGCACGATGTCGTTGCCGGGACAGCCGGCGCGGAAGCGGCAGTCCGACCACGCGACGTAGGCGGTGCCGTCACCGTCGATTTCCGCGCTGGGCAACGCTTCCTCCCGCAGGCCGCCGGCGGCGTCGTGGTGGCTGACGCTCGAGACGAGGACGGTGGAACGCCAGCCGGCGCCGCCATCGATGGAGCGGAACGAGCGGATCTGGTCGTTGAGCGAGAGGTAGGGCACGAGGACGGTGCCGTTCGGCCGGACGACGGGCTGGCCGCCGAGGCCGGTGGCGCCGTCGCCGGTGGCGCGGGCCGGGCCCCAGGTGAGGCCGCCGTCGCTGGAGGTCTTCATCCGGATGGCGTCGCCGGAGCTGGTGATGTCGTATTCGGTGTAGCAGTTGCCGTAGAACGGGCTCGACGCGGTGTTGTCGCAGACGATCCAGTTCTTGTCCAGTGAACCGGTTGCGGTCGTGATGGGGTTGCCGAAGGTTTTGCCGCCGTCGGTGGAGCGGCTGGTGAGCACCGGTTCGCCGCTGGGGCAGTTGACGCCGAGGGAGGAAATGAGCCAGACGTTGTGTTTGGCGTCGAAGGCGACGGCGGCGTCGCTGATCTGGCCGCAGGGTCCGCCGGTGTTGGCCGTGGTGCCGGGCAGGAAGCCGGAGGTCCAGGTCGCGCCGCCGTCGGTGGAGGTGGCGAAGCCGATGTCGGAGGAGCCACCGCCGGAGACGCGGCCGACCTGGAAGGCCGAGACGATCGTGTTGCCGAACGCGAACGTGTCGGGTTCGACCTCGGTTCTGTGCTGCGCTTGCGCGTCGGTGAACGGATCGGAGCTGACCTGGGTCACGGCGACGTTCGCGGACGCGGACGTCGCGGAGACCAGGAGCCCGCCGACGACGACGGCAGGCAGCAGGGTGGCGGTGACGAGTTTTCCGGATAGTGGCATGGCGCGTTCACCTTCTGACGTTGAGGTGAGGCAGTGAGGCGGGCAGCGGGGGTCGCCGCTGCGGGCCATGACGACTGTCGATCCAGCCACCCGAATCCGCCGCGGTAAATCCGCCATGTGGAGGACCCCCTGATCAAGTATCCCGAATGGACATTTATGGGCGAATTCGCGCAATTGCTGACGCGTGACAAATATTTCAACGACGCCGAGGGCTCGAACGATCCAGAACATTCGACGGCGGCCGAACGGGCGACGAGTTGGCCGTCCCCTTACCTTGTCCCCAATAGACAGTCGACCCATCGGTAACGATTCGGCTTTGCCCGGCGACGATCCGAGCGGCGGCCAAGGCACGGCGAGTTCCGTGTGGCTGGCCGCGCACCGGACAACCGGTCAACCAAAGGGAGTACGCCTGTGTCGCGTCCCCGCACCATTTCCGCGATCAGTGTGACGATTCTGAGTACCGCCGCGTTCGGCGTGTTCGCCGGGGCCCCGGCCACCGCGCAGCCGTTCGGCTATCACCGGCTCAACCCCGTGCAGCAGCGCCACGTCTCCGGGCTGCTGTCCACGGTCCTCAACGGCGAGGACCCGGCGAACGCCGCCAGAGCGTTGGCTCCCAACCGGGGCACGCCCTCGGCCGCCGCGCCGTGCGCGAACCGCTTCGGCGCGAACGTCAAGGTCAACCAGAACTGTCTGAACCTCACCGACCCCGATCTGCAGGGCCGCGCGCAGGCCCAGAACGAGACCTGGGCCGCCGCCGACCCGAACCACCCCGGCCACGTCATCGCCACCTACAACGACTACCGCCGCGGCGACGGCACCTGCGGTGTCAGCTATTCCCTCGACGGTGCCCGGACGTGGGCCGACGCGACCACGCCGAACGGCTTCAGCCGCGGCACCGACTTCGGCGGCGTGCCCCGGGAGTACTGGCAGTCCGGCGGCGACACGTCGGTGGCCTGGGACTCCCGCGGCAACGCCTACCTCTCGTGCCAGGTGTTCAACCGCGGCAACACCGTCTCGCCGAACCCGGACCAGTCCAGCGCGTTCCTGGTCTTCCGCTCGACCGGCACCGACGGCGCGTCCTGGAACTTCCCGGGCCGTCCCGTCGCCACCCACGACGACACCGCCGGCGCCGGGAACTTCCTGCTGGACAAGCAACTGCTGACCGTCGACAACAACCCGCGCAGCCCGTTCCGCGATCGCGTGTACGTGTCCTGGACGACCTTCGCCGACGACGGAACCGGCTACATCTACGAGGCCTACTCCGCCGACTACGGCGAAACGTTCTCCGCGCCGGTGCTGGTCAGCTCCGACACCGCGCTGTGCGCCAACCCGCTCGGGTTCCCGACCCCGCGCGGCCGGTGCAACCAGAACCAGGACTCGCAGCCGTTCGTCGGCCCGGACGGCGCGCTGTACGTGGTGTTCAACAACTTCAACAACGCGGTGGCGGGTCCGGCGGACAACCACAACCAGGTCCTGCTGGCCCGCTCGGCCGACGGCGGCCAGACCTTCTCGGCCCCGGTGCTGGTCGGCAACTACCACGAGCTGCCCGACTGCGCGACCTACCAGAACGGACAGGACCCCGGCCGCGCGTGCGTCCCGGAGAAGGGCCCGTCGGCGAACTCGATCTTCCGCGCGAGCAACTACCCGATCGGCGGCGTCGACCCGCGCAACCCGCGCCGGATCCTCGTGACCTACGGCTCGTACATCAACCGGAACTCCAACGAGACCACCGGTTGCACGCCGACCGGGTTCAACCCCGCCACGGGCATCAACACCTACACCGGCGTGAAGAACGGCACCTGCAACAACGACATCGTGCTGTCGGCCTCGACGAACGCCGGTGCCTCCTTCGCCGGTGGCACCACCGACGTCCGGCAGCTGCCGGTGATCACCAACGCCCCCGGCCAGGCGAGGACCGACCAGTTCTGGCAGGGCGCCGCGTTCAGCCCGGACGGCACCTTCGCGGTCAGCTACTACGACCGCCAGTACGGCGCCGACGAGACCACCGGCTTCTCCGACATCACGGTGTCGGCCGGGTTCACCCACACCCGGGCGACGTCGAGCAGCATGCCGCCGCCGACCCAGTTCAGCGGCACCTTCTACGGTGACTACGCCGGGATCGCCGTCACCGCCCGCACCGCCTACCCGGTCTGGTCGGACACCCGCCCGCCGGAGCTGTTCCTCTGCCCCGGCACCGGAACACCCGGCACCCCGCCGCGCACCTGCCAGGCCGGCGCGCCGAACGCGTCGATCGCCAACGACCAGGACGCCTACACCACCAGCGTCGGCATCCGCTGACCACGCCCCGAGCGGGTCACCTGCGGCCGTGCAGGTGACCCGCTCGGGTGGTCCCCGCGGTTGACCATCAGCAGGCAGCACGTAACGGCCGGCCGGGTGGAGAGGCCGAGCACCCGGTGCGGGATGTGCAGACCGGCGACCTCGCCGAACCAGCCGTTGAGCTGTGAAGTCGGCGTCCGGCGGGAATCGCCGCGGGCGTCGGCCGCGGTTCGTAAGAAAGTTCTGCGTGGCGGTACACGGATCGTGCGCGGCAGCAGTCTTCAGGGTGATGGCTGACTACGAGAACTTCGTCCGGGCGCACCTGCCGCGGCTGCCGCGTTACGCGACGATGCTGACCGGGGAGCGGGAAGAGGCCGCTGACCTCGTGCAGGACGTGCTGGTCAAGGCGTATCGACGGTGGTCGCGGGTCAGCGACGCCGAGCACCCCGACCGCTACGTCCGGCGGATGGTGACCAACGACTACCTGTCCTGGCGCCGCAGCCGGTCGGCGCGGCTGATCGCCGTGGGCGACCCGCCGGACGCGGCGCGGCCGGATGACTTCGTGTCGGACCACGCGGCGCGCAAGGACATGTGGCAGCGCCTGGGGCGGCTTCCGTCATTCGGCTGGGGCATCGACGCGGGCCAGCACCTTGTCCGCGATCCGGCGCAGCGTGCGCAGCTCCGCCACGGTCAGTGCGTCGGCGAACAGGTCCCGCACCCGCTCGACGTGCCCGGGTGCCACGGACTCCAGGTGCGCGAAGCCCGCGTCCGTCAGGATCGCCTGCGTGTACCGGCCGTTGTCCGGATCCGTCTCCCGGCGGGCGAAGCCGCGCTTCTCCAGACGGCTGATCAGGTGGGACAGCCGCGACAGCTCAGTGTTCGCCAAGCCCGCCAGATCGCTCATCCGCGCCCGGCGCCCGGGTTGCTCCGACAGGTGGGCGAGCACGTAGTACTCGAGGAAGCTCAGGCTCGCGTCGCGCTGCAGTTGCGTTTCCAACGACGCCGGCAGGCGCTGGGCGAGCCGCATGAAGCCGCGCCACGCCGACAGTTCGTCGGTGGTGAGCCAGCGCTTCCCGGGTTCCGTCATCGACCCAGTCTAGCTGACTTGAAAATTCACGTCAGCGTGCTAGCGTCTCACTTGAACATTCAAGTGAGAGGACTTCCCGTGAAGATCGCCGTCATCCTCGGCAGCACCCGTCCCGGCCGGAAGGGCGAAGCCGTGGCGAGGTGGGTGCTGGCCAAGGCCAAGGAGCGCCCGGAAGCCGACTACGAGCTGATCGACCTGCTCGACCACCCGCTGCCGCACCTCGACGAAGCGGTGTCCGCCAGCCGGGGTGTCTACGCCAACGACCACACCAAGGCCTGGTCGGCCAAGATCGCCGGATTCGACGGCTTCGTCTTCGTCACCCCCGAGTACAACCACTCCACCTCGGGTGTGCTGAAGAACGCCATCGACTACCTCTACGCCGAGTGGAACAACAAGGCCGCGGCCTTCGTCTCCTACGGCGCGCTCGGCGGCGCCCGTGCCATCGAGCACCTGCGGGCGATCTGCAGCGAGCTGCAGATCGCCCACGTGCGTCAGCAGTTGTCGTTCTCGCTCTTCACCGACTTCGAGAACTTCGCCGAGTTCACGCCGTCCCCGATGCACGACGACGCCGCGTCGGTGCTGTTCGACCAGCTCGAATCCTGGGCCGGCGCGCTCAAGACCCTCCGGTGAGGCACGACCCGCGCTCGCCGCGCCGATGGTGAGCCGGGCCGGCGACGCCGCGCCGTGTCCGGGCGCGCTTCCCCGGAAGCGCCGCCCGGACTCGGGGTGAACACCGATGGTCAGTACGTGATGGTGTGGCCGTCGATGATCGTCTTCGCCGTGCCGGTCGTGCTCAGCGCCGGGACGGCGCTGGGGCGGGCGACGGTGAAGTAGTCCTTGAAATCCTGGCTCGATTGGCGGGACATCAGGTCGATGTCGCGGTTCCAATTACCCCCGTCCGGGCCGTTGACGGCCCAGAAATCGAGCAGTGAGGCGCCGACCCGGCCCTGGACCGTGTCGCCCTGGTCCCAGCCGGCCGAATTCTTGTCGTTCGCGATGCTCGTTTCGTTGCCGTCGTCGTAGACGTACCGGTAGTCGCCCATCGAATAGGCGGCGACGGCGTCGGCGAATCCCTCGGTCCAGGCGCACGACGTCGAACTCGCTTTGGTGATGTAGTGCGGGTTGCAGTTGGTGACTGCGGGGAACGAGCGGTTGTAGAGGCGCCACATGAACCAGTGACCGGCCTCGTGCAGGATGAAATGCCGGGAGTCCGGCTGGTTGCCGTTCATGATCACGTACTTGGTGCCGGGGTCCCAGTAGCCGCCGCTGGCCGCGTTCTGGCTCCAGACGTAGGTGAGCATGTCGCACGCGCCCCAGACCTGGTGCCGCGTCCAGCATTCGGTCGACGGGTTCGCCCGTTTCGACCACAGCTGGTTCACCGTGTCGATGATGCTCCAGGCGCGCTGCATCTCCGCGGGTACCTTCACCGTGCCGATGTCCTGGCTGGCACCGAGCGAAGCGATGTGCGTGGTGTCGAAGGAGTACTGCGACTGGTCGGTCGTGCTCTTGATGACCTGCCACAGCCAGCTGGTCGACCGGAAGCGGATGAACACGTCCTGCAGCGGCGCCGCGGCGTCGTAGCAGGCGTTGAAATGGCCGTCGTCCGTCCAGGTGGTGCTGCCGGTCAGCCACTGGCTGGAACCCGTCGAGCCGGTGCGGCCCCACAGGTCCCAGGCCGCGCCGCGTGCGGGCAGCGTCACCACGGGTTTCGCCGTGCCGCCCTCGGCGTCGGCGTGGTCGAAGACGAGCTTGCCGTTGAGGCAGATCGAGGTGGCCGCCACGGCCTCCCCGGTCGTCGCCGGAACCGCGGCGAACAGCCCGGCGACGAGCAGGAGCGCGACGGCTGCCCGCCGTCCCGCCCGCCGGACGCGCGGGATGTCCGGACCATCGGTGAATCTCGGGAATAAGTGCGTTGTCACCCTGACCTCCTTGGGGTTACTGCACGGTTGGGCAGGCCCAATGCGACTCGGTGATCACGCCGCCGGAAGAGTTCGACGATTTCCGGAACGGCGAAAAGTGCCGGTGCCCGCCACAACCAAGGCTGGCAGTTGTGGGTGGACACCGAAACCCAAGTCATCCGGGTGGCGCGGTTGTTCGGGATTCGCTACCCGGTTGAGTGAGCACCCTCCAGCTGTTTCTGTTGCGATGGCCCCGGCGTACGGCCGTTGGCGCACCGATACGTCAGCCATCACGGTGAAGCCCGCCGGAACAAGTCGGCCGAGCGGGAACGGACTGGACAAATGCCGGCCAATTGGTGGACATCGTGCCCGGGGCGTGCAGTGTCGATTCCGGCGTCGTCGCGGTTGCGCAACGCTGACCGGCGTCACAGGGCGGTGCTGCGCTGCTTCCGCCGCGGCGCCGGCGCGTCGGCCGGTTGGTGCTCCGGGCAGTCCGTGCGCAGCTCGGCCAGTGGCAACGGGGTGCGCAACAGGTGACAGTGGTGCGGCACGGCCGGGTCCGGGTACTCGTCGCGGCCGAAGAACCGGCACGTCGTGCACATGTGGGTCACGCTCACCACGCCGGTCCGGTGCAGATCGCCGATCACCCTCAGCAGGGTGTGCAGGGTGATCGCGCGGTCGGCTTCAGGGATCCCGGTGAGCGCGGCCGTCAGCGGATCGTCCCATGAGGACAGTCCACGGGCGACCGCCGCGCCGGCCTCGGTGAGCGACAGCACCCGGCGGCGGCCGTCCGTGCCGGGGGAGCGCGACACGATTCCCTTGCGCTCCAACGCCGTCACGGCGTCGGACATGGTCGGCGTGGTCACGTCGAACTCGGCGGCGAGCGCGCCCACCTCGTGGCGCGCCTGCGGGTGCCGGGCCAGCGCCAGCACCGCCTGTTGCTGCAACGGCGACAGCCCGTGCTCCCGCGCCGTGCGCTGCGCGAGCGACCGCAGGCCGTGCCCGAGCCGTTCGAGCGCATCGGCCAGCCGCCGGTCGAGACCGGCCGTGCCGTCGGTGTCAGTCATGCGATCCGCCTCGCCGGTGAAGGACTTCCCAAGGTGATCGTACGTGCATGACGAAGTGAGACGTGGGTCACCCTGACCAAACAAGCTAGGACTCCTACCTAGTTTGTGGCAGACTGGCGGTCACCTCGCCGGGGACGCACCCGGCGGCGGGTCTTCGATCGCGGAGGAAGCGACATGACGTCTCCCGGACAACCACCGCCGGGCTACACCCACGACGACTCCGATCTCGCGCCGTCACCCGTCACACCCGCCGACCTCGACGGGCTGCTGGCGAGCGTCCTCTTCGGACCGGCCGACCGGGCGGCGTTGCGCACCGCCGGTGAAGTCCTGAGTGGACAGATCGACGCCGTCCTCGACGTGTGGTACGGGTTCGTCGGCTCGCACCCGCACCTCGTGGCCTACTTCGCCACCCCGGACGGCGTGCCGATCGCCGGCCACCTCGCCCGCGTCCGCGCCCGGTTCGGCCGCTGGATCCTCGACACGTGCACCCGCCCGTATGACGAGCGCTGGCTGGCCTACCAGCAGGAGATCGCGTTGCGGCACACCGAGCCGAAGAAGAACCGGACCGACCACGCCGACTCGGTGCCGCACATCCCGTTGCGCCACATCATCGCGTTCATCCACCCGATCACCGCGACGATCCGCCCGTTCCTCGCCGCGGGCGGACACGACGAGGAGGAGGTCGACGCCATGCACCAGGCCTGGTCCAAGGCCGTCACCCTCCAGGTCGCGCTGTGGTCATTGCCCTACGCCGGCCGGGCGTGGTGACGTCCTGAGCCGGCGCGTGTCCCCGCCGAGCGGACCGCCGCGACCCGCGCCACTCCGCTGCGGCGCCCCGAAAACCCGCACATCGACAACACCCTGAGGAGAACCACCATGTCCCGCATCGAGCTCACCGACCCCGACCGGATCACCGACGAGCGCGCCGAAACCCTCGCGCAGGTCAAGGGCGCCTTCGGCCTGGTGCCGAACATGTTCAAGGCCGTCGCCAACTCACCCGCCGCCCTGCGGAGCATGTGGGCCCAGTTCGGCGCGCTCGGCCAGGGCACGCTGGGCGGCAAGATCGGCGAACTGATCGCGGTGGCGGTCGCGGACCGGAACCGCTGTGACTACTGCCTGTCCGCGCACACCCTCCTGGGCAAGAAGGCCGGTGCCACCGCCGAGGAGCTGAGCAACGCGCAGAGCGGCGAATCCGACGACCCGCGCACCGCCGCCGTGCTGACGCTCGCCACCACGCTCGTCGAGAAGCGCGGCCAGATCGCCGACTCCGACGTCCGGGCCGCCCGCGACGCCGGGTTGACGCAGGAGGAGATCGTCGAGACGGTGGCCCACGTCGCGCTGAACGTGTTCACCAACTACATCAACGTGGCGCTCGACGTCCCCGTCGACTTCACCGGCGTGGCGCTCACCCGCTGAGCGCGGAGCCCGGGGTGGTGGCGGCGGTGCCGCGCCGCCACCACCCGGCTCTTGTCCGAACTGTGGTGGGCGGCCGTCGGGCTGCTGGCGTTCGGCGCCGCGCCGGCCACAGCGAGCGCCGCCGGCCTCGTCGCCGAGCCCACCGTGACTTCGGCCGAGTACCCCGATGACGGTGCGTGGCACCCCGGTGCCGGCGTGCCGGGCTCGTTCACCTTCGGCGCCGGCGGCGATGACGCCGTCGTGGGGTTCTATTACGGGGACAGCGATCCGGCGACCACCTTCGTGGCGGCGGACCACCCCGGCGGGTCGGCGACGGTTTCCTACACGCCGCAGGCTTACGGCCCCGATGACCTCTACGTGGCGAGCGTCGACGGCGCGGGCAACCGGTCGGCTCAGCACGTCCACCACTTCTACGTGCAGTCGACCGAGCCGCTGGTCGACGGGCCCCGGGAGACCGGCGTCGGCGTGCCCGCCGAGTTCCGGTTCTCGCCCGGCATGACCGATGTCGTCTCCTACACCTACCGGATCGACAACGGGCCGGAGACCACCGTCGCGGCTTCGGACGGCACCACGACCGCCGACATCGTCACGGCGAACCTCGGGTACCACCAGCTCAAGGTGTGGAGCACGAGCGGTGCCGGTCTGCGGTCCGGTACCGCCGGCACGAGCTACACGGCCAGTGACGCTCCCCTCGTGGCGAGCACCGTCTACCCGGACTCCCGGGCCGGTGGCGGCCCCGGTGTCGCCGGCGTCTTCACCCTGGCCCCCCGCTCGCCGGGCGTCGTCGAGTACGTCTACTACCTCGACTGGGACTACGACAACCCGATCGTGGTCCCGGCCGGCGCCGACGGCAGGGCGAGCTTCACCTTCACGCCCGACGCGTCGGGGTTCCACGACCTGGAGGTCCACAGCCGGACCGCCGGTGGCAGCCGGTCGAGCCTCGGCCGCGAGTACTACATCCTGGTCGCGAGTGACCTCCGCCCGCCCGCCGGTCGCGTACCGGCGGGCGAGCCGCGGGACCCGCGTCAGCCCGGGAAGTCCGCGTGCCCGGCGTTCGGGCCGTACAGCGCCGCCTTGACCGCTTCCCGCAGTTCGTCGAGGCTGACCCGGGTGGCGTCGCCGTCCGGCCCGGTGAGGGTCCAGGTTTCGGTCCAGGTGATCGTGCGGACCTCGTGCCGGTAGTTCTCGAACTCGACGAACAGGTCGTCCCGGCCCTCGCCGCGGGTCACCGTGCTCACCATGGACTTCAGCCCGGCGAACCCGCGCTTGGCCTGCACCGAACCGGTGGCGCCGCGGTAGCGGTACTTCAGGTACGGGGACGGCGGGCGGTCCCAGCGGGTGCCGCGGATGCCGCTGCCGCGGCTGTAGCGGTACTCGGCGTCCTGGAGGCTCTCGTCGCCGGCCACCTCGCAGCGGTAGACCGGGATGACGGCCCGGACGGCGTCGTTCAGCTCGGTGTCGTCCGGGTACAACCGGTGCAGGGGCGGGGCGGCCGCCGCGACCGCGTCGAAACCGTATCCGGGGTGGGCGAAGCCTTCGGCCAGGGCCAGCGGGGCGTCGGTGGTCAGTTCGGTGCTGTGCGAACGGGCGAAGGACAGCAGCGCGACGGCCAGGCCTTCGTCGTAGGAATCCAGTGCGTAGGCCTGGAACGCGCGCCGGCCGTCGGCGTACAGGGCGGCGCTGGAGTCGAAGCCGGGGGCGGTCGCCCAGTGCCAGGCGTCGGGCAGCTCGCCGAGCGCGGTGACGCCGGGCATCGCCGCGTAGGTTTCGCGTGGATCCACTGTCCGCCTCCCGATCCGGCCCTGGTCAGTGCAAGGTACACGGATGCCGCGGTCCTGGCTCCGTGTCCGCGTAGCGCTCGGTGAGCTGCGCCCCTTCGGACGAGTTCTGCGACCGGCCCATGGCCTCCATGTCGTCGGTGTTGTTGTACCAGTCCGCCCGCTCCGCGTCGGTCATGTTGTGGCCCTCGTCGCGCCAGTGCTCCACGACCGGCGGGACGTGTTCGTAGGTCAGGTTCCGGTTGCCGTTCGCGTCGTAGTACGGGACCGGGCGGCCCTGCGCGTCGACCCAGCTCAGCTGGTCGTGCGGGATACGGGCGCCGGACGCGTCCCGCGGGACGTCGCCGAGGGCCCGGCCCTCCAGGGTCCACTTCGTCGCCATCGCGTCGTGGGTCGACTGCCGGTAGTTGCCGGGGTATTCGGTGCCGCGGTTGTGGACGTGGTCGGCGGGCGGCAGCGACGGGTTGCGTGCCCAGCGGCCGGTCGCCGGGTCCTGGTAGCCGGCCAGGCCCAGCGGGTCGGCCACGGCCAGCGGGTTCGCGACGTACGTGTAGTGGTTCGCGGACGGGGCCAGCCCGATCGGGTCCGGCGACAGGTACCGCGCGGTGTGCGGGTCGTAGTAGCGGTGCACGTTGTAGTGCAGCCCGGTTTCGTCGTCGTGGTACTGGCCGGGGAAGCGCAGCGGGCAGGTGGTGCCGTCCGAAGTCGACATGCCGATGGTGTTGCCCCACAGGCCGCTCGTCCGGTACCAGGCGACCCGGCCGGCCGCGTCGACCAGTTCGGTCGGCGCGCCGATCAGGTCGGCGACGATGGCGTGGAACCGCGTGTCGACCACGGCGGCGGGAGCGTCGGCGAGCCAGGAGCGGGTGGTCTGCGCGATCGGTTCGGCCGACCCGCCGCGGTAGTCCCACGACGTGACGGTGGTCCGGCCGTCGACGGTGCGCGCGGCTTCGGCCAGCACGGTGCCGTCCCAGGAGAACGTGGTCTCTTCGGCAACGCCGCCGTCGGGGGCGAGGCGCTGTTTGGCGATCCGGCGGCCGAACGGGTCGTAGCGGTACCGCCAGCGGGTGCCGTCCGGTGTGGTGACGCCGATCAGCTGGTCGCGCTCGTCCCAGGTGTACTCGCGGATCCGCCGCCGCCCGGACAGGCTGCGGCGGACTTCCCGGACGAGGCGGCCGGAAGCGTCGTAGGAGTAGGAAGTCCGGCCGGCGCTGCGCAGCAGCAGGCCGTCCACCGCGCGCGGGCCGGCCACGTCCGAACCGTCCTCGGTGGCGGGACCCGGCTGCGCGGAGACCAGGTTCCCCAGCGCGTCGTAGGCGTACTGCTCGGTCCAGCCGGCGGCTTGCACGCCGGTGACCCGGCCGCCCGGGGTGAGCGCGAAGACGCGCGGGCCGTGCACCCGGTCGTCGATCGCGAGCACCTGACCGTCGGCGCGGTACCGGAAACTGCGTTCCTGCAGCGCGCGATCCGGGTCGTCGGCGGCAAAGAGCCGTAGACCGGTGAGGCGGCCCAGCTCGTCGTGCGTCCGGGCCAGGCTCGCGTGTTCGCCGAGGCGGCGCAGCACCTCCCGGCCGTCCCGGTACTCGAAGGCGACCGTCCCGGCGGTCCCGGTCATCGCGGTTTCCCGCCGCAGCCGGTCGTAGTGCCACCGCGCTTCGACGCCGGACGGGGTGATCCGGCGGACGCGGCGGCCGGTCAGGTCGTACTCGCTGCGCACCACCCGGCCGTCGACCGATTCGGCGACCGGGCGGCCGAGCAGGTCGCGTTCGTAGGTCACTTCGACGGCGTCGCCGACGACCCGGCGCAGCCGGCCGCCCGCGTCGTAGTCGTAGGCGACGGTCGTGCCGCCGGAGGTCCGCCGGGACACCCGGCCGCGGACGTCGCGGGTCAGTTCGGTCACCGAGCCGCCCGCCTCGGTGCGCGAGATCAGCGCGCCCGTCGCGTCGACGCGGTAGTCGAGCGTGCGGCCGGTGAAATCCTGCTCGCCGATCAGGTTCCCGGCGGGGTCGTAGCGGTAGGACCACGTCTGCCCGGCCGGGTTGCGGACGCCCGTGAGCCGCAGTTCGGTGTCGTGGGTGAAGGTGTGCCGGATGCCGTCCTGGCCGGTGCGCCCGGTGAGCAGGCCGAACGGGCCGCGCTCGAAGACCGTGGTGGCGCCGGTGGCCGAGCGGGCGCGGACCAGGCTGCCTTCGAGGTCGTAAAACCGTTCCTCGCGGTCGCCGTTGGCGGCGGTTCGCCAGGCCAGCGCGCCTTCCCGGGTCCAGCCGTACCGGGTGGTGCGGCCGCGCGGGTCGGTCGCTTCGACCGCCCGGCCGAAGCCGTCGAGCCGGAAGGTGGTGGTTTCGCCGTCCGGCGAGGTGATCGACAGCGGGCGGCCGGCGTCGTTGCTGGTGTAGGTCCAGCGGGCGCCGTCCGGTTCGACGGTCGCGGCCAGGTGGCCCCGCTCGTCCAGTTCGCTGGTCACGACCGCGCCCATCGGGTCCACTGTGGACACGATGCGGCCGGCGTCGTCGTAGGTGTGCCGCCAGACCGCGCCGTTCGGCTGGGTGACGGTGACCGGCAGCCGGAACCGCGGGTCGTACTCGATGGTGAGCGCGGTGCCGTCGGGGTAGGTGATCCGCGTCGGGTCGCCGTTGCCGTCGCGTTCGTAGCGGGTGACCGCGCCGTTCTTGTCCGTGAACGACAGCAGCCGGTGGAACCGGTCGAACTCGGGGCGTTCGGCGAAGCCGTTCGGGTCGACCACCGCGGTGATGTGGTTGTGCTCGTCGTAGTGGTACCCGGTGCGCTGCCCGAGGCTGTCGGTGACGACGGTGACGCGGCCGGCCAGGTCGTAGGTGAAGGTCGCGTCGAGGTGGCCGCCGAGGCCGGCGCCGCGGACGACGCGTCCGTCCGGGCCGTATTCGTACTCGTAGCGGTAGCCGGTGCGGTCGGTCCAGGCGACGATCCGGTCGGCGTCGTCGTAGTCGTACCGGTAGGGCGCGCCGGTCGAGTTCACGATGCCCGAGAGCCGGCCGCGCCGGTCGTAGCGGAACGACACGATCGGCACGTCCTCGCCGTGTTCGCCGCCGCCGAGCAGGCGGTACCCGGTGATGCGGAGGCCGCCCGCGCCGTCGGCGGTGTCGATACCGACCCGGTAGCCGCCGGAATGGGCGACCGCGAGCGGACGCCCGGTTTCGTCGCGCAGGTAGTCGACGCGGTGCCCGCTGCGGTCCGCCAGCGAGCTGAGCTGCCATTCCCCCGCCGCGGTGGGGTGCGGGACGAACCGCCGGGTCCAGCCGGATTCGGCGTCGGCGAGCAGGTAGGTCTCGGTGGTGGCGTCCCAGCTCAGCGGCCAGCGGGCGCCGAAGCTCGGCAGCACCGGGGAGCCGTCGCGGGCGGGGTGGATGTAGCTGAGGACCTCCGCGTCCATGCCGTAGTACCGGACGAAGTCGTCGGTCAGCACCAGCCGCTGGTCCACAGTGGACGCCCAGCCGGGGCCGAAGGACCGGCCTTCGGCGTAGCCGGAAGCGTACGCGCGGTTCAGCACCAGCGGCAGCAGCCCGGGCAGCTCGACGTCGGTGCCCGCGGTGATCATCTGGCCGGACACCGCGTCGACCGGGTCGCCGCCCTTGCCGTCGCAGCCGCCGGTGCCCTCGGACTTCTGCCCGCCGGCCGCCTCCGGATCGGCGCGGCCGGGCGCGCCCGGCTCGGCGCCGTGGTTGCCGGACGGCGTCCCGTCGGGGACGCCGCCGTCCGGCTCCGGCGCGGACGACGGCGAGGTGCCGTCGTGCGGGGCGCCGGGTTCGTGCGGGGCGGCGTGGCCGGGCTCGGCCGACGAGACGTGCGTGCCGCCTTCGCCGGGACGTCCGTGCACTTCGGACATCACCTTCTTGACCGCGGCGAAGATCTCCTCGAGCTTCGCCATCAGGGGCCGCAGCTTTTCGACCGAGTTGATCAGCTTCTTGACCAGTGTGCCGATCTTTTCGATCCACGCCGACACCTGCTCGACGACCTGCGCCACCACGACCGGCGTGCCGAGCCCGAGCGAGCAGACCTCCTCCAGCGCGTCCTGGATGAAGTCGCCGACCGCCTGGGTGATCATGTCGCGGACCATCGCGCGCACCGCGGCGGTGATCACCCCGACGACCTCCACCACGGTGCTGATCCCCTTCGCGCAGGTCGCGGCCGCGTTGAGGTGGTCGATCTTGTCCTTGACGTTCGCGCGGTAGGCGTCCGCGGCCCGGCCGGTCCAGTGGGCGGTGTCCTTCCGGACGCTGTCGCCGAGGTCCTTCGCCGCTTGTTCGACGGCCTTCGCGATGTTGGCCCAGGTCTGCGAGTAGGCGGTGATCTGGTCGGCGTCGCCTGCCAGCTGGTTCAGCGCGTCCTGCAGCGGCTGGACGTGCTCGATCAGCCAGTTGAGCCCGTAGGAGATGAGCGTGCCGACCGGGTTCATCGCGATGGTCAGCAGGTCCATCGCGGTGCCGAGCGCGGCGATGCCGCCCTCGATCCAGGAACCGGACTTGATGCCGTCGTAGGCGCCGATCGCGTCGTCGAGGACGTTGATGCCGGTGTGCCAGGTCGTCGAGTCCGGTTTGCCGGCGATCAGCGGATTGCTCACGCGAGGTCCTTGCCGAGGCCGGTGATCCGCTGCGAGTGCGCTTGTTCGGCGTCCTCGTAGGTCTTCGCCGCCTGCCGGATCGACTGCGACAGCGTGCCCATGGCCTGCTGCGCGGCCCCCAGGGTGAGCAGCCCGGGCGTGCTGACGCCGAGCACCATCGGCACGAAGAGCGGGCCGCAGATCAGGCCGTACGCCTGCACGCCCATGGTGACCTGCTCGGCCGCGGCGAGCGCCTGGCCCAGCGTCTGCCCGACCTGGTCGACCGCTTTCGCGTGGGTGAGCAGTTCGTCCGGGCGGACCTGGTAGCCGCCGCCGTTCGTCGTCCCGTCCGGCATGGTCGCCTCCCGTCCCGGTTATTCGCGGATCATGACCGGGCCGCCGAAGCCCTCGTCGTCATCGTCGGGCGGGGCCGGGCGCCGCGGCGGGCGCGGCGGCGTGGCTTCGGGCTCGTCGGGGAGCCGGCCGATCCGGGCGGCCGGCGGCGTTCGGTCCGGCTCGGGTTCCGGTTCCGGGAACTTCGCCCGGTAGCTGCCGAGGATGACGTCGCGGGTCCGCGGATCGTCGGCGATCGTGTCCGCCATGACCTCGCCGAGCCGCTCCGGCAGCTTCGACTGGGCGGTGCGCAGCGCCGACAGCACCGCCTTCGCGACCTGATCGCCGGACATCTCCCGGACGCGGTCGGTGATCCGCAGGCCGGTGACGTTGCCGGCGGAGTCGACGGTGACCGTGGCGGTGCCGTCCTTGCTGGCGCCCGACACCGAAACCTGCTCGATGGCCTGCTGCATCGCGCGGTAGCGCTGCGCTTTCTCCTTCGCTTGCGCGACCAGTTGATCGACGCGGGCCACTGCGGTTTCTGCTTTGTCCGATATCGGGTCGCTCATCCGGTTTTTCTCGCCCCCTCGCCGAGTCGGTACGAGGAAACCACCGAATTCCGGCCGGGGTGGGGCGGATGTCCGGGAATTAAGCCGAATGGCCCACGGCCGTGTCGTGCTGCCTTTCGCGGGTAAAAGCGCGCGTGGCGTGGCGAAAGGCAAAATGGCCGAGCACCGGCAGCGCAGCGCCACTGGTTCGCCGAGGTGGCGGCCGCGTAGTAGTTTTCCCCTCATGACCGAGGTGGCACGGCTGCACGTCGGCTGCGCGATGTGGACGCACAAGGCGTGGCCCGGGCGGTTCTCGCCGCCGTCGCTGCCGGCCAAGGAGCGGCTGCGGGCCTACGCCGGCTGGTGCAACGCGGTCGAAGGCAACACCACCTTCTACGCGACGCCCGCCCGGGACACGGTCGCCGTGTGGGCCCAGCAGACCGGTCCGGATTTCCGGTTCGTGCTCAAGCTGCCCAAGGTCGTCACGCACGAGCGGCGGCTGACCGGGGTCGAGGGGCCGATGCGGGCGTTCCTCGACGCGATCGAACCGCTCGGCGAGCGGGCGGTCCTGTGGACCCAATTGCCCGGCTCGTTCGGCCCGTCGGAGGTCGACAGCCTGGGCCGCTTCCTGCGCCGCCTGCCGGCCGGGCTCCGGCGCGCGGTGGAGGTCCGCCACCCGGAGTTCTTCACCGACGCCGGCTCGACGGCGCTGCTGGAGAGCGCGCTCGCCGCGGCGGACGCCGAGTGGGTGCCGTTCGACACCACGGTGTTCTTCGGGCACCCGCCGGTCACCGAGATGGAACGGGAGACCTGGACGATGAAGCCGCGCCTGCCGCGGCGGACCCGGGCCCTCACCGACCGGCCGATCGTCCGCTACCTGGGCCGTGATTCGGCGGCGGAGACGGCCGAGGGCTGGCAGCCGTGGACGGAGGTGGTCGCCGCCTGGCTGCGCGAGGGCCGGACGCCGACGGTGTTCGTCCACACCCCCGACAACGTCGACGCACCGGCGCTGGCCCGCCGGTTCCACGCCGACGTGCGGGCGTCGGTCCCGGGGCTCGAGGCGCTGCCCGAGCCGGAACCGGTCGAACCGGCGACCCTGTTCTGACGCAGCCGGGAACCCATCCCAGGACCGTGTCGATCCGCGCGCCGCCCGTTCGACCTGGGGGCGCAGGGGCCGGAAGGCGGCCCGCCGGAGGAGGAGACCCGAGTTGCCGAAATACATGCTGATCATGCGGGGGACCGACGAGTCGAACGCGGCCATGATGGCGGACATCGACGAAATGATGGCCACCAGCCGCCGGTTCATCGAAGACCTGTTCAAGGCCGGTGTCTACGTCGCCGCCGAAGGGCTCGACGATCCCGCCACCGGGGTCGTCGTCGACTTCGGCGGGGAGACGCCCGTGGTCACGGACGGGCCGTACGGCGAAACCAAGGAGCTCTTCGGCGGCTTCTTCCTGATCGACGTCGCTTCGAAGGAAGAGGCCGTCGAGTGGGCCAAGCGGGTGCCCGCCGCGCCCGGGGCCAAGGTCGAGGTGCGGCGGGTGCCCGGCAGCGACGAAACCCCGCAGTGAGCACCGTCGCAGTGAGCACCGTCGTGAGCACCGTCGACGTCGAAGCCGTCTGGCGGATCGAGTCGGCGCGGATCGTCGCCGCGATGACCCGGTTCACCGGGGATTTCGGGCTGGCCGAGGACGCGGCCCAGGAGGCGGTGGCCGAGGCGCTCGTGGCGTGGCCGCGCACCCCGCCGGCCGATCCGGCCGGCTGGCTGATGGCCACGGCCCGGCGGCGGGCGATCGACGTCATCCGCCGCCGGGCCGTCCTCCGGGACCGCTACGCCGTGCTGGCCGCCGACGCGGCCCGGGAGGCGGTGGCCGACGAGGTCGATCCCGACCGGATCGGCGACGACGTCCTCGCGCTCATGTTCATCAGCTGCCACCCGGTGCTCTCGCCCGAGGCGCGGGTGGCGCTGACCCTGCGGGTCGTCGCCGGCCTGTCCAGCCAGGAGATCGCCCGGGCCTTCCTGGTCCCCGTGCCGACCGTGCAGGCGCGCATCACCCGCGGGAAGAAGGCGATCGCGGCCGCCGGGGTGCCGTTCGAGCTGCCGCCGCCCGCCGAACGCCGGGAGCGGCTGGGCGGCGTGCTCAGCGTCGTTTACGTGGTCTTCACCGAGGGGTCCACGGCCACCTCGGGTGACCGGCTGGTGCGGCCCGAGGTGGCGTACGAGGCGATCCGGCTCGCCCGCACCCTGGCCGCTCTGCTGCCGGACGAGCCGGAGGTGCACGGCCTGCTCGCGTTGTTCGAGCTGACGGCCGCGCGCTTCCCCGCCCGGACCGCCCCCGACGGTTCGCCGATCCTGCTGGCGGACCAGGACCGGGGCCGCTGGGACGTCTCGGCCGTCCACCGCGGGCTGGCGGCGCTGGCCGCGGCCGCCGCCGCGGGCGGCCTCGGCCCGTACGGCCTGCAGGCCGCGATCGCGGCCACGCACGCGGCGGCGCCCTCGGTCGAGGCGACCGACTGGGACCGGATCGTGGTGCTGTACGAGGCACTGGGCCGGGTCGCGCCCTCGCCGGTGGTCGAGCTCAACCGGGCCGTCGCCGTGGCCATGGCCTCGGGGCCGGCGGAGGCGCTGGCCATCGTGGACGACCTGGTCGTCTCCGACCGGCTCTCCGGTTCGCACCTGGTCCCGGCCGTGCGCGGGGAGCTGCTGGCCCGCCTCGGCCGTCGCCCGGAGGCGCGTGCCGAGCTGGACCTGGCGGCGCGGCTGTGCGCCAACGAGCAGGAACGTTCGGTCCTGCTGCGCAAGCGGGCCGCGCTGGACTGACTCAGCCGCCGGTCGCGTACCGGAATTCGCGCAGGGTCACGGTTCCGTCGAGGACTTCGACGCCGATCATGCGGCCGGTGAAGCCGGCGGCCACCTCCGTGGACAGGTAGCGCCCGTCGACCGCGCCGAGTACCTGCGCCCGGTCGTCCTCGCCCAGCACGGACAGTTCGACGAGGTCCGGCTCGGTGACCTCGTGGAGCGGTCCCGAAGGACCCGGCCGCCGCGCCCGGATCCGCAGGGACACCAGGGGACCGGCGGGGACGGTGGTGACGACCTGGCGAGCCGGGCCGATGGCGAGGGTGGCCGTGACCGTCCGGCCGTCGGCGGTGAGGCCGTACCAGTGCCGGTCGTCGATGCGCACGACGACCGCCGCGGTGCCCCGCGAGACGTCGAGGCGCGCCACCGCCGTCCAGTACTCGTCGAGCGCCCGCGTCAGCAGGGGACGCCCGGCGGTGAGGACCAGCTCGCCCGGCGCCGCCCAGCGGGTGAAGGTCTCCGGCCCGGCGCCGGGTGCCACCCACCGCGGGTGCAGCTGCGGGCCCGCGAAACCGTCCGTGAAGCCGTGGTCGGCGGGCTCGACCGGGAACCGGTCCTCGGCCACGACCGGCCAGCCGTCCACCCAGTCGACGCCGGCGAGGAAGGTCTCGCGGCCGTTGACGTGGAACTGCGGTGTCTTGCCCCGCGGGCGGACGCCGAGGTAGACCATCGCCCAGCTGCCGTCGGGCCGCTCGACCAGGTCGGCGTGCCCGGTGTTCTGCACCGGGTGCGTGGTGCTGCGGTGGGTCAGGACCGGGTTCGACGGCGCGGGCTCGTAGGGCCCGTCCAGCGTCCGGGCGCGCGCGACGGTGACGGCGTGGCCGCGTTCGGTGCCCCCTTCGGCGAGCAGCAGGTACCACCAGCCGTCGACGCGGTACAGGTGCGGGCCCTCCGGCGCGGCCAGGCCGGTGCCGTTCCACAGCAGCCGCGGCTCGGCGAGCACCGCTCCCGTGGCCGGGTCGACCGGCACGCTGGTGATGCCCGGGCGCTCCGGGTCGAACGACGTCCACGTGAGGTGGCAGACGCCGGCGTCGTCCCAGCAGAGGTCGGGGTCGATGCCGTCGGTGCCGGGCACGCGGACCGGGTCGGACCACGGCCCGGCCGGGTCCTCCGCCGTCACGATGAGGTGGCCCGGCCGCGGGATGTCCGTGGTGACCAGGTGGAAGCGGCCGTCGTGGTGGCGCAGTGTCGGCGCGAAGACGCCGGTGTTCGCCGCGCCCTCGCTCGGCGGCAGCTGGCTCGGCCGGGTCAGCGCGTGCCCCACCAGCTCCCAGGAGACGAGGTCGGTGCTGCGCCGGATCGGGACGCCCGGCACGTACTCGAAGCTCGAGTTCGCCAGGTAGTACGTGTCGCCGACCCGGCAGATCGACGGGTCGGGGTGGAACCCCGGAACGATCGGGACCGTCATCGTGTCTCCTCGCGGGTACCCGCCGCCGTCCGCGGCGGGCACCCGCGGGCGGGTCAGGCGGTGCAGCTCTTGTTGCGGTTGATGCAGTTGACGACCTGGTTCATGATGCTCTGCGACATCACGTTCGCGAAGTCGTCGTGGTCGGACAGCGGGTTGTGCTCTTCGGACGGGAACGAGTCCACTTTGTACTGCTTCTTGACCTGGATGTCGTGCGGGATGTCGTAGACGAGCGTGGTCCGCAGCTGCGGCACCGCCTTGAACCCGGCCGCGCAGCGCCCGGCCGCGTCCGGGAACACGATGTGCGTGCGGTGGTTGGCGCTGTCGGTGTTCTTCCCGTCCCAGCAGCTCGGGAAGTCGTGGATCCGCTCCACCTTGCTGCCTTCGGGGCAGATCGGGTACTTGTCGGTCAGCCGGTTCTCGAAGCCGGTGCAGGTCCACGCGGCCCGGGTGTTCTTGGTGCCGTTGATCGACGGCTTGGCGTCGCCGCTGAGGGCGCGCAGGAACTTCGGCATCGCGGTGACCTTGCCCGCCGCGCTGCCGCGGAAGGTGATGCCGACCTTGGCCGGCCGCTGGATCCGGCCGTCGTTGTCCGGCAGTTCGTTGTTGGCGTCCGGGCCGGGCAGCGGCGGTGCCGTCGTCGCGCCACCGGTGCCCGCCGCCTGGCCGAGGGTGCAGGGGGCGAGGGCGTCGAGGCCCTGCGGGCGCGCGGCGGTGCGGCCGATGGCGATGGCCATCCGGTCGATGGTGGCGACGCGTTTGTCCTTGAGGGGACCGAGGATGGCGTTTTGGACGAAGTTGGGGCCGCCCTGACCCTGCGTGCTGATGAGCCGCTGGTTCGCCTCCTGCAGCTGGGTGGTCAGCAGCTGCAGGTTGCGGTCCACTTCGGCCTTGGCCGACGCCGGGACGGCGGGGAGCTTGCCCGCGACGTCCGGGCAGCTGATCTGCTGGGCCGCGCCGCCGGGGGCGCCGCCGCCGTTGCCCGCGGGGTTGCCGCCGGTGCCGGCCTGCTCCTTGAGCGCGCAGGGGGCGAGGACGTCGAGGCCCTGGGGGCGCGCGGTGGTGCGGCCGATGGCGATCGCGATGCGGTCGATGGTGGCGACGCGTTTGTCCTCGAGGGGACCGAGGATGGCGTTCTGGACGAAGTTCGGGCCGCCCTGGCCGCGGGTGCTGATCAGCCGCTTGTTGGCCTCGTCGATCTGCGTGTCGAGCAGGTCGAGGTTGCGGTTCACCTCGGCCATCGCCGAGTCGGGGACGTCGGGGAGCCGGCTGGCGACGTCCGGGCAGGTGATGACCGGCGAGGCGCCGTCCCGGGCCGCTTGGCCCCGGTCGCCGTCCGGCGACTTCGCCGGCGGGTTCTTCTCGTCGTCACTGGTGTCGATGCGGACGACCGGCCAGAAGTAGGCGGACTTGTCCCCGTTCTTGCAGGTGGTCCCGGCGGCTTCGAGGCTCTTGTTGTTGGAGTCCGCGTTCGACGAAAGGTTGCCGACGTAGTCGTGCAGGTGCTGCGCGCCGTTGTGGATTCCGGGCTGGGCGACGAAGTTGTCCGGGTTGAAGTGCTGGTTCTCGTTGCGGCCGCAGTCCACGGTGAAGGTGCCGGTGGACGCGCCGCGCGAGTTCGCCGGCTCCCGGTTGTTCGGCGGGACCTTGAGGATGTCGATGTAGAGCGCCGGGTCGGCCGGGTCCGCGCTGGCCTGGCCGGGAGTGCCGAACGTCGTCGACACCGCGATGCCGCCGGCGGCCACGGCCAGTGCGAGGACGCCGGTGGCGATCTTGGTTCGTCGGGAGATGCGGTGCTTTCCCGCGTTTCCGGGCATGACGTGACTCCGTGGGGTTCGAAGGCGGAGAGACAGTCCACTGGCCCGACACCAGTGGAGCAGTTCGCTGTTAGCGATAACAATGTCCGCGTCGTGGAGCGTCCACCGATTCTTTCCGGGGGATCAACGGGTGGCGGGCACGGCGTAATCGTGACCCGCGCGCGTCCCGTTGTCCAGTGCTTTGTCTGTGAGGAAAGAGTTCGGAAATGTGGTGAACCGCGATGAACCGGGAGCCGTGTACTCGAGTGGAGCGTGGAGTGCGGGTCAGTCGTCCAGCATGGTCAGGCTCGGTGTTTCCCCCGGCCCGACCGGGAAGTAGGCGAGGAACGTGACGCCGTCGCCTTCGGGGTCGAACCGGGCGATCCGCGCCGATTCGGGCTCGTGGAAGACGTCGCCGGGGGTGAGCACGGTTTCGGTCCCGCCTTCGATTTGGTAAACGGCCGAACCCGTTTCGATGCTGCCGAACACGGGTCCGTTGTGGACGTGCCGGCCGAGGTGTTCGCCCGGGGCGATGGTGATCCGGCGGATTTCGACGTGATCGATGACGCGGGGCGCCGGGAGCTGCTGGTCCAGCAGCAGCGTGCGGGTGATCGCCGGGACGGCCGCGGGCTCGCCTTCGCCCACCGCGTCGCCGAGCTCGGTGGGCGTGCCGTCGGCGGGCAGTTCCTCGATGGCCAGGTGGGTCATCGGCGTCGTGTCGGTGGCGCCGTGCCAGTGCCACTCGCCGGCGGCGACGCGGACCGTGTCGCCCGGCCGGATCAGCTGGGCCGGGCCACCGCGGCGCTGGACGTAGCCGGTGCCTTCGGTGACGACGAGGACCTGCCCGAGCGGGTGGCGGTGCCAGCGGGTGCGGGCGCCGGGAGCGAACTGCACGCGGTCGACCCGGGTGCGGGACGGGCCTTCGGGGACGGCGAGCGAGGTGATCCACGCGCGGCCGGTGACGGCTTCGGCGGGCGCGGGCACGCTGGTGGACGGAACGTGGCGGACGTGCACGGCGAGGTCTCCTCGAGGTTTCAGCGGGGGTCAGCGGGCGGTGAGCAGGGCGAGCACGCCGGAAACGGCCTGGTCGAACGGTTCGGAGGTGTTCGCGGCGCGGGCGAGCACGTAGCCGCCCTGCAGGACGGCGACGATCGTGGCGGCCAGCGCGGCGGTGTCCGGTGCCGCGGGCAGCTCGCCCGCGTCCCGGCCCTCGGCGAGGACTTCGGCCAGCCGGGCGCGCAGCCGGGTGAGGGTCTCGTCCACCGGGGCGCGCAGGACGGGGTCGGCGACGACGTCGGGATCCTGGGCGAGGCGGCCGATGGGGCAGCCCTTGAGCACTTCGCGTTCGCGCCGCAGGTAGGCGGTGATGCGTTCGACGGCGGTGCCGGGCGTGCGCAGCTGCGCCTCCGCGGCGGCCAGGAGTTCTTCGGCGCTGCGCCGGACGGCGGCCAGCGCGAGGTCCTTCTTGCCGGCGAAGTGGTGGTACATGCTGCCCTGACCCGCGCCCGCCCGCTGCTGGATGGCCTTGGGGCTGGTGCCGACGTAGCCGCGTTCCCACAGCAGCTCGCGGGCGCTGTCGACGAGCTGGTCCCGGGTTCCCATGGGAGCAGACTGTACATACCAGTAGGTACAGAAGCAACGTGTCACAGGTTTCCGCCCGGCGGTGTCTTGAGGGCCGGACACCGTGGGAAGGGAGAATCCGGTGGAGCTGGCCCTGTTGCCGATGGTGGGTGCGATGATCACGCACGTGCGGTTCACCGCGTGAACGAGGGAGCCGTCATGAGCGATCCGACCGAGGCGTTCGTCGCCCACCGGAACCTGCTGTTCACCGTCGCCTACGAGATGCTGGGCTCGGCGGCCGACGCGGAGGACGTCCTCCAGGAGACGTGGCTGCGCTGGGCCGAGGTCGACCTGGCGGAGGTGCGCGACGAGCGCGCGTACCTGGTCCGCATCACGACCCGGCTGTCGCTGAACCGGCTGCGCACGATGCAGCGCCGCAAGGAGGCGTACGTCGGGCCGTGGCTGCCCGAGCCGCTGCTCACCACCCCGGACGTCGCCGAGGACGTCGAGCTGGCGGAGAGCGTGTCGATGGCGCTCATGTTGGTCCTGGAGACGCTGGCGCCGACCGAACGCGCGGTGTTCGTGCTGCGCGAGGTGTTCGAGGTCGGCTACGACGAAATCGCCGAAGCGGTGGGCAAGAGCCCGGCGGCGGTCCGCCAGATCGCCCACCGCGCCCGCCGCCACGTGGCCGCGCGCCGGCCGCGCGAGGCGGTTTCGGCGCGCGAGACGCGGGCGGTGCTGGAGTCGTTCCAGCGGGCACTGGAGGGCCAGCACCTGCAGGGACTGCTGGATCTGCTGGCCCCGGACGTGGTGCTGCTGAGCGACGGCGGCGGGGTGAAGCAGGCGGCCCTGCGCCCGGTGACCGGAGCGGACAAGGTGACACGCTTCATCATCGGCGGCATCGGCAAGACGGCGCTGGCCGTGACCGGCGCCCCGGTGACGGTGAACGGCAACCCGGCGTTGGCGTTGCACGTGGACGGAGCCTTCGACGGCATCATGGCGGTCCGCGTGGAGGGCGGCCGGATCAGCGGGCTGTACTTCGTGCGGAACCCGGAGAAGCTCACCCGGGTGACGGCGGAGACGCCGCTGACGTTGCGCTGAGGGGGAAAGGCGCCGGTTCCCGTAACGGGAAGCCGGCGCGGCGCGACCCTGGCTGCGCACCGCAAACGGCGGTGCACGACGGCTCGTCCCCGGCCGCGGCGGAGCAGGATCCTGGCGTGCCAGGGGAAGGGTTGACCCATGCGAAGAATCTCCGGGGTGCTCCGCATCCCGTTGGTGGTGTTCTCGGTGGCCGTGCTCGCCGTTTGCGGCTTCGCGCCGGCAGCGTCGGCGGACGTGCTCTGGCCCGACGAACAGGCGATGATCACCACCAGCACCTTCCGATCCACCTACATCTACGACGTCGGTGCGGGGAACGCCATCTCCGCCGAGCAGTTCGCGCAGCCCGCGGTCGCCGCGTTCTACGGTTCGAAGGGCGGTTTCGACCGCAACTTCATGGTCTGGGCGCCGATCGTGGCGATCGACCGGCCCCACGACCTTTGGACCAGGTGCGTTGGGAACACCGGCGGTCTCTGCACCGACGTCCGGCCCGGTAGCCAGCCGATCGACGAGGAGATCGGCGCCGGGCAGATCCACGTCAAAGCCTGGAACGGCTCGTTCATCGGTGTGGCCTGCGGCAACTGGAACCGCGGCGGCGCCGGCCCGATCCCGGTGATCAGCGGGACGAAGTACGAGGACGTCAACGGCGACGGCGTCCGGCAGGGGACGGAACCGGCTCTGCCCGGCTGGACGATCGACCTGTCCTACAACGGGACGGTGGTCGCGACGGCCGTCACCGATGCCGGTGGTGCCTACGCGTTCTCCCTCGACGCCGACACCATGCCGGTCGGGGCCGGGACGTACACCCTGGCGGAACGTCCGCAGCCCGGCTGGGTCTCCTCGCACGCTCCCGCGCCCGTGACCGTCGGGTACGGCGTGGGGCCGGCGCACTTCGATGGGAACGACTTCGGGAACTACCGGCCGGCGACGATCGGGGGCCGGAAGTTCGACGACCACGGGGCCGACGGCAGCGGAACCGGCGATCCCGGGCTGGCGAACTGGACGTTCGACCTGGACAACGGCACCACCGCGGTCACCGGGGCCGACGGCGGATACGGCTTCACCGGCCTGCGCCCGGGAACCTACACCGTCCGTGAACGCCAGCAGCCCGGGTGGCGCCGGACGACGCCCGCCTCCGGGAGCACGACGGTCACCGTCGCCAGCGGCCAGGTGGCCGGGGGCGTCGACTTCGGCAACGTCTGCCTCGGCTCCATCGCGGTCACCGCTCCGGACGGCGTCGCCGTCCGGGTCGACGAGGTGAGCGTGCCGGGTGTCCTCGCGAACGATCCGCCTGCCCCGCGCAGCGCGTCGGGCACCGCGACCGTCGGCGGGCTCCTGCCCGGCACCTACCGGCTGACGCTGGTCCTGCCGGACGGCGTCTTCACCACCGATCCGGATCTCACCTCGCTGGACGGGAAGTTCGCCATCGTCAAGACGGTGACCGTCCCCGAGTGCGGGACGGCACCCGTCGCTCCGCCGTTCGTCACCTCCCAGCCGGGCAAGATCACCGGCGGGGTCCGGATCCTCGTGCCCGGGGGTGTCGCGACCGCCGGGTTCGAGTTCGTGCAGCGCAAGGAGGGCCCGCGCGGCACGCTCGAATACAACGACCACGGCAACGGCATCGACCTGCACACCTCGGACATCACCGGGATCTCGGTCTCCGGACCGGACGCCTACGTGTTCGGGCACGTCGTGCTGAACGGGACCGCGACGGGCTTCCGGCTCCACCTCGTCGACGCGGGTGAACCCGGGCGGGCGGACCGGTTCGAGCTGCTGCTGGCGACCGGCTATTCGGGGGGCTACGGCCAGACGCTCGACGGCGGTAACGTCCAGATCCACTGAGGGGCTCCGGCGGTGTGCTTCCCCGCACACCGCCGGACCCGCCTCACCCCAGCCGCTTCTCCCAGTCGGCGAACGCGGTGATCAGGTCCTCCGGGGCGCCCGACTCCCGCAGACGGCGGGTCTCCGCCTCGATGTAGTGCCGGTACAACGGAACCAGCCCCGCCGCCAGTTCCGGCTCCACCTCCGCCGGGTCCAGCGGATGGCCCTCGCGGACCCGCTGTGCCAGCCGCACCAGGGACGCCGCCGGTGCCGCCGGCCGGGTCAGGTACCACTCGATCGCTTCGTCGTTGTTCGCCGCGCGGCCCGTCGGGGTCGTTCCCGAATACAGGAAGCGCACCGGGAACAGCACCGCCTTCGTGAACCACACCTTGTCCGCCAGCAGCCGCTTCGGCGAACGGAACTCCGCCGTCACCTCGTCCGTGGCCAGGACCGCGATCGCGAAGCCCGCGCTCTCCAGCAGCAGCTCCGCCGCCGGCGGGCGGGCGACCTCCGCGCGGACGTCGTCGCCGAGGAGCAGGCGGCCCTCGTCGGCCAGCTGGAGGCGGTCCAGGGCCGGGAAGCGGCCGTCGTCGCGACCTTCGCGCAACGCCGGGAGGGAGGCCCAGAACACCGAAAGCTTGCGGTGCAACGGGCTTCGCTGCTGCAGCGCCTCTGTCGTGGCTTCGACCGGAGACCGGTCGCCGGCGTCGGTGAGCACGAGGGCCACGTCGATGTCGCTCGCCGCCGGGGAGTAGCCGCCGTAGGCCAGGCTGCCCAGCAGGTACGCGCCGATCAGGCGCTCTCCCAACGCTTCCCGGTAGGCACCGGCGGCTTCGACGGCGATCTCACGCGCCTCGGTGGTCGTCATGCCGCCACGGTGTCGCGGCGGGCGCACTCGGCGATGCGGTCGGAGACCACCCCGATCACCTGCCACGCCCGGTCCAGCACCTCGATCACCGCTTCCGGCGTCCAGTCGGTGCGCCGCCGCAGGACGTCGTACCCCATTTCTAGGTGCTCGACGTCGGCTTCGTCGTGCAGCTCGAAGTACTCGTCGTCGGAGAACGCTTTCGTGCCCGCCTGGCTGAACACCAGGCTGCCGGCCTCGAGGGCCAGGTGCGCCAGGGCCGCGCGCTGCACGCCGGGCAGGATCGCGAACTGGTCGACGAACCAGGACGCGCCCATCTCGATGACCGGGTCCCAGACCAGCTCCCGGTCGTCCGCGCGGCTGCGGGCCAGGATCTTGTCGTGCCCGACCTCTTCCGCCTGGTGTTCGCACGCGAGCGCGCGCAGCTCCGGGTCGCTCTCGAAGGTCACCCGGGCGCTGATCATCCGCTGGAAGGCGTTCGACCACGGCTGGAGGTAGGTGAGCACCGCTTTCTTCGTCTCGGCCGTGGTGTGCTCGTCGGTCAGCAGCCGGATCAGGTCCGACGCCTCGTACTCCCGCTGCCGCTGCTCGTTGTGGCGGGCGACGCGCTCGACGTCCTGCTCGGTCACGATCTGCTCCTTTGAGGTGGTGCTGCGCGGAAACATCCTCACCCGAGATCGACGGGCGAAAGGGGAGCGGGCGGCGGCCGCTCGTAGACGGGGAGCCGGAAGTACGTCGTCACGTCGCCGGTCCGGCCGGCCGCGCGGAAGCTCACCAGCTCCAGGACACCCCGGCTGCCGGCCAGCGGCCCCGGGGCCAGCGCGGCGGCGACGGCGCGGAACCGGCCGGGGTCCACGCCTTGGGCGTGCAGCAGCGCGGCCGTGCGCTCCACGGCTTCACGGTCGTCCGGGGCGAGTGCGGGCAGCCGCAGGTACGTCGTGGACTCCGCGGCCCGGTCCACACCGGACCGGAACGCCAGGCAGCTCAGGGCGGCCTCGCCGGCGTCGGCGCCGGCCCCGGCCAGCGCGCGGTAGGCGGCTCGCGCCCGCTCGGCGTCGTGGTGCAGCGCCACCGCGGCGACGCGCTCGACCTCGGCGAGGCCGGCGTCGTGGTTGCGGTAGTAGATCTTCACCCGGGCGTGCGCCTCGTCGGCCAGGTCGACCGCGAAGAACTCGATCTCGCGGTCGCCTTCGACGGATTCGACACGACGGCGGGCGTCCTCCCAGGCCGCGGCCATGCCGAGCCGTTCCATGGCTTCGGCCACGGCGGTTTCGCGGTGCGCGTGCGGCCACGAGTACAGCCCGAAGTAGGTCTTGTGGACGAACCCCGACGGCGGCCGCCAGGCGATCGAGTGCCACAGCGGCGCCGGTGACGGCCGGCCCGCGCGCGGGGTGAACGTCTCGGAGACGTGCTCGAACCGGCGGGCCCGGAAACCGCTCTCACCAGGCCAGACGATCTCGTGGCCGAGGCTGTCGAACAGGATCCGGAGCTCGGCGACACCGCCCGACCAGTTCACCGACATCTCGGCCGGGAAGCCGTCGTCCGCCACATAGGACGGCTGGGCGGGCGCGCTCCCGATTCGTTCGTGCGCCCACGGCGGCAGCAGGGCCCGCAGCAGCCGGGTGGTCCGGACGGACTGCTCCAAGGGGACGTCGAGCGCTTCACACGCGGACGACCACAGTCCACCCAGGAAGTCGCCGAAGAGACGACCCTGCGCCGGATAGTTTTCCCTTATATATTCAGGAAACTCCGGCACGCGACTCGTCACGAGCGGATGCTATCAGTTGGATGCTTGCTCAACTAAAAGTCTGCACCCGGGTGGTCCAGTCAATTGGGCCATGTGGGTTCGCCGGTGCCCGCCGCAGCCACGGAGGGCCACAGCGGACACCGGCAATGTCCAGAAAAGACAAAGGCGGACAACGAACGGACAACGCGCAGGTCTCAGACCCGGGCGGCCGGCACCACCGTCATGGCGTGCTTGACGAGCCGGATGAGCGCGAGCTTGCTGGAATCGCGGTCGCGTGCGTCACACATGACGATCGGCACACGGTCCGGGACCACCAGGGCCTCGCGGATCTCGTCGGCGGTGTAGCGCGGCGCGTTGTCGAAGCAGTTCACCGCGACGATGAACGGGATCTTCCGGCGCTCGAAGAAGTCGATCGCGGCGAAGCTGGTCTCCAGCCGCCGGGTGTCGACCAGCACGATCGTCCCGATCGCCCCGCGGGCCAGGTCGTCCCACATGAACCAGAAGCGCGCCTGGCCCGGCGTTCCGAACAGGTACAGCACGTGCCGCGGCGAGATGGTGATCCGGCCGAAGTCCAGCGCGACCGTCGTGGTCGTCTTCCGTTCGACGCCGGACAGGTCGTCGACACCGGCGCTCGCCTCGGTGAGCACCTCTTCGGTCGTCAGCGGCGGGATCTCGCTGACCGAGCCGACCATCGTGGTCTTCCCGGCGCCGAAACCGCCCGCGACGATGATCTTGACCGGCGTGGGGACCATGTCCGCCCCCGCGGGGTCAGTACTTGATGAGGCCATCGAGAACCGCCTGGAGTGTTTCGAGGTCCGGCGACTGCGCCGGGTTGTGGGCAGGGGAGCGCGTGATGACGAGGCCGCGTTCGATCAGGTCGCCGACGAGCACCCGCACGACCCCGAGCGGGATCTTGACGTAGACGGCGATCTCGGCGATCGACACCGGGTGGCGGCACAGCTGCACGATCGCCACGTGCTCCGGGCCGAGCCCGGTCGGCTCCTGCTCCGACCGCAGTGTCATCACCTGGGTGGACAGGTCCAGCCGCGCGGTGCCGGCCGGCGTCCGGCCGCTCGTGATCGTGTATGGCCGGACCAGCGGCCCGGCGGCCTCGTCGTACCAGCCGTCGTCGGAACTCATGTGGCCTCCCGCAGCACCGACGCCGCTTCCCGCGGCGCGGACGCCATGTAGTCACCGACGCGCTTGACGAGCCGGCTCATCTCGTACGCGATCATTTCCACGTCGACGTTGTCCGCGGCCAGCACGGCGAGGCACGCGCCCTGGCCCGCCGCGGAGACGAACAGGTAACCGCGCTCCATCTCGATCATGTTCTGCAGCACCGGGCCGCGGTTGAACTGCTTGCTCACCCCCTTGGCGAGGCTCTGCAGGCTGGAGGCGATGGCCGAAAGCTGGTCCGAGTCGTCCTTGCTCATCCCGGCCGACTTGCCGATCAGCAGCCCGTCGGCGGACAGCACGATGGCGTTCTGCGCGCCGACCACGCGGTTGACCATGTCGTCGAGCAGCCAGTTGAGATCGGGTTTGGGGCTCCCGTACTCGTTCATTCGACTTCAGACCCTGACTTTCCTGTGTGGACTTCCGTTGTGTGGCCGGGGATTTACGAGATGTCGTCCGGTCCGCCGCGCCCGCGGCGGGTGCCCTTGTGGAACGCCGCCAGCGTGCGCGCGGTGCCTTCGCCCGGCGCCACGACGTCGTCGGCGCTGTCGTCGGGTTCGGCCTCGAGCTGGGCGACGAGGTTCTGCTGGGGTTCGCGCCGGGGCAGCCGCGGCCGGTCGTCGGTCGGCTGCACCTCGGTGGCCGGTGTGACGACCGCCGGCTCCGGTGCCGCGGCGGGCACGGACGGCAGGGCGTCGGGCGGGGTCAGGGCGCGTGCCGGGTACGGCCTCGGTTTGGTGTCCCGCTTCATCGGGATCTGGCCGCTGAACGAGCTGGGCGTGTCCATCGTGTTGAGCGGGCTTTCTGCGGCCTGCGGTGCGGGGGCGCCCACCGGGGCGAGGACCGCGGTGTCCTCCGCCGGCGTGGACCCGATGCCGTCGGCCTGGTCGGCGTCCTCGCCGGCCAGGTGCTGGGTGGGGAGGAGCACGGTGGCGCGCAGGCCGCCGTAGCGGGACGGGTCGAACGTGACGGTGATGCCGAGCCGGGCGGCCAGGCGCGCGACCACGAACAGGCCGAGGCTGGAGTCGGCCCGCAGCGCCATCGCGTCGAACTCGGGGGCTTCGGCCATCATCGCGTTCGCCCACTCGCGGACGCCGTCCTTCATGCCGAGCCCCTGGTCCGACACGTCGACGACGACACCGCGCGCGACCATCCGGCTGGTCACCTCGACCGGCGAGCCGGGCGGCGAGAACGACGTCGCGTTGTCGACGAGCTCGGCGACGAGGTGGATCGTGTCGGCCACGGCGGCGCCCTTGATCGCGACGTCGGGCACCTGCTCGACCTGGACCCGCGCGTACTGCTCGGTTTCCGAGACGGCCGCGCGCAGGACCTCCATCAGCGGCACCGGCTTGCGCCAGCGGCGGCCGGGCTGCTTGCCGCCGAGGATGATCAGGTTCTCGGTGGTGCGCCGGGCGCGGGCGGCGAGGTGGTCGAGCTGGAACAGCGACGCCAGCTGCGTCGAGTCGTCCTCGCGCGCTTCCATCTCGTCGAGGATCTGCAGCTGCTGGTGGACCAGGACCTGGTTGCGGTGGGCGATGCCGAGGAACACGTTGTGCACACCGCTGCGGGCCTTGGCCTCACTGGCCGCCGCGTTGACCGCGGTCAGCTGGGCGACGTTGAACGCCTCCGCCACCTGCCCGATTTCGTCGCGGCCGTGGTCGAGCCGGGGGAGTTCTTCCTTCAGGTCGACGGGTTCGCCGCTCTTCAGCCGCTCCACGATGTCCGGCAGCCGGTTGCGGGCGAGGTCGAGCGAGTCGTTGCGCAGCCGCGCGAGGCGCGTCATGAGGGCGCGGTCGACCAGCGAGCGGGACACCCGCACCGCGACGATGATCGCGGCCAGTGACGCCAGCAGGGCCACGATGCTGCCGATGATCACGTTGCGCAGCTGGGCGTCCCCGGCGTCGATCGCGGCCGCGGAAACCTTGTCCGCCTGAGTGATCGCCAGGTCGTTGAGGCCCTGGGCGACCTGGTTCGTCGCGTTCTGCCAGTCCGTTTCGGACACCGGCACGGAGTTCTGCTCGCCCGTCGACCACGGGCCGTGCTTGACCAGCGCTTCTTCGGCGGTGGCCAGCTGCCGCCAGGCCGTGCCGGTGGTCAGCGCCTGGTACCGCTGGCGGACACCGGGGTCGAGGAACGGCGCGATCTGCGCCAGCTGCGTCCGGTAGATCCCGGACAGCTGCGCGAACTGGGCGAAGTCGTCCGGTGCGAACGTCCCGGCGGAGAAGGCCGTCGACACCAGCGACGTCTCGCGCGACATCATGTCGCCGGCGCGGAACACCGAGGTGGCGGTGATCCCGCCGGTGGCCGCTTCGGCGTCGGGGACGATCCGGGCCTGGGTGTCGAAGAGGTTGGACGCGGTGTCCATCACGCCGTTGTAGTAGGAGTTGACCTGGGCGCGGTCGATGCTGCGGAAGCTGATCTGCGAGCGCAGCACGGGCAGCTGGTCGAACTGCGCCTTCAGCGCGTTCACCTTGGACGCGATCTCGTCCGGCGCGGTCGAGATCGTCGCGGCGAAGGCGTCCTTCAGCGCGGAAAGCTTTTCGTCGGTGGCTTTCTGCTGCTGCTGGAGCCGGGCCGGGCCGAGGGCGGGGTCGTCGAGGTACTGCAGCGCGGTCTGGCGTTCCTTCTGGAACTCGGCCAGCGCGGTGGCGGCCGGGATCGACACCTCACGCACGGAGGCGGCGACGAGCCGGACGTAAACGCCGTTGAAGAGGAAGTAGGACGAGACCGCGATCCACAGCACCAGCAGTGTCACGCTGGGAATGAGAACGGTCCTGGTCAGCCTTTTGCGGATCGACTTGTCGTACGGCTTGTCCGACTCGTCCCGGGGGTCTTTGTTCAGCACGGCGGTTCACGAACTCCTGAGTGACGGTCGGCGAGGAAAGGGGACCCGGACGAGGAAGCGGACACGACGATGGGACACAGCGGCCGCCGTCACCCGTCTTCGCCTCACCCTCCGTGTTGCCGCAGAATCGATCAGGGTCCGTTTTTTACCACGAACCCCTGACACCTGGTCGGTGCGACCCGGCTTCCGGACACTCGTCCGCCCGGCGGCGAACGGCGTTTACTGTGTGCTTCGGGGCGATTACGGGCATTTCCTCAGGTACTGGCGCTGTGCGTGAATTCGGGACGCCGATCACTGGGCCGAACGGGTGAAAGTCAATTCCGCCGGTTCGCGGCCGGGACTGGTTCGCGGCGTGGGAAAGAAGGGCAATGCCCTTGCCTTGACAGGCGTGCCGAGAAGTACGGATCCCGCAAGCTGCGCGTCACCTCGCGTCAACCTTGCCGGATGAGCGGCGGCTTTCCGTGCTTTACATTGAAGGAGATGTTGTCAAGATTGATGTACATCCTCTAGCATCCTGTCCACTCAGGCGCCAAGGAGGGTGTGATGAGCGAAGCGACCGGGACCCTGCCCGCCGGCTCCACGGAACGGTGGCGCGACCGCAAGCGGTACCTCTGGCTGATCGGCCTGGTCGTGCCCTCGCTGGCGTTCCTGGCCATCGGGCTGCACGCCGCCACCGGGTGGGGTGGCTGGTTCTGGATCGGGCCGGTGGTGATCCTCGTGGTCGTGCCCCTCGTCGACCTCGTCGCCGGGCTGGACCGGAGCAATCCGCCCGACGACGTCATCGCGCGGCTGGAGAACGACCGCTACTACCGCTGGATCACCTTCGCCTTCCTGCCGGTCCAGTACCTCGGCTTCGCGGCGGCGTTCTGGCTGATCGCCCGCGGCGACCTCGCCGTCGTGGACAAGATCGGGCTCGCCGTGTCCATCGGGTGCATCGGCGGGATCGGCATCAACACCGCGCACGAACTGGGGCACAAGAAGGAAAGCCACGAGCGCTGGCTGTCGAAGATCGCGCTCGCGCAGAGCTGGTACGGCCACTTCCACATCGAGCACAACCGCGGCCACCACGTCCGCGTGGCGACACCGGAGGACCCGGCGAGCAGCCGCGTCGGCGAAAGCTTCTACCGCTTCTGGCCGCGGACGGTCTTCGGGTCGCTCGAGTCGGCGTGGCGGCTGGAGCGCAAGCGCTACGCCCGGCGCGACCGCCACCCGTACCGGCTCGGCAACGACGTGCTCAACGCCTGGCTGATGTCCGCGGTGCTGTGGGCGGCGATGGTGCTGTGGCTCGGCGCCGGTGTCCTGCCCTACCTCGTGATCCAGGCCGTCGTCGGGTTCTCGCTGCTGGAGGTGGTCAACTACATGGAGCACTACGGCATGCTGCGGCAGCGGGTCGGCGAGCCCGGCCGGCGCCGGTACGAGCGCGTCGATCCCAGCCACAGCTGGAACTCCAACAACATCGCCACCAACGTCCTGCTCTACCACCTGCAGCGGCACAGCGACCACCACGCCAACCCGGTCCGCCGGTACCAGACACTGCGCGACTTCGCCGAGTCGCCCGTGCTGCCCACCGGGTACGCCGGGATGATCGTGCTGGCGCTCGTCCCGCCGCTGTGGCGCCGGGTGATGGACCCGCGGGTGCTCGCCCACTACGGCGGGGACATCTCGCGCGCCAACATCCAGCCGGGCAAGCGCGCGAAGGTGCTGGCCCGCTACGGAACCCGCGTCACGGCGGTCACGCGCGAGGTCGCCGACACGCGCGGCGACGCCACCGAAGGCGGCATGTGCCCCGGCTGCGGGTACGTCTACGACGAGCGGCGCGGCGATCCGCGGGAGGGCTTCCCGGCCGGCACGCCGTGGGCGGTGATCCCGGACTCCTGGTGCTGCCCGGACTGCGGCGTGCGCGAGAAGGTCGACTTCGTCGCGCCGGGGCGGGCCGGGCCGCCCGGGGCGGGCACGATCTAGAATACCGACCATGAGCAGGGCGGTCCCGGTGCCGGCGGAGGGCGGTCAGCACCGGCGGCCGATCATCGCCGCGGCGATCGAGCTGACGGCGAAGTCGGGGTGGCCGGCGGTCACGATGGCCCGGCTGGCCGAGCTGGCCGGCGTCAGCCGCCAGACGGTGTACAACGAGATCGGTTCCAAGGCCGCGCTGGCCGAAGCGATGGTCGCGCACGAGCTCGACCGGTTCCTGTCGGTGGTCGCCGCCGCGTTCGACCGCCACCCGGACGACCTGGTCGAGGCGATCTACGACGCGGTCCGCGCGGTCCTCGAGCTGGCCGACGACAACACGTTGCTGCGCGCGATCGCCTCCGCGACGCACGGCACGGCCCCGGAGCTCCTGCCGCTGCTGACCACGGACGCGAGCGCCCTGCTGACGCAGGCGAAGACGGTACTGGCCGCCCGCGTCGCGGCGTACCACCCGCCACTGGCCGACGACCGGATCGCGGTGGTGATCGACCTCGTCGTCCGCGCGGTCCTCAGCCACGTGATGCAGCCGTCGGACACACCGGCCCGGACCGCGGACGCCTTGGCGTGGGTCGTGGCCCGGGTCCTCGGGGTCCCGGCGGACCCGCCGCTGCGACACACCTGGTGACGCGCGTCGCAGGTTCGTCGACACTCACCGAGCCGGCCGCGGGTGCGGGTCCCGAGCGCCCCGATGTCTACACGATGGTCGAGACCCGCAAGAAACGCCGCCGCGCACACCGCGAAGCCCGCCGCACCCCGGCCCAGGCCCCCGAATCGGAGTCCCTGAACCCCGAACTCGCGTGACCCGAGGGTCGACACGCGTGATCCAAAGGTCGACACGCGTGATCCAAAGGTCGACACGCGTGATCCAAAGGTCGACACGCGTGATCCGAAGGTCGACACGCGTGATCAGGAGGACGACACGCCGGAGCCGGACCAGACCCGGCGTGTCGTCCCTCCAATCACGCGTGTCGACTCCGCAATCACGTGTGTCGACTCCGCAATCACGTGTGTCGACCCTTCCGTCACTGGTGGAAGCGGTAGGTCTTGAGGCTGCTGGGTCCGTCGGACGCGCAGAGTAGGCGGGTCGCGGTCTGGAAGTCGCAGCCCTGGACGTCGCGGACCGGCTTTGCGGCCCGCGGCAAGGCGCCCACCCCGGTCAGTCTCCCCGCGCACCGCGTCTAGCGCAGCCCGTGGCGGTCCAGCCATCCCGCGATCTCCGCGGCGATCTCCTTCGGGCGGTCCTCCTGGGCGTGGTGCCCGGCCTCCCCGCAGGCGACGACCTCCAGCGCCGCGATGTGCTCGGCGCACCACTGCGCCATCTTCTCGCCGATGAGCAGGGTCGGTGAGCCTTCGAACGTCATGAGCAGCTTCGGCGTGCGCTCGCTGCCCGCCAGCCACTCGTCGTAGGCCTCGATGCGCGCGACCAGCTCGGCCGGGTCGCCGCCGAGGGGGAGCTGGCGCGCCCAGGCGAGCACCGGGCGGCGGCTTTCCGGTGTCGGGAACGGGGAAAGGTGGGCGGCCAGGTCGGCTTCGGCCACCGGCGTGCGCACGCCGCCGGTGAACGCCTGGCGGATGAACAGGTCCTGGGTCAGCACCATCTCTTCGCCGACGCCGGGGGTGCGGATCTTCCGCGAACGCTCGGCCGCCTGCGGGCTCAGGTCGTCCCAGGCCATCGGCTTCACCATGGTTTCGAAGAACGCCAGCCCGCGGACCCGGCCGGGGTGGCGGGCCGCCCAGTCGAAGGCGAGGGCGCCGCCCCAGTCGTGGCCGACGAGAACGGCCTCGTCCAGGCCGAGCGCGTCGAACCAGGCGTCGAGGTGGCCGGCGTGGTCGGCGAAGGTGTAGGCGATGTCCGGCTTGGGCGAGCGGCCCATGCCGATGAGGTCGGGGGCCAGCAGCCGCCCCGGACCGACGTGCGGGAGGACGTGCCGCCAGCTGTAGGACGAGCCGGGATTGCCGTGCAGGAAGACGATCGGGACGCCGGCGCCGGTTTCTTCGTGGTGCAGCATGACTTTCCCTTCAGGGATCCAGCGGGGTGTCGAGGAGGACGGTGAGCTCGCGCGCCAACGCCGCCGTGCGCTCGCCGTGCCGGCCGCCGAGCGGGGCGAGCAGCCGGTCGAGCAGCTCGGCCACGGTGGCGATCGCCGGCTCGGTCAGCTCGCGCCCGCGCGCGGTCAGGCGCAGCCGGACGGTCCGGGTGTCGGCCGGGTCGCGGGTGCGCTCGACGAGCCCGTCGGCGTCGAGCGTGCGGGCGAGCTTGGAGACGTAGAGCGCTTCCAGCCCGGTGTGGTCGGCCAGCTCCCGCTGGCTCGGGCTCGCCCCGGCGCGGTCCAGCCCGGAAAGGGAGGACAGGAAGACGTACTGCGCGTGCGTCAGCCCGATCGGGGCGAGCGCGCGGTCGACGGCGACCCGCCACTTCGTGGAGAGGCGCCAGACGAGGTGTCCCGGGGTGCTCATGTCAGAAACTGTACATGGCTACTAAGTACATGGCTACTAAATCCGGCGGCGCCGAGCACCGCGTGGCGCGGGTGCCGGTCAGCCGGCGAGCTCGCGGATGCGCTCCATGGCCCGCCGGACCTCGGCGAAGCCGGTGGTGAGCGGGCTCAGCCCGATGCGGATGCCGTCGGGACGGCGGAAGTCGATGAGCACGCCGTTCTCGATGAGCACGCGCGAAAGCCGCTCGGCGTCCGGGTGGCGGAGGGTGACGTGCCCGCCGCGGCGGGCGTCGTCGCGCGGGGAGGCGACCGTGAACCCGAGCGGGACGAGCCATGCGTCGGCGAGGGCGAGCACCCACCGGCCCAGCGCCACGGCCTTGGCCCGCACGCGGTCGATGCCCGCTTCCGCCAGCAGCGCCACGCCTTCCTGGACGCCCACCATGCCGAGCACCGGCGGCGTGCCCGACAACGCCCGCCGGATTCCGGGCGCGGGCACGTACTCCGCGGCCATGCCGAAGGTGTCGGCCGCGCCCATCCAACCGGTGATGGGCTGGCCGAACGTCTCGTGGTGGCGCGCGTTGACGTAGAGGAACGCGGGCGCGCCGGGCCCGGCGTTGAGGAACTTGTACGTGCAGCCGACGGCGAAGTCGGCTTCCGCCGCGTCGAGCTCGACGGGGATCGAGCCGACGCTGTGGCAGAGATCCCAGACGACGAGGCCGCCGCGTTCGTGCACCAGCCGCGTGACGGCGGCGAGGTCGGTGATCGCGGCCGTCCGATAGTCCACATGGGACAGGGTGACCACCGCGGTCCGCGGCCCGGTGACCGCGGCGACGTCGTCGCTGCCGGCCCACCGGACGGTCAGGCCGAGTTCGGCCGCGACGCTCTCGACGAGGAACCGGTCGGTGGGGAAGTTGGCGGTGTCGGTGACGATCTCGTCGCGGCCGGGCCGCAGCGCGACGGCCGCCCGCAGCGCTTTGTAGAGGCAGACGGACGTCGAGTCGGCGACGATGGTCTGCCCCGGTGCGGCCCCGAGCGCGACGCGGCCGAGTTCGTCCCCGATTTCCTCGGGCAACGTGAGCCAGCGTTCGTCCCACGACCGGATCAGCCGGGCACCCCACTCGTGGGTGACCAGCTCCTGCAGCCGGTCCGCGGTGGCCCGCAGCGGACGGCCGAGCGAGTTCCCGTCGAGGTAGGCGACGACGCCGGGATCGGTGATCGGGACGAACCGGTCGCGAAAGGCGGCGAGTTCGTCTTCGGCGTCGAGGCGGTCCGCTTCCTCCGCCGAGATGTCCGCGGCGGTCAGCGGTTCTGCTCCTTGACCCGCACCGCTTCCTTCCGCACCTCGGCCTGGGTGGCGCGCTCCCGCACCAGCCAGTCCGGGCTCTCCGCCTTCAGCGCGTCGATCTGCTCGGTCGTCAGCGGCTCGGTGATCCCGCCGCGGGTGAGGCCGCCGATGGAGACGCCCAGCTTCGCCGCGACCACCGGGCGCGGGTGCGGGCCCGTGCGGCGCAGCTCGCGCAGCCACTCCGGCGGGTCGGTCTGCAACGCGTTCAGCTCGTCGCGCGTGACCACGCCCTCCCGGAACTCCGCGGGGGTGGCTTCGAGGTACACACCCAGCTTCTTCGCCGCCGTCGCGGGCTTCATCGTCTGGGCGGTCTTGTGCGACGTCATGCCGTCCAGGGTAGCCAGCGTCACTCCCGGTAACCTGACCCGGTGACCTCTTTCAAGCTCGCGTACGTCCCGGGAGCGACGCCCGCCAAGTGGGTGCGGACCTGGGGCGAGCGGGTGCCGGAGGTGCCGCTGACCCTCGTCCCCGTCGCCGCCGCGGACGCCACCGGGGTGCTGCGCGCCCGGGAGGCCGACGCGGCGCTGCTGCGGTCGCCGATCGACCGGGACGGCCTGCACGCGATCCCGCTCTACACCGAGACGACGGTCGTCGTGGTGCCGAAGGACCACCTGGTCGCGGCGGCCGACGAGGTGTCCACGGTGGACTTGGCGGACGAGGTCGTGCTGCACCCGCTGGACGACACGCTGGAGTGGCCGGCGCGGCCCGGCCGTCCCGCGGTGTCGCGGCCCGAGACGACGGCGGACGCGATCGAGCTGGTGGCGGCCGGGGTCGGGGTGCTCGTCCTCCCGCAGTCGCTCGCCCGGCTGCACCACCGCCGCGACCTCACCTACCGGCCGGTCGAGGACGCGCCGCAGTCGAGCGTCGCGCTGTCGTGGCTGGAGGAGGAGACGACGGACCTGATGGAGCAGTTCATCGGGATCGTCCGCGGCCGGACGGTGAACAGCACCCGCGGGCGCCCGCAGGCGCCGGTCGAGCGCAAGCGCCCGGAGCGCAAGCCCGCCGCGGCGAAACCGGCCCGGCGGGGCGGCGGCGCGGGCAAGCGGCGCCGGCGGGGCTGAGCCGTTACGACGTCGTGCAGACGCAGTTGCCGTCGGCGCGGTCGGGCAGGTCGGGGTCGTCGAACCAGTGGCCGTCCTCGCCGAGGTAGCGGAACTGCAGGACCGTGCCGGGCGCGACGTCGACCGACGCCGAACGGCGGCCGTTGGACCGCGGGGTGAGGTGGTGGCGGCCGGGCGTCCAGTCGTTGAACGAGCCGACGACGCTCACCCGGCCGGGCGGCGCGCCGACCGGGAGGCTGAAGGTGACGCGCTGGGTGCCGGCCCGGCTCTTGCTGATCTTGATCACTCGTGGGCCTTTCGGGGAACGGGTTTTCGGAGGGCGTGCTCGGCACTGAGCGCCGACATGATGACACACCTGTGACGATTCGGTCACGCCAAGTGCCCGATCGGGTTACGGCGCGGCCCAACGGTTCGCCACCGACCGGGTGGTCCTCGGGTGAACCATGATCATCTTGGGGTTGCTTCGGTGTGGCGGTGGGAAACTGACTGCCGTGACCGTCACCGCTGATCGTCAAGTCAAGGACCCGTGTGCCTGGCTCAGCGCTGTCACCCACGAGCTCGCCGACGCCCATCCGGCCGACACGCGAGCGGTGCTTCTGACGGTGTGGGACGGGTTGGTCGCCGCCCGGCTGGCCGGGCTGTACGCCGCTGCTGCTTCGCCCCGCTGGCGGGCCAGACAGCGGCACGCCGAAGCCGTCGAGTTCGACCTCGCCGTGCAGCTGGCGCGCAACTGCACCGTCGGCACCGGCCTGGCCATCCCGGCCCGGCTGCCGCGAGCCGCGGTCCCCTGGCCTGCCGAGCGGGCCGACGCGGCGATCGCGGCGGTGGTTTCCTTCTGCGGCACGGCGGAAGCGGTGCTGCGCCGGGCGGGCGAGCTGACGCCGGTGTGGGAGGACAGCCTGCTCGGGCCGGTCGCGCTGGCCCGCTGGCTGGCGGACTGCTGGACGGGCCGCCACACCGGCGGCTGCCCCCTGCAGCTCCCGGTCCCGCCGCCGCGGTGGTGGCGCTGACGGGCGTGTCCGTCAGCAGAAGGCTGGTGCGCCGGAGAGGAGGCCGAGGGTGACCGACCCGAGTTCGAGACTCCCGGAGGCCACCCGCGCAGCGGTGCGCGCCCTCCTGCTGGCCGAGCTGACGGCGGCGGGAAGACGAGCTCGGGCGGCGGGCTGCTCACCCGAGGTGCTGACGGCACTCTTCGAGGCCCGGCGCCGTTCGGTGGAAGAAGGCTGAGCCGGTTCCGGCCCACATCTTCGGCCCCCAGCGCCCCAAGGTGGCCTTCGGTGCGTGGGACGCACCCAAGGTGGCCTTCGGTGCGTGGGACGCACCCAAGGTGGCCTTCGGTGCGTGGGACGCACCCAAGGTGGCCTTCGGTGCGTGGGACGCACCCAAGGTGGCCTTCGGTGCGTGGGACGCACCCAAGGTGGCCTTCGGTGCGTGGGACGCACCCAAGGTGGCCTTCGGTGCGTGGGACGCACCCAAGG
>NZ_JAEBEI010000006.1:0-400340 GCF_046548775.1 Amycolatopsis sp. cmx-4-61 | reverse complement strand
CCCGCTGGTCAGCCCTACGACGGGTCACTCTCTGCCCGAAACGCATCGGCGCCATCGTCCAAGCAGCCCTCGTCCTGACCCATCACGAGCACCAAGGCCGCTACTGAGAAAACCTCATTGGGGCGCTCGGGCGCGGGACGCTCCGGGTACGGGAGCCGACGCTGCGCGTCCTGCATTGGTTCGAACCACCGCGACAGTATTCGTGCAGGTCGGAGGTGGTTCGCGGACCCCGTCAACCCGCTGAATGTCCCTCGTTAGGCTGGTGTGCGTGTGTGGAATCGTGGGATATGTCGGGCACCGCCCGGCTCTGGACGTCGTCCTCGGCGGGCTCCGGCGCATGGAGTACCGCGGTTACGACTCCGCCGGTGTCGCGGTCCTCGACGGCGGCGGTGCGCTGACCGTCGAGCGCAAGGCGGGCCGGCTGGCCAACCTGGAAGCCCGGCTCGACGAGGTCGGCCGCGAGCACTTCGGCGGCACCGCCGGCATGGGGCACACCCGCTGGGCCACCCACGGTGCGCCGGTCGACCGCAACTCGCACCCGCACCGGGACGCCTCACAGCGCGTCGCCGTCGTGCACAACGGCATCATCGAGAACTTCGCCGCCCTCCGCGCCGAGCTGGAAGCCGACGGCGTCGAGATGGCCAGCGACACCGACACCGAGACCGCCGCCCACCTGGTGGCCCGCGCGTACGCCGAAGGCGACACCAAGGGCGACCTGACCGCCAGCGTCGCCGCCGTCTGCCGCCGCCTCGAAGGTGCGTTCACCCTCGTCGTGACGCACGCCGACCAGCCCGACACGATCGTGGCCGCGCGCCGGTCGTCGCCGCTGGTCGTCGGGGTCGGGGAGGGCGAGCACTTCGTCGCCTCCGACGTCGCCGCGTTCATCGAGCACACCCGCGAGGCCGTCGAGCTCGGCCAGGACCAGCTCGTCGTCATCACCCGCGAGGGCTACGAGGTCCTGGACTTCCACGGCGACGCCGCCCAGGCCAAGCCGTTCACCGTGGACTGGGACCTCTCCGCCGCCGAGAAGGGCGGCCACGAGTACTTCATGCTCAAGGAGATCGAGGAGCAGCCCGAGGCGCTGGCCAACACGCTGCGCGGGCACTTCGAATCCGGCCGGATCATCCTCGACGAGCAGCGCATTTCCGACCAGGACCTCCGCGACGTCGACAAGGTCTTCGTCGTCGCCTGCGGCTCGGCCTACCACTCCGGCGTGGTCGCCAAGTACGCCATCGAGCACTGGACGCGGCTGCCAGTCGAGGTCGAGCTCGCGAGCGAGTTCCGCTACCGGGACCCGGTCCTCGACCGCGACACGCTGGTCGTCGCCGTCTCCCAGTCCGGCGAGACGGCGGACACGCTCGAAGCCGTCCGGCACGCGCGCGAGCAGAAGGCGCGCGTCCTGGCCGTCTGCAACACCAACGGCGCGCAGATCCCGCGCGAGTCCGACGCCGTGCTGTACACGCACGCCGGGCCCGAGATCGGGGTCGCCTCGACCAAGGCGTTCCTGGCCCAGATCGCGGCCAACTACCTGGTCGGCCTGGCGCTGGCGCAGGCGCGCGGCACGAAGTACCCGGACGAGGTGGCCCGCGAGTTCGCCGAGCTGGAGGCCATGCCCGCGGCCGTCCAGAAGGTACTGTCCACTGTGGACCAGGTGCGCGACCTCGGCCGCCGGATCGCGGACTCGAAGGCCGTGCTCTTCCTCGGCCGGCACGTCGGCTTCCCGGTCGCCCTCGAAGGCGCGCTGAAGCTCAAGGAACTCGCGTACATGCACGCCGAGGGCTTCGCCGCCGGCGAGCTCAAGCACGGCCCCATCGCGCTGATCGAAGAGGGCCTGCCGGTCGTCGTCGTGATGCCCTCGCCCAAGGGCCGCGCGGTGCTGCACTCGAAGCTCGTGTCGAACATCAGCGAGATCCAGGCGCGCGGCGCCCGCACGATCGTGATCGCCGAAGAGGGCGACGAGACGGTCCGGCCGTTCGCCGACGAGCTCATCGAGGTCCCGGCGGTGCCGACGCTGCTGCAGCCGCTGGTGTCCACCGTGCCGCTGCAGGTGCTGGCCGCGGAGATCGCCCGCGCCCGCGGGTACGACGTCGACAAGCCGCGTAACCTGGCGAAGTCCGTCACAGTGGAATAACTCAGCGTAGAGAGCGGAGGCCGAGCCGTGCAGGGGATCTGGACCACGGAACGGATTCGCGAGGCGGAGGGGCGGGCGTTCGCCGTGACGCCCGAGGGCGAGCTGATGCGGCGGGCGTCCTTCGGGCTCGCGGTGCAGGTCGCGGACTTCCTCGAGGACCACACGGGCGGCGTCTCCGGCCGCCGCGTCGTGCTCCTGGCCGGTTCCGGCGACAACGGCGGTGACGCCCTGTGGGCCGGGGCGTTCCTGCGCCGCCGCGGAGTGGCCGTGACGGCGATCCTGCTCAACCCCGCGAAGGCCCACCCCAAAGGTCTCCAGGCGCTCAAGCGGGCCGGTGGCCGCGCGGTGTCCGCCGAGGACGGTCCACAGTGGATCGCGCAGGCCGACGTCGTGGTCGACGGCATCGTCGGCATCTCGGGACGCGGCTCCCTGCGCCCGGACGCGGCCCGGCTGGTCGAGCTGGTCGAGGCGCCGATCGTCGCGGTCGACCTGCCCAGCGGCGTCGACCCGGACACCGGCGCGGTCGACGGCCCGGCGGTGAAGGCCGCCAGAACCGTCACGTTCGGCGCGCTCAAGCCGGTGCACGCGCTCGCGCCCGCCCACTGCGGCGAGGTCGTGCTCGTCGACATCGGCCTCGAACTGGACGAGCCCGACTTGCGGCGCCTCGACATCGTGGACGTCGCCGCCGCCTGGCCGGTGCCCGGGCCGGACGACGACAAGTACAGCCAGGGTGTCGTCGGCATCGCGGCGGGCTCGGCGACGTACCCGGGCGCGGCGGTGCTGGCCTCGGGTTCGGCGGTTCGCGCGACCTCGGGCCTGGTGCGCTACGCGGGGCACGCGGCCGACGTCGTCCGGGCGCAGTGGCCGGAGATCATCGCAACCGGCACGGTCGCGGACGCCGGCCGCGTCCAGGCGTGGGCGGTCGGCCCCGGCATCGGCACCGGCTCCGAGGGGCGGGACGTCCTCCGGTACGTCCTCGGCCGGGGCGTCCCGGTCTGCGCGGACGCCGACGCGACGACGATCATCGCGCAGTCCCCGGAGGTCCTCGACGCCCGCGACCCGGACACCCCGCTGGTCCTGACCCCGCACGCGGGCGAGTACGAGCGGCTGATGGGGCGCAAGCCCGGCCCGGACCGCGTGACGGCGGCACGCGAAGCGGCGAAGAAGTACGACGCGGTGGTGCTGCTGAAGGGGCACTGCACGGTGATCGCGGCGCCGGACGGCCGGGTCGCGGTGAACACCCCGCGCGGCGCCTGGCTGGCGACGGCGGGCTCGGGCGACGTCCTCTCCGGCCTGGTCGGCGCGCTGCTGGCCGCGAGCCTGGATCCCTGGCTGGCCGCGGCGGCCGCGGCCCACGTCCACTCGCTGGCGGGCGCGATCGCGGCCCAGAACGCCCCGACCTCGGCGTCCGGCCTCGTCCACGCGATCCCGGAAGCCATCCGGTCGATCCGCTCCCTAACATCCTGAGAAGACTTACCAAGTTCTCTGTTAACTTCGCGGGATAAATCTGGTAAGAATGCCGTGTGAGCGGCGGCACAGTACCCGGAGACCGGAAGACCCGGCCGTCCGATGCCGTCGTCGAGCAGCGGCGGCAGGACATCCTCGACCACGTCATCGAGCAGGGCGAGGCCCGGATCGACGACCTCACCGCGCGCTTCCGGGTCAGCCTGATGACCATGCACCGCGACCTCGACGACCTGGCCGACCGCCGCCTCCTGCGCAAGCTGCGCGGCAAGGTCGAGGCCTACCCGGCGCTCACCATCGAGTCCGCCGCCCGCTTCCGCGACACGCTCCACCACGGCGAGAAGGAAGCCCTCGGCCAAGCCGCGGCGAACCACGTCCAGCCCGGCCAGACCGTCTTCGTCGACGACTCCACCACCCTCCTGCCGCTGGTCAAGCGGCTCGCCGAGATCGACGCCTTGACCGTCGTCACCAACTCCCTGCACGCGGCCCGGCTGCTCGGGCCGAAGGTCGAGGTCGTCCTCGCGGGCGGCCGGTACAGCCACGAGTACGACTCCTGCGCCGGCCCCGAGGTCCTGAACCTGCTCGACTCGATCCGCGCCGACGTCTCCTTCGTCTCCGTCACCGCCGTCGCCGTCGGCCGGCTCTTCCACCCCGACCGCGACTACGCCGAGCTCAAGAAGGCCGCGCTGAAGGTCGCGAACCAGAGCGTCCTCGTCGTCGACCATTCGAAGTTCGGCCGCACCGCCACCTACGCGCACGGCGATGTCGGCGACTACGACCTGCTGATCACGGGCCAAGCCACGCCCACCGAGGAGATCGAGGCCGCGCTGAACGCGGGGACCGCGATCGAGATCGTCGAACACGTCGCAGAGGGGCAGCCCTATGACAGCTGAACTGGTCGCCGGCATCGACTCGTCCACCCAGTCGACCAAGGTCGTCGTGTGTGACGCGAACACCGGCGAAATCGTCCGCACCGGCCGCGCGCCGCACCCCGACGGCACCGAGGTCGCCCCCGCCGCCTGGTGGGACGCCTTCACCGAGGCGACCGGCGGCCTCCTCGACGGCGTCCAGGCCATCGGCGTCGGCGGCCAGCAGCACGGCATGGTCACGCTGGACGAAAACCACGACGTGGTCCGGCCCGCGCTGCTGTGGAACGACACCCGCTCCGCGCAGGCGGCGCTCGACCTGATCGAGGAGCTCGGCGGCCCGGCGACCTGGGCGAAGTCCGTCGGCTCGGTGCCGGTCGCGAGCTTCACCGTCACGAAGCTGCGCTGGCTGGCCGAGAACGAGCCGAAGCTCGCCGACCGCGTTGCGCGCGTGCTGCTCCCGCACGACTGGCTGACCTGGAAGCTCACCGGCGGCGACCCGGTCACCGACCGCGGTGACGCCTCCGGCACCGGCTACTTCTCGCCGACCGAAAACGCCTACCGCCTCGACGTCCTCAGCCACGCCTTCGGCGGCCGGACGCCGGAGCTGCCCACTGTGCTCGGCCCGGCCGACGCCGCCGGCCACACCCCGGACGGCGTGCTGGTTTCCGCCGGCACCGGCGACAACATGGCCGCCGCGCTCGGGCTGGAACTCAAGCCCGGTGACGCCGTGGTCTCGCTCGGCACCAGCGGCACCGTGTTCGGCGTCGCCGAGACCGGCGCGGCCGACGTCAGCGGCGAAGTGGCCGGGTTCGCCGACGCCACCGGCCGCTTCCTCCCGCTCGCCTGCACGCTCAACGCCGCCCGCGTCCTCACCGCGACGGCCGCGATGCTCGGCGCGACGCTCAGCGAGTTCGACCGCCTCGCCCTGACCGCCGAGCCCGGCGCCGGCGGGCTGACGTTCCTGCCGTACCTGGACGGCGAGCGCACCCCGAACCTGCCCGGGGCCACCGGCTCGCTGGCCGGGCTGACCCGGGACAACATGACCCCGGAGAACCTGGCCCGCAGCGCCGTCGAAGGCATGCTCTGCGGCCTGGCCGCGGGCCTCGACGCGGTGCGCGCGCACGGCCTCGACGTCCGGCGCGTGCTGCTGATCGGCGGGGGCGCGCAGTCGCGGGCCGTCCGCGCGGTCGCGCCGCTGGTGTTCGGGGTGCCCGTGCAGCTGCCCGAGGTCGCCGAGTACGTCGCGCTGGGCGCGGCGCGGCAGGCGGCGTGGGCGCTGTCTTCCTCGACGCTGTCTTCGTCGACGCCGTCTGCCGGTGCGGAACCCCCGTCCTGGCAGGAGAACCAGAAGCTCCGGCTCGAGCTGGACGAGCCGACCGAGGCGCAGCGCGCCGAGGGCCACCGGATCCAGCAGCGCCACCTCGAAGCCCGCGAAGCGGCTTACGGGGTCCGGCGGAATCTCGGAGAGGACTGACCGATGGCTTCCATCACCTACGACAAGGCGACCCGGCGCTACGCCGGTTCGGAGCGCCCCGCGGTCGACGCGCTGGACCTGGAGATCGCCGACGGCGAGTTCCTCGTGCTGGTCGGCCCGTCCGGCTGCGGCAAGTCGACCAGCCTGCGCATGCTGGCCGGCCTCGAGGACATCGACGACGGCGCCGTGTGGATCGGCGACCGCGACGTCACCCAGCTGCCGCCGCGCTCGCGCGACATCGCGATGGTGTTCCAGAACTACGCGCTGTACCCGCACATGACGGTCGCGCAGAACATGGGCTTCGCGCTGAAGATCGCCGGGCGGCCCGCGTCCGAGATCAAGCAGAAGGTCCTGGAGGCGGCCAAGCTGCTCGACATCGAGCAGTACCTCGACCGCAAGCCGAAAGCGCTCTCCGGTGGTCAGCGCCAGCGTGTCGCGATGGGCCGCGCGATCGTCCGCGAGCCGCAGGTCTTCCTGATGGACGAGCCGCTGTCGAACCTCGACGCGAAGCTGCGCGTCTCCACGCGTACGCAGATCGCCGCGCTCCAGCGCCGCCTCGGCGTCACGACGGTCTACGTCACGCACGACCAGGTCGAGGCCATGACGATGGGTGACCGCGTCGCGGTGCTGTCGGACGGCCTGCTGCAGCAGTGCGACACCCCGCGCGCGCTGTACGACCGGCCCGCCAACGCTTTCGTCGCGGGCTTCATCGGCTCGCCGGCGATGAACCTGGTGACCGCGAAGCTGACGGCCGACGGCGCCGAGCTGGGCGGCGGCAGCGTGCGCCTGACCCGCGAGGTCATCCAGGCCGCCGACGGTGACACGGTGACCCTGGGCTTCCGGCCGGAGTCCCTGGAAGTGACGACCGAGGGCCCCGACTCGGTGCCGATCAAGGTTGACCTGGTGGAGGAGCTCGGCTCGGACGCCTACGTCTACGGCAAGCTCGCCGAGACCGACGCCGAAGGCACGAAGTCCAACGTCGTCGCCCGCGTCGACCCGCGCACGCCGCCCGCCATGGGCGACACGGTCCACCTGCGGATCCGCCCGGACGAGCTGCACGTGTTCTCCGCCACCACCGGGGCGCGCCTGCCCTGACCTCGGGTCATGGGAAACTGGGAGTCGCCATGACTGCCAGTTTCCCCCGGGCGCAGGTCGACATCGACCTCGACGCCATCCGCCACAACCTCACCCTGCTGGGCGCCCGCGCGCCCGGCGCCGAGGTGATGGCCGTGGTGAAGGCCGACGCCTACGGCCACGGCGCGCTGCCGGTGGCGCGCGCCGCGGTCGAGGCCGGGGCGTCCTGGCTGGGCACCTGCTCGCTCGGCGAAGCCCTCGCCCTCCGGGACGCCGGGATCACCACCCGGCTGTTCAGCTGGCTGGACACCCCGGACGTCGACTTCGCGCCGGGCGTCGAGCGGGGCATCGACCTCGCGGCCAGCTCGCTGGGTGAGCTTCGCCGCATCGCGGCCGCGGCGAAACCGGGTACCCGGGCGCGTGTGCACCTCAAAATCGACACCGGGCTCTCGCGCAACGGCTGCCCGCCCGCCGCGTGGGCCGAACTGGTCGAAGCGGCGGCCGCCGAACCGCGGGTCGAGGTCGTCGCGATCTGGTCCCACCTGGCGTGCGCCGACGAGCCGGGGCACCCCTCGATCGACCTGCAGGCCAAGCGCTTCGCCGAGGCGTACGACACCGCACGTGCCGCCGGGCTCGACCCGAGGCGGCACCTGGCGAACTCCGCGGCCCTGCTGACCCGGCCGGACCTGCACTTCGACGTCGTGCGCCCGGGCATCGCGATGTACGGGCTCAACCCGGTGCCGCAGCCGGAAGACCTGCGCCCGGCCATGACGTTCCGGTCCGCCGTCGCGCTGGTCAAGCGAATCGAGGCCGGGGAATCGGTGTCCTACGGGCACACCTGGACCGCGGAGCGGGACACGACCTTGGCGCTCGTCCCGGCCGGGTACGCCGACGGCGTCCCGCGGTCGCTGTCCGGGCGCATGGATGTCTGGCTCGGCGGGCAGCGGCGGCCGGTCGCCGGGCGCATTTGCATGGACCAGCTGGTGGTGGACTGCGGCGACTACGAGCCCGCCATCGGCGACGAGGTCGTCCTGTTCGGCGCGGGAGCGCACGGCGAGCCGACCGCCCGGGAGTGGGCCGACAAGCTGGGGACCATCGACTACGAGATCGTCACCTCGATGTACCGGCCGCGCGTGCGCCGCCGGTATCCGGGGGAACGGTCGTGACACCTTCACGACGACTGCTGGCCATCGCCGGCGGGATCGGGGCCGTGGCCACCGGAACCGCCGCCGCCATCGTCGCCGCGCAGCAGCGGCGGCACAGTGAGGATCCGTACGTGGACGAGCCGCTGGGGGAGCTGAAGCCGGACCGCACTTCGACGGTCGCGGCCGAGGACGGCACGCCGCTTTCGGTCGAGGAGATCGACCCGGAAGACGGCGGCGAACCGGAACTGACCGTGGTGGGTGTGCACGGCTTCGCGCTTTCACGGCGCTGCTGGCACTTCCAGCGTCGCGACCTGGCTTCCTTGAAGCTGCCGCGCGTGCGTCAGGTGTACTACGACCACCGCAGCCACGGGCTCTCCGGCGCGGCTTCGGCCGAGACGTCGACCATCGAACAACTGGCGCGGGACCTCGACGCCGTGCTGCGGTCCGTGGTGCCGGAGGGGCCCATCGTGCTGATGGGGCACTCGATGGGCGGCATGGTCATCATGGAGCTGGCCGCCGAATTCCCGTCGCTGTTCGAGGACCGCGTCTGCGGGGTGGCCTTCATCGCGACGGCGGCGGGCGAGGTCGGGGCACGCGGGTTGCCGCGTCCGCTGCTCTCGAAGTACAACCCGCTGACGCGGGCCGCGGGCGGTCTCGCGGGTTGGCAGCCCGGGCTGGTGGAGTTCGTGCGCGCGGCCGGCGGCCAGCTGACCCGCCAAGCCGTGCGCAGGCTGGCGTTCGGCAGCCGCGACGTCGCCCCGCGGCTCGTCGACTTCATGCTCGAGATGCTCGAGGTCACGCCGGTGCGCGGGCTCGTCGACTTCATCGACACCCTCGGCAGTCACAACCGCTACGCGGCGCTGGCCGGCCTCAAGCACGCGGAAGTCCTGGTCATCGGCGGCGATTCGGACCGGTTCACGCCGTTCGCGCACGCCGAGCGGATCGCGGCCGAGCTGCCCGACGCGGAGCTGGTCCGTGTCCGCGGCGCCGGCCACATGGTCCAGCTCGAGCAGCCCGAGCTGGTGAACAGCCAGCTGATCGATCTCCTGCAACGCTGTTCCGGTGCGGACGGCGTGACCTCGTCCCGGCGAACCTGGTGGTGGCAGCGTTGAGCATGGTGTTTCCGACCCCCGAAGAGACGATGGACTTCGGGCGCGTGCTCGGGCGCGCGCTCCGCGCGGGTGACCTGGTGCTCCTGGCCGGCCCGCTCGGCGCGGGCAAGACGACGCTGACCCGCGGCATCGCGGACGGCCTCGGCGTCGGCGGCCGCGTGAGCAGCCCGACGTTCGTCCTGGCCCGCGTCCACCCGGCGGGCACGGCGGGTGTGCCGCTGGTGCACGTGGACGCGTACCGCCTGGGCGGCGACCTCTCGCAGCTCGACGACCTCGACCTGGACACCGACCTGGAGCGCTCGGCGGTCGTCGTCGAGTGGGGCGAGGGTTCGGCGGAGCGGCTGTCGGCGGACTACCTGGTGGTCCGCCTCGACCGCCGCGAGGACGACGTCCGCGAGATCACCCTGGAGCCGCACGGCACCTGGGCCGACCGCGTCCCGGAGCTCACGACGGCTTGATCACCGCGCGCGCCACGCCCAGGTCCACCAGGTCCTGCGGCCGCAGGTGCAGCCGGTTGGCGATGTCCGGCACCTCCGAAGCCGGGCGCTTGAGGATCGCCGCCGCGGCTTCCGGGGACGTCACCGAGAAGTACGCGTCCGGGGCCACCCACGTCGAGCCGGCCGCGGCGAACGCCAGTGCGCCGCCCGAGCCGCCTTCGCCGATCACGAGCGTCGTCACCGGGACCGAGGCCGTCGCCACCGCCTCGAACAGCTCCGCGATCGCGCCGCCGACGCCGGCCTGTTCGGCCGCCGCGTCGTTCGCCGCGCCCGGGGTGTCGACCAGCGTCAGCACCGGGATGCCCAGGCGGGACGCCAGCCGCACGAGCCGCGCCGCCGTCCGGAACCCCGACGGCAACGTCGGCGTGCCGCACTGGGCCGCGTACGCGATCGTCCTCCCGTCGCGCCAGCCGAAGCCGCACGCGACACCGGGGTCCGCGCCGCCGACGCGGTCGCCGCTGATGTCCTGCCGCCAGCCGAAATACGCGTCGAGGTACTCCGCCGCCCGGGCCCGCTGCGGCGACCGTGCCGCCTGGACCGCCTCCCAGCCCGTCGAGGGCAGCGACGCGGCCCGCAGCGCGGTCGGCGGCGGAGCCGCGGCCGACGACCGCGCGGTCAGCAGCCGCAGCCACCGTTCCAGCGCCGGCCCGAGTTCGTCCGGGGCGACGACGGCGTCGACCTGACCCCACTCGAGGTGCGCCTCCGCGGTGTACGCCTCCGGGGCTTCCGGCGGGCGCACCCGCGAGCCCGCGAAGCCGACCTGCGCCTCCGGCAGCGCGAGGACGACGTCGGCGCCCGCGCCGAGCGTCGCCCAGCCGCCGCCGGTCGTCGGGTCGCGCAGCACGGCGATCCGGGGGATGCCCACCGACCGCGTCAACGCCGACGCCCGCGCCACCCGCTGCAGCTGCATCAGCGCGCGCATGCCCTGCTGCATGCGGCTGCCGCCGGTCGCGACCAGCGACACCACGGGCAGCCGCGCGTCGCGGGCGTGCGCGAACGCCGCCTCGATCCGGTCGCCGGTCCGCTGCCCGAGCGAGCCGCCGAGGAACCCGAACTCGAAGGCGACCAGCACGGCTTCGACGTCGCCGATCTTCGCCGTCCCGCAGACGACCGATTCCTTTTCCCCGGTGCGTTCTTCCGCGGCAGAGCGCGCTTCCCGGTAGCCCGGCCAGCCGATCGGGCCGTCCGCCGGCTCCTCGCGCAACGGCGTCGGGAACTCCGTGAAACCGTTGGCGATCGCGCCGACGACCTCACGCGCCGGCTGCCTAGGCACCGAGCGCCCGCTTCATGACCTTGCCCATGTCGTTGCGCGGCAACGCCTCCAGGTACCGGACGACCCGCGGGCGCTTGTGCGGCGCGAGCAGCTTCGCCACGTGGTCGGCGAGCTCCGCCGCGGCCGGTGGCTCGCCGCTGGGCACGATCCACGCGACGATCCGCTCGCCGAGGTCGTCGTCCGGTTCGCCGGTGACGGCGGCCTCGGCGACGCCGGGGTGGTCGAGCAGCGCGTTCTCGATCTCGCCCGCGCCGATCTTGTAGCCGCCGCTCTTGATGAGGTCGGTCGCCTTGCGCCCGACGATCTTGACGTACCCGTCGGCGTCGCGCGTGGCCATGTCGCCGGTGCGGAACCAGCCGTCGTCGAACGCGGCCGCGGTCGCGTCCGGGCGGTTGAGGTACTCGGTGAACAGGTTCGGCCCGCGGACCTGGATTTCGCCGACGGTCTCGACCTCTTCGACGACTTCGCCGGCGTCCCCGACCAGCCGGAGCTCGACACCCCGCAGCGGAACGCCGACCGTGCCCGGCCTGCGCTCGCCGTCCGCGCGGACGCTGGTGTTCATCAGCGTCTCGGTCATGCCGTAGCGCTCGACGACCTGCTGGCCGGTGGCCGCGGTGATTCGCCGGTGGTCGTGCACCGGCAGGGCCGCGGACCCGGAAACCAGCAGGCGCGCCCGCTTGAGCGCGTCCGCCAGCGCGGTGTCGGAGCCGACTTCGCCGGCGATCCGGTGGTACATCGTCGGGACGCCGAACAGCATGGTGGCGCCGTTCGCGAGTTCGCGGGCGACGCCTTCGGTCGAGAACCGGCCGAGGTGGCGCACCGAACCACCGCGGCGCAGCGGGCCGAGGATGCCGAGGATCAGCCCGTGCACGTGGAACAGGGGAAGCGCGTGCACGAGGACGTCGTCGGCGGTCCAGCCCCAGGCGTCCTCGAGGGCGTCCAGCGTGGTCGCGAGCGCGCGGCGGGGGAGCACGACGCCCTTCGGCGGGCCGGTGGTGCCGGAGGTGTAGACGATCAGCGCGGGGGACTCGGGCTCGGCCTCCGCCGGGACCGGCGCTTTCCCGCCGGTGAGGGGGATGTCCCGGCGGGGGAGCGCGGCGAGCCCGGCAGGCAGCTCGGCACCCGGTTCGGCCAGCACCAGCTGCGGTTCGCTGTCGGTGAGAATGTGCGCGAGTTCGCGTTCGCCGATCTTCGGGTTCAGCGGCACCGCCGGCACCCCGGCGAGCAGCGCGGCGACGACCGCGACGCTCGTGTGCAGCGTCGGGGTCGCCCAGACGGCGACCCGGCCGGGCGGCAGTTCGCGGGCGAGACCGCCGGCGACGGCGGCGAGATCGTCGTGGGTGAGGGCGTGCTCGCCGAAGCGCAGAGCTTCCTTGGCGGCACCGGCGACGAGCGTGGGGAACAACGGGTCGGGCACCGCGGGGACCTCCCAGTGTCGGACTCCACCCGCACGTTACCGTGCGGAGGGGTCCCCTGCAGCAAGCGGCCGTATGCGCTGGTCGTAGGCTGGGACACCGTGTTGGTACTGGCGATCGATACCTCGACCCCGGCGGTGACCGCGGGCGTCGTCGTGCTGGACGGCGGCCTGGTCGAGACGCGCGGTGAGCGCGTCACGGTCGACCCCCGCGCCCACGGAGAGCTGATCACGCCGCACGCGCTGGCCGCCGCCGAGGCCGCCGGGGTGACGCTCAAAGAGCTCGACGCGATCGTCGCCGGCGTCGGTCCCGGGCCGTTCACCGGCCTGCGGGCCGGGATGGCCACCGCCGCCGCGTTCGGCCACGCTCTCGGCATCCCGGTGTACCCGGTCTGCAGCCTCGACGCGCTGGCCGCCGACGTCGCGCCGGGGGACAACGCTTTCCTCGTGCTGACCGACGCCCGCCGCCGCGAGGTCTACTGGGCCGCCTACGACGCCGCCGGGCGGCGCACCGACGGCCCGCACGTCCAGCGGCCCGCGGACCTCGAGAGCGACATCAGGGTGGCGGCCGGCGACGGCGCCCTCCTCTACGCCGACGCGCTCGGCGTCCGGCCGATCGAGCCGCGGTTCCCGTCGCCCGCCGGGCTGGTGAAGGTCGCGCAAGCCGCGCTGCTGGCGAAGGAACCGCCCGGACCCCTGACGCCGTTGTACCTGCGCCGTCCGGACGCGGCCGAGCCCGCGGCGCCGAAACGGGTGACCGTTTCGTGAGACTCGGGCCGCTGCGCCGCATGGACATCGCCCGGTGCGTGGAGATCGAGCAGATCCTCTTCCCGGGCGACGACCCGTGGAGCGCCCGCGCCTTCCATTCCGAGCTGGACGCGGGCAACTTCTACCTCGCCGCGCGCCCGGACGAGGGCGACGAGCTGCTCGGCTACGCCGGGCTCGCCGTCGTCGGCCGCCGCCGCGGCGAATACGAGGCGACCGTGCACACGATCGGCGTCGCGCCCGAGTACCAGGGCCAGGGCATCGGCAAGGCGCTGCTGCGCGCGCTGCTGGCGCGGGCCGACGAGTTCGAGGCGCCGGTCTTCCTCGAGGTCCGCACGGACAACACCACCGCGCTCGCCCTCTACGAGCGCCACGGCTTCGAACGGCTCGGCATCCGGAAGCGCTACTACCAGCCTTCCGGCGCCGACGCGTACACGATGGTCCGCCCGGCGCGGACGCGGGACGGGGTGGCGGGCTGATGGCACGCATCATCATGGGTATCGAGAGCTCGTGCGACGAAACCGGCGTCGGCCTGGTCCGCCTGCACGACAACGGCACGGTCGAGCTGCTGGCGGACGAGGTCGCGTCCAGCGTCGAGCAGCACGCCCGCTTCGGCGGCGTGGTGCCCGAGGTCGCCAGCCGCGCGCACCTGGAAGCGATGGTCCCGACGACTTCGCGGGCGTTCGAGAAGGCCGGGCTGTCGATGTCCGATGTGGACGCCATCGCGGTGACGGCGGGCCCGGGCCTGGCGGGCGCCCTGCTCGTCGGCGTCTCGGCGGCGAAGGCGTACGCGACGGCGCTGGACGTGCCGCTCTACGGCGTCAACCACCTGGCCGGGCACATCGCGGTCGACACGCTGCAGCACGGGCCGCTGCCCACGCCGTGCCTGGCGCTGCTGGTTTCCGGCGGCCACACGCAGCTGCTGCGCGTCGACGACATCGCGTCGGAGATCACCGAGCTGGGGTCCACAGTGGACGACGCGGCGGGCGAGGCGTACGACAAGGTCGCGCGCGTCCTCGGCCTGCCGTACCCGGGCGGCCCGCCGATCGACAAGGCGGCGAAGAACGGGAACCCGGCGGCGATCGCGTTCCCCCGCGGCATGACGGGCCCGCGCGACGCCGCGTTCGACTTCTCGTTCTCCGGCTTGAAGACGGCGGTCGCGCGCTGGGTCGAAGGCGCGCAGCGGCGCGGCGAGGAAATCCCGGTGGACGACGTCGCCGCTTCGTTCCAGGAGACGGTCGCGGACGTGCTGACGGCGAAGGCGATCCGCGCGGCGAAGGAGCAGGGCATCACCACGATGGTGCTTTCCGGCGGCGTGGCGGCGAACTCCCGGCTGAAGGAACTGGCGGCCGAGCGCTGCGCCGCGGCGGGCATCGAGCTGCGCGTGCCACGGCCGCGCCTGTGCACGGACAACGGCGCGATGATCGCCGCCCTCGGCGCGCACGTGGTGGCGGGCAAGCGCCCGACGGCCCCGCTGGACTTCAGCGCGAACCCGGCGTTGCCGGTGAACGTGGTGTCGCTCTAACCACCGGGCAATGCCTCAGGGAGCTGCCGCCGGGCTCGGGGCGGGGGAGCGCACGCCCAGCAGCTCCTCGATCGCCGCGACCGCCAGGATCGCCGCGTTCCCCTCGCCGTAGGGGTTTCCCACCTGCGCCGGCCGCAGCTCCCCGTTCAGCAGGCGCGCCGCCAGGTCCGCGATCCGCGAGGTTTCCGTGCCCGCCAGCCACGCGCAGCCGGCCGCCACCACCTCGGCGCGCTCGGTCACGTCCCGCAGCACCACCACCGGCGTGCCGAACGTCGGGGCCTCCTCCTGGATGCCGCCCGAATCCGTCAGCACCAGCGACGCCAGCCGCAGTGCGCGGACCAGGTCCGGGTACTCCAGCGGGTCCGTCACCGTCACCCGGGGCAGGCCGGCCAGTGCCGCTTCGACCTGGCCGCGGACCTGCGGGTTCGGGTGGGCCGGGAACAGCACCTGGACGTCCGGGTGCTCGGCCACGATCAGCTGCACCGCCGCCAGCGTCCGCTCCAGCGGCTCGCCCCAGGACTCCCGCCGGTGGGAGGTGACCAGCACCAGCCGCTCGCCGGCCTCCGCCAGTTCCATCTCCAGCAACGCCAGCGCCGTGTCCCGCGCCGGCAGGTCGCGGGCCGCGATCTCCAGGACCGCGTCGACGACCGTGTTGCCGGTGACCGCGATCTGCTGCCGCGCAACGCCTTCCGAGCGCAAGGCCGCCGCCGCGCCGAGCGTCGGCGCCAGGTGCAGCGCCGCGATCCGCGACACCATCTGCCGCGCGCCCTCCTCCGGGAACGGCGCCGCCAGGTCGTGGGTGCGCAGCCCGGCCTCCAGATGGACCACCGGGATGCCCAGCCAGAACGCCGCCAGCGCGCCGGCGAGCGTCGTCGTCGTGTCGCCCTGGACCACCAGCGCGGCCGGGGTGTGGCGGCGCAGGGCGTCGTCGAGCGCGGGCAGCAGCCCGGCCACCAGTTCGGCCTGGCCGCCGGTGACCCGCGGCGGCACGTCGAGCCACACGTCCGCGGTCAGGCCGAACGGCTCCAGGGCCTGCTCCACCATGCCCGGGTGCTGGCCGCTGTGGACCACGACCGGGCGCAGCACCGGGTGGTCCGCCAGCGCCAGTGCCAGCGGCGCGAGCTTGACGGCTTCCGGCCGGGTGCCGGCCAGCAACATCACATCCACCCGGGGGTGCCCCTTCTCCACATCGTCGAGTGTCCGGCAAATTTCCCTCCGCCGGGCCATCGGTGGTCGTCGAGTGTCCTGCTGTGCAGTCGCGTCCGCCGGGGCCGCCGGCGTGCGAGGGGCACACGCCGGCGGCCCGTTCCTCAATCCCGCGCCTGGGAGAGACGGCGGCTGCGGCGGCGGACGGCGATCAGCGCGACGGTCCCGAGCAGGACCAGGAGCACGCCGACGGCCAGCCACCACCCGATGTCGGCCCCGGTGGCGGCGAGGGTGCCCACCCCGCCACCGGCCACGCCGACCCCGGCGCCCGGCATCTTGTACATCCCGACCTCGCTCAGGCCTGTGCGGAACGGCGGCGGAGGATCCGGGTGCCGACCGGCACGGCGACGGCGCCGAGCAGGCCGAGCCCGATCCAGAGCCCGGCGCCGGACGCCAGCGGCATCGGCGGCGCGGCCGGGCCGCAGGTCGCCGACGACACGATCACGTCACCCGAGCCGAGCGCCTTGAGGCCTTCGCCGAGCAGCTTCACGTGGACGGCGTTCACCGTGAGGCTGCCGTCGGGGTTCTTCACCTGCTCGTTCAGGGTGATCGTCGCGACGTTCAGCGTGCCGAGACCGACCTTGATCTGCGTGTTCGCCGCCGGGGTGGCGTCGACCGCGCCGACGCTGCCGAGGTCCGCGCCGACCAGTTTCGCGCTGCCTTCGACGCCCTTCTGCGTCGCGGTGCAGACGGCTTCGACGAGCTTGATGCCGACGTTGCCGAGCGCCGCCTTCAGCAGCGGCAGCGTGACGTCGGCGGTGCTCGCCTTCGCCGTCACCGCACCGGAATTCTCGTCGCGCTTCGCCTCGGTGTTGATCGCACCGGCCTTGAGGATGCCGGTGAGGTCGACCTTCGCCAGGCTGTTGCTGGTCGGGCCGGCGGTGTTCGCGGCCGCGAACGGGCCGGCCTTCACCGCGTCCTGGCCGAGCAGCTTGACGTCGACTTTGACGCCGTACGCGGACCCGTCGCCGGGGGCCGCCGAAGCAGAGGCCGCGCCGGCGAGCACGACGCTCGCCACGACCGCGGCGAGCAGTCCGCCGCGGCGCACGAGGGAGCTCTTCATCAAGTGTTCCTCCGAATTCGCTGGGTTTATCCGGGGTTTGCGTGACGGCGGCGCGGATCGAACCGGCTTACCTGGGGACTCGGCACGCGGATCGACTATCGCCAAGACCGGCTCGAATAGCACACAAAATTTCCCGAATCACCGGATCGGGTAAGGCTTGACGCCGTTTCCGCTGGTCGTCGTCAATATCACCCGAACGGTCTAACAAGTTCGCTGAAGGTCCAGCCGATTGGGGCACACTTTCCACCCCTCCGAGTGGAAACCCGTGGCACACATGTCCTACGCTCGCCCGACCCCCCACTCGATCGGGAAATCCACACACCGAGAGGAACGTCGTGGCGGTAGCGAGCGCTCCGAACTCAGGAATGACGAAGTTTCCGCAGGTCGTAGCGCTCGGTGCGCTGGCGGCGGCGGGTGTCGTGGTGGTGCTGGCCGAGCGGCTCTACCGCGAGCTGGAAGTACGGCTCGCCGGGGCCATCCTCGATCTCTTCACTACATCGGGTGTTTATGTGGCACCCGATCGGGAGTCTGTTTACTTTGGGTTGACCAGTACTACTCCGTTCGGGTTGAGAATGACGCCGGAATGTTCTTCGGCGTTCCTTTTGCTGCCCCTGCTCGTTGTGACGATGGCCATGCTCTACTTCCGGCCGTCGAATGCACGGCGGCTCTTCTTTTCGCTCGGTATTTCCGCGGTCGTCGTCGTCTTGGTGAACCAGTTGCGCATTCTGACGATCGTCGGGCTCGTGCACGGCCTCGGCACCGACGAGGGCTACTACTGGGGCCACACGCTGCTCGGCTCGATGGTCAGCGTGTTCGGCGGCGCCGTCTCGATCGTCCTGTTCGTCTGGCTGGCGACCCGGAGGAAGAAGGCATGAGCGGCAAGGTCCTGCTGGCGATCACGCAGGCGTTCGCGCTCACCATGAGCGTGGCGTTCCTCGTCTACGTCGTCGTGATCGTGGTGCCGTACCTGCGCCGCAGGCCCGGCCCGGTCGGCGACCCGGCCGGCTTCACCTGGCACTTCTTCGTGCCGTGCCGCGACGAGCAGACAGTCATCCGCGAGACGATCCGCTACCTGCGCACCACGTTCCGGCACGCGCACGTCTGGGTGGTCGACGACGATTCGGAGGACCGCACCGCGCGCGTCGTCCGGATGCTGTGGCGGCGCCACGGCGGCTATGACCCGTACCTGCACCTCGTGCCGCGCGTGCGGCCCGAGGCCCGGACCGGCAAGGGCGACGCGCTCAACGCCGCCTACCGCGCCCTGAACGACTGGATGGGCCCGGACGCGAGCCGCGACGACGTCGTCGTGGTGGTCGTCGACGCCGACGGGCGCCCGGCGCCGAACTGCCTCGAGGTCTGCGCGGCGGACCACCTCTTCGGCGACCCGGAGATCGGTGCGGTGCAGCTCGACGTGTGGATGGGCAACGCGGGCACACCGCCGCCGTCGCGCAACCCGGTCGGCCGCTGGTTCGGCCTCAAGCTGGCGCAGCTGCAGGACCTGGAGTTCCGGACGGCGATCGCGGCGATCCAGACTTCGCGCGGGTTCACCGGCACGATCTCCATGGGCGGCAACGGCCAGTTCACCCGCCTCACCGCGCTGGACTCGATCGCCGGCGACGCCGGCGAGCCGTGGCGCGGTTCACTGCTGGAGGACTTCGAACTCGGCGTCCACCTGCTGACCGCGGGCTGGCGCACCGGGTTCACCCCGGATTCCCACGTCTCGCAGGAAGGCCTGTACAGCCTGCGGCGGTTCCTCGTGCAGCGCACGCGCTGGGGCCAGGGCACCATGCAGTGCGCCCGGTACCTGCGGCGGATCTGGGATTCCCCGCACGTCAGCACGCTCGGCGCGGCGGAGATGATGTACTACCTGGCCCAGCCGTGGCTGCAGCTGCTGGGCTCGCTGCTGTACCCGATCCCGTTCGTGCTCCTGGTCATCGGCACGGCGGGCGACCCGGCGCGGATGTGGACGTGGTTCACCGGCGGCGCCTGGATCCTGTTCGCCATCTACGGCTCGTTCGGGCTGCTGCCGTTCCTCGTCTGGGGCCCGATCTACCAGCTGAAGTGCTTGCGCAGCAGGAACATCCTGCGTGGCATCGGGATGGGCTTCGCGTACGCCGCGTACATCTACACGTTCTACGTGACGTCGTGGCGCGCGCTGTTCCGGCTCGTCCGCGGGCGCAACGGCTGGGCGAAGACACGCCGCAACACCGAGCGGGCGGCGGGGGCGAAGGTCGCGCTCGACGCGTGAGCGCGACCTCCGCCGGCCGGGTCAGAACGCCGGGAGGAGCCGGACGTCGTCCGCCTTGACGAACGCGATCCGGTGCCCGAACTGGATCTGCACGTACTTCAGCTTGCCCTTGACCACGACGTGGTCGGCGGGGTCGAACGTGACGGCGTAGTAGTACTCCGACCCGACCGTGCCGGCCGACGAGTACTGCTGGCCCGCGGCCAGCGTGTACGGCAGCGGCGTGATGGCCTGCACCGGCACGTTCGCCGGGTAGGCCTCCGGTTCCGGGTAGGCGCGACCGAACACCGGCACCGTCGCGAGACCCGGCTTCGGCGTCACGACCCAGCCGACCGCCGGCTTCGCGACCTTCGCACCGCGGGGATTGTGGAACCAGCCCTTCTGGCCGAGGTACCAGATCGCCGTCCAGTCGCCGCGGACCTCGGCGACGGCGTACCGCTGCCCGGTCGCGACGCGGCTGCCGACGTCCGAGACGTCCATCGTGGCCGCCGAGCCGTCGGGGTGCAGGCCGGCGTCCTTCAGCAGCGGCGCGGAGTCACTCGGCTCCGAGTGCAGCACGACCGCCTCCGAACCGCGCGGCGCGCACGGGGTCCCAGGGCTGTCGCAGCCGGTGAACACCGGCTGGTTCTTCGCGAAGTCCGGGTCGATGGTGACGAGCGACGAGCCGGGCAGGCCGAACCCGCCGAGCGGCGCGCCCAGCAGGTCGAAGTAGTGCGACCAGTCCCAGTACGGGCCCGGGTCCCAGTGCATGCCCTTGATCGTCGACGGGACGGTGCCCGGCACGTTGTCGTGGCCGATGATGTGCGCGCGGTCGAGCGGGATGCCGTACCTGCGCGCGAGGTAGCCGACGAGCTTCGCGCTCGAGCGGTACATGGCCTCGGTGTACCAGGTGCCCTTGGCGGCGAAGCCCTCGTGCTCGATGCCGATCGACTTCGCGTTGACGTACCAGTTGCCGGCGTGCCAGGCGACGTCCTTGGTCGGCACATGCTGCGCGATCAGGCCGTCGGCCGAGCGGATGGTGTAGTGCCAGCTGACGTACGTCGGGTCCTGGGCGAGGTCGAGGACGTTGGCCCAGTAGCCCTCGGTGTCGTGGATGACGATGTGGTCGATCCGCTGGCTCTCGGGCCGGTTCGCGAGGTCGTGGTTGCCGTAGTCGCCGCCCGGCAGCTCCTGGTAGGGCGCGGGCACCGACTCGCAGGTGACCCGGCGGGGGCACTCCACGCCGGGTGGCGTCCGGTCGGCGTGCTGCGGGACGACGAGGTCCGGCGTCGCGCTCAGCGTCACCTGCTGGCCGTCGTCGGTGGTCCGGGCGATGCCGGTCTTGAGGGTGGCGAAGACTTCGTCGGCGAAGGTCTGCGCGGCGTCCCCGGCAGACCCGCTGTACTTCGCGACGGCGTCGTACCAGTCGCCGCCCGTGTGGTACTTCGCGAGCAGGGCGGCGCCGCCGCGGATGTTCTGCGCGGGATCGGTGCGCAGCGTTCCCGCATCGGTGTGGAGCAGCCGCGCGGCTTCGTCGACGGTCTGCAGCGTGGGCGGCGGGGCGGCGGGCCCGGCCTGCGGGTGGCGGGCGGGACGGGCGTCGTCCCCGCGCGGGTCTTCGGTGCCGGCGTCGTGGTGGCTGGTCGCGACGCCGGCCTCCCGCAGGTCGGTGAGGTGCATCGGGCCGTAACCGGCGGACGTGGACGGCGTGCCGGCGTTGGTGTCCCAGCGCGACTCCAGGTAGGAGACGCCGAGGAGGATGTTCTCCGGGACGCCGAACTCGGCCGCGGCGGCGGCGAAGTCGCGCTGGCGCTGGGCGGTCGTGTCGGCGTGGGCCGGGGTGGCGAGACCGGTGACCAGCGCCACGGCGGCCACTACGGCGGCTGTTCTGGGGACGGGCATGGGCATGAACCCCCAAGGTGCAGGTGCCAGAGGTGAGAACCTAACCAGAAACGCGTGCCGGGAGTAAGAGCCGGCCTGCCGATGGGCGGCGTGTCGGGCCGAAACCGCCGGTCAGCTGGTTGCGGGAGGCCCGTGCGCTCGTCCGGTGGACCCTCCTTGCACGATTGGCACTCGCGTGGATAGAGTGCTAATCGCACGGCCCGAACAGCCCCGGCACCCGCGACGGCGGGGGTGGTAGAGCCGTAACCACATCCTGCCAACGCTTTCGACGACCGTGGAGGTCAACCCGGTGAGCGTGAACATCAAGCCGCTCGAGGACAAGATCGTTGTCCAGACGAGCGAGGCCGAGGAGACGACCGCTTCCGGCCTCGTCATCCCCGACACCGCCAAGGAGAAGCCCCAGGAGGGCAAGGTTCTGGCCGTGGGCCCGGGCCGGATCGACGACAAGGGCAACCGCGTCCCGCTCGACGTGAACGTCGGCGACGTCGTCATCTACTCCAAGTACGGCGGCACCGAGGTCAAGTACAACGGCGAGGACTACCTCATCCTGTCCGCCCGCGACGTGCTGGCCGTCATCAACTGACGTCCGCTCGCAGCGCATGACGCCCCGGGCCCCGCACAACGCCGGGGGACGGGGCGTTCGTGCGTTCAAGACCACCGAAAGGTAAGCGGAACACGCTATGCCCAAGCAGATCAGTTTCGACGAGGACGCTCGTCGCGCGCTGGAGCGCGGGGTGAACAAGCTCGCCGACGCGGTCAAGGTCACCCTCGGCCCGCGCGGTCGCCACGTCGTGCTCGACAAGAAGTTCGGCGGCCCGACCATCACCCTCGACGGCGTGACCGTCGCCCGTGAGATCGAGCTCGACGACCCGTTCGAGAACCTCGGCGCGCAGCTCGCCAAGAGCGTCGCCACCAAGACCAACGACGTCGCCGGCGACGGCACGACGACCGCGACCGTGCTCGCGCAGTCGCTGGTGAAGGTCGGCCTGCGCAACGTCGCGGCCGGCGCGAACCCGACCTCGATCGGCCGCGGCATCGAGGCCGCCGCGGAGAAGGTCATCGAGGTCCTCAAGGCGAAGGCCACCCCGGTCAAGGGCCGCGAGAACATCGCCCAGGTCGGCACCGTGACCTCCCGCGACGCCAACATCGGCGCCCTGCTCGGCGAAGCCGTCGAGAAGGTCGGCGAGGACGGCGTCATCACCATCGAGGAGTCGTCGACCCTGGCGACCGAGCTGGTGATCACCGAGGGCGTGCAGTTCGACAAGGGCTTCCTCTCGGCGCACTTCGCGACCAACCCGGAGGAGCAGAAGGCGATCCTCGAGGACGCCTACGTCCTGCTGCACCGCGAGAAGATCTCGGCGCTGGCCGACCTGCTGCCGGTGCTGGAGAAGGTCGTCGAGGCCAAGAAGCCGCTGCTGATCATCGCCGAGGACGTCGACGGCGAGGCGCTGTCCACCCTCGTGGTGAACTCGCTGCGCAAGACGATCACCGCCGTCGCGGTCAAGGCGCCGTTCTTCGGCGACCGCCGCAAGGCGTTCCTGGACGACCTCGCGGTCGTCACCGGCGGCGAGGTCATCTCCGCGGAGATCGGCCGCAAGCTGTCCGACGTCGACCTCGGCGCGCTGGGCAAGGCCCGCCGCATCGTCGTCACCAAAGACGACACCACGATCGTCGACGGCGCCGGCTCCAAGGACGCCATTTCCGGGCGGGTCGCGCAGATCCGCAAGGAGATCGAGACGACCGACTCCGACTGGGACCGCGAGAAGCTCCAGGAGCGCCTCGCGAAGCTGGGCGGCGGCGTCGCGGTCATCAAGGTCGGCGCGGCCACCGAGACCGAGCTGAACGAGCGCAAGCACCGCATCGAGGACGCCGTGGCTTCCACCAAGGCGGCCGTCGAGGAGGGCATCCTGCCCGGCGGTGGTTCGGCGCTGGTCCACGCGGTCAAGGAGCTCGAGGGCGGCCTGGGCCTCTCCGGTGACGAAGCCACCGGCGTCCGGATCGTGAAGGACGCGCTGACGGCCCCGCTGTTCTGGATCGCGACCAACGCGGGCCACGAGGGCGCGGTCATCGTCAACAAGGTGCAGGAGCAGGGCTGGGGGCAGGGCTTCAACGCCGCCACCGGCGAGCTGACCGACCTGCTGGCGGCCGGCATCGTCGACCCGGTCAAGGTGACCCGGTCCGCGGTGGCGAACGCCGCCTCGATCGCGCGGCTCGTGCTGACGACGGAGTCGTCGGTCGTCGAGAAGCCGGCCGAGGAAGAGCCCGCCGCGGCGGGCCACGGCCACTCGCACTGACGCAGTACGCGAAGCGGGGCGGCATCCCACCAGGGGTGCCGCCCCGCTTCCGTCCCGCCGCGGTGTCGCTTTCGCGGGAAAGCGACGGCTGGACGGCACGGAGGGCGGCACCCCACCCGGTGCCGCCCTCCGATGTCTGTGGCGCGCTCAGCCGCCGGACATGCTGAGCGCGCGTTTGTCCGATTTGATGATGTGTTCCCGTTCGGACTCCGAGAGCCCGCCCCAGATGCCGTACGGCTCGTGCACCGCCAGCGCGTGGCTGCGGCACATCTCCAACACCGGGCAGCTCAGGCAGACGGCTTTCGCTCTGGCCTCCCGTCGTGCCCGCGCCGGGCCGCGCTCGCCGTCCGGGTGAAAGAAGGACGCGCTGTCCATCCCCCGGCACGACCCTTCGAGCTGCCAGTCCCACATGTCGGCGTTGGGTCCTGGGAGCCTGCGCGTGTCTGCCATCCTGACCGCCTCCGTCATCCGGTCGATGCCGCTAGCTGCTCTGCTGTGGTGCCGATACTCCATTCGGTGCAACGGCGGTAACGTTAGAAGCGCGCCAATAGTTGTTCAAGCGATTCGGTTCGATTCAGCCGTTAGGCATCCCCCGGATGTGTGAGCAGGGCTTTCGCCTCCGGTTGCCGATGGCGCTGGGTGCCTGGATATTGAGCCTCGTGGGAGCTGGGTCGGGCACCGATGAACCCACCCTGCCGGTGGCCTCGGTCGCCCGCCGGCTCGGGGTCGCGCCGTCCACCCTCCGAACCTGGGACCGCCGCTACGGACTGGGTCCCAGCCGGCACACCGACGGCCGCCACCGCCGCTACGGCAGCTCCGACATCGGCCGCCTGGAACTGATGCAGCGCGCGCTGCTGAGCGGCGCGTCGACGGCCGAGGCGGCGCGCTACGCCCTCGAGCAGATCCCGCGTTCCGGGCCGCGCCAGCCGGAGGAGCCCGGCGAACCACCCGCGGCTTCGGTCGCCGACGACGGCCTGGAGTTCCGCTCCCGCCTGGCCCGCCGCCTGAGCACGGCGGCGCTGGCGATGGACGTCGGCGCGGTCCAGCGCATGCTCGCGGACACGATCGCCGAACTCGGCGTCCTCCCGGCGTGGACGGGGGTGATCGAGCCGGTGCTGTCGGCGCTGGGCGCGCGGTGGCGCGGGGTGAGCGCGGGCGCGGAGGTGGAGTACCTGCTGGCGGAGTGCGTGTTCGCGGCCCTGGTCCGGGCGACCCCGGTGCTGGACGAGCCCCGCAACACCCGCCCGGTCCTCCTCGGCTGCGTCCCCGACGAGCGCGACTCGATGCCGATGTACGCGCTGGCGGCGTCCCTGGCCGGGCGGCGCATCGGCGCGCAGCTGTTCGGGGTACCGCTGCCGGCGGAGGTCCTGGCGGTCGCGGTCCGCCGCAGCGCCCCGGCGGCGGTGGTGCTGTGGGCCCACGGCCGCGGAGTCGCGGACGCGCGCCTGTTCGCCCGGGTGTCCCGCGGCCGCCAGCGCAGCCGGCTGTTCGCCTGCGGCCCGGGCTGGGACCCGGCGACGCTGCCGGACAAGGTCGAGCTGCTGACGGACCTCCCGACGGCAGCGGACCGCATCGAGCACGTCCTGGTCGGCGCGCGACCGTAGCGGGGTGGCGGCAGTAGCGGTGGTCAAGCGGTTGGCCGGCGGCTGTCCACAGCCCGGTTGTGATGTGGACAGTTCCGGCGGCCGCGCCGCGATCCGGGCGCAGCAGGAACGCCATCAGGGCCTCATCGCCACGCCACCACTGAGCAGGGCCGCGGCGGCCCGGTGGGGCTCGCTGCGGCCGGACGGGATGGGTGGGGCTTGACCGCCCGGGGCGTGGCGGCACTTCGATCATGTTTTTTGTCGGACCCACCCACTAGAAAGGACGGGTGCACGAACCCGCCCTGAGGGCCGCCGCGTTCGGGAGTGATCCGCTGCCCGATCCCGCCGCCCTGCGCGGGGCCGGGCGGCCGCGGGAACGGCTGCTCGCCGCCGTCGTTCTCGGGGCACAGGGCCGGTACGCCGCCGCTGCGACGCTGCTCGACGTGCTCCGGCAGGAGCGCGATCCGGTCACGGCGTCCCTCGCCGCGAGCACCCTCGCCTCGCACCGGCGGCAGCTGGGCGGGCACCGGCAGGCCCGCGCCCTCGACGGCGAGGCCTTCGCGAAGGCCGCCGCCGCAGAGACCGAGCCCGACCCGGACGGTCTCGATGCCGCCGGGGCGAGGACCGATGCCCTGCTCGGCCTGGCCGCCGACAACCTCGCCCTCGGCCGGCTCGCCGCCGCCCGCCGGCTCGCCGATCGGGCCGCGGCCGCCGGGCACGGGTGGCGAGCCACCGTCCGGGGCGGCTGGGTGGGCGCCGAAATCGAACTCGCCGCAGGTCAGGGCGCCGCCGCCGTACCGCACGCCCGACGCGCTTGGGAAACCGCGCGAGCGCGGGGCGCGCGGCGGCACATCGTGAAATCCGGGATTGTGCTGGCAGTCGCCCTGAGCGCGGCCGGGGATCCCGATCACCGGCAGATTTCGGACGACCTTGTCGGAAATGCAATGGCGACGGCGGAGGAATGCGAACTCCTTTCACTTTCTTGGCCGGCGGCGCTCGTCGCGGCCGACCTGCGCCCAGGACACGCCGAGGAGTATCGATTCAGAATGGCGCAGGTGTTGCACGCAGTGTTACGAAGCGCCGATCCTTGCGGGAGGAGGGTTGCGGGGGAATCACCATGGGTCCCCGTCCCGGGTGGTTGAGCCGTCGGAATGGGGTGTTCCGGCATCCGGGCTAAGAAAGTTCAAAAAAAGCCACCGGATCGTGTCAAGGTTCGGGCTAAAGCGTCCGATAGGGGAAGAGGAATGTCACCCGGCTGCAGGAAGGAAACCCCGTGACGACGGTCTTGATCTGCGACGACCGACGCAGTGTCCGTGAAGGGCTCACCCGAGTGATGTCCGCGGTCCCTGGGGTCAGTCGCATCGACTGCGTAGCGCACGGTGACGAGCTGCTGGCCCGGTACTCCCGTCAGCCCGTCGACGTCGTGCTGGTCGGGACGCAGCGCGCGGTCCCGACGGGTGTCGAAGCCACCCGGCGGCTCGTCTCGGCCAACCCCCAGGCGAACGTCATCGTCTTCGGCGCCCCGGACGACGCGGGCAGCATCGCCGCCGCGATCGCCGGCGGTGCGCGCGGCTACCTCCGCTGGGACGCGTCCCGGCCGGAGCTGGTCGCCGCGCTGGCCCACACCCTGGCGAGCACCTCGGTGCCCGCGCCCCGTCAGCCGTCCGACCCGGGCGTCCAGCTGACCGAGCGCGAGCTTCAGGTGCTCCGCGGGATGAGCCAGGGCAAGAGCAACGGCCAGATCGGCCGCGAGCTCTACCTGTCCGAGGACACGGTCAAGACCCACGCCCGGCGGCTGTTCCGCAAGCTCGGCGTGCGCGACCGCGCGCAGGCCGTGGCCCACGGCTTCCGTCGCGGCCTGGTCAGCTGACCTGACGCTCTCCCCGTTCCTGACACGGCCGGTTCCCAGGTGACGACGGGCCAGGGCACACCGCCCTGGCCCGCACCTGTGTGGTCCCCACCACAGTCCGGCGTTTCGCTGTGGCGGAATTCCGCCTCCCCGCCGCGCCCCCGCGGCGGATCTCGTACCCGCAGCCGGGTTCGCTCGTTGAATCGGCGACCTCGACCGCGGGTGTGCAGGACGACCCGTACTTCCGCGGCCCCCGCCGCCGCGGCGCGCCCGGGCGCACCGCGCGCGCCGTTACGGAGCGGGCCGACGGTACGGTAGCGGTCTCCGGTGCGCGGTGGAGGCGACCACGAACCGGGTTCTCTGCACACCTACACGTAACACTGGGACTGTTGTCTGCGATGGCCAATGTGGGGGATGGACTGGATGAGCCGGTCGCCGCTGCTGTCGAGGGAGATCCCCAGGCAGTGGAGCGGCTGCTGGCTGCTATCCGTCCACTGGTAGTGCGGTATTGCCGCGCCCGGGTTGGCAGGCAGGAGCGATCGTTCGCTTCGGCGGACGACGTTGCGCAGGAGGTGTGTCTCGCGGTGCTAACGGCATTGCCCTCGTACCGCGATCAAGGCCGCCCGTTTCTGGCCTTCGTCTACGGGATCGCCCAGCACAAGGTGGCCGACGCGCACCGCGCGGCGGCGCGCAACCGGGCCGAGCCGGTGGCCGAGATCCCCGACGAGGTCGAGGGCGGGGTCGGCCCCGAGCAGCGGGCGCTGCAAGGTGAGCTGAACGAGCGGATGTCCCAGTTGTTGCAGGTGCTGCCGGACAAGCAGCGGGAGATCGTGGTGCTGCGCGTGGTCGTCGGCCTGTCGGCGGAGGAGACCGCGGATGCGGTCGGCTCCACCCCCGGCGCCGTCCGCGTCGCCCAGCACCGCGCCCTTGCGCGGTTGAGAAAGGTCCTGGCCGCAGAGGAGGTGATCTGAGTGACCGGTCACGAGAGATTCGAGCCGGACGACGTCTTCGGCAGTGGCCTGACGGCGTCGGAGGCGGAGTTCGCCGCCGACCTGTCGGCGGTGCAAGCCGACGACGCGCTGCTCGACGCGCTCGGCGGGTCCGACCCGGCGTTGGCCGACGGACTCGGCGACCAGGAGCTCAACGCGTTGCTGGTGGCGTGGCGAAGAGACATCGACAGCGAGCCGCTGGCCGAGCTGGTCGACGTCGACACCGCCGTGCGCACCGTCAGCACCGCCGCGCTCGCGAAGCGGCACGCTTCGAGCGGACGCCGCCGCAGGCTGCTCGTCCCGATCGCCGTCGCCGCCGCCGTGCTGGCGATCGCCTTCACGGGCACCGGGCTGGCCGCGCGCTCCGCCCAACCGGGCGACACGCTGTGGGGCCTCGCCAAGGTCCTCTACTCCGACCACACCCGTTCCGTCGAGGCCGCCGCGACGGCGAAGCTCGACCTCGAAAAAGCCAACCTCGCCATCGCCGGCGGCAACCTCGACGCCGCCCGCCAGGCCCTGCAGGACGCGCAGGCCGCCCTGTCGCAGGTCACCGACGAGGAGAACCGCGACCAGCTGATGGAGCAGCACCGGCAGCTCGCCGCCCAGCTCCAGAACCCGGAAGCGCCGGTCCAGGGCCCGATCCAGACCTCGCTGCCGCCGGTTTCGCCGGGCGCGCCGACGAGCCAGGCCCCGCCGGCCGGCTCGGCGTCCTCCCTCCCGGGCAGCGGCAGCGGCACCACGAGCCTGCCGGGCAGCGCGACCCCGACGCCGACGCCCCCGCCGCCGACGACGACCCCGCCGCCCACGACGACCCCGCCGCCGCCGACCACCACCGGCGCCACCGGCAACGACCCGGGCACGCCGCGCAGCGAGTCCGCCGGCGGTGCCCCGCAGGGCGTCAGCGAGACGACGTAGATCCGACCCGAGAAAAGCCCTGGTGAGGAAACTCACCAGGGCTTTTTCCGTCGGTGGGGAGCGCTCAGTAGGCGCTTTCGTTGGCCGTCACGCCGTCGGCGAAACCGCGGCAGTAGTCCCAGCTCACGTAGTCGCCGGGGTTGGGGTCGTAGGCCGGCTCGTGCGGGCGCATCCGCCCGTCGGCCAGCAGCTGCTCGAGGCTCGCCCGCAGCAGGTGCCAGTCGTGGTAGTGCGGTTCGTCGCACTCGCCGCAGTCGACGACGATCCCGCGGACACCGCGGGGTTCGAGCAGGGCCTGGTAGACGGCCAGATCCGAAAGATCGGCCAGTAGTTCGGTGCGTTCGGAGTCGCTGATCGGCTCGTCCAGCCGGTCCTCGGGGTCTCCGAAAGCGCGGGCCGGGTCGTCCGGGTCGTCCGCGAACGGGTCTGGAGGCAGGACATCGTGCGCCACGGCCTGCACGGTACCGGGCGGCCCCGCCGGCCCGCCCACCGCCCGGGGCGGGCGGCGAGCGGCGGATATCATGAGGGGAAGGCTCCGAGTCGCCGTTGATCTTGATCCGGAACACAGCGACACGCTCATCCCGCGCCAGGAAGGCCCTTCACCCGCTATGACCAGCGACGGCATCACCGCCCCCGTGCCGGCCAAGTTCGCCATGCTCGGCCTGACCTTCGACGACGTGCTGCTGCTGCCGGCCGAATCGGACGTCGTTCCGAGCACCGTCGACACGAGCTCCCGGCTGACCCGGAACATCACCCTCGGCATCCCGCTGGTGTCCGCGGCGATGGACACCGTCACCGAAGCGCGGATGGCCATCGCCATGGCGCGCCAGGGCGGTATCGGGGTCCTCCAGCGCAACCTGCCGATCGACGAGCAGGCCGCCGCGGTCGAGGTCGTCAAGCGGTCCGAGGCCGGCATGGTCACCGACCCGGTCACCTGCTCGCCCGACGCGACGCTGGCCGAGGTCGACGCCCTGTGCGCGAAGTTCCGCATCTCCGGCGTGCCGGTCACCGACGCGGCCGGGACGCTGGTGGGCATCATCACCAACCGCGACATGCGGTTCGAGGTCGACCACAGCCGCCCGGTGTCCGAGGTCATGACGAAGGCGCCGCTGGTCACCGCCCAGGTCGGCGTGTCGGCGGACGCCGCGCTCGGCCTGCTGCGCCGGCACAAGATCGAGAAGCTGCCGATCGTCGACGGCGCGGGCAAGCTCCGCGGCCTGATCACGGTCAAGGACTTCGTGAAGACCGAGCAGTACCCGAAGGCGACGAAGGACCCGGACGGCCGGCTGATCGTCGGGGCCGCGGTCGGCGTGGGCGTCGACGGCCACAAGCGCGCGATGACGCTCGCCGAAGCCGGCGTCGACGTGCTGATGGTCGACACCGCGCACGGGCACTCCCGCGCGGTCGTCGACACGGTCGCGCTGCTGAAGAAGGAACTGGGCGAGTCGGTCGACATCGTCGGCGGCAACGTCGCCACGCGGGCCGGCGCGCAGGCGCTGGTCGACGCGGGCGCGGACGGCATCAAGGTCGGGGTCGGCCCGGGCTCCATCTGCACCACCCGGATCGTGGCGGGGGTCGGCGTGCCGCAGATCTCGGCGATCTACGAGGCCGACCAGGCCGCCCGGCCGGCGGGCATCCCGGTGATCGGCGACGGCGGCATCCAGTACTCCGGTGACATCGCGAAGGCCATCGCGGCCGGCGCGTCCACGGTGATGCTGGGCAGCCTGCTCGCCGGCACCGCCGAGTCGCCGGGTGACCTGATCCTGGTCAACGGCAAGCAGTTCAAGGTCTACCGCGGCATGGGCTCGCTGGGTGCGATGCAGTCCCGCGGCCAGGGCAAGTCCTACTCGAAGGACCGCTACGCCCAGGACGACGTGCTCAACGAGGACAAGCTGGTCCCGGAGGGCATCGAGGGCCGGATCCCGTTCCGCGGCCCGCTGGCCAACGTCGTGCACCAGCTCGTCGGCGGCCTGCGCGCGGGCATGGGCTACGCGGGCGCCGAGACGATCGCGCAGCTGCAGGAGGCCCAGCTGGTCCGGATCACCGCGGCCGGGCTCAAGGAAAGCCACCCGCACGACATCACGATGACCGTCGAAGCCCCGAACTACACGACCCGCTGACTACCGCCGGCAGCGTGGCCCGCACTCCGGAGGCGTCCGAAGTGCGGGCTTCTCGCTGTGTCACCGTGACCTAGCGTGCGTAGCGTGATCGGTCTATCGCCTTGCGTGGCCGTCGTGGTGTGCACTGGGGCACATGACGATCGGCCGGCTGCTGCGCAGGGTCTTCTTCACGGCCGTCGCCCTCCTGTCGCTCGGCCTCGGCGGCGTCGTCTGCCTGATGTGCCAGGTGCTGGCCGGCCGGGACGCGCCGACGTACCGCGTCGAGGGGTACGTGCTCTTCCACGAGCGGGGAGAGCTGCCGGTCGCCGGTAATGAAGACGCGGTCAGCCAGACGATCGACGTCGGCGCGGCGGGCCGGCGCTACCACGTCACCGCCGTCGACCCCGGTCTCGACCTCCCGGCGGGCCAGCCGGTCGCGCTCGACATCTCGACGGCGGACGGGAGCATCGCCTACCTCCAGGCCGGCGGCGGCGTGGTCGACCTGCGGCCGGGCGTGGTCCGGCCGGTGCTGCTGATCGCCGCCAGCCTGCTGGCGCTGGGCGCGGTGTACTTCGGCGCGGTCCGGCTCCACGTCTACCCGCCGGTGGCGACCTGGCTGGCCCTCGCGCTGGGCGCGGTCCTGGCGCCGATCGCCGTTTTCGTGCGCGTGTAGACCCCCGTGCGCGGGTCACCCACGCGGCCTAGCGACAATGGGGCACGGCAAATCGTCGTCGTCGGAGGAGGCTGCACGTGCGGGACCTGGTCGAGATCGGGATGGGCCGCACCGCGCGGCGGGCGTATGACCTCGACGACGTCGAGATCGTGCCGTCGCGGCGGACGCGCTCCTCCGCGGTGGTGTCCACCGCGTGGCAGATCGACGCCTACCGCTTCGACCTGCCGCTCGTCACGCACCCGACCGACGCGATCGTTTCGCCGGGCACCGCGGTCGCCGTCGGCGAGCTGGGCGGGCTGGGCGTGCTCAACGCCGAAGGGCTCTGGGCCCGGCACGCGAACGTCGAGGACGCCATCTTCCAGCTGGTCCGCGCGGCCGAGGACCTCGAGGACCCGACCGCGGTCGGCCGCGTGCTGCAGGAGCTGCACGCCGCGCCGATCCGGCTCGACCTGCTGAGTGAGGCGATCAAGACCGTCCGCGAGTCCGGCGTCACGGTGGCCGCGCGCGTCAGCCCGCAGCACGCCGCCGAGCTGACCCCCGACCTGGTCGCGGCCGGTGTCGAGATCCTCGTCGTGCAGGGCACGATCATCTCCGCCGAGCACGTCCAGCGCGACGCCGAGCCGCTGAACCTCAAGGAGTTCATCGGCCGCCTCGACGTCCCCGTCATCGCCGGCGGCGTCAGCGACTACCGCACGGCGATGCACCTCATGCGCACCGGCGCGGCCGGCGTCATCGTCGGCCACGGCTACACGCCGGGGGTGACGAGCACCGACCGCGTGCTCGGCATCGGCGTGCCGATGGCCACCGCGATCATCGACGCCGCGGCCGCCCGCCGCGACTACCTCGACGAGACCGGCGGCCGGTACGTGCACGTGCTCGCCGACGGCGGCATGACGACCTCGGGTGACATCGCGAAGGCCATCGCGTGCGGCGCCGACGCCGTCATGCTCGGCTCGCCGCTGGCCGCCGCCTCCGACGCGCCCGGTCAGGGCCTGTACTGGACGGCGGCCGCGGCGCACCCGTCGCTGCCGCGCTCACGCGTGGCGGCGGGCCCCGACTACGCCGTGGACCTCAAGACCCTGCTGTTCGGGCCGTCGTCGGACGCGGAAGGCGTGGTGAACCTCTTCGGGGCGCTTCGCCGCGCGATGGCGAAGACGGGTTACTCGGACCTCAAGGAGTTCCAGCGGGTGGGGCTCACCGTTCGGCGGTGAGCTGCGCGAGGAACGCGGCGAAGGCCCCGGCCGAGTAGACGAGGACCGGGCGGGGCGTCGGCTGTTTGGTGTCCCGCACCCCGACGACGCCGGGGCCGGTGCCGATCTCGACGCAGGCGTTCTCTTCGAAGTGGCTGTGGCTCGACTTGCGCCAACCGGTGAGCGTTCGTGGGCTCATCGTGGTGTCTCCCGCGATTGTGTCCCGCGCGGCGGTGATTCGCCGACGTGGACATCGAGCACCGTAGAGATTACCCACTATTGTCGTCGGACAACCATAACCGACGAGTAACTTACCTCTGGTCAGAACGCGGAGCCGGAGTTACGCTCCAGGTGTGACTGCCAGTAACACCACCACCAGTGCGGGTGGCCCCGACTACGACGTCGTCGTGGTGGGGTCGGGGTTCGGCGGCAGCGTCGCGGCGCTGCGGCTCACCGAGAAGGGCTACCGGGTCGCCGTCGTCGAAGCCGGGCGCCGGTTCGCCGACGACGAGTTCGCGAAGACGTCGTGGGACCTCAAGCGCTACCTGTGGGCACCGCAGGTCGGCTGCTACGGCATCCAGCGCATCCACATGCTCAACGACGTCATGGTGCTGGCGGGCGCCGGCGTCGGCGGTGGCTCGCTCGTCTACGCGAACACGCTGTACCGGCCGCTCAAGCCGTTCTACCGCGACCGGCAGTGGGCGCACATCACCGACTGGGAAGCCGAGCTCGCGCCGCACTACGACCAGGCGAGCCGGATGCTGGGGGTCGTCACCAACCCGACGATCACGCCGTCGGACGTCGTGATGCGCGACGTCGCGAAGGACATGGGGGTCGCCGATTCCTTCCACCCGACGCCCGTCGGCGTCTACTTCGGCAAGCCGGGGGAGCGGGCGGCCGACCCGTACTTCGGCGGCGCCGGCCCCGAGCGCGTCGGCTGCACCGAGTGCGGCTCGTGCATGACCGGCTGCCGCGTCGGAGCGAAGAACACGCTGGTCAAGAACTACCTCTACCTCGCCGAGCAGGACGGGGCGAAGGTCATCCCGCTCACGACGGTGACGTCCGTGCGGCCCGTCGACGGCGGGTACGAAGTCGACCTGAAGAAGACCGGGACGACCTCGAAGAAGTTCCGGACGACGATCACGGCCGAGAAGGTCGTCTTCGCCGCCGGGACGTGGGGCACCCAGAACCTGCTGCACAAGATGAAGGACACGGGCACACTGCCGCGGCTGTCCCGCCGGCTCGGTGAGCTCACCCGGACGAACTCCGAGGCGATCATCGGTGCCGCCCGGACCGAGGTCGACGAGAGCCGGAACTTCAGCCGCGGCGTCGCGATCACCTCGTCGATCCACCCGGACGAGAACACCCACATCGAGCCGGTGCGCTACGGCAAGGGCAGCAACGCGATGAGCCTGCTGCAGACGATCGCGACGGACGGCGCTTCGCCGGTGCCGCGCTGGCAGCAGCTGCTGCGGTTCCTGCTGAAGCACCCGGTCCAGTCGGCGCGGATGCTCAACGGCTACCGCTGGAGCGAGCGCACGGTGATCCTGCTGGTGATGCAGAGCCTCGACAACTCGATCACGACCTACACGCGCCGGGGCCTCTTCGGCCGCCGCAAGTACACGTCGAAGCAGGGCCACGGCGAGCCGAACCCGAGCTTCATCCCCGCCGGCCACGAGGCCAACGAGCGCACGGCCGAACGCATCGGCGGCATCGCGGGCGGCACGTGGGGCGAGATCTTCGACATCCCGCTGACCGCGCACTTCATCGGCGGCGTCCCGATCGGGGCGACGGCGGAGGAGGGCGTGCTCGACCCGTACCACCGCGTGTTCGGCTACCCCGGGCTGTCGGTGGTGGACGGCGCGGCGATCACGGCCAACCTGGGCGTGAACCCGTCCCTGACGATCACCGCCCAGGCGGAGCGCGCGTTCTCGTTCTGGCCGAACAAGGGCGAAGAGGACCTGCGGCCCCCGCAGGACGCCGGGTACGTGCGGCTGGAGCCGATCGCCCCGAAGAACCCGGCCGTCCCCGCCGAAGCCCCCGCCGCGCTGCATCGATCCTCGTAGGCCGTTCCTCCTAGACTCGGGGCCGTGACGGCACCCCAGAAGGCACACGCGCTGCTCGGCGGCATCCGGAAGCTCGACGACGAATGGGCGCTGGCCATCGGCGGCCTCGGCGAACCCGAGCTGCGCGCCCCCAGCGCGCTGCCCGGCTGGTCGCGCGCCCACGTCCTCGCGCACGTCGCCCGCAACGCCGACGGCCTGCGCAACCTGCTGACCTGGGCGAACACCGGCGTCGAGACGCCGATGTACCCGAGTGCCGAAGCGCGCGACCGGGACATCGAGGCCGGAGCCCAGCGGGCGGCCGCCGACCTGCTCGCGGACTTCGTCGCCTCCGCCGGGCGCTTCGAGCAGTACGCCGCCGCGCTGCCGGACGACGCCTGGGTGCGCGAAGCCCGCAACCGGCAGGGTGCGTCCGTCACCGGGGCCGTCGTGGCGCGGATGCGGCTGTCCGAACTGACCATCCACCTCGCCGACCTCGACCGCGGCTACGACCTGGACCGCGTGCTGGCGCTGCTCGGCCCGCTCACCGAGGACGTCGTCCAGCACGCCATCACCTCGCGCGGTGCCCACCTGCCGGCCCTGCACCTGGTCGCCGACGGGTTCGAGTGGACGATGGGCGCCGCCCCGAAGACGACCGTCCGCGGGACGGCCGGGGCGCTGCTGGCCTGGCTCAGCGGGCGCTCCGACGGCCACGCCCTCGACGGGGCCGTGCCCCGGATCCCGGCCTGGGCGTGACCGGCCCGCTCCGCCCGGTGAGCCCCTTGCGGCCGCTCTACACTGGGCGTTCCCGGCACCGAGGAGTCCGCTGTGGACAGTGAGCACGACCAGGGGCGGCCCGGCGTCCCCCGGAGGGCGTTCCTGCGGATCGCGGGCGTCTCGGCCGCCGGAGCCGTCGCCGCCGCGTGCGGGCCGGAGAAACCCGCGGCCCCGGTGGCGTCGACCGCTCCGGCGACCACGGCGTCCGCACCGCCCGCCAGCAGGCTGCCCACCGCGCCGCCGAACTGGGACGACCTGCGCACCCAGCTGACCGGCGGCCTGCTGCGCCCGGGCAGCGACGGCTACGACACCGCCAAGCGCGGCTTCAACCCGCTCTTCGACGGCAACAACCCGGTCGCCGTCGCGACCGCGTCCTCCGTGCAGGACGTCCAGACCTGTCTGCGGACCGCGGCCGGGCGCGTCACCATCGCCGCACGCAGCGGCGGGCACAGCTACGCCGGTTACTCGGTGCCCGGCGGCGGGCTCGTCATCGACGTGGCCGGGCTCAACAAGATCGACGTCCAGGGCGGCAAGGCCGTGATCGGCGCCGGCGCGAAGCTGAAGGACGTCTACGCCGCGCTGGCGCAGGCCGGCCGCGTCCTGCCCGCCGGGTCCTGCCCGACGGTCGGCATCGCCGGGCTGACCCTCGGTGGCGGCATCGGCGTGCTCGCCCGCAAGTACGGCCTGACCTGCGACCACCTGAGTTCCGCGCAGGTCGTCGTGGCCGACGGCCGGGCGCTGACGGCGTCCGCGGGCTCCGAGCCGGACCTGTTCTGGGCGCTGCGCGGCGGGGGCGGCGGCAACTTCGGCGTCGTCACCGAGTTCACCTTCGACACCGACCCGGCGCCCGAGGAGCTGACGGTGTTCTCGCTGCGCTTCCCGGCCGGGTCCGCGAGCAGCGTGCTCGCCGCGTGGCAGCAGTGGATCGCGGCGATGCCGCCGGAGCTCTGGGCGAACCTGGTGCTCTCGGGCGGCTCGCCGGTGCAGTGCCGGGTCGGCGGCTGCTACGTCGGGGGCACCGCGGGGCTGAACACGCTGCTCAACAACCTGACCACCAACGCCGGAGCCCGGCCGGCGCAGCGCACGGTGAAGACCCTGGACTACCTCGGCGCCATGAAGTACTTCGAGGGCAGTTCGAACCGCCAGTCGTTCGTCGCCTCGTCGCGGATGATCACCACCCCGGTCGACGCGGCGAAGGTGGTCGCGGTCGCCGACGGCAAACAGGGTATGGACCTGCTCATCGACGGCCTCGGCGGCGCGGTGGCGAGCCCGGCCAAGGACGCCACCGCGTTCTGGCACCGCGATGCGCTGGCCAGCGTGCAGATCTACGCGCCGGCGACGGCGAAGACCCGGGCGAAGGTCACGCAGGCGGTCGGCGACGTCGTCACGGGGCTGGCCGCGGCCGGTGCGGGCGGCGGGTACGTCAACTACATCGACCCCGCCCTGCCCGACTGGAAGACGGCCTACTACGGCGACAACGCCAAGCGGCTGCAGGACGTTTCGCAGAAGTACGACCCGCAGAACGTCTTCCGGTTCGGGCAGGGCGTCGTCAGTTAAAGCTCGATGCCGGTGAAGACGGTGACGCGTTCTTCGGTGAGGTCGTGCATCGCCGCGAGCACGCCTTCGCGGCCGACGCCGGAGCCCTTGACGCCGCCGTAGGGCATCTGGTCGGCGCGGTAGGACGGGACGTCGCCGATGATCACGCCGCCGACCTCCAGTTCGGCCGAGGCGTGGAAGGCCAGCTGGACGTCGGTGGTGAAGACGCCCGCCTGCAGGCCGTACGCCGATTCGTTGACCGCGCGGAAAGCGTCGTCCACACCGTCCACAACGGACACCGCGAGCACCGGGCCGAAGATCTCCTCGTTCCACGCCTTCGTGTCCGGCGGGACGTCGGTGAGCAGCGTCGGGGCGACGGTCGCGCCGTCGCGCGTGCCGCCGGTGAGCACCTTCGCCCCCGCCGCGACGGCCTCGTCGACCCACGCGACGATCCGCTCGGCGGCGGCTTCGTCGACCACCGGGCCGACGTCGGTGTTGCGGTCGTACGGGTCGCCGGTCCGCTGCGCCTCGACGGCTTCGAGCAGCGCGGGCACGAACTCCTCGGCCACGGCGGCGTCCACGATCACCCGCTGCACCGCGATGCAGGACTGACCGGCCTGGTAGTTGCCGAAGGTGGCGATCCGGTGCGCGGCACCCTCGGGGTCCGGCCAGTCGCGCAGCACGACGGCCGCCGCGTTGCCGCCGAGCTCGAGCACGACGTGCTTGCGCGGCGCGGCGTCCTTGAGCGACCAGCCGACCGGGCCGGAGCCGGTGAACGACACGACGGGCAGCCGCGGGTCGGCGACGAGCGCCTGCGTCTGTTCGTTCCCCAGCGGCAGCACGGAAAACGCGCCCTCCGGCAGATCCGTCTCGGCGAGGATTTCGCCGAGGACCAGCGCCGACAGCGGCGTCCGCGGCGCGGGCTTGACGATGATCGGCGCGCCGATCGCCAGCGACGGCGCGACCTTGTGCGCCACCAGGTTGAGCGGGAAGTTGAACGGCGCGATGCCGAGCACCGGCCCGCGCGGGACGCGGCGGGTCAGCGCCAGCCGCGCCTCGCCCGCGGGGTCGGTGTCGAGGCGCTGGACTTCCCCGCTGAAGCGGCGGACCTCCTCGGCGGCGATGCGGAACACCGACACCGCCCGCTTGACCTCGGCCTCGGCCCACTTGAGCGGCTTGCCGTTCTCGGCGGTGATCACCTCGGCGATCTCCTCGGCGCGGGCGGCGAGGACCCGGGAGACGTGCTCGAGGGCGCCGGCCCGCTGGTGCGCCGGGGTGCGCCGGAACTCCTTGGCGACCGACGCCGCGGCGGCCACCGCGCGTTCGACCTGGTCCGGCCCGGGCACGGCGACCGTGGCGACCTCGCTGCCGTCGTACGGGTGGTGCACGACGAGCGTGGTGGCGCCCGGTTCGGGGCGGCCGGCGATCCAGGCGGGGCGCGGCTCGGGGGTGATCATGTCCATGCGTACCAACGTAATCCGGCCGGGTGCCCGGCAGGGTGACACCCACCCGGACGGGTCACGGCTTGATGAGCACCTTCAGCGCTTCGCGGTCCGCCATCGCGCGGTAGCCCTCCGGCACGCCTTCGACGTCGATGGTCCGGTCGAAGACCTTGCCGGGCTGGTACTTGCCGTCGAGGACGTCCGGCAGCAGTTCGGGGATGTAGTGCCGGGCGGGAGCCACCCCACCGGTGACGGTGATGTTGCGCCGGAACAGCGCCGGGCCGATCGGGCCCTCTTCGTACTGCGGGACGCCGACGCGGCTGACCGCCCCGCCCGGGCGCACCGCCCCGACCGCCATCTCGAAGGCGGCTTTCGTGCCGACGCACTCGAGCACGGCGTGCGTGCCCTCGCCGTTCGTCAGCTCACGCACCTTCGCGATGCCCTCCTCGCCGCGCTCGGCGACGACGTCGGTCGCGCCGAACTCGCGGCCGAGGTCGGTCCGCGCCCGGTGGCGTCCCATGAGGACGATCCGCTCGGCACCGAGGCGCTTCGCGGCGAGGACGGCGGAGAGGCCCACGGCGCCGTCGCCGATCACGGTGACGTTCTGGCCCTTCGTGACGCGCGCCTTCGTCGCGGCGTGGTGGCCGGTCGGGAAGACGTCCGACAGCGTGAGCAGCGACGCCAGCAGTGCGTCGTCCTCGGTGTGCGGCACCTTGACGAGCGTGCCGTCGGCCTGCGGCGCGCGCACGGCTTCGCCTTGACCGCCGTCGACGCCCTTCGCGCCCCAGAACCCGCCGTGAAGGCAGGACGTCTGCAGGCCTTCGCGGCAGAACACGCAGGTGTTGTCCGACCAGACGAAGGGTGCGATGACGAGGTCGCCCTTGGTGACGGTGCGGACGTCCGCACCGGCCTCCTCGACGACGCCGAGGAACTCGTGCCCGATCCGGCGGCCGCGCTCGCTCGGCGCCATGTCGGCGTACGGCCAGAGGTCGCTGCCGCAGATGCAGGACCGCACGACCCGCAGGATGACGTCGGTGGGGTCCACCAGTTCCGGGTCCGGGACGGTTTCGACCCGCACGTCACCGGCGCCGTGGATGACTGTCGCTCGCATACTGGGGCCTTCCCGTGGAGGTTCGTGACAAACGTCGGGGGTGCGACGGCGGTGGCGCGCCTAGATTTTCGGTCATGACCACGCGCACCGCATCCCGCAACCCCCTGGCGGCGCTGGCCCCGGTGCGCCGCCGCCCGTACCTCACCGCCGTGGTCTTCGCGGTGACGCTGGCCTGCGGGATCGCGCAGCTGGTGCACCCGCCGCTGTACGACGCGATGCGCCGCGACGCGGCCCGCATCGACGCCGGCGAGTGGTACCGCCTGGTCACGGGCATGTTCTTCCAGGACGCGCGGGCGTTCGGCCTGGTCTCGAACCTGGTGTGGCTGGCGGTGTTCGGCACGCTCGCCGAGCGCGTATTCGGCCGCGCTCGCTGGCTCGTCCTGTACTTCGGCTGCGGCCTGACCGGCCAGTTCCTCAGCTATGTCTGGCTCAACCCGGTCGGCGCGGGCAACTCGATGTGCACGGCCGGCCTGCTCGGCGGCCTCGCGGCGGTGGTGATGGCGGCTTCGCGCCGCTACGGCGTGGTGCTGCCGGTCCAGTTCCGGATCATGGCCTTCGCGGTACCGGTGCTGGCCGTGGTGGACACGGTGGCGCACGACAACCACGGCCTGCCCGCCCTGCTCGGCCTCGCGCTGGGCTTCCTGCTGCTACCGGCTCCGGTAGAGGTCGCGCAGCAGTAGAACCTCCGCGCAGTGGTGGATCATCTCGCGGTGGATGTGCAGCACCAGCGTTGCCATCGGGTACTTCGCGTACGGGCCCTCCGCCGGGCCGCACGGCCGCGCCAAGGCCTCTTCGTCCAGTGACCCCACCCCGGCGATCCACCGGGCGTAGCACTCGTCGAGCCGGGACAGCGCCTCGGCGGCCGTCCCCGGGTACGGGTAGTCGTCGTAGGTCATCGGCGGGCCGCCGAAGTGCGAGGCTGTGCGCATCCCCAGCACCCCGACCAGCACGTGGGCGAGCCGCCAGGCGATCGTCGTGACCGGCGGGGGCGTCGGCTCGGGGTAGGCCCAGTCGATCGTGAACGGGCCGGTCCCGGGTTCGTCGTCCGACTTCCGCGGGCGGACGGTCCAGCAGCCCGCGACCGGCTCCCAGCGGTACTCCTCGTCGGTGAGCCCGGTCAGCTTCGGACGCGTGTGCACCTTCCAGTGGAAGCCGAGCTGGTCGGTCAGTTCCTTGGTCCAGTTCACAGCCATACCGCGCACCGTAGGCCCGATCGCGGACAGGGACGGCCCTGAATCCCGGGTGACCGGGCCCACCTGGGACGATGGAGGTCAATCCAACGTCGCCAGGAGGTCGCCAGGTGCCCAGTCCCACCGGTCCGGTTCTCGTCGTGGACTTCGGGGCGCAGTACGCGCAGCTGATCGCCCGGCGCGTCCGCGAGGCACAGATCTACTCGGAGGTCGTGCCGCACAGCGCGTCCACCGAAGAGATCCTCGCGAAGAACCCCTCGGCCATCATCCTTTCCGGCGGCCCGTCGAGCGTGTACGCCGAAGGCGCGCCGGGCATGGACCCGAAGCTCACCGAAGCGGGCGTGCCGATGTTCGGCATCTGCTACGGCCACCAGCTGCTGGCCAGCGCGCTCGGCGGAGTCGTCGAGCCGACGGGGGTCCGCGAGTTCGGCCGCACCGAGGTCCGCGTGACCGGGGACGGCGGGGTCCTGCACGCCGGGCTGCCCGCGCACCAGCCCGCCTGGATGAGCCACAACGACAGCGTCACCAAGGCGCCCGAGGGCTCGGTCGTCACCGCCTCTTCGGACGGCGCCGCGGTCGCCGGCTTCGAAGACGTCCAGCGCCGCTTCGCCGGTGTCCAGTACCACCCGGAGGTCGCGCACTCGCCGCACGGCCAGGAGGTGCTGCGCCGGTTCCTGCGCGACATCGCCGGGATCGAGCCGCAGTGGACGACGTCGTCGATCGTCGAGGAGCAGGTCAAGCGGATCAGCGACCAGATCGGGGACGGCCGGGCGATCTGCGGCCTGTCCGGCGGCGTCGACTCCGCCGTCGCGGCCGCGCTGGTCCAGCGCGCCATCGGCGACCGGCTGACCTGCGTGTTCGTCGACCACGGTCTGCTGCGGGCCGGCGAGCGCACCCAGGTCGAGCAGGACTTCGTCTCGGCCACCGGGGTCAACCTGGTCACCATCGACGCCCGCGCGCGGTTCCTGGACGCGCTGGCCGGCGTCACCGACCCGGAGCAGAAGCGCAAGATCATCGGCCGGGAGTTCATCCGCGTCTTCGAGCAGGCCGAGCGCGACCTCAAGGCCCAGGGCGACTACAAGTTCCTGGTCCAGGGCACGCTGTACCCGGACGTCGTCGAGTCCGGCGGCGGCGAGGGCACGGCCAACATCAAGAGCCACCACAACGTCGGCGGCCTGCCGGACGACCTGCAGTTCGAGCTGGTCGAGCCGCTGCGGCTGCTGTTCAAGGACGAGGTCCGCCGGGTCGGCCTGGAGCTCGGCCTGCCCGAGACGATCGTGCACCGCCAGCCGTTCCCCGGCCCCGGCCTGGGCATCCGGATCATCGGCGCGGTCGACCAGCAGCGCCTGGACACGCTCCGGGCGGCCGACCTGATCGCCCGCGAGGAGCTGACCGCGGCGGGGCTGGACCGCGACATCTGGCAGTGCCCGGTGGTGCTGCTCGCCGACGTCCGCAGCGTCGGGGTCCAGGGCGACGGCCGCACGTACGGCCACCCGGTGGTGCTGCGCCCGGTGTCGTCGGAGGACGCGATGACCGCGGACTGGACGCGCCTGCCCTACGAGGTCCTGGAGCGCATCTCCACGCGCATCACCAACGAGGTCGCGGAGGTCAACCGGGTCGTGCTGGACGTGACGTCCAAGCCGCCGGGCACCATCGAGTGGGAATGAGTCCTCTGTAGACAAGGCTCGAGGCCCCGGCGTGGGATCCGGGGCCTCGAGGGTCTTCGGTGGTGCGCCGGGTCAGCGTCGCCGCTTGCCGCCGAGCGACGCGGTGAGGAGCAGCAGCCCGACGAACACCGCACCGCCGGCGATGACCCAGCGGAAGTCGAACGACGGCAGCCAGCTCGCGCCGTCCGAGAGGACGTAGGCCGACACCAGCAGCGTCGCGACGCCGACGATGAGGGTGAAGGCGTCCACTCCGCCTCGCCGGGCGGGCGGGGCGCTGTCCGGGTTGTCGTAGGCGTAGGGGTTCTGCTCAGCCACGTCGCACCTCCACGTTGCCCACGCTGTTCGAAACCTTCAGGGTGATCTTCTGGCCGCCGGCGCCGTCGGTGCCGGTGTCCGTCCCGGTCAGCGCCGGCTGGTTGACCCCGTCGCTCGAGTGCCCGAAGCAGGACGCCTCGCCCGCGCCGGTGTGGCAGTCGTAGGTGACGTCCGCGTTCGCCGGCACGAGCACCGTGGTGTCGCCCGCGCCGTTGGACACGGTCGTCGCGTACGGCGCGCCCTCGGGCAGCTCGGTCAGGTCGATCCGGAAGTCGCCCGCCGCGTGCTGGTAGACCGGCTTCAGATCGGTCAGCGTCTGCGGGGTCTCCCCGAGGTCGCCGAGACCACCGCGGAGGTCGATGTCCTGGAACGGCGCGGTCGTCAGCACCATCCCGGCGATGGCCAGGGGAACCGCGAGCCCGATCAGGCCGCGCCCGCCGCCGGCGAACGCGCCGGCCACCAGGCCGACCCCGACCACGCCGAGGACCAGGCCGATGATGTGCTGCGCGGAGAACCAGCCGGCGCCGTTGAGGGCCGCCAGGACCCCGGCACCGGCGGTCACCACGGCCAGCGCGAACGTCACCGAGCCGACCTTCGACCGGTGCCGCCGCTGCGGCGCGTGGAAGGACGGGGGCGGCGGCGTGGGCCGCGGCTCCTGGACGGGCGGGGCGTCGGGCAGGTCCCAGCCGGCCGGGTCGGCGGCGAGCGGATCCCAGCCGCGCGCCGGCGAAGGCGCCTCGGCGGTGTCGGTCATGGTGAAGGCTCCGTTTCCGGTGAAGGCCGGGTGCGACTTCCGCGCGGTGACCGGCGCAGGGCGGTTCTCGTGGCCGCGGCTGCGGTGCAGCAGGTAGAGCGCGGCGGCGACGAGGGCGCAGCTGATGAGCCCGCCGCCGTCGAACCACGACCCGGTGACCGAGCCCCCGGCGCTGACGACGGTGAGGACCACGAGGACCACGGCGAACGCGGGCGACACCGAAGACCGGCCGCGTCCGATGAGGCTTTCGAAGCCGGAAACCTCGTCGCTCTCGCCGGGCAGGAACAGCCACCCCAGCAGGTAGAAGGGAACGCCGAAGCCGCCGAAGACGGTCGTGACCACCAACGCGATCCGCACGACGACGGGATCGAGGCCGTACCGCTGCCCGATGGCGGCGGCCACCCCGGCCACCTTCCGCCCGGCGTGCGGCCGCCGGGGCCGGCTGACCCAGAAGTCCTTGACGGTCTCCTCGAAGCCGTTCAGGACCCCCGGCTTCTCGCTCGCACCACTCATACCGAGAAGCATGCGTCACCCGCGGCGGCGCGACATCCGGGATGGTCCCTGAGGTTTCCCCGGAGCCCGGGCGGCCGAGTGGATCAGGGGTTTCCCCGATGGAACCGGACAGCGGTGCGTGTGACCATGGACGGCGTGCAGGAGTCCCTCGACCACGTTCCCGCCGAGCAGGCGATCGCCACCACGGACCCGGCTGCGCCCAAGATGTTCCGGCGCCGGTCCGGGCGGGCCATCGCCGGGGTCGCCGGTGGGCTCGCCGATCACCTCGGCGTGCCGGTCCTCTGGGTGCGGACGGCCTTCGCCCTGCTGGCCGCGCTCAACGGCGCCGGGCTGCTCGCCTACGGCCTCCTCTGGGTGTTCGTCCAGCAGCAGTCCGAGGAAGCGGCCGAGGCGCCGACTCCGAAGGAGCGCCAGCAGGCGTTCGGCCTGATCGCGCTGGGCGTCGGCCTCGCCGTCGCCAGCGGGACGCTCACCGGGTTCATCAGCGGCTGGGTCGCCGTGCCGCTCGCCATCGCCATGATCGGTCTCGCGGTCGTCTGGCGCGAGGCCGACGAGTCCCAGCGCCGGCGCTGGCGGGCCGGTGCCAAGGACGGCTTCGCCGGTGCGCTCCTCGGCGGGGGCGGCTGGTCGGCCGCGATCCGGATCGTCGCCGGCGTCGCGCTGGTGATCACCGGCATCACCGTCGTCGTGCTGCGCAGCGGCACCCTCGACCAGGTCCAGTTCGCGCTGATCGCGGTCCTCGCGACGCTGATCGGGGTCGCCGTGCTGACCGTGCCGTTCTGGCTGCGGCTGGTCCGGGACCTCTCCGACGAGCGCAAGGCCCGCATCCGCACCGACGAACGCGCCGAGATCGCCGCCCACCTGCACGACTCCGTGCTCCAGACGCTCGCGCTCATCCAGAAGCAGAGCGAACAGCCCCGCGAGGTCGCGCGGCTGGCCCGCAGCCAGGAGCGCGAGCTGCGCGGCTGGCTCTACGGCCCCAACGGCTACGGCAAGCCCGCCGAGCACGTCGAGGAAGCCACCGGGCAGCTGTCCGAAGCGCTCGCGACGGCGTGCGGCGAGGTCGAGGACACCTTCGCGATCTCGGTCGGCCAGGTCGTCGTCGGCGACGCGGAGCTGGACGAATCGCTGGTGGCGCTGGTCCAGGCCGCGCGCGAGGCCATCGTCAACGCCGCGAAGCACGCCGGCGTCGAGGAGGTCAGCGTCTACGCCGAGGTCGAGCCGACGGCGGTGACGGTGTTCGTCCGCGACCGCGGCAAGGGCTTCGACCCCGACCTCGTCCCGGACGACCGCCACGGCCTCGCCGACTCGATCCGCGGCCGGATGACCCGCCACGGCGGCACGTGCAAGGTCCGCACCGCGCCGGGCGAGGGCACCGAAGTGCAGCTCGCCATGCCGGTGAAAGCGGGCAAGGGGGCGGCGTGAGGCGGCTATGCTCGACGACGTGACGGACAACCAGCGTGAACCGGTCAAGGTGTTCCTCGTCGACGACCACGCGCTGTTCCGCGCCGGGGTGCGCACCGAGCTCGACTCGATCACCGACGAGGTCCGCGTGGTCGGCGAGGCCGGTTCGGTGGCCGAGGCCGTCGCCGGCATCGCCCGCACGAAGCCGCAGGTGGTGCTCCTCGACGTCCACATGCCCGACGGCGGCGGAGCCGAGGTGCTGCGCCGGGTCCGCCCGGAGCTGCCGGACGTGGTGTTCCTGGCCCTGTCGGTGTCCGACGCGGCCGAGGACGTCATCGCGGTCATCCGCGCGGGCGCCCGCGGCTACGTGACGAAGACGATCTCGTCGAAGGAACTGGTCCGCGCGGTGGTCCGCGTCGCGGACGGCGACGCGGTGTTCTCGCCCCGCCTGGCGGGGTTCGTGCTGGACGCGTTCGCCGACCGCCCGGGTTCCGCACCGATCAACGACCCCGAGCTGGACCTGCTGACCCCCCGCGAGCGCGACGTCCTGCGGCTGCTGGCCCGCGGGTACGCCTACAAGGAGATCGCGTCGGAGCTGTTCATCTCGGTGAAGACGGTGGAGACGCACGTGTCGAGCGTGCTGCGGAAGACCCAGCTGTCGAACCGCTACGAGCTCTCCCGCTGGGCTTCGGACCGCCGCCTCGTCTGACGGCCTTCGGGAACGACGGTCAGGTCCTTTCCGTGCCGGAAACCTCGTGGCGGCCGAATACCTGCAGCCTGATGAAGGAAGCCGGGTTGTCCGACAGAAGTTGGCGGATGTCGGTTTTGATTCGCAGGCGATAGGCGTTGTCGTAGTCGGCGTCGGATCGATCGCGGCGGGGAAGCAACAGTGGCGCGTTACCGCACTCGAGAGGAGTTCGCCTCTTGATGGCGCCCCCCTTGGCGCCAACGGGTGTCACGAGATGAGCGTCGAACCGGAGATCCATGGCAGCACGACGGCTGAGGTTCACCACCTTGATGCGGAAGACGGGTGAGACGGGGTCTTCGGCGATCTCCGGTGAGATCGTCAATTTCGGTGTGAGTCGGATTCGTCGGTAGATCCGTTACGGTGGTTTTGTCAGTTCGGCTGGATAACGAAAGCTCGAGACGCACGTGTCGAGCGTGCTGCGGAAGACCCAGCTGTCGAACCGCTACGAGCTCTCCCGCTGGGCTTCCGACCGCCGGCTCGTCTGACGGCTCAGTCCGCCAGGGGAGCGAGAGGCCGGGGCGCGCTGCCGGTGGTGTCGTCACCAAGCCCATCCGCCTGGTCACCGGCCACGTCCAGAGCCCCTCGCTCCGGCTTCTGGAGGCGGGTCAGCGCCACGCCGCCGAGCACGACCACCATGCCCGCGATCACCCGCAGGTGCAGCTGTTCGCCCAGGAACACCGCACCCAGCAGCACCGAAACGACCGGCAGCAGGTACCCGACCACGGACGCGGCCACCGCGCCTTCGCTCGCCAGCAGCTGGTAGTTCAGCGCGAACGCGATGCCGGTCGACCCGATGCCCAGGACCAGGACCGCGAGCAGCGGCCCGGTGGACACGTGCACCGGCGTGAACCCGCCCGCCGGCAGCGCCAGCACCAGCATCCCGCTGGCCAGCAGCATCTGACCGGCCGAAGTCGCGTACGGCGACAACGAGGGGTCCGACAGGTACTTGCCCTCGTAGACGAACGCGAAGCCGTAGCTCGCCGCCGCCGCGAGGCACGCCAGCGCGCCCCAGCTCAGCAGGCCCGACGCCTGCCACGGCGCGAAGATCAGCAGGATCCCGCCGAGCCCGATGACCAGGCCCGCGAGCCGGGCGCCGGTCATCCGCGACGACGTCCCCATCAGCGGCGCCGCGAGCAGCACCCACAGCGGTGTCGTCGAGTTGAGCACGCCGGTGATCCCCGAATCGACCGTCGTCTCGCCGATCGCGAACAGCAGGAACGGCAGCGCGTTGTGGAAGAACGCCGCGACCGCCAGGTGTCCCCACATCCGGCGCTCGCGCGGGAGCCGCGCCCGCTGCAGGCGGCAGAGCACCAGCAGCATGGCGGCGCCGAGCACCAGCCGCGCCAGCACCAGCTGCACCGGCGAGAACACGCCCAGCCCCAGCTTGATCCAGAAGAAGCTCGAGCCCCACATCAGCGCCAGCGCACCGATCCTGAGCAGCGTCTTCGTCTCGCCCACCCCAGTCCTCCTTCGAAAGCCGAAGTCAGCTTCACCCGGACCAGACGTAAGGACAAGCGAAATTAACTGCAGGAACACTTAAGCCCAGCTGTACGATCGCGGGATGCTCGACGTCCGCCGCATGCAGGTCCTCCGCGCCGTCATCACCAGCGGGTCGATCACCGCCGCGGCCCGCAACCTCGGCTACACGCCGTCCGCGATCAGCCAGCAGCTGTCCGCGCTCGAACGCGAGGCGGGCACCCAGCTGCTCGAACGCGTCGGCCGGGGCGTCCGGGCGACCCCGGCGGGCGCGCTGCTGTCCGAGCACGCCGAGCGGCTGAGCACCGAGCTCGCCAAGGCCGAGGCGGCGCTGACCGAGCTCAAGGAGGGCCGCATCGGCCGCGTCTCGATCCGCTACTTCGCCACGGCGGGCGCGTCCCTGGTGCCGCCCGCGATCGCCGCGGTCCGGCGCGAGCACCCCGGCGTGCGCCTCGACCTCAAGCTCGTCGAGCCCGACGACCCGATGACCGACGTCGAAGCGGGCCACGCCGACGTCGCGATCACGGTGTTCCCGCGCAGGACCCCGCCCGCCAAGGGAGTCGAGCTGGTGCACCTGCTGGACGACCCGTACCGGGCGGTGCTGCCGAAGGCGCACCCGCTGGCCCGCAAGCGCGTGCTGGACCTGACGGAGTTCGCGGAAGAGCCGTGGGTGGGCGTCGACGGCCTCCCCGGTGTCTGCCGCGACATCCTGGACAGCGCCTGTGCGTCCGCCGGGTTCGCGCCCAACGTCGTCGTGGAGTCCGAGGACTACCAGACGGCGCAGGGGTTCGTCGCCGCCGGCATCGGCGTCGGGCTGATCCCGGAGCTCGGGCTCGGCGCGCAGCACCCCGGAGTGGTCGTTCGCCGGATCCGCAACCCCGAGCCGGTCCGCGCGATCCACGCCGCGGTGGCGTCCCGCGCCTCGGCCCACCCGGCCGTCCGCACGCTCCTCGCGGCCATGCGCGCGGCGACCGCCAAGGTCGCCTAAACGAAGAACAGCTCCGAGACGAGGATGCCGACCAGCACCGCCACGAGGATCGCGGCCACGGTGACCAGCGTCTTCTTCGACACCGGAAGGTTCCACTCCTGGGCCTGCGGCCGGGCGCCCGGCGCGGGCGGCCGCGCGTACTGCGTCGGCGGCGGCACCGGCTGCATCCGCTGCGTCTCCTCCGCCGCGGAGTAGCCGGGCGCGGCGACCGGCATCGGCGGCTGGAACTGCGGTCCCGACGGCGGCATCGGCGGCCCCGCGGGCGCCAGCGCCGGGTTGAAGGGTGGCGGCGGAGGCGGCGGGATCCCGGGCGCGGTCGGCGGGATGAACGCCGTCTCGCGGCCCTCGGTGATCGCCTTCAGCGAGTGGACGGTGTCGGCCATCGTCGGCCGCGTGTTCGGGTCCGCGCGCAGCATCTTGCGCAGCGCCTCGGTGAGGACGCCGGAGTTCTGCGGCGGGCGTTCGGACGACTGGCCGTCGTCCCCGAACGGCGGCACGCCTTCCACGGACGTGTACAGCGTCGCGCCGAGGGAGAAGACATCCGCGGCCGGCGTGCCCGGCAGCCCACGCGCGACCTCGGGCGCCACGTACGCCGGGCTCGGGCCGCCGCCGCTGATGCCGATGTCGGTGAGCTTCACGCCGCCGTCGTCGGCCAGCAGCACGGTGCCCGGCTCGAGGGTGCGGTGCACGAACCCGGCCGCGTGGATGGCCGCCAGCGCGTTCCCGAGCTGGATGCCCAGCTGCGCCGCCTGGTCGGGGGTGAGCCTGCCGTGCTCGGCGAGGAACGTCGCCATGCTGCGGGACGGGATGTACTCCATCACCAGCCAGACGTCCTGGCCGTCCGGCAGCACGTCGAACACCTTGATCGCGCACGGGTGCTCGATCCGGGCCGCGTCCTTGCCCTCCTGCATGGCGGCGGCACGCGCCTGCTCGGCGCGTTCACCCGCGCCGACCGGCAGATACATCCGCTTCATCGCGACGGTGCGGAACAGCCGCGTGTCGAACGCCAGCCACACGATGCCCGCGCGGCCGCGGCCGATCGGCTGGTCCAGCCGGAACCGGCCGCCGACGATGGTTCCTTCAGAACTCAAGTCGGTCCTCGATCATCCACCGGCGGCAGCGCTGGAGGACGCGCCGCCGGTCGTTGTGGGGGCGGTGCTGGTAGGCGTCGTCTCGGTAGTCGTCGGCCTGATCGGTGTCGTCGTCTTCGGCGTAGTGGTCGCCGGCGGTTCGGAGCTCTTCGTCGCCGTCGCCCGCTTCGACGACGAGGTCGCCTCCGTCACCGGGGGCGGTACATCGGCCGTGCTGACCTCGTCCTCCGTCGTCGACGGCGTCGACGACGCCGACGTCGCGGCCGGCGACGGCTTGCTGCTGGACACCGGTGCGGCCGGCGCCTCCGGGTTGTTCGGGCTCAGCAGCCAGACGACAAGCGCGACCAGGCCCACGACCACGACCCCGCCGATGATGGCCGGGCGCTTCCACGCGCCGGGCCGGTCGTCGTCCTCGTCGACCGGGCTCGTCTGCGGGCGCGACCGCGGCGGCGGCGCGGGCTCGTCGTCGTAATCGTCGTAGTCGTCCTCGTACCCGCCCTGCTCGTGCGGGGGGACCGGCACCGCGCGCGTCGCGGCCAGGCCGGGCGGCACGCCGCCGGCCGCGTGGGGGTCGCCCTCGCGGTAGTTGCCGTACCCGTCGTAGTCGTCCTCCGGGTAGCCGGTGGCCTCCGGGTAGTCGTCCTCGTCGTAGTACGGCACGGCCTGCGTCGGAGCCCCGCCGCCGAGCAGCGTGCCCGAGTGGCCCGCGGGGATCTCGTCGAACATCTGCGTCGCGTTCGGGTCGGCGGCCCCCGCGCCGAGGGCACCGGCCGCGCCGAGGACACCGGCCGAGGGCGCCAGCATGGTCTCTTCCGCCGGGCCGCCGAGCGGCGTCTCGCCGCGCGCGACGGCCGCGAGCAGCTCTTCGCACTCTTCGGCGGTGGGCCGGTGCTCGATCTCCGGGTGCAGCAGCACGGCGAGCACGCTGGCCAGGGGACCGGACTGGCGCGGCGGGTTGATCTGCCCGGCCGCGACCGCGTGCAGCAGGCTCAGCGTGTTCTCGGACAGCCCGAACGGCGGCTGGCCCTCGCACGCCGCGTACAGCGTCGAACCGAGGGAGAAGACGTCGGACTCCGGCCCGGGCTCGCCGCCGATGGCGACCTCGGGGGCCAGGTAGGCGGGGGTGCCGGCGATCATCCCGGTCTTGGTGACCGTGACGTCGTCCTTGGCCCGTGAGATGCCGAAGTCGGTGATCTTCACGATGCCGTTGGCGCCGAGCAGGATGTTGCCCGGCTTGATGTCGCGGTGCACGATCCCGACCGCGTGCGCCTCGCGCAGCGCCGCGGCGACCTGGGCGCCGATGCGCGCCACCTCGGTCGGCGGCAGCGTGCGGCGGTCCTGCAGCACGGCGGCCAGGCTGGTGGAGTTGAGGTACTCCATGATCAGGCACGGCTGCCCGTTGTCGTCGGTGACGACGTCGAAGACGGAGATCGCGTTGGGGTGGTGCAGCCGGGCCGCGATCCGGCCCTCGCGCATCGTCCGCTGGCGGGCGTCCTCGGCGTCGTGCTCGTCCAGGTGCGGCTGGAGCAGGAGCTGCTTGATGGCCACGGTGCGGCCCAGGACCTCGTCGTGCGCCTGCCAGACGGCCCCCATCGCGCCCGTGCCGATCCGGCCGACGATGCGGTATCGATCGGCGACCAGACGACCCTCGTCGCTCACGCGACCTCCCTTTGGGCTCCGGCTTCACCAGGGCGTGCGGATCGGTGCCTGGTGACGCGGCCACGAGCACGCCACTTCGCTGGAGCGTATGCACATGTCGTGGGCTCTGAGCCGGTCCTTCCGAGACCGGCCCGTGACAAGGCTAGGCGCTCACTCTGCGCACACGAAATCGGCACGGGCACTTAAACCAGGGGTGAAGGGGTGGTCGCGGTGGGCTACATGTACTGGGCCGAGACGAGCTCGGCTTCGGTGATCAGCCCGCCGGTGTCGGCCACCCGGAACAGCTGGGTGACGCGCACCAGGGCGCCGTCCGGCCGGTGCAGCGTGGCGACGGCGAGGATCGAGCCGTCCGGCTTGATCTGCGTGTCGGCCTCCTGGACGTCGATGGCGTCCATCGAGCTCCAGGTGCGGACCAGCTCGCCGGCGGTGCCGTCGGCCAGCGCCGGGCTCAGCAGCGCCAGCGCGCCCGCCGAGTCGCGGGCGATCTTGGCGTAGAAGTCCTTGACGGCCTGGATCTTGCGGCTCGCGCTGCGCGCGTCGGCGGCCTTGTCCGGGACCGAGGTGGCCGCGGCGGGCGCCGGCCGGGTCCGCGGGGTGCCGTTCGGCGGCTGGGCCGAGGGCGACTCCTCGGCGCGCGCGCCGGCCGTGGCGGGGCTGTGCTGCTCGGGTGCGCTGCCGCCGGCCTGGTGCTGCGGGACGGCGAGACCGCCGAGCTCCGCCGCACCGGTGAAGCCGGCGGGCGTGGCCTGGCCGCCGGACGGCGAGGCGGCGCGGTGCGAGCTGGTCAGCATCGGCGCGGCGATCACCGCACCGGCGACGAGCGCGCCCGCGGCGACGAGCCCGGTCAGCTTGGCGCGGCGCGCGAACCGGCTTTCCGGCTCGCCCGCGTCCTCGGCCTGCGCCGGCTCGCGGGCCGGCTCGGTCCGCGCCGGCAGGAACCGCTGCGGGTCGCGGAAGACCTGCTCGAGATGGTCACGTTCGGCGTCGGCGACGCCGTCCAGGATCTCGGCCGGGATGACGTCCTCGACGCGGACGGCGTGGGGTGACTCACGCCGTGTGCGCTGCCGATCAAGCACGGAATTCCTCGCTCTGGGTGCCGGGGCGGCCACTCGGCCGTTCGGCCGGGGTGCCGTTGGTCCGGACGGCCGACTCGTGGCCGGTTTCCGGATCCGCTGTCGTCAGGTAACCCCGTGCGGGCGGCGATCACCAGGCTCTGTCGCCGGAATGCCGTCGCCACACGATGAGCGGCAGCTTATGTCACCCACCCGGACCAGGCATTACCGCTCACCGCACCGCACGTGCATCAGAACGGGCGAACCGCACGTGCAGGTCCGGCTACTGGCCGTCAGCGGTGATCTTGTCGCCGTCGCCGAAGGTCAGCGTGCGCTCTTCGACGGTCTTGGTCCCGTCTTTGTGGGTGACTTCGACGGTGTTGATCGTGACGCCGCGCTGCTGGTCGACGCTGACCTTCTTGACTTCGAAGTAGGCGATGCCGGCGTACCGCTGCGCGAGGGCCTGCGGTCCCTGGTCGTGCAGGCGGCCGGTGGTCACCGACGACGCCGCGGACGGGTCGGTGGTGACGGTGTTGAAGAACTTCTCCGAGTTGTCCCCCATGGTCTGGGCGTCCGGTGGGAAGGAGTACCACCACGGCGACTTGACGGGCGTCTCGCGCTGGGCGGGCGTGACCGGCGGCTTCCGCGGGACCGTGGTGGCGGCGGTCGGGCGGGTGGCGCCGGTCGTCGCGGTCTCCGGAGCGGCGCCGGTGTCTTCGGGAGCGGGTGGGGGAGCCACGCCGTCGACCGGCCCGGCCCCGCCCCGCTGCGGAGTCGCGGAGTCGTCCGGCCGCGACGCGGTTTCCGGACCGGCGGCGGACCCGCCCTGCGTGGGCGGCCGGTGCTCCCCGGTGGGGTCGGCGACGGTCGGCACGCCCTGGTAGCCGGGCCAGGAGCCCTGCACGGCCTGGTCCATCGGCGGCTTCCCGACGAGGAAGGAGCCGGCGCACAGCAGCCCGACGACGACGGCACCGGAAGCACCGGTGGCGAACCAGGCGGCCTTCTTCCACGTCTTCGGCGGCGTCACGGACGCGGGAACCGAACCGATGGTGAAGCCGCCCAGTCCGTCGATGGGAGGGGCGGAGTAGATGCGGACGTCGTCTTCATCGAGGTCGACGCACCGTGGCGCGGGAGCGGCCAGCGAGACGCGAGTGCGCCGGGGGGCCTGCTCGGCGTGGCTTTCGGTGGCGGCCACTTCGCCTGGGTCTTCGTCGTGTTCGTCGAGCGGAAGACTGCCGTGCGAGGCGGGGAAGAGCGGCGCCGAGGGCCGCCGGTCACGCGGCTGCGGGAGCGGGAGCAGCCCGGACACCGGCGGATCGGCCGGGTCGGGATCGGCGGGGCGCCGAAAAGGGTGGCTGCTCACCGCCACCGCTTCCCCGGGGACGACGTGGTGCCGCAGGAAGCGGGGATCGGCCATCGCCGGGCCGGCCGAGGCGGGACCGGGCAGCGGGGGGAACCCGGCGTCCGGCGGAGCCTCGGGCCTGTCGGCGAAGCCGGGGCCGCCGGGGTAGCGCCGGAGCGGGTGGGGCCTGTCGTCCGTTGCGAGTTCGGCGCTGTCGGCGCTGTCGGCGAAGGCGGGGCTGCCGGGGTAGCGCCACACCGCGTGGGACCTGTCGTCCCGTGGGCCCCCGCCGCTGTCGGGGGCAGCGAGGCCATCGGGGTAGCGCCGCAGCGGGCGGAACCCGCCGTCCGGTGCGCCCCCGCCGCCGTACTGCCGCGCCGCGGGAACACCGCCCTCCGCCGGTTCGACCGGTGTGTGGTGCCGCAGCGAAGGCTCCGCCCCGGCCGCGTGGTGGCGCACCGGGCGGTGCTGCGGCAGGGGTGGCGTCCAGCTCTCCGCGCCGCCGCGCCGGTGCCGCCCGGGATGGGCGGGCGCGGTGCCGCGTCCGTGGAATTCCGTGCCTTGGCTCATGCGGGCTCGACCACCCGGCGGTGCGGTCCTGACGCCGACCTGCGGCGGGACGACCCGAACGGAGCACCCTCACGCGCGAAATCCTGTTCGGAATCCTGCGCAAATGCACGCGCACGCGACTGGGGGCGCGCGGGGCCGATGCCCCCGCGCGTCCTGCGGGCATCGCCCGACCCAGACGCAAGGGTCCTCACAACCCCAACCCTAGGAGCATCCGGCGGAGAAAGTCGCCCCCAAACCTGCAAGTTGCAGAGGTTTCACTCGGTCGGGCGCGACCGAACGGGCGTTGGTGACGCTGCGAAGTTTCACGCAGCGCCATCGGCCCTGATCAGGCGTTCAGCCTCCGGTGCGGTAACGGTCCCGCGTCGACTGCAGCGCCTTCGTCGCCACCACCCCGCTACCGGCGGCGACGATGATCGCGAAGACGTCCAGCGTCGGTCCCCCGGCCGTGAGCAACCAGGCGAACAGGGAAGCCGCGGTGGTCCCGCCGGCCACCGCCCACCTGCTCTTGACGTACTGCGCGACCGGAGCGCCCCCGGCCCGCTTGCCCGCCGCGTTGTTGAGCAACGCCAGATATCCGACATGGCCCAGCGCGGCCAGCACGCTCACGAGCGCGACGATGACGGCGATGAGGTTCACGAGCCACTCCATGACCCCAGTCTGCCCGTACCTGGGCCGCGAACGCCTCGGGGAAGTCCCCGAATTCGCCGCAACCGTTACCGGCCGAGGCGACCGCGGCCCAGGTTCAGCAGCGCCATGGCCAGCTGACGGCCTTCCGGACCCAGCTCGCGGTAGCGCGCCAGCACGTCCATCTCGCGGTTGTAGACGATGCGCGTGCCGCCGGCGGCCATCCGCGCGGCGCCGATCGTCTTGGAGACCTCGATCCGGCGTTTGACCAGCCGCAGGATCTCCTTGTCCAGGTGGTCGATCTCCTCGCGGAGCGACGCGATGTCGTCGCCCGCGGGGGTGTGCTCGGCGGGCTGGCCGTCGGCGTTCGTCGCGTGTGCGTTCATCGGGACCTCTTCCTCGAGACCCGGACCCGGCCCCAGGGACGGCGACAGCCCCGGGTCCGTGGACTCCGGGGCTGGCGTGATGGCGGTTCGGGCACTACGCGATCACGGGAGCCGGAGTCCGGGTCCCGTAAAAAAATCGCTTCGCGTGGTGCCGCATGTCGTCAGTATGGCACAGCGGTGCGCGACCGCTCCCGGACCGAGCGCACCCGAGCATGAACCAAGAAGCTCACCCCGAGCCAGAACAACGGGAACGCCGGCCAGAAGAACCCGGCGCCCAGCACCGCCCACCGGGCGATCAGCAGCACCGCGACCGCGGCCACCACGCCGAGGTGGACGCGCAGCGCGGGATGCCGCCGCAGCGCCGCCCGGCTCAGCGGGAAGCCGGGCGGCGCCGGCGCCGGCCGCGGCAGGTCGGCGGTGAGCGCCGTGAGTTCGTCGGTGAACCGCGCGGCGTAGACGCGGCTGAGGCGTTCTTCGACTTCGTCGAGGGTGAGCCGCCCTTCGGAACCGGCGGTCTGGACGGCGGTGGCGACGCGTTCACGATCGGCGTCGGCGGCCCGGATGCGGGCGGAACTGGTGTCTTCCATGCCCACCGATACTCCGCGACGCGCACCCGCCCCGCGTCGGACGGCGAGCGACACCTTCTCCTACGTCCGGCGCGGTAGCGCGGGCTTCCCGCCGGACGTAGGAGCGGGCGGGAAAGGAGCGGAAGAACCCCGCCGCCACCACGGGCACGCTGTGCCGCACTCCGCCCCGCCCGGGGTAGCGTGGACGCCACGATGGACACCCTCTTCGATCTCCCCGCCGCGACCCCTGTGCGCAAGCCCGCCGCCGGCGGGCAGGCCGAGCTGCTCGACGACCTCAACCCCGCCCAGCGCGAAGCCGTCACCCACGCCGGTGGCCCGCTGCTGGTGGTGGCGGGCGCGGGATCGGGCAAGACCCGGGTGCTGACCCGCCGGATCGCCTACCTGCTCGGCCAGCGCCGGGTGCACCCCGGCGAAATCATGGCGATCACCTTCACCAACAAGGCCGCCGCCGAAATGCGCGAGCGCGTCGCCGCGCTCGTCGGGCGCCGCGCGAACGCCATGTGGGTCTCGACGTTCCACTCGATGTGCGTCCGGATCCTGCGCCGCGAAGCCAAAACCCTGGACATGTCGTCGAGTTTCTCCATCTACGACTCCGACGACACCAAGCGGCTGATCACCCTGGTGGCGCGGGACCTCGACATCGACCCGAAGCGTTACGCCGCCCGCACGCTCGCCGTGCACATCTCGAACCTGAAGAACGAGCTCACCGACCCGGAAACGGCGGCGGCGAACGCGGGCAACGACCTCGAGCGCCGCGTCGCCGAGGTCTACGGCGAGTACCAGCGGCGGCTCAACCAGGCCAACGCCTTCGACTTCGACGACCTCATCATGCGCACGGTCGCGCTGCTGCAGACGTTCCCCGACGTCGCCGAGTACTACCGCCGCCGCTTCCGGCACGTGCTCGTCGACGAGTACCAGGACACGAACCACGCGCAGTACACGCTGGTCCGCGAGCTGGCCGGGACGGTGCCGAACGAAGCGGGCGTCGAGCCGGCCGAGCTGGTCGTCGTGGGTGACGCGGACCAGTCGATCTACGCCTTCCGCGGCGCGACGATCCGCAACATCGAGGAGTTCGAGCGGGACTTCCCGAACGCGCACACCATCCTGCTGGAGCAGAACTACCGCTCCACGCAGACGATCCTGTCCGCGGCCAACGCCGTCATCGAGCGCAACCCGAATCGCCGGGCGAAGCGGCTGTGGACGGATTCGGGCGACGGCGAGAAGATCGTCGGCTACGTCGCGGACAACGACCACGACGAGGCCGCGTTCGTCGCGGGCGAGATCGACGCGCTGGCCGAGAAGGGCGAAGCCGACTACTCCGACGTCGCCGTCTTCTACCGCACCAACAACCAGTCCCGCGTCTTCGAAGAGATCTTCATCCGGCTCGGCCTGCCGTACAAGGTCGTCGGCGGCGTGCGGTTCTACGAGCGCCGCGAGGTCCGCGACATGATCGCGTACCTGCGCGTGCTGGCGAACCCGGAGGACACGGTCAGCCTGCGGCGCGTGCTGAACGTGCCCAAGCGCGGCATCGGCGACCGCGCGGAGGCCGTCGTGGCCACGCACGCCGAGCGCGAGCGGATCTCCTTCGCGCAGGCGCTGCGGGACGCCGTCGAAGGCAAGGTGCCGCTGCTGAACCCGCGCTCGGTCAAGGCGATCGGCGGGTTCGTGGCGCTGCTCGACGAGCTGGGTGCGCTGGTTTCCGGCGGCGCCGAGGTGCACGACGTCCTGGAAGCCGTGCTGGACAAGACCGGCTACCGCATCGAGCTCGAGGAGTCGGAAGACCCGCAGGACCACACGCGCGTGGAGAACCTGGACGAGCTGGTCACCGTGGCGCGCGAGTTCACCGAGATCACCGCCGAGGTCGTCGCGGACGAGAACGCCGAGCTGGTCGTGGAGGAGGGCGTCCCGGCGCCGGGCTCGCTGCCGGCGTTCCTCGAGCGCGTGTCGCTGGTCGCGGACGCCGACTCGGTGCCGTCGCCCGACGGCGGCGAAGAAGGCGACGGCGGCGCGGGCGTGGTCACGTTGATGACCGTGCACACCGCGAAGGGCCTCGAGTACCCGGTGGTGTTCTGCACCGGCTGGGAGGACGGCGTCTTCCCGCACATGCGGGCGCTGGGCGACCCGACCGAGCTGGCCGAGGAACGGCGGCTGGCGTACGTGGCCATCACGCGGGCCAGGAAGCGCCTGTACGTCTCGCGCGCGATCACGCGCTCGGCGTGGGGCCAGCCGTCGATGAACCCGGCCTCGCGGTTCCTCGACGAGCTGCCGCCGGACCTCGTCGACTGGCGGCGGCTGGAGCCGTCCAGCGGCGGCTTCGGCTCGTTCGGCTCCGGCTCGCGCGGCACGCCGCGGGCGGCGACCACCTGGGGTGGCCGCCGGTCGTCTTCGCCGTCTTCGTCGGGCACGCCGTCGTTCGGCAAGGGCTGGAAGGACACGGTGGCGCTGAAGCTGGACGTCGGCGACCGGGTCAGCCACGACAAGTACGGCCTCGGCACGGTGATCTCCTGCGACGGCGTCGGCCCGCGGGCGACGGCCACGATCGACTTCGGCGCGGCGGGCAAGGTCCGCCTGATGCTCATCGGCAGCGTCCCGATGGTGAAGCTCTAGCCGCAGCCCCACCCGTCCGAGTGAATCCGGCGGCGATCTCCGCGATCGCCGCCGGAATCGTCGTACCCACCCGGTACAACTGACCCCGCAATCGAACAAAGGTTCGACAGAGGGGGTAGTGTGGTGTGGACGCGGTGCTGTTTGGCCTGTTGGCCGAAGGGGTACAGAAATACCTGCGAGGAGTCCTGGGGACGACGGTTCCGGATCGGGGTCGGGAACCTTCGGGGGCTTCGGGAATTCCTTCGCTTGCGGGAGCGGAGGCGTGCCGGCTGGCCGCCGCCTGGCGAGCGCTGCTCAGGCAGCACGAGCTCGGCGCGGACGGGCGTTGTGTCACCTGCGGCCGGGGACGCCGCTGGACGACCAGGGCCCGCAGTGCCGGACGTGTCCGCTCCGCGGGGGGCGCAGGGGGAGCTGCGCCCTGGGGCTGGCTGCCGGTGCGGCGGCCCGCGGAGCTGTGCACGGTGTGGCAGGTCGCGGTGGCCTACTTCATCCGCCGGTTACCGGGCGGACAGCGATAGGCGGTTGCGGGCGCTGAGGCGCCTGTGCGCGGTTCTTCCCGGCTCGGGAGTGGTTGCGGTCGTCCGGCGGCGCTTGACGTGGCCTGGGGCGCGTGCGGTGCCGTCCGGCCTCCGGAGTGAGCCGGGCTTTCGTACGGCCGCCGGCTTGCCGGAGCCGCCTGGTGTCGTCCGGCCGCTCGGGCCGGATCGTGCAGACGTACCCGATCAGGGTGTTTGCGTATGGCCCGCGGTGGTGAACCTTGATCTTGTGACCGGTTCCAGCAGACGAGCGGCTCGGCGGAGCGCGTGCCTTCAGCACCCTCGGCCGGTCGGGGCTGCCCGCGGCGTCCCGGCCGGAGCAGGAGCCTGCTCGACGGCCGGGTTTCCGCTGCCGGGCGCGCTGGTGGCGCCGGGCGGGGGGCGAACTGCGGGTGGATCAGATGACGATGCCGCGCGCGGCCAGCCAGGGCCGGGGGTCGATCTTCTTGGTGCCGTTCTGCCACACCTCGAAGTGCAGGTGCGGGCCGGTGCTCTGGCCGCGGTTGCCGATCTCGGCGATCTGCTGGCCGCACTTGACCTTCTGCCCCTCCTTGACGGAGAAGCTGTTCATGTGGCCGTAGACCTGGATGGTGCCGTCGTCGAGCTGCACCCGGACCCAGAGGCCGAAACCACTGGCGGGGCCGGCCTCGATCACGGTGCCGTCGGAGGCGGCGTAGATCGGCGTGCCGATGGCGTTGGCGATGTCGATGCCGAGGTGGCTCGTGCCCCACCGGGCACCGAAGCCCGAGGTGAAGGTGCCGTGCGCGGGCAGGCAGGTCTTGGGGCGAGCGGCTTCGTCGGCGGCCTTCTTGGCGGCGTCGGCCTCGCGCTGCTCGCGGGCCTGCGTGACAGAAGCGCTGTCAGCGAGCTTCGCGGCTTCGGCGGAGGCGTCGACGGTGTGGCCGGTCGGCAGGAGTTCCGGGGCGCCCCCGGAGCCCGCACCTCCCGCGGTGAGCGATGCGCTGGCGTCCTGGCTGTTGGCCAGGGGCGTGAAGGCGGCGTCGGAATCGGTGACCGTCTTGAGGGTCGAACCCGCAGCGGCGGCGGCGAACGCACCAGCCGCAACGGCGGCAACCACGACACGGCCGCGGAGGGCCGAAGAGGGCGGGGCGATGCGGTGCGCACCCCGGACACGAACGACCGCACCTTCCAGTGCGTCCTTCAATGCCGGGGAAGGAGCTTGGCCGCCGGGGGAGCGGTGTGAAGCCAAGACAGGGCCTTCCATCGTCGGGGAGCCGGGTCGAGGACTGCGGGCGGGGGAACCCGGTGAGCCAACCTCGGGGGTGGTTTGCTCGGCGTCCTACTTCGTGACCTGACTGTAATGGGGACCCCGGGACAGTAACGAAGGGGTACCGCTGTCGGCAAGACGTGCCCCCGGTGTCGGCCGATCGGGTGGAGTCGCCACGACGCTCACCTGTGCAAATCACGGAAAGTTAGCGGGGGTTTACGGCGTTCGGTGTGACTTGCCTTACACGGTTGCGGGGTAGTGAAAGCCCGACAAGGGGGTAACCGAGGCCTCCGGGGTCCGCGCGCGCCGGAATAACGGATTGCGGAAGAGGGTTGAAGCGCATCCGACGACTCGCGCCCGCCGACGGCTCCCGGGCGGCCCGAGCTTGCTAGCGTCGCGGGCAATATGCCCCCACGCGCAGAGCCCCCCACCGGAAGCACTCCCGGCCCCGCCGAAAACCCGGAGGCCCGAGGCCCGGCCCCGAGCCCAGCCGAGCCCGCCGACCCGGGTCAGCCGGCAGCAGACGCCCCGACGCGGCCAGTCCCCGCCGCGGAAGGCGTGGGTGGCAAGCCTGGCCGCGCTGCAGGCACTCCCGCGCGCGCTGGAGGGTCCGGTGGTTCATCCCGCCCTGCCCCGCCTTCGGCTGGCGAGCGGGGTGCGGTCAATGACTCTGCGGGCGCCCCGGGCTCTGGTCCGTCCGGTGGTTCCTCTCGCTCTGCCCCGGCTTCGGCTGACGAGTGGAGCGCGGACAGCACGGTGGCCGGTCGGTCCGATAGTTCCTCGCGACCCGAAGCCGCCTCGGCAGGGCGGGGCGAGCCCGAAAGCACTGCGGGCGGCACCTCGGGCGCCGGCGACCCCTCCCGATCCGACCCGGCTCCCGAAATCTCCGCCGGATCCGACGCGCCAACGAGCCCGGTGCCTGCCGCGGCACGTGTACCCGGCGTGCCCGAAAACTCCACCGAATCCCCGGTCCATCCCGCCAACCGCGCGAAACCTGCGTCAACCCCCTCCGCCACCAGCCGCTCCGGCACCCCCGCGCCCCCGAACCCCTTCGCCCGGCGCGCCCCCAACGGGCTCCAAATCGCCGAGACCGAGCCTTGGGCCGACGAGACCCACCCCTCCGGCGCCCTGAAAACCGCCCTGGCCCTGGCCGCCCTCGGTGCCCTCTGTCTCACCGCCGCGGCCTTCGTCCCCGTCTCGCCCTCCGCCGGTCCCGGGTTCGCCAGCTGGCCCTGGCTCGCCCTCCTCGCGCTCGGACCCGTCGCCGCCGCCATCGTCTTCGCCGCCTGCGGGAAACCCGGCGTGGGCGGCGGCCTCGTTCTCGGCCTCGCCGCCCTCGCGCCCGGGCGGCTGGTGCTCGACCTGCAGTTCGCCGTCAACGGTCCGCTCACCATCCGGCCCGAGCTCTACCTGCCCGACCGGTTCCTCGGCAGCTCCACCGTCGGCGCCGGGTTCTGGCTGCTCGTGGCCGGGCAGGTGCTCACCGCGGCCGCCGGGGTCCTCGCCTGGCGGGCCCTCCGCAGCCACGACGAGCCCGAACGCCGGCGCTGGCGGCTGCTCGTCCCGCTGCTCGCCGTCGTCGCCGGGGCGGGGCTGCTCACCGCCCCCGTCCACTCCGACAACGGTTTCCTGCTCGCCCGCGCCGCCTTCGAAGGCCCCTGGCCCGCGCTCGGCGGCTATCTCCTCCTCGCCGCCGCCCTGCCGCTCGTGGCCGTGCTCGCTCTCGCCGCGCCCGCCGAACAAACGGCCCGGGGTGCGCTCGGCGGGCTCGCCGCCGGTGCCTTCGGGGTGGCCGCGCCGCCCGTGCTCGCCGGGCTGTTCCGGGACGACCTGCACGTCACCTGGGGCCCCGTGCTCGCCCTCGCCGCGACGGCGATCGTCGCCGGCCTCGCGGGTACGCGGCTGACCGAAAGCGCCCAACCGGCCGAGACCGGCAACGCCGAGCTCCCCAGCCTCTTCTGGTGGCGGCTCACCACTGGCCTGCTGGGCCTCGCCACCGCGGTCGCCGCGCTCATCGGCGCCATCGCCCCGCAGGTCGCCGTCACCGCACTGAACCCCGGCGCCACCGCTCCGGTCAGCGCCGCGGCCGACAGTCCCGCCCGTTGGTTCCTGCTCGCCGCCGCCGTCGTGCTCGCCGTTCCCGCCGCCGGGGTGCTCGTCCCGAAGACCGCCGCCGTCGCGCGGCCGGTGCTCGGGGTCGCCTGGGCCGGGATCGTCCTGGCCGGCACCGCCGTCCTCAACACCGCCCTGACCGCCACCCAGGCCGGCAACCTCGCCGGGTTCGGGGGCGCCGCCGCCCCGGTCTTCGGCTACGACCTCGGGGCCGGCGCCGCCTGGACGTTCGCCGCGCTCGTGCTCGCCGTCCTGGCGGCCCTCGCCGCCGTCGGCACCGGTGTCGTCGAACGCGAGGACGCCGGGGAGAGCAGCGTGCTGAGCAACGTCCTCACCCCCGTCGCGGCCGGCGCGATCCTGGCCGTCGCCGCGTTCGGGCTGCCCGTCTTCGCCGTCCCCGGTTACGTCGCCGCGGGCCTCTGGTCGCACCTCGACACGCCGTGGTGGGGGCTGCTGACCGCCGCCGCGGTCGTCGTCGGCGCGGCCGCGCTCGCGACGCGGTCCCGGCCGAAACCCGCGGCCGCCCTGCTCGTCGGGGCCGCCCTGCTCACCGCGCTGCACGCCGCGGAGCTGCCGCTCGTCGGCGGCTCGCTCGGCGACGCCAGTCCGGCGACCGGCTTCTGGGTCGCGCTCGCCGCCACGGCCGCGCTGCTCGCCGCCGCCGGCATGGCGGTCGCCGGGGGACGCCGTGCGCCGTGAGCGCCTCCGGGTGCTGCTCGTCGAGTTCGGGCGGCCCGATCCGGCCGCGGTCGTGCTGGCCCGCGTCCTGCGTGACGAAGGCGTGGAAGTCGTCCACGCCGGCCGGCTGAACACGCTCGAAGAGCTCCGGAGCACCGCCGAACAGGAGGACCCGGACGCCGTCGGCGTGCTCGGCGCGGGACCGCCGCCCGGGCTCGCCGAAGCGTTGAACGGCGTTCTCGTCCTGCCCGCCGGAGACCCCGGAACAGCGGTGGAATGGTTGCGCGGTGGGCGGTCTCACACCGGTGAAGCACCGTCTGACCGCATACGGTGACCGACTTCACCAGGTGCGGAGTCCCCTGCGTCTGCGCAGGTCGCTAACCTCGACTGGTCCGACAGCGCGGTCCGGTCGCGGACCACCTGCAGTGGCGTGTCGTCAGGAGACTGGAGTAGTGGACCTCTACGAGTACCAGGCGAGGGATCTCTTCGCCGCCCACGGAGTACCGGTTCTGCCGGGCTCGGTGGCTAGCACCCCCGAAGAAGCCAAGGCCGCCGCGGAGCAGATCGGTAACCAGGTCGTCGTCAAGGCGCAGGTGAAGGTCGGCGGCCGTGGCAAGGCGGGCGGCGTCAAGCTGGCCCAGACGCCGGACGAGGCGAAGGAGAAGGCGGAAGCCATCCTCGGCCTCGACATCAAGGGCCACATCACGCGTCGCGTGCTCGTGGCCGAAGCCTCGGACATCGCGTCCGAGTACTACTTCTCCTTCCTGCTGGACCGCGCGAACCGCACGTTCCTGGCGATGGCGTCCTCCGAGGGCGGCATGGAGATCGAGCAGCTCGCGGTCGAGCGCCCCGACGCGCTCGCGAAGATCCCGGTCGACGCGATCGCCGGTGTCGACAAGGCGAAGGCGCTCGAGATCCTGAAGGCCGGCCACTTCCCGGCCGACATCATCGACGAAGCCGCCGACGTCGTGGTGAAGCTCTGGGAGACCTTCGTCTCCGAGGACGCCACCCTGGTCGAGGTCAACCCGCTGGTCCGCGACCCGCAGGACAAGATCATCGCCCTCGACGGCAAGGTCACCCTCGACGAGAACGCGGACTTCCGCCAGCCGGGCCACGAGGCCCTGGTGGACAAGGACGCGGAGAACCCGCTCGAGGCGAAGGCCAAGGCCAAGAACCTCAACTACGTCAAGCTCGACGGCCAGGTCGGCATCATCGGCAACGGCGCGGGCCTCGTGATGTCCACTTTGGACGTCGTGGCGTACGCGGGCGAGAAGCACGGCGGCGTGAAGCCGGCGAACTTCCTGGACATCGGCGGCGGCGCGTCGGCCGAGGTCATGGCGGCCGGGCTGGACGTCATCCTCAACGACACCGACGTGAAGAGCGTCTTCGTCAACGTCTTCGGCGGCATCACCGCCTGTGACGCGGTGGCGAACGGCATCGTCGAAGCCCTGAAGATCCTGGGCGACGAGGCCACCAAGCCGCTGGTCGTCCGCCTGGACGGCAACAACGTCGTCGAGGGTCGCCAGATCCTGGCCGACGCGAACCACCCGCTGGTCACCGTGGTGGACACAATGGACAACGCGGCCGACAAGGCTGCCGAGCTCGCCGCGGCAGGTGCGTGAGATGTCGATCTTCCTCAACGAGAACAGCAAGGTCATCGTCCAGGGGCTCACCGGCTCCGAGGGCATGAAGCACGCGACCAAGATGCTGAAGTCCGGCACGAACATCGTGGGCGGCGTCAACGCCCGCAAGGCCGGCCAGACCGTCACCATCGAGGGCAAGGACCTCAAGGTCTTCGGCACCGTCGAAGAGGCGATCAAGGAGACCGGCGCCGACGTGTCGGTCATCTTCGTGCCGCCGAAGTTCGCCAAGGACGCGGTCATCGAGGCCATCGACGCCGAGATCCCGCTCGCCGTGGTCATCACCGAGGGCATCCCGGTGCACGACTCCGCCTACTTCTGGGCGCACGCGGTCGCCAAGGGCAACACGACCCGGATCATCGGCCCGAACTGCCCCGGCGTGATCAGCCCGGGCAAGTCGAACGCCGGCATCATCCCGGCCGACATCACCGGCCCGGGCCACATCGGCCTCGTGTCGAAGTCGGGCACGCTGACCTACCAGATGATGTACGAGCTGCGGGACATCGGCTTCTCGACCGCGGTCGGCATCGGCGGTGACCCGATCATCGGCACCACGCACATCGACGCCCTCGAGGCGTTCGAGGCCGACCCCGAGACCAAGGTCATCGTGATGATCGGCGAGATCGGCGGCGACGCCGAAGAGCGCGCCGCGGCCTACATCAAGGAGAACGTGACGAAGCCGGTCGTCGGTTACGTCGCGGGCTTCACCGCGCCCGAGGGCAAGACCATGGGCCACGCCGGCGCCATCGTCTCCGGCTCCTCCGGCACGGCCGCCGCGAAGAAGGAGGCCCTCGAGGCCGCCGGCGTCAAGGTCGGCAAGACCCCGAGCGAGACCGCCGTCCTCGCGCGTGAGCTGTACAACAACCTGGGCTGATCCCCCGAAGTAACTCCTGGTGAGGCCGGGCACTCGACGAGTGCCCGGCCTTTCCTCGTCCCGGGACGAAACCGCGCGGGGGATTCGTGCGTCTGCTGGGCTGGTGGCCGCGGAGTGCGCTAGCGTTCTGCGCACACACGCCACCTCGTCTTTCCCCGGGTGCCCGCGCGCCCGGAGTGCCGGTCGAACCGACAGGAGTGCATCCGATGACCTTCCCCAGCGGCGGGCCCGGCTACCCCCAGCAGGGTGGCGGCCAGCAGCCCCCCGGACCGCCGTCCAGTGGCTTCCCGGCGCAGCAGCCGCCGCACTCGCACCAGGCGCCCTCCGGGGCCGCGGGCCTGACGCAGAACCTGCCGCTGCTGCTCGCCCTGGTCGTCGCCGGCCTCGGCCTCGTGCAGTACTTCCTCGGCTTCTCCGACAACGGCGAAGTCGGCCTCGGCGGGACGTTCCTGCTGGGCGGCGGCCTGCTCGCCGCGATGCACGCGCTGCCGAAGGGCCCGCGGACGCTGCCGTTCGCGGCGCTGTTCAGCGTCCTCGGCGCGCTCGAGGTCCTGGACACGCTGGTCGGCATGCAGACCTCGCCCGGCATCGTCACCGTCATCCTGATCCTGGGCATCCTGCAGATGCTGGTCGCGGTCGGCGCGCTGCTGATCGCGCACGACGTCATCAAGCCGCCGTCGCCGAAGCCCGCCGCACCGTCCTACGGCGGCCAGTACGGCCAGCCGGGCCAGCAGCAGCAGTACGGCCAGTCCGGCCAGCAGTTCGGCCAGCCGGGCCACGGTCCGGGACCGGGCGCGCCGGGCGGTGAGGCGTCGGCGCCGTTCTCGCAGGCGGGTCAGTACGGCTCGCCGAACCCGCCCTCGACCACCCCGCCGCCGGGGCAGCAGGCCACGACGTACGCCCCGCAGCAGGGCCAGTTCTTCCAGCAGCCGCCGCCGGAGAACCCGGGCACCCCGCCCGGCGGCTTCGGCAAGTCGAACTGACGCAGCCACCTCTTCTCGACCACCCGCTGTGACACTCGGTGTCACAGCGGGTGTTTTGCGTCCACGGTGCCCCGACCGGGTGAGCCACCTCGTCCGGCGGCGGCGTGGCTCACCCGGACGGAGCAGTCCGGATGTCAGGGTGCGGATCATGGACGTGCTCACCGACGACCCCCAGCCGCCGGGTGAAGCGGTGGGCGAGCCCGAAGCCGGCGTCGCCCCCGTCCCGGCGTCCCGGGTGCGGGTGCTGCTCGCCGCGGCCCTCGGCCCGCTGGTCACCGGCTACGCCGCCGTCGCGACCGTGCTGGCGCTGATCGCCCTCACCGCCGGGCACCCGGCCTTCTCCGCCACCGGTGTGCTGCGGGCCGCCGGGCCCGGCTGGCTCGCCGCGCACCAGGTGCGCCTCGGCCTCGGCGGCCACCCGCTGGGGATGCTGCCCCTCCTGCCGACGCTGGGCGTGGTCGCCATGACCGCGCGGACGGCGGCCGGTGCCGCCCGCCGCCTCGGCTGCCGCTCGTTCCGCGAGGGCCGGCCGGTGCTGATCACGATCACCGGCGTGCACGCGGTGTCCGGGCTCGCCGTCGCACTCGGCGCGAAGGGCTCGGCGGTGACGGCGAACCCGATCGCGGCGTTCCTCGTCCCGGGCCTGTTCGCGGCCGCGGCCTCCGGCGCGGGCATCGCCCGGTCGTGCGGGCTGCCGGACGTCGTCGCGGACCGCCTCGACCCGCTCGCGCTGCGGGGGCTGCGCGCCGGCGCGATGAGCCTCGCTGTCCTGGTGGCCTGCGGGGCCGCGGTGTTCACCATTGCGACCGGGCTGTCGTGGCGGGCGGTGTCCGACACCTACGAACCCGGGCTGGGCACCAGTCTCGGGCTCTTCGTGCTTTCCCTGCTGTACCTGCCGAACGCCGTGGCGGCTGCGCTGTCCTTCATCACCGGGCCCGGGTTCTCGATCGGGCCGCTGAGCGTCGGCATGTTCGGCTACCGCGGTGGGGCCGTGCCCGCCGTCCCGCTGCTCGGCGGCCTGCCCGAGCACCACGCGGCCTGGTGGCCGGCGCTGCTCGTGCTGCCCGCGGCGGCCGGCGCGCTGGCCGGCTGGACGCTGCGCAAGGCCGACGCCGATCCCGGACAGCGCATCCGCGCGGTGGCGGTCGCCGGCGCCGTCGTCGCGCTCGGCTGCGTCGTGCTGGGCACACTGGCCGGCGGGCGGCTCGGCAACGGCCCGTTCGACCCGGTGAGCGTGCCCGTCGGCGTCGCCTCGGTCGTCGCGTTCTGCTGGATCGTCATCCCGGGTTCGTTCGTCGCGTTCTTCGCCGGCGAGCACGAGCCACCCGCGCCGCCGCCCGAAGCGCTCGAAGACAACGAAGCCTTCCAGGACGCCGACGACATCGACCCCGAAGAAGCGTCCGAAGCCGTCGAGGAGCTCGAAGCCGCCGCAGAGCGGTCCGAAGAGGACCGGCGGATCTCGGCCGAGGATGCGCAGTTCGACGCCGAGGCCGACGCCGAACTCGGCCTGGCCGCACCTCCGGAACCCGGTGACGCTGTGACCGGAGGCACCGAGACCTGCGGCGACGTCGAGCCGGCCGAGGGCGACCGTTAGGGTTTACGTGACCTGGTGAAGCGCCGTGCGCCCGGCTGCGCACCGCCCGCGGCAAGGAGCCCGCTCTGTCTCAACGGTTGGACCTGCCCACCCCGGTGAAGCTCGTCGTGCTCGCGTCGGGCTCCGGCACCCTGCTGCAGGCGGTGCTGGACGCCACCGGGCGGTCCGGCTTCCCGGCCAAGGTCGTCGCCGTCGGCACCGACCGGACCGGCATCGAAGCCCTCTCCCGCGCCGAGCGCCTCAGCATCCCGTCGTTCACCGTCCGCGTCGCCGACTACCCCGACCGCGCCGCGTGGGACAAGGCGCTGACCGAGGCCGTCGCCGCGTACCGGCCCGACCTGGTCGTCTCGGCCGGGTTCATGAAGATCCTCGGGAGTGAGTTCCTCGGCCGGTTCACGGTGATCAACACGCACCCGGCGCTGCTGCCGTCCTTCCCCGGGATGCACGCGGTCCGCGACGCGCTCGCCGCCGGCGTCAAGGTCACCGGCTCGACCGTGCACTTCGCGGACGCCGGGGTCGACACCGGGCCGATCATCGCCCAGGAGGCGGTCGTCGTGGAAAGCGACGACGACGAAAACGTCCTGCACGAACGGATCAAGGCCGTCGAACGCAGGCTGCTGGTGGAAACGATCGAGCGACTCGGCCGCGGTGGCTGCACCGTGGACGGACGAAAGGTGACATTTCGTGAGCACTGACCTGGGACGGCGCCCGGTCCGCCGGGCGCTGATCGGCGTCTCGGACAAGGCGGGCCTCCTGGACCTCGCGACCGGCCTGCACGCGGCCGGCGTCGAGATCGTCTCCACCGGCGGGACGGCGAAGGCCATCGCCGACGCCGGCGTCCCGGTCACGCCGGTCGAGCAGGTCACCGGCTTCCCGGAGTCGCTGGACGGCCGGGTGAAGACGCTGCACCCGAACGTGCACGCCGGCCTGCTGGCCGACCAGGGCAACCCCGACCACGTCGAGCAGCTGCGCAAGCTCGACATCGCGGCGTTCGACCTGCTGGTCGTGAACCTGTACCCGTTCGCGCAGACCGTCGCCTCCGGCGCGAGCTTCGAGGACTGCGTCGAGAACATCGACATCGGCGGCCCGGCGATGGTCCGCGCGGCGGCGAAGAACCACGGCAGCGTCGCGGTCGTCGTCGACCCGGCCCGCTACGGCTGGGTGCTCGAGCGCGTCGCCGAAGGCGGCTTCGACCTCGAAGACCGCAAGCGCCTCGCGGCCCGGGCGTACGCGCACACGGCGGCGTACGACACCGCTGTCGCTTCGTGGTTCGCCAGCGCGTACGCCCCCGACGAGGCCGCTGCCGACGCCGGCTTCCCGGACTTCCTCGGCGCCACCTGGGAACGCGCCGACGTCCTGCGCTACGGCGAGAACCCGCACCAGAAGGCCGCGCTGTACAAGAGCGAGCGGCCCGGCCTGGCCCACGCCGAGCAGCTGCACGGCAAGGCCATGTCGTACAACAACTACGTCGACACCGACGCCGCGCGCCGCGCCGCGTACGACTTCAGCGAGCCCGCCGTCGCGATCATCAAGCACGCCAACCCGTGTGGCATCGCGGTCGGCGCGGACGTCGCCGAGGCCCACCGGAAGGCCCACGCCTGCGACCCGGTTTCGGCCTACGGCGGCGTCATCGCGACGAACCGGCCGGTCAGCCGCGAGGCCGCCGAGCAGATCGCCGAGGTCTTCACCGAGGTCGTGCTGGCCCCGGACTTCGACGCCGAAGCGCTGGAAATCCTGCAGCGCAAGAAGAACGTGCGGCTGCTGAAGCTGCCCGCGGCCCCGGCGTCGCCGATCGAGTTCCGCCCGATCTCCGGCGGCGTCCTGCTGCAGACCGCCGACGCGATCGACGCCGACGGGGACGACCCGGCGAACTGGACGCTCGCCACCGGCACCGCGGCCGACGAGCAGACGCTGCGCGACCTCGAGTTCGCGTGGCGCTCGCTGCGCGCGGTCAAGTCGAACGCGATCCTGCTGGCCGCCGACGGCGCCACCGTCGGCGTCGGCATGGGCCAGGTCAACCGGGTCGACTCGTCGCGGCTCGCGGTCGCCCGCGCGGGTGAGCGGGCCAAGGGTTCGGTCGGCGCGTCGGACGCGTTCTTCCCGTTCCCGGACGGCCTGGAGGTGCTGGTCGAGGCGGGGGTCCGCGCGATCGTGCAGCCCGGCGGCTCGGTCCGCGACGCCGAGGTCATCGCGGCCGCGGAGAAGGCGGGCGTCACCATGTACCTGACGGGGACGCGGCACTTCGCGCACTGACCCGCGCTTCGAGAGGGAGGGCTCGATGCAGCAACCGCCGTACGGCCGAGGTCAGCAGGGGTACCCGGGCCACCCGCAGCAGCCCGGGTACCCGCCGCAGCCGGGTTATCCGCCGCAGCCCGGGTATCCGCCACCGGGCTACCCGCCGCCCGGCTACCCGCCCGCCGGGTACGGCGCGCCGGTGCCGCCGCCGAAGAAGAAGCGGACCGGGCTGATCCTGGGGATCGTCGGCGGTGTCGTGGTGCTGCTCGGCGCGGGCATCCCGCTCGGCATCTTCGCGAGCGACTACTTCGCGAGCACCGGCGCGGCACCGTCCTCGGCGCCGGTGCCCGCCGAGTGCCAGGTCCCGGCGGCGGTGCTGGACAAGGCGGGTTTCCCGAGCTTCGCCGGCACCAGCCCGGTCAGCACGTCGTCGCCGCTGCCCGGGCTGAAGCAGGTCGGCTGCGGGTTCAAGCCGGGACCCGGCGAGAACGTCCGCGACGCCACCATGAGCGTCCGGGTCGTCGAGTACTCCGGAGCAGGCGCGCGGCAACAGGCGAGGGACAACTTCATGCCGACGCGGCCGGAAACGGCCCCGATCGAGGTGCGCGGCCTCGGCGAGAAGGCGGCGCTCGTCCACCTGGTCACGAAGAGCGCGTTCAGCGGCGCCGAGGTGCACGTGCTGAAGGGGACGAACGTCGTCACGGTGGAAGTGTCCGGCTGGGACAAGGGGTTCTTCTCGAACTCGCCGATGCCGCAGGAAGAGACCGACGCCGCCGTGCAGGCGGTGGCCGCGGAGGTCGTGAAAAAGCTGCCGCGTTAGGCGGGCGCGGGCAGCGTCCGGCAGAGCGCGACCGGGAACTTCCGTTCGGCGGCCAGGATTTCCGCGCAGCCGGCGGTCCGCGCCTGCGTGAACGACGTCCACCCCGCGTCGCTCCAGCGGAACGCGGTGCGGGACGGCGGCTCGCCCTGGTGCTTCCGCAGGTCCAGGACCAGCCAGGCCGGGTCGCAGGCGCGGGTGGTGCCCGGGCTGTCGGCGCCGGCGGCGGACACCGCGGCGCCGATCCACGCGGGGTCGCAGTGGTCGGCGGGCGGGGCGCAGGTGCCCCGGCTGTCGCAGTGGCTCCAGCCCGCGCCGAGCTTGTGCCAGGCGTTGCCGGTGTCGGCGTTGAGGATGACCGTCCGGTCCGCGATCGGCTCCGCCGTCGTCAGCCGCAGCTGTCCGGACACCTTGTCCTGGCAGCCGCCCGCCGCGGGACGGGTCGAGTAGACGACGTCGGCACGGATGTCGGTCTTGCCCTCCACGACCTGTTCGATCCGCGGTTCCCGGACGCAGCCGGGGTCCTTGCCGGGCAGAGCGATCTGCACGAGGAGGCTGTGGTCGTCGGAGCCGGGGCGGATGCCGGTGACGTCGGCGCGGAACGAGCGCCACTCCGCGCCGATGGTCGTCGGTGCCGGGGCCGCGGCCGTGGCCCCGGGCACCCCGCAGGCCGTCGCGGCCGCCGCCACCAGCACACCGACGATCGCCAGCTTCGGCCGTCTCCGCGGTCCGGTCATCGTCACCCCCGAAGTCCACCGGGGAATCTAGCCTGACGCCGCAGCGTCAGGCGGCCGGACCGGGTTTTTCGCGCAGCGTGACGTCCTTCTCCAGGTAGACCGCGCCGCGGATGTGGCCGGAGGCCGCGGGCGCCTCGGTGAGCCGGTAGCCGGCCCGCTGGTACAGCGCGATGTTGCGGGCGCTGCGCGCGCCGGTGAAGAGGGCGAACCGGCGGGTTCCGGCGGGCGCGTGCGCTTCGGCGTGGGCGAGCAGCCGCCTGCCGAACCCGCGCCCGGCGAGGTCCGGCGCGACCATCAGCCTGCCGATTTCCCAGCTGTCGCCGTCGAGCCGGGCGCGGACGGCGCCGACCAGCCGGTGGTCGGCCCGGAGCACCCACACCGACCACGTCTTCGTCCAGTCGCGCACGTCTTCGAGGGTCTCGTGCAGCGCGGGGATGTCGAGGGTGTCGTTGAGGACTGCTTCCTGGACCCAGCAGCAGCGCTGCAGGACCAGCAGTTCCGGGACGTCTTCGGGGCGGGCGTCGATGGGCTCCACGCTCGTGTGTCTAGTGACCGGCCGGGGTGCGGGCAACTTCATTACCGTGGCGGGGTGAACCCGCGCGGCGGCCGGGCCGGGATTCCGCGCACGTCGCCTGGGGACGAGGTGGCCGCCCGAGTGTTTGTGGCCCTCCTGCGCGCTGGCTTTTCCAGGCCGCGTAGGCCACGAGTGGGTGACTTGACACCTCCGGTGGTTCGCGGTTGACTGGTTCTAGGTCGAACACCTGTTCGACCTAGAACCGCCGCCTTCCCCGCGGCGAACCAGTGCCGTCGGTCGTGTTCTTGGGAGAGGCCCGACGGCCGGCCCAGTCCGTGGTGGGGAGGTGCGTGCGGTGACTGCTGTGGTGGAGCCGCCGGTGGCCCGGCTGGCGGCCCTGCCCGGGGTCAGCACGGCGAGCCGGGTGGGGGCCCGGGCCGAGCGCGCCAGGGCGGCGGGAAGGGTGCTCCCGGTCGTCCCGGCGCTCGCCCGGCTGCTGCCCGAAGCCGGGCTCCGGCGCGGGAGCACGGTGGCGGTCCACGGGGGGACGTCACTGCTGCTGGCGTTGCTGGCGGGGGCCGGCGCCGCCGGGTCGTGGGCGGCCGTGGTCGGCATGCCGTCGCTGGGGCTGGCGGCGGCGGCCGAGTACGGCGTGGACCTGACCCGGCTGGCGCTGGTCCCACACCCGGGAGCGGACCTTCCGGCGGTGGTGGCGGCGTTGCTGGACGGCGTCGACGTGGTGGCGGTCCAGCCCGAGACGCTCCAGCCGGCCATGGCGCGGCGGCTGTCGGCCCGCGCCCGTCACCGCGGCGCGGTGCTGCTGGCAGCGGGCGCGTGGCCGGGCGCGGACGTGGAGCTGTCGTGCCGTCGTGAGGCCTGGTCGGGTCCGTCCCAGGGCTACGGCCACCTCGAGTCCCGCCGGGCGCGGGTCCGAGCCCACGGCCGTGGCGCGGCGGCCCGCCCGACCACCACCGAGCTCCATCTCCCGGACTCCGCAGGCCAGGTCACCCCCGCGCTCCCCGCGCCCTCGCTCCGCGAGGCCACGGCATGACCCCACCCCAGCGCCCCACACCGTGTCGACCCTCCAATCACGCGTGTCGCCCCTCCAGTCACGCGTGTCGCCCCTTCGAATACACGAGGCGACCGCTTGGCACTTCGGCTCGCCCTACCGCGCACCCGAGTCGACTCTCCAATCACGCGAGTCGACTCTCCAATCACGCGAGTCGACTCTCCAATCACGCGAGTCGACTCTCCAATCACGCGAGTCGACTCTCCAATCACGCGAGTCGACCCTTCAATCACGGGAGTCGACTCTCCAATCACGGGAGTCGACCCTTCAATCACGCGAGTCGACTCTCCAATCACGCGAGTCGACCCTTCAATCACGGGAGTCGACCGCTCCTTCACCCGCGCCCGGCTGCGCGCGGTGGCCGGGACCGGGAGGGCACATGACCGTCCCAGCCCAACGCGGCACGACCGACACCCCTGCCCGGATGCTCGTCCTGTGGTGCCCGGACTGGCCCGCCGTCGCGGCTGCCGCCCTCAACAGGGTTGCCGCCGACCGGCCCGTTGGCGTCTTCAGTGCCAACCGGGTCGTTGCCTGCAACGCCGTTGCCCGGCGGAGTGGCGTGCGGCGGGGGATGCGGCGGCGGGATGCCCAATCGAACTGTCCCGAACTCGCCGTCTTCGCCGCCGATGATGGGCGGGACGCCCGGCTCTTCGAAGGCGTCGCGCGAGTGGTCGAAGGGCTTGTCGTCGGGGTCGAGGTCGTGCGGCCCGGGCTCGTCGCCGTTCCCGTCGACGGTGCCGCCTCCTACTTCGGCGGGGAACACGCGCTCGTCGAACGGCTTCTCGACGAGGTCGCCGCCGCGGCCGGGGTCGAGTGTCAGGTCGGGGTGGCCGAGGGGCTCTTCGCCGCGACGCTCGCCGCGCGGTGCGGGGAGTTCGTCGCGCCCCGGCGGGCCGCCGAGTTCCTCGCTCCGCTTCCGGTCACCGAACTCGACCAGCCCGGTGCCGACCGTGCGGAGCTCGTCGACCTGCTGCGGCGGCTCGGGCTGAAGACGCTCGGGGCGTTCGCCGCCTTGCCGGAACGGGACGTCGCCAACCGCTTCGGTGCGGCCGGGCTGCTCGCGCACCGGTTGGCGCGCGGCCGTTCCGAACGGCCTCCGCTGCGTCGGCGGCCACCGCCCGAACTTTCCCTCGCCGAGGAATTCGACCCCGTCGTCGAACGCGTCGACGTCGCCGCGTTCCTGGCCAAGGGGCTCGCGACGCGGTTCTGCGCGGCCCTCGCCGGGCACGGCCTCGCCTGCACGCGGCTCGGCATCTACGCCGTCACCGACGAAGGCGAACACCTCGGGCGGGCGTGGCGGTGCGCCGAACCGCTGACGCCCGCCGGCGTGGCCGACCGCGTGCGCTGGCAGTTCGAGGGCTGGCTCCGCGCCGCACCCGGACAACGTCCGACGTCCGGTGTGGTGCGGCTGCGGCTGGAACCCGAAGAGGTCGTCGAAGGGCGGTCGCTGCAGCTCGACCTCTGGCGCAACGGCGGTCCGGACGAGGCCGACGAGCGGGCGGCCCGGGCGTTCGTGCGGGTCCAGGGCCTGCTCGGGCCCGAAAGCGTGGTCACGCCGATGCTCGACGGCGGCCGCGACCCCGCGGGCCGGGTCCGGCTGGTGCCGTGGGGCGACCCGCGCGAGCGGACGACGCCGCCGGAGGCGACCTGGCCGGGGCGGCTGCCGTCCCCGTCGCCGGCGACGGTCCTCGCCCGTCCGGTGCCGGCGCAGATCTTCGACGACGACGGCCGGGCGGTCGGGATCACCGCTCGTGACCAGCTGACGTCGACGCCGCGGCGGCTCAGCATCGCCGGCGCGGCGGGACGGGAGATCGTGGCGTGGGCGGGGCCGTGGCCGCTGGCGGGCGACCGACGGCGGCCGGGCCCGCGACGGGCGCGGCTGCAGCTCGTGCTGGCCGGCGAAGGCGACGGACCGCCCGAAGCGGTGCTGGTGCACTGCGCGGGCACGGAAAATCCACTGTGGATGGTCGAGGGAGTGTACGACTGAGCATGGACGAGGACTACGCACGAAAGCTGCGAGACTGGCTGCGGGCCGAGCCCGGGGCGACACCGGACGGGACCTCGGAGGAGCGCGAGTGGCTGCGCGAGATCCCCGAGCCCGCGTCGGAGGAGCAGGCCGCCATGCCCGACCGGTGGACGGTCCGCGGCCGGCTCCCGGTGACGCCCGCCGACGACGACTGGGTCTGCCCGGTGATCGTGCTCCCGGTGCCGCGCCCGTCGCGGGAGAACGGCTGCCGCATGAGCGGGGTCGAAGTCCGCTTGCGCTGGACCCGCCCCGCGGAGCCGGACGCAGGCCGGATGAGCGACGCCGAGGCCCGCTCGCGTTGGAACCACCCGACGAACGCGGATCGCCGGGCGCCGGGGCGCGTGACCGCCGCCGATCCGACTGCTGATCGCCGCGATCAAGCCGCAGACTCGATGACTGGCGCCGAGGTTGGCTGGGCCGACCCCGCCGCTGACCGCCGCGATCGAGCCTCGGACTCGGGCTCGATGACTGGCGCCGAGGTTCGCTGGGCCGACCCCGCCGCTGACCGCCGCGATCGAGCCGCCGACTCGGGCTTGGTGACCGGCGCCGAGGTTGGCTGGGCCGACCCCACCGCCGACCGCCGCGATCGAACCGCCAGCTCGATGACTGGCGCCGAGGTTCGCTGGGCCGACCCCACTGCCGACCGCCGCAGCCAAAGCACGGAGCCGAACCGCAAGCCGGAACCGGCCCCCATGACCGAAGCCGAAGCCCGTTCCCGCTGGAACCACCCCACCAACTGGCACCGTCGCCGCCGCGCCGCCGAAGGCGACGAACAGCGGCGCCGTGATCAGCCCGGGAGTCGGTGAATGGGCTGGAACAACCCACCCGTCCGGTGGAAGGACCTCGCCCGGACCCTCGCCGGCGGGCTCCCGCCCGGCGATCACGGTGACAGCCCCGCCTGGAGCCGGCACCGCGACGGCTACCGGCGGCCCGAGGACCTCCCCACCCGGCGGAACGACGACGGCGCCGAGACCGTCCGCGTTCCCTACGCCGAACTGCACTGCCACTCCAACTTCAGCTTCCTCGACGGGGCCAGCCACCCCGAGGAGCTCGTCGAAGAGGCCGCGCGCCTGCAGCTGGACGCCATCGCGCTCACCGATCACGACGGCATGTACGGGGTCGTGCGCTTTGCCGAGGCCGCGCGGGAACTCGGGGTCGACACCGTCTTCGGCACCGAGCTCAGCTTCGGCCTCCCCAGTCCGCAGAACGGCGTGCCCGACCCGGAAGGCGAGCACCTCCTCCTGCTCGCCCGCGGCGACCAGGGCTACCGGGCCCTCTGCCGCGCCATCACCGCCGGGCAGATCCACCACCAGGCCGAAAAGGGACGGCCGAGCTACGACCTCGGTGCGGTCGCCGAGGAGGTCGCCGGGCAGTGCGTGGTGCTGACGGGCTGCCGCAAAGGCGCGGTGCGCTCAGCCCTCGTCACGCACGGCCCGGCGGCCGCCGCCCGGAAGCTCAAGGAGCTGACCGACCGCTTCGGCCACGACAACGTCTACGTCGAGCTCACCGACCACCGGCAGCCGCTCGACAGCACCCACAACGACCTCCTGACGCAGCTCGCGGACGAGCTCGGCCTGCCGACCGTCGCCACCACCGCCGCCCACTACGCGCGGCCCGAACGCGCCCCGCTCGCCGACGCCCTCGCCGCGATCCGGGCCCGGCGGGGGATCGACGAACTCGAGGGCTGGCTGCCCGCCGCCGGGACGGCGTTCCTGCGCAGCGGCGCCGAAATGGACGTCCTCTTCCGGCGGTACCCCGGCGCCGTCCGGCGCAGCGCGCTGCTCGGCATGGAATGCGCGTTCCCGCTGAAGCTGATCGCCCCCGAGCTGCCGCCGTTCGACGTCCCGGAGGGCCACACCGAAACCACCTACCTGCGGAAGCTGACCGAAGAAGGCGCGAAGGAGCGCTTCGCCGGCAAGCCGCACGAGGAAAAAGCCAAAGAGCAGATCGAGCACGAACTCGCCATCATCGAAGAGCTCGGCTTCCCCGGCTACTTCCTGATCGTCTGGGACATCGTCCGGTTCTGCCGCGACCACGACATCCTCTGCCAGGGCCGCGGCTCGGCCGCGAACTCGGCCGTCTGCTACGCGCTCGGCATCACCAAGGTCGACTCCGTCGCCTACGAACTGCTCTTCGAGCGCTTCCTCGCCCCGGACCGGGACGGCTACCCCGACATCGACCTCGACATCGAGTCCGATCGCCGCGAGGAGGCCATCCAGTACGTCTTCGAGAAACACGGCCGCCTGAGAACCGCCCAGGTGGCGAACGTGATCACCTACCGCGCCCGGTCCGCCGTCCGCGACGCCGCCCGCGCGCTGGGCTACTCGCCGGGCCAGCAGGACGCCTGGAGCAAGCAGATCGACCGCTGGGGTTCGCTGCAGAACACCGAGAAGGACCACGACCACGACATCCCGGACGAAGTCCTCCAGCTCGCCTTCGCGCTCGAGGACTTCCCGCGGCACCTGGGCATCCACTCCGGCGGGATGGTCATGTGCGCCGAGCCGGTGAGCCAGGTCGTGCCGGTCGAGTGGGCGCGGATGGCCGGCCGCAGCGTGATCCAGTGGGAGAAGGAGGACTGCGCCGCCGCCGGGCTGGTCAAGTTCGACCTGCTCGGCCTCGGCATGCTGTCCGCGCTGCACTACATGATCGACCTCGTCGCGGAGTACAAGGACGAAACGGTCGACCTCGCCGAGCTCGACCTCGCCGACGAAAAGGTCTACGACATGCTGTGCCGCGCCGACGCGATCGGCGTCTTCCAGGTGGAGAGCCGCGCCCAGCTGGCGACGCTGCCGCGGCTGCAACCCCGGGAGTTCTACGACCTCGCCGTCGAAGTCGCGCTGATCCGGCCGGGCCCGATCCAGGGCGGCTCGGTGCACCCGTACATCCGCCGCAAGCAGGGCCGCGAGAAGTGGGCCTACGACCACCCGCTGCTGGAAAAAGCGTTGCACAAGACCAAGGGCGTGCCGCTGTTCCAGGAACAGATGATGCAGATCGCCCTGGACGTCGCGAACTTCACCGCGGCCGAGGCCGACCAGCTGCGGCACGCGATGGGGTCGAAGCGGTCGGACCGGAAGATGGACCGGCTGCGGCAGCGGTTCCTCGAAGGCGCCGCCGCGAACGGCGTCGACGACGACCTCGCGCAGAAGATCTTCGGCAAGCTCAAGGCGTTCGCGAACTTCGGCTTCCCGGAGAGTCACGCGCTGAGCTTCGCCCACCTGGTCTTTTCCAGTGCCTACTTCAAGTTCTACCACCCGGACGCGTTCCTGGCGGGCCTGCTGCGCGCGCAGCCGATGGGCTTCTACTCGCCGCAGTCGCTGGTCGCCGACGCGCGGCGGCACGGCGTCACCGTGCACGGCCCGGACATCAACCGCAGCCTGCCGCACGCCACCCTCGAGCCGGGCACCGGGAAGTTCCACGACGTCCGCACCGGGCTGAGCACCGTACGGAAGATCGGGGAGGACCTCGCGAAACGGATCGTGGCCGAACGGGCGGAGCACGGCGAGTACCGCGACATGGCCGACGTCGCCCGCCGCGTGCGGCTGACCACGCCGCAGATCGAGGCCCTCGCCACGGCCGGGGCGTTCACCGGCTTCGGCGGGGATCGCCGTCAAGCGCTGTGGACCGCGGGTGCGGTCGCCGGGGAACGCCCGGACCGGCTGCCCGGCCTGCTCGGCGCGCCGGCGCCGGTGCTGCCCGGGATGGACGGGCTCGACGTCGCGGCGGCGGACGTCTGGGCCACCGGGGTGTCGCCGGACAGCTACCCGACCGAGTTCATCCGCGACCGCCTCGACGAGCTCGGCGTCGTCCCGGCGAGCGGCCTGGCCGACCTCGACGACGGCGCGCGCGTGCTGGTCGGCGGTGCGGTCACGCACCGGCAGCGCCCGGCGACCGCGGGCGGCGTCACCTTCCTCAACATCGAGGACGAAACGGGGATGGTCAACGTGATCTGCACGCTCGGCCTGTGGCAGCGCTACCACCGCGTCGCCCGCAGCAGCCCGGCGCTGCTGATCCGCGGGGTGGTGGAGAAGGCCGACGGCGTGGTCAGCGTGCTCGCCCACCGCGTCGAGCCGCTGCCGATGCGCATCAAGGCGAAGTCGCGGGACTTCCGGTGAGGGGACGCCGGACGATCGTGATGATCTCGGGGCTCGTGCCGGTCACCGGGGTGCGGTCCCAGTAGCCGTACTGCTCGTCGACGACCAGCCCGGCTTCCTCGATGAACCGCGAAAGCGCCGGCACGTCGAGGAAGCGCAACGTGCTCTCGCTGTATCGCGGTGCCTCCCAGCGAGGGCTTTCGTACGTCGTCGTGAAGCGGACGTACCCGTTCTCGAACGGCCCGGCGTCGTTCCACGACCGCACGTCGCCGGCTTCCCAGACCTGCGCCGGCGTCCAGCGCTCCCAGCCGCGGGCGGCCGGGTTGCGCGTCTCGAAGCCGAACCGGCCGCCGGGGCGCAGCGCGCGGCGGACGGCCGCGAACGCCGTGCGCACTTCCTCGTCGGTCAGGAGCACCTGGAACGCGTGCCCGGTCATCACCGCGAAGTCGAACTCGCTGTCCCAGGCCGCAGTCGACAAATCGCCGTGCACCCACTCGACATCGTCGCGGCGGCGGGCCTGGCCGAGCATGCCCTCGGCCGGGTCGAGCCCGACGAGCCGCCCTTCGTGGCCGGATTCGCGCGCCCAGTGCAGCAGCGACCCCGTGCCGCACCCGACGTCGAGGACGGCCCCGGCGGCCATGATCATCGGCAGGTAGAACGCGAAGTCGCCGGTGCTCTGCCGCGGGTTCATCGCGTCGTACAGCGCGGCGAGGCCGGCGTCGGTGTAGTGCTGGTCGGGCATCTCGTCACCGTAGAGACCGGCTTCGCCGAACTCACGCGGTTTTCGGGCCGAGGCCGAGCAGCTCGGGGCGCGCGGCCAGCTCCCGCCAGTACGCGCCGGGATCGGGCAGCAGCCGCCGCCGGTCGAGGTCGAGCAGGCCGGACACCGACGTCACCGACGCGACGAGCGTGCCGTCCGGCGTGTGGAACTCCTGCGTCACCCGCGAGGTTTTGCCGGTGCCCCAACGGAAATCGCAGCTGACGGCGACTTCGCCGGACGGGGGCAGCTCGCGGTGGAACCGGACGGTCGTCTCGAGGTTGACCGGGCCGATCCGGCGCGCGGCCAGCCCGGCCGGGTCGATTCCCGCGGCCCGCAGGCACGCCCAGCGCGCGTGGTCGGCGTAGGCGAGGTAGGCCGGGCCGCGGACGTGGCCGTTGGCGTCGATGTCGTCACAGCGCACGGCGATGGTGACTCGGAACATGCGCTCGATCATGGCGCGCGGGCGGCGCGGGTGTCTGGAACTTTTCGGCCACCCGCACGAGCGCGGCGGGCGAAGAACCGGAGAGGCGGCGGCATTCGCGCCCGAGGTGGGACTGGTCGGCGTACCCGAGATCGGCGGCGGCCCCGGCCAGCGACACCCGCCCGGCCGCGAGTGGCTCGAGGAGACGCAGGAACCGCTGGAACCGGCGGACGCGGTGCAGCTGCTTCGGGCCGGCCCCGACGGCGTGGACGAAGTGCCGCCGCAACGCGCGTTCGCTGAGCCCCACGGCGACGTCGGACGTGCGGGTGGTCGCGCCGAGGGCGTGCACGGCGGCGAGCACCCGCCGATCCGGCTGCGCGTTCCGCCGCGCCACGAGCGTTTCGAGGATTCCGCGCTGGGCGACGGGATCGGCCGCCGCCAGCTGTTCTTCGGCGCGCCGGGCGTCCGCGCCCCAGAGCTCGCCGAGCCCGACAACGGCGGGCAGGTCCGGGATGGCCGTCCCGAGCACGGCCGCCGCGGCACCGCAGCGCAGCCGCACGCCGACGCGGGTGGCCGAGGCGGGAACCCACAGCCGCAGGGGAGCGCCGACCGTGACGACCACGGTGAGCGCCGCACCGTCCCAGACGAGGTCCGCGCAGCCGTCGGGCAGCACGCGCAGCGGCCGCGCCCAGCCGGTGCGCCCGTGCCAGCCGCACGCGACGACGTCCGCGATCGCGGGCGGCGGCGCGAATTCGCGGTACACCGACCGGGCCGCCACCGGCCGCAGCGGAACTCCCATGCAACCCAGTATGCAGCGGTCAGGAACCGGCCTATTTCGATCGTACGGTCGGCCGCGACGAACCGAGGAGGAAACATGGTCAACCCGGTCCCCGAGGGCTACACGACGGTCACGCCGTGGATCATCGGGCGCGACACCGCCGGTCTGCTCGACTTCCTGAAGGCCGCTTTCGACGCCGAAGAACTCGCCCGGATCGTGGGCGAAGACGGCAGGATCGGGCACGCCGAGGCGCGCATCGGCGACGCCGTCGTAATGGCGTTCGACTCGCCGGACGGCTGGGCGGAGACTCCGGCGTTCCTGCGGCTTTACGTGCCGGACAGCGAAGAAGCGCAGCGACGCGCGGTCGAAGCGGGCGCGACCGAGGTCACCCGGCAGACCGTGCTGTTCTTCGGCGACCGCGTCGGCCGGGTGCGGGACCCCTTCGGCAACCTGTGGTGGATCCAAACGCGTCTCGAGAACCTGGACGAAGCCGAGATGGCACGCCGCGCGCAGCTGCCCGAGTACGTCGAGGCGATGAACTACGTCCAGGGTGTGAAGCTCTAGCCGCGGGTGTGGCACCCTGGGGCCCGTGCTGGAGACGGGGGAGGACTACCGCGAAGCGGTGTTGTCCGGGCAGTGGTGGGAAAAGCGGCGGTTCACCGGCTGCGACTTCACCGGGGCGGACCTGAGCGGGCTGCGGACCCGCGGCTGCACCTTCGACGACTGCGTGTTCGGCAAAGCCGACCTCTCGCGCTCGCGCCACGACGCCTCGGCCTTCCGCTCGTGCACCTTCGACCGGACGGTGCTCGCCGAAAGCCGCTGGACGTCGTGCTCGCTGCTCGGCTCGTCCTTCGCCGACAGCGGGTTCGGCGGGATCGCGCTCACCGAATGCGATCTTTCCCTGGCGTCGCTGGCGAAGGCGCGGCTGCGCCGGCTCGGGCTGTCCGGCCTGCGGCTGCGGGAAGCCAACCTGACCGAAGCCGACCTCACCGGCGCCGACCTGCGTGGCAGCGACCTGACCGGCGCCCGGCTGCAGGGCGCGAAGCTCGAGGGCGCCGACCTGCGCGGCGCGCGCCTCGACGCGAACGCCCTGGTCCAGGCGGATCTGCGGGGCGCCGAGGTCGACGTCGAGACCGCCATCGCCTTCGCCGCCGCCCACGGGCTGGTCATCCGCTGAGACGACGAAGGCCCCGGCAGCGCCGGGGCCTTCGAAGCGGAACTCAGTCGATCGGGGGTTCGCCCGGGTCGAGTTCGATGAGATCGCCCTCGGCCAGCAGTTCCTCGATCGACGCCGGCAGCAGGTACGCCGACCCGCCACCGGGCTGGTTGAACCACGGGATGGCGACGCCGGCCAACGTCTCCAGCGGCCGCTGCACCCGGTAGACGTGGTACGGCCGGTTCACCCACTCGGGCACCAGGGACCGCTCGGCGAACGGCGTGCCCGCCGCATACGTCAGGTTTCCGTTCGGGCCGCCGAAGCGGTCCAGCTCGCTGCCCGCGGGCAGCTCGCGCAGCTCCTTGCCGCGGAACAGCGTCAGCGGCGGCTCGCCGGCCAGCGGGCCGATCGGCCACTGCTGCTGGCCACCGCCTCCACCGCCCCCACCGCCGTTGACGGCCGGGCGGGCCGGTTCCTCCCGGCGCGGCGGCACGGGCGGCGCGGCCGGGCCAGGTGGCGGCACCGGCGGCGCACCCTGCGGCACCGGGGCCAGGACGGTCGGCGCCGACGGCGGTTCACGCCGCAGCGGCGCCGGGGGCGCGGGCGGCGGACCCGCCTGCTGGGCCACCGGCGGCCCGGCGGGCACCGGCGCGGGCGGGACGGGCTGGCGCGGCGGGGCCGGCGGCTCGTCGTCGTCCAGGTCGCCGAAGAGCTCCTCCGCGCTGGTGAACGCCGTCTGTTCCTGCGGCGGCACGGGCTCGGGCTTGCGGACCGCGTACGAGCCGGTCGCGATCTCGGGCGACACGGTCGCCACAACCCGCTGCGGCGCCGGTTCCGGTTCGGGCTCGGGTTCCGGCTCCGGCTCCGGCTCCGGCGCGGGCGGCTCCTCGGCGGGCAGGTGGCCCTCCGGGTTGAGCAGCACCTTGCCGAGCATGAACGCGGCCGCGTCTTCGGCGTCGCCGAACACCGCCGGGTTGCTGAGCTTGCCGTCGTACCAGCCGACGCGCCAGCCGTCCTCGACCTCTTCGACGCTCCACCCGTGCTCGGCCGGGGCGCCCAGCTTGTAGCCGCTCTCGGGCACATCGAGCTCGTCCAGCTTGGCCTGCAGGCCGGCGAGCACCGGGTGGTCCGGGGTCTCGCGGCGCAGCGCCCGGCGGCCCGGACGCGGGGGCGGTTCGGCCTGGGCGGCGGGCTGCGGGGCCGGCTCGGGCACCGGCAGCACGCCCGGCACCTCGGGCTGGGTGATCATCGTCGGCGGGCCCGGGTCGAACGCCGGCTGCTGCTCCCGCCGGGGCGGCTGGAACGGCTCGTCTTCCGCACGGGCCGCCGGCTGGAAGGGGCGCTCGTCTTCGTGGCGCGGCGGCTGGAAGGCGGCGTGCGACGGTTCGTCGTCGTGCTGCGGTTGCTGCCCGGGCTGGAAAGCGTGCTCGTCCTCGTGGTCCGGTTGCTGTCCGGGCTGGAAGGCGTGCTCGTCTTCGTGGCGCGATGGCTGGAAGGCCGCGTGCGACGGGTCCTCGTCGTGCCGTGCCGGCAGCCCGGTCTGGAAGGCGTGGGCCGGTTCGTCCGCCTGGCCGGTGTCGAAGGCGTGCCCGGCCTCGTCGGCCGGACCGGAATCGAACGGCTCCTCCGCCTGGTGGCCCGCCGGTTCCTCGGCCTCGGCCTGGAAGGCGTGTTCGTCCTCCCGCGGGGCCTGGAACGCGGCGTGCTCGCCTTCGCGACGCGGGAACGGCTCGCCGTCACGCGGCGGCTGCTCCTGCCCGATCGGCTGGTCGGGGACGTACTCCGCGGTCTCCTCGAGGTCGGGCACCCGGCCCGGCTCCGGCGAGGAGCCGTTCGTCCCGGCCGCGTGCCCGGGCTGCTGCGCGTACTCCTCTTCGCCGTACTGGTGGTCCTCTTCGGCGAAGCGGTCGTCGAACTCCTGCTCGTCGTAGCCCTCTTCGGCGTACTGGGCGTCCTCGGCGTATTCGTGCTCTTCGGCCGGCGCTTCCGGTTCGGCCGGGGACTGCGCCGCGAGCGGCGCCTCCACCGGTGCCGGCGGTTCCTGGTGCTGCTGTTGCTGCGGCGGTGCGGGCGGGGGCGCGACGGGCGGCGGCCCCGCGGGCGCCTGCTGCTGGACCGGACCCGGCGGCGGACCTTGCGGCGGCAGGCCCTGCGGCGGCGGACCCTGGGGCGGCGGACCCTGGGGCGCGAGGCCCTGGGGCGGCGGCCCGGCCGGGCGCTGCTGCTGCGGCGGCGGCTGGTTGCCGCGGGTGAGGTACGCGGCGGCGGCCTGCAGCGTCGGTTCGTCCACCGGCGGCAGCGTGAAGCCGACCGCGCGGACGTGCTCGACCAGGTCCGGTTCGGGCGAAACGCCGTACTTGTGCAGGTAGAAGTTGACGGCGGCGGGCCAGATCCACTGGCCGTCGCTGTGGAAGGCGACCGGGACGGTCGCTTCGGGCGTCGCGGCCAGCCGGTCGATGTCGTAGCCGCGCTCGGGGACCACCAGCGGGGCGTGCTCCAGGTACTCCAGGAGCCGGTCCTGCTCGTCGACCTCGAGGTCGGGCCGGTTGATCACCGGGCGGCCCGCCGGGCCGACGGTGTCGAAGATCCGGGCGATCCGGAAGTGCGGCCCCGGCTGCTCCGGGCCGAGCCCGGACATCCGCCGGATCAGCCACTCGGGGACGTTGTCCTCGGTGCGCGGGAACATCCGCAGCTCGTCGGAGTAGGCCTGCGGCGGCGGCGCGAGGTTCCACACCGGCTCGTCGCGGTTGTACTCGAGGTTGTAGCTGGACGGGTGGTCGAGCTGGTAGCGCGCGTTGAACCACGTTCCGCGGCCGTCGCGGTACATGCCGCCGCGGAGCCGGCCGAACAGGGTCGCGATGTCGTGGGTGGCGAGCCACTCGTGCACCGTGCCGTCCTCGGTCACGATCTCGCCGGTCAGCTCGTGGTACCTGCCGACGGCTCGGTACTCCGCGGTGACCTTGCGCCAGTCGCGCGGGGCGGCACGGAGCAGGGCAAGTCCGATCTGCTTGACCAGGGTGTCCTGCTCGGTCGCGTTCAGCTGCGTCGTCGGTTGTGCCACCCGCACATTTTGACTGCTCGCGCGCGCGAGTGCACCCCGCATGGGGTTTTTGCCGCCGCTTCACCCGGTGGCACCGCGCCTGACCTCGGGTGATGCGACGTGCAGTAGATCACAGCTTGATCGCGGTCATCGTCGCGATTGGACCGAGTGGGGTAGCGAGCACTCTACGGGCTGCGACCAGCCGCGCCTGGAAGCGACGCGCGGGGGTCGCTTTGCCAGAATGGGGACCGTGACGGCGAAGATTCTCGACGGCAAGGCCACCAAGAACGCCATTTTCGCGGAGCTCGAACCCCGCGTCGCGGCCCTCGCCGCGAAGGGGGTGACGCCCGGCCTCGGCACTGTCCTGGTCGGCGACGACCCCGGGTCGCACTCGTACGTGCGCATGAAGCACGCCGACAGCGGCAAGATCGGGATCAACTCGATCCGCCGCGACCTGCCGGCCGACATCACCCAGGAGAAGCTCGAAGCCGTCATCGACGAGCTGAACGCCGACCCGGCCTGCCACGGCTACATCGTGCAGCTGCCGCTGCCGAAGCACCTGGACGCGAACCGCGTGCTGGAGCGGATCGACCCGGAGAAGGACGCCGACGGCCTGGCCCCGGTCAGCCTCGGCCGGCTGGTGCTCGGCCAGCAGGGCGCGCTGCCGTGCACGCCGTACGGGATCATCGAGCTGCTCAAGCGCCACGGCGTCGAGCTGAACGGCGCCCGCGTCACCGTCGTCGGCCGCGGCATCACCGTGGGCCGCACGCTGGGCCTGCTGCTGACCCGCCGCAGCGAGAACGCCACCGTCACCCTCTGCCACACCGGCACCCGCGACCTCGCCGCCGAGGTCCGCCGCGCCGACGTCGTGGTCGCCGCGGCCGGCGTGCCGGGGATCATCACGCCGGACATGGTCGCCCCGGGCGCCGCGGTGCTCGACGTGGGCGTGTCCCACGTGGACGGCAAGCTGACCGGGGACGTCCACCCGGGCGTCGCCGAGGTCGCCGGCTGGATTTCGCCGAACCCGGGCGGGGTCGGCCCGATGACCCGGGCGATGCTGGTCAGCAACGTCGTCGAAGCGGCGGAACGCTCGGTACAGGGCCGATGACGATGACCGAGGACCGGCGGGACGTCCACGACCGCCGGAGCGGGCCGGACCGGTTCGCCCAGCTGCCGTTCGCGGTGGTGCTGCTGGTCGTCGCCGTCGCCGCGTTGCGGATCTTCCAGTACCACTGGCGGGAGGGCGCGGCGCTGATCGGCGCCGCGCTCCTCCTCGCCGCGGTGCTGCGGGCGGTGCTGCCGCCGGCGAGGGCGGGCCTGCTCGCGATCCGCGGCAGGCTCGTCGACGTCGTGACGTTCACTTCGCTGGCCGCAGCCGTGCTGTACGTGGCCCTCACGATCGTCGGCGGCCCGCTCGGCTCCTGAAGCGCCCCGAAGTGGCCTTGGTTGCGTCAGACGCAACCAAGGCCACTTGGGGCGCTCGGGTCAGGACGCGAGGGCGAGCTCCCGGCGTTCGGCCTTCGCTTCGCGACGGTCCAACGTGCCCGAGACGACGGCCAGGGTCAGGCCGAACACCGCGAGCAGGGCGCCGACCCAGTTGGGGGCGACCAGGCCGAGCCCGCCCGCGATCACCAGCCCGCCGAGGTAGGCCCCGATCGAGTTGGCGATGTTGAACGCGGACTGGACGGCGGCCGACACCAGGGACGGAGTGCCGCCCGCCTTCTCCATGATCCGTGCCTGCATCATCGGGCCGATCATGAACCCGGCGACGCCGACGAAGAAGATCGTGATGGCCGCGCCGACCTTGCCCTGCGCGGTGATCGTGAAGATCCCGAGCACGCAGGCCAGCGACAACAGGGCCGCGTACAGGCCCGGCATCAGCGCGCGGTCGGCCAGCTGGCCGCCGAGCAGGTTGCCGATGGTCATGCCGACGCCGGCCAGCGACAGCAGCAGTGTGACGTTGGACGGCGAGTAGCCGGCGACGTCGGTCAGCATCGGCGTGATGTAGGACAGGCAGGCGAACACGCCGCCCAGCCCGAACGTGACGATGGCCAGCGCGAGGTGCACCTGCGGGCGCTTGAACGCGCCGAGCTCGTTGCGCAGCGACGCCTCGGCGGGCTTGCCCTGGTGGGGCACGAGCTTCGCGATGGCCGCGGCGGCGACCAGCCCGATCACGGCGACGACGGCGAAGGTGGCGCGCCAGCCGACCTGCTGGCCGAGCAGGGTGCCCAGCGGCACGCCGATGACGTTCGCCAGGGTCAGGCCGAGGAACATCAGCGACACGGCCTTGGCCCGCTGGCCCTGGCCGACGAGACTGGAGGCGACGACGGCCCCGGCGCCGAAGAACGCGCCGTGCGGCAGGCCGGCGAGGAACCGGAACGCGACGCCGAACTCCTGGTTGGGTGACAGCGCGAACAGGCCGTTGCCCAGCGTGAACAGGCCCATCATGGCCAGCAGCATGGTCTTGCGCGGCAGCCGGACGGCGACCGCGGTGAGCAGGGGGGCGCCGACGACGACGCCGAGGGCGTAGGCGGAGATGAGGTAGCCGGCGGTCGGGATGTCGACGCCGAAGTCGGCGGCCGCCTGGGGCAGCACGCCCATCATGACGAACTCGGTGGTTCCGATGCCGAAAGCTCCGATGGCGAGCGCGAGCAGCGCGACGGGCACGGCACTCCTTCCTGGGTGGGTAAACGATTACTGAGCCGGACTATCTGGATCGGTTCAGTAAGTGGGCAAAAAGAAAGACAGCCGATCGGCCCCAGCGCCGTGAGCTGCCTACGCACAGTCCAACAAGCGAGGGGCCCGGTTGTCATCCCGATATCGGGTGACGATCCACACGGGGGCCGCGGAAATCAGTGCCGAGCGGCCAGGACACCGTCGAGCAGGCCGGGGAAGAGCGTGTCGAGATCGTTGCGCCGCAACGAGTTGAACCGCGTGGTGCCTTCCTGGCGGCCGGCCACGACGCCGGCCTGGCGCAGGATGCTCAGGTGGTGGGTGAGTGTGGACTTGGTCACCGGAACCGTGAGCCCGCCGCAGGCGATCTCCTGATCGGTGGCCGCGAGCTGCCGGACGATGGCCAGCCGCACGGGGTCGGCGAGGGCGCGGAGCACGCCTTCGACGGTGATCTCCTCCCGGGCCGGGTGGGCGATCGGAGGCAGCGTGTCGGTCTTGGCCATGCGGCCATTGTACGACTTGTACGACGCCTGTCGAAATTCCCGCGGCGACGTAGTACGGTGACCATCGAACTACGACGTTCGTCGAACCAATCCCTGCTTCGCTTGGGGGCTCAACCCATGTCCGCACCTGCTCCTTCGAGGATCTCGGTCCTCGCCTTCGGCGCCTTCGGCGTCGGGACCAGCGGCTACATCGTCGCCGGGCTGCTGCCCGCGCTGACCGGCGAGCTGCACGTCTCGGCCACGGCCGCGGCGCAGCTCGTGACCGCGTTCGCCATCGCGTACGCGATCGGCTCGCCCCTCTTCGCCGCCGCCACCGGCACCTGGGAACGCCGGACGCTGCTGGTCGCCGCGCTCGCCGTCACCGGCGCCGGCAACCTGTTCGCCGCACTGGCGCCCGGCTACGGCTCGCTGCTGGTCGCGCGGGTGGTGACCGCGGTCGGCGCCGCGGTGTTCACCCCGGCGGCGAGCGCCGTGGCGGCCGAGCTGACCACCCCGGAGCGCCGCGGCCGCGCCGTCGCGCTGGTCTTCGGCGGCCTGACGGTCGCGCTCATCTTCGGTGTCCCGCTGGGGAGTCTCATTTCCCAGCACCTCGGCTACCGGACGGCGTTCGCACTGGTCGGGGTGTTCTCGCTGGTCAGCGCGCTGGCCGTGCGGTTCGCGCTGCCCACGGTGGCCGCGCCGCCGCGCGTGGGCCTGGCCGAGCGGTTCGCCGCGGGCCGCGACCCGCGGGTGCTCGTCATGCTGGCCACGACGGTGCTCGCCTGCCTCGCCGCGTTCATGGTCTATACGTTCGTGTCACCGCTGCTGGCCGCGACCGCGGGCGTGCACGGGACAACGGTGACGGTCCTGCTCTTCTGCTACGGCGTCGGCGGCGCGATCGGCAACTTCGCGGGCGGCCGGGCGACCGACCGCTGGGGCTCGCGGGCGCCGCTGCTCGTGGTGACCGTGGCCATCACCGCCGTCATGGCGCTGCTGCCGCTGACGACGGTGACACCGATCGCGGCCGGGATCTCGCTGTTCGTCTGGGGCTTGGCGACGTGGTCGTTCAACCCGCCGGTGCAGCACCGCCTGATCGAGCTGTCGCCGGGCCACGCGGGGCTGGTGCTCTCGCTCAACGCGTCGGCGATCTACCTCGGCGTCGGCCTGTCCGGTGTCGTCGGGGGAGCGGTGCTCGCTTCGGGTGGGCCGCTGCTGCTGCCCGAGGTCGCGGCCGCGCTGACCCTCGTCGCCCTGCTGCTGGTGGGCTCGGCGTGGGGGCGGGTCCGCGAGCCTCGGGAACCGGTGGCGGTCTAATCGGCGTGGGCCTGGACTTCGCAGTCCGGCCCGGGGTAGACGAGCCCTTCGTGCCCGTCGGCGAACCGCACCAGGTAGGGCGGGGCGCCGTCGGGGCCCCGGACTTCGAGGATCTCGCCGCGCTGCTCGGCCGCTCCGACGGTCCGGCCGTGCACCTGGATTTCGTCTCCTACTCCTGCGTGCATGGGCTTCACCTCCGTGTCCAGGGTAGGAGCGGAATCCGGTCCCGTGGACCCCGCGAACGGGTTAGACTCCGGGCATGATCAGCGAATTCGGAGGCGCCGCGCCTCGGCGCCGGTGAGCCCTTCGGTCCGGGTCCGCACGCCAGGAGAACTGCGGAAGGCCCGGCGCGGCAAGGCACATCCCTGTTGGGGCCACCTGGTGGCCGCCCCGCTGTGGCCGTTGCACGGCGTGAACCTCGGCACCCTTCTGCGCACCTGTGACGCCGTCGGCGCGTGCCTCGCCGTGCCGCGGTTCCCGTGGGTGCCCGAAGCGCTGCGGAGGGGGAACACGTTGCGGCGTCCGGCATGCGTGCACTGGGTGCACGACCCACCGGGCTGGCTGGCCCGCGAACGGGCCGCGGGCACGAAGGTGGTCGGGGTGGAACTGGCCGAGGAGGCGGTCCGGCTGGGCGACCTGCCCGCCGCCCGTGGCCGCACGATCGCCGTGCTCGGCCACGAGCAGACCGGGATCCTGCCCGAGGCCCTCGACCTGCTCGACAGCGTCGTCGAGATCCCGATGGTCGGCACCGGCGCCAGCCTGAACGTGGCGGTGGCCGGGAGTCTGGTGCTGTACAAGCTCGCCGGGCTGCTGTGAGAAGTCTCGAGTGGACGGTCGCGGGAAACGCGTCCTGGTGCGATCCGGTGTGCGGCGTGGGGTTCGGCCCGCGGGCGTGGACCAGCCGCACCCGTACCCCGGAGTGCGACCCCTGTCCGACTTCTCGGGACCGGCCCGGCGCGCGGCCTTCGGGCCGCTGCGCGTCTGGGTGTGGTTAGTCGGCCTTCACCGCGGCCTTGGCGGCCTTCTTGAACGCGCGGACCTGGGCGAGGGTTTCGGCGCTGGTGACGTCCGCGATCGACCGGCGCGATCCGCGGTCGCCGTACGCGCCGGCCGCCTCGCGCCAGCCCTTCGGGGTGATGCCGCGCTGCTTTCCCAGCAGGGCCAGGAAGATCTTGGCCTTCTGCTCGCCGAACCCCGGCAGGGCCTTCAGCCGCTTCAGGACTTCGGGACCGTCGGGCTTCGGACGGCCGTCGAGCCAGATGCCCTCGGTGCGGCCGTCGTAGGTCTCGATGATGTGCTGCGCGAGCGCGTGGACGCGACGGGCCATCGAGCCGCCGTAGCGGTGGATCGCCGGCGGCACCACGCACATCTCGACGAAGGTTTCGACATCGGTCGCGGCGATCTTCGCCAGGGAGAAGCCGTCCATCCGGTCCGCGATCTTCCGCGGGCCGGCGAAGGCGTGCTCCATCGGGTACTGCTGGTCCAGGAGCATCCCGACGAGCAGGGCGAACGGGTCGTCGTTCAGCAGCTTGTCGGCCGCCGGGTCGCCGGTCAGGTGCAGTTCGCGCAGCATGCCGTCATCTTGACACAGTCTGCTTCTCCGGCAGGTGCGCTCAGCGCCTCCCACGCGATGAGGAAGTTCTGCAGCGCCGGCTGCAGCCCGTTCCACTTCTCCGACTGCCACATCCGGACCCACTCGCCGCCGATGGCGAGGAAGCCGACGCCGAACAGCAGCACCCACATCACCCAGCCGAGGGTCGACCGCCGCCGGGCCGTGCCGTCGCGGCCCGGATCCACTCGACCAGCGCGGGACGACGACCGGAACCGCAGGCCGCCGAGCCTGGCGAGAAACCCCGTATCCGGATCGTGACGACGCCGTCACCGGGTTTTCGCGTAGCGGGACGGCGTCGTCCCCAGGTAGCGCTTGAAGTGGCGGGTCAGGTGGGCCTGGTCGGCGAACCCGGCCGCGGCGGCGACGTGCGCGGCCGGCGTGCCGTCGAGCAGCAGACGGCGGGCGCGGTCCACCCGGCGACCCGTGAGGTAGCGGTGCGGCGGCAGGCCGAACCGCGCCCCGAAGCAGCGGACGAGGTACGCCGGGTGGGCGCCGAGCGTCTCGCCCGCTTCGGCGAGCGTCAGCGCTCCCGGCAGGCGCGCGTCCAGGAGGTCGCGAAGGTCGTCGGCGAGGCCTCGCTTCGGCGGGTGCGAAACCGGGCGGCCCAGGTGGGTGCGCAGGCGGTCGGCCACCAGCACGAGCCGGCTCTCGGCCTCGAGCGTGTCGCCCGGTTCGGCGAGGGACTCGTGGAGCTGGTGGATGCGGGTGCGCAGGAGGGCGTCGGCGAGGCTCGGCCGGTCGACCGCCGCGCCGATCAGATCGTCGCCCAGCACCGGCGTGTCCAGGTAGAGCACGCGTTTGCGGAAGCCGTGGCTGGTCGCGGCGCGGCCGTCGTGGGCGACGTTCGGGGGCAGCAGCGTCACCGCCGTCCCGAGGGCACCGTGGTGGTGGCGGTCGAGGTCGTAGCGGATGACGCCGTCGTCGACGATCAGCAGCGTCCACGTGTCGTGCGTGTGCAGCGGGTAGGCGTGGGTGGTGAAGCGCGCGTGGAAGACCTCGGCGATCCCCGGGACCGCCGGTCGCCAGGCTTCGACGTCCGCCATGTCAAGAACGTACAAGACGCGGACGTCGCGCCCGGGCGATCGTGACCGGCATGAGTTCCTTCGACACGAAGATCGCCGTCCTGCTCCGCGACGACCTGGCGTCCTGGCAGCGGCTGAACGTCACCGCGTTCCTGGTCAGCGGGATCGCCCACGTGACGCCCGAGCTGATGGGCGAGCCCTACGCCGACGCCGACGGCACCGAGTACCTGCCGATGTTCGGCCAGCCGGTGCTGGTCTTCTCCGGGACGGCGGCCGTCCTGACCGCCGCGCACGGCCGCGCACTGGGCCGCGGCCTGCGGTTTTCGATCTTCACGGACGAGCTGTTCCACACCGGCAACGACGCCGACAACCGCGCGGCGGTGCGGGCGGTGCCGGGGGAGAAGCTGGCCCTGGCCGGGCTGGCGGTGCACGGGCCGAAGAACGGCGTGGACAAGATCCTGAAGGGAGCTTCACTGCACCGCTGAGTCGAACGGCTCTATCCCCCGCCGGGGTGAACTGGCAGCATGATCGTCAGTGCCGCGGAGGGCGGCTCGGGATGGGGAGGTTCCGTGAGTCCACTTCGTCGTGCGTGCGTGGTCCTGACGGCGGCGGCCGGACTGGGCGCGGCGCTCGCGCCGGTCGCCTCGGCGGACCCGCTGCAGACGGTCGCCTACACCTCCGAGGCCGGCGCCTGGCCGCTCGAGGGCAGTGCCCAGTACGCGGCGCCGGGCGACGAGATCGCCGTCTTCGAGTCCACCAGCGGCAGACTCTGGATCGACGTCTCGTCAGGGCTGAAGTACCTGACCGTCGAGCTGAGCGCACCGGTGGGGGAGACCCTGCACACCGGCACGTACACCGGCGCGCGGTTCCGCGGGCAGAGCGACGAGGCGCAGGCCACGCCGGGGATCTTCGTCTACACCATGGGCAACGTCTGCAGTGAGGCGTACGCCGACTTCACGATCGACCGGCTGGACAAGGACGCCGACGGCCGCACGACCGACGCCGACGTGACGTTCGTTCAGCACTGCGGCAGCCCGGACGGCCCCGCCACCCGCGGCGAGGTGCACTTTCACGCCTGAGTCACGGGGCCGTCGCGTGCACCAGGAAGACGCTCCGGATCCGGTCGCCGGTGTCGACGGCGAACGTCCGGGCCGACACGTCGGCGAAGCCGTGCGCCAACGCCGCCGCCTCGGCTTCGGCGGTCGGGAACGTGAGGTCCTTCGGCACGTACTCCGCGAACCCGCCGGACGGCTGGAACCGCGCCCCGGACACCACCGAGAACGCCAGGCGCCCACCCGGGCGGAGGACCCGCAGCCAGTCCGCGAACGCGGCCGCCCCCAGGAAGTGCAGCGAGGACGCGCACAGCACGACGTCCGCCGTGTGGTCCTCGACGGGCATCGGCACCGCCGTCCCGACGCGCCACTCGATCCGGCCGCCGGGGTCCTGCGCGGGTGCCTTCGCCTCGGCCCGCGCGACCATGGCCGGCGCCACGTCGACAGCCAGCACCCGCGCCGGGTTCAGCTTCAGTGCCGCGTACGCCGCGAAGCCCGTCCCGGTGGCGACGTCCAGCACGAGTTCCGGCCCGGACGGCAGCGGCTCGACCAGGGCTTCGGCCACGGAGGCGTGGAACGGGTCTTCGTCGTAGCGTTCGGCTGTGCCGTCGAAGAAGGCGGCCCGGGATTCGTCGCTCACGAACCCAACCTAGCTGGGCCCACCAGCGGTTTTCAGCGGGCGGCGGCCGGCGAACCCCAGGTCGGCGCGGTGGTACCAGCCCAGCTCGCGGTCGCCTTCGAGCCAGCACAGCAGGACGTCGGTGCCGTCGAGTTCGGCCGGGAAGTCGACCAGCAGCGGCGCGAACCCCTTGAGCTCGGCGCCGGTGCGCTGGACCGTCGTCATCAGGTCGTCGAGGCGGGCCTGGGCCGCTTTCCACTCGGGCAGGCCGCCCAGCCCGGTGGCCCGCCCACCCGGCCGCAGCGACGCGGCGAGCTCGGCGGCGTCGGCGCGGACGCGCACCAGTTCGTCGAGGACCGGCCGCAGGCGCGCCAGTTCGTCGCGCGCTTCCGCGACGGTGAACAGTCCCATCCGCCGATGATGCCACCGGCGTGGGTCACGCCTCGCGCCGCCGCCGGACCAGCGCGGCGGCCAGCCCGCTGCCCACCAGCAGGAAGCCCACGCCGAGCAGGCCGCCGATGAAGAGGAAGTCCATGACGCCGTAGGCGATGTCGCTCTTCGGCATCAGGTTGACCAGCCGGAACCCCCACTCGGGCACGGCCATCGCGGCGACGCCGGGCAGCACGCCGTAGATCAGCCCGCCGAGGATCGGTCCGGCCGCCGAGAGCGCGCCGAGTGCCGCGACGACCAGCAGCAGGATCGCCCCGCCGGCCAGCAGCGCGATGCCGAGTGCGTCGCGGTTGGTGCTCAGCGTGGCCTGGACCAGCTGCTGCTGCCGCAGCCCGCCCCAGCTCAGCAGGCCGAGGGCGACCGGGGTGAGCACGAGGCCGCCGAGCGCGCTGACCACGTGCGCGGCCCCCCGGCGCGGCCGTTCGCCGAGCCCGTCGGCGGGGTCGCCGGACTCCTGGTAGTCGTTCTCGTAGTCGTCTTCGTAGTCGGCGTACCGATGGGTCGACATGGCCGTCACCTCCCGCTCGATGGATTCACGGGTGGCATCGTGCCCTGGTTCACGCCCGGACGCGACGATCGCTCGGCGAACGGTCGGATCGGCCACCCGCCCGGTGACCAGCGCCACGAACAGCGGGTGGAGACTTGATACCGGCCACTACTGGAACCATCCAGCTCGGTAAAGCAGTACGCTTGTACCGCTACCGGCGAGACTTAGAGAAGAACGCGAAGATCCGCGGAAGGAGCACCGCTGCTCATGGCCAAGATCAAGGTCCAGGGCACCGTCGTCGAACTCGACGGCGATGAGATGACCCGCATCATCTGGCAGTTCATCAAGGACAAGCTGATCCACCCGTACCTGGACGTGAACCTGGACTACTACGACCTGGGTATCGAGGAGCGGGACCGCACCGACGACCAGGTCACGGTCGACTCCGCGAACGCGATCAAGAAGCACGGCGTCGGCGTCAAGTGCGCCACGATCACCCCGGACGAGGCGCGCGTCGAAGAGTTCGGCCTCAAGAAGATGTGGCTGTCCCCGAACGGGACGATCCGCAACATCCTCGGCGGCGTGATCTTCCGCGAGCCGATCGTCATCCGGAACATCCCGCGGCTGGTGCCGACGTGGACGAAGCCGATCATCATCGGCCGCCACGCCCACGGCGACCAGTACAAGGCGACCAACTTCAAGGTCCCCGGCCCGGGCAAGCTGACCGTCAGCTACACCCCGGACGACGGCTCCGAGCCGATGGAGTTCCAGGTCGCGCAGTTCCCCGAGGGCGGCGGCGTCGCGATGGGGATGTACAACTTCAAGAAGTCCATCGAGGACTTCGCGCGCGCCTCGCTGCAGTACGGCCTGGACCGCGGCCTGCCGGTCTACCTCTCCACCAAGAACACCATCCTCAAGGCCTACGACGGCCAGTTCAAGGACGTGTTCGAGGAGATCTTCCAGAACGAGTTCAAGGCCGACTTCGACGCCAAGGGCATCTCCTACGAGCACCGCCTGATCGACGACATGGTCGCCGCGGCGATGAAGTGGGAGGGCGGCTACGTCTGGGCGTGCAAGAACTACGACGGTGACGTGCAGTCCGACACGGTCGCGCAGGGCTTCGGCTCGCTGGGCCTGATGACGTCGGTGCTGCGCACGCCGGACGGCCGGACCGTCGAGGCCGAGGCCGCGCACGGCACGGTGACCCGGCACTACCGCCAGCACCAGCAGGGCAAGCCGACGTCGACCAACCCGATCGCGTCGATCTACGCCTGGACCCGCGGCCTCGAGCACCGCGGCAAGCTGGACGGCAACCAGGAGCTGATCGGCTTCGCGAACACGCTGGAGCAGGTCGTCGTCGAGACCGTCGAGAGCGGCCAGATGACGAAGGACCTCGCGCTGCTCATCGGCAAGGACCAGCCGTGGCAGACGACCGAGGAGTTCCTCGCGACGCTGGACGACAACCTGGCGAAGAAGATCGCCCAGGGCTGAGTTGCTTCCTGCGGACGCCCCCTTCCCGGTTCGCCGGGGAGGGGGCGTCCGTTTGCTCACGCGTTGTCACCTTCCGCGTGAGCCGCTGGCGCCTCCGGGTGGTTGGTGCGTCCGGCGCTGTCCGTTCGGGTAAAGGATTGCCTACCCTTGGCGTGGGGACGGGCTCGCGGGTTGGAGGAAGGCATGTCGAAGAAGACTCTGCTCATCTTGGGCGCGCTCGTCCTGGTCGTCATCGTGTACGCCATGAACACGGGCAAGCAGGCGTCGGGAGCTTCGGCCACCGGCTGCAAGGTGACGGTGACCGCGGATGTGCTGAACGCCCGCGAGTCGGCCGACGGCAACGCGAAGATCGTCGGCAAGTACCTGCGTGACGCCCAGTTCGACGCCGTTCCGGGCGTGCAGAACGGCTTCCGCAAGGTGGCCGACGACAAATGGGTGGCCGCGGCTTTCACCCAGCCCGTCGCCGGCTCCGCTTGCTGATCTCCTGGACGATCCCCCGGTCGGCCCCGCGGAGGGTCCGGCCGTTTCCTCGACCACGTTTTTGTCGGTGGTGGGTGGTAGAAGTGATCACCGGCAAACCGCAGGTGGCGACCGTTGGGTCGCCGGGGAGGAGGGAACGTCCGGGGGCGGGCGACAACTGGATCGCGGTGCGGGCCGCGGGTGTCCGCGGGGTCTCCAGGGGGAGTCTCGCGGGTCGACGTGGGTGGCCCGGGCGGCGGGGTGTGTGGCGTATTGCGTCGGGTCGGCGGGGATCGAGCCCGGGGACCGCGCTCGGACGGGGGTCGGAGCGCGAGGGGGAGATCCGTGGCGAACCGGCGCCGGGTGGCCGCAGAGTGGGTTGCTGCGTGGGTTGCTGTGCGGGTGAAGCCCGGGCCGGGATGGCGGCTCGCACCGGCTACTCCGGTGCCTCGGCCGCTGGGCCCGCTGCCTCGGCCGCTGGGCCCGCTGCCTCGGCCGCCGTGCCTTGGGCGGTAGCGTTCCGCGGGTGCTGACCGTCTCCACCGTGAACGTCAACGGCCTGCGGGCCGCCGCCAAGAAGGGCTTCGTCGAGTGGCTTGGCGCCACCCGGGCGGACGTTGTCGCCTGTCAGGAGGTGCGGGCCGAAGCCGGCCAGCTGCCCTCGGCCGTCACCGAACCCGATGGGTGGTACTTCGTGCACGCGCCGTCGGCCCTCAAGGGGCGCAACGGCGTTGCCGTCTACAGCCGCGTCGAGCCCGAAGAGGTGCGGATCGGCTTCGGCGAGCCCGAGTTCGAGGACAGCGGGCGGTACCTCGAAGTGCACCTGCCGAACGTGGTCGTCGCCAGTCTCTACCTGCCCAGCGGGGACGTCGGCACCGAACGCCAGGACGAAAAGGAACGCTTCATGACCGCGTTCCTGCCCTACCTCGGCGAGCTGCGGGCCAAAGCCGCCGCGGGCGGGCGGGAAGCCGTCGTCGTCGGGGACTGGAACATCGCCTACGACACCGTCGACCTGAAGAACTGGCGCGGCAACCGCAAGAACTCCGGCTTCCTGCCCGAAGAACGCGCCTGGCTCGGCCGCGTCTACACCGAGGCCGGCTACACCGACGTCCAGCGCCGGCTCGACCCGGACGGCCCCGGCCCGTACACGTGGTGGTCCTACCGCGGCCAGGCCTTCGACAACGACTCCGGCTGGCGCATCGACTGCCAGCTGGCCACGTCGGGCCTCGCCGAAAAGGTGGTCGACGTCGTCGTCGAACGAGCCGCCGCCTACGACCAGCGGTGGTCCGACCACGCTCCCGTCACCGCCACGTACGACATCGATTTCCCCGCGAGCTCGGCTGACCACTATCCGGTGAGCGGTCTCCCGGCGCGAGCACGTCGCAGCGCGAGCGGAGTTGCGGAGAACGGGTGACACCCGATCGGACACACTCGGGACACGCTCTACTCCGCGTGGTAGTCGTCTCACTCAACCGGGTGGTCGAAGTGAACCGCAGGGGCCCCCGGAGCGTATTACGGAATGAGCGCTACCCTCGTGTCCGAGTTGATCAGAACCGACAGGTCTTGACACGCTCGGTAGTTTTCTGACCAGTAGCACGCAACGTCTCACTCGGATGGGTGAGCGTTACTCGCGGGAGGCACTCCGGTGCGCAACCCAGGTCGAACCCTGTTGCGGTCCACCCTGCGCGGTTCCCGCGCGGCCGTGGTGGTCGCGCTCGTCCCGGCCGGCTTGCTCCTGGCCGGCGGCGGCAACGCGTTCGCCGCCGTCACGACGACAGCGCGGGCCGACGCCAACGCGGAGACCTTCGGCCTGCTCGGCCCGGTGGGGCTGGTCGCGGTCGCGCTCGGCATCGTCGGCATGACGCTCGGTGTGCTGCGCCAGCGCCGCAAGACCCGGCTGGCGGAGGCTGCTCCCGCCGTGCCGGAGGTCCCCGACCCGGTGACGGCGATGGCCGAAGCCGTCCTCGGCGAGCCCGAAGCGACGCCGACCCGCCCGTTCCTCACCCAGCGCCCGCACGCCTGAGGGCCCTCGGCGCCCGCCGGTGGTCCCGGCCTGGAAGAATCCTGACGTGTCCGAAGAGCAGACCGTCGCAGCAGAGCGCCGCCCGCGGGTCCTGTCCGGGATCCAGCCGACCGCCGACTCGTTCCACCTCGGCAACTACCTCGGCGCTTTGCGCCAGTGGGTCAAGCTGCAGGACACGCACGAGACGTTCTACAGCGTGGTCGACCTGCACGCGATCACGGTTGAGCAGGATCCGAAGGTGCTGCGCCAGCGCACCCGCGTCTCGGCCGCGCAGCTGCTCGCCATCGGCATCGACCCGGAGCGCAGCGCCCTGTTCGTGCAGAGCCACGTCCCGGAGCACGCGCAGCTGAGCTGGGTCCTGGAGTGCCAGACCGGCTTCGGCGAGGCCGGCCGGATGACGCAGTTCAAGGACAAGTCGGCGAAGCAGGGCTCCGACCGCTCCAGCGTCGGCCTGTTCACGTACCCGATCCTGCAGGCGGCGGACATCCTGCTGTACCGGGCGGACGCCGTGCCGGTCGGCGAGGACCAGCGCCAGCACCTGGAGCTGACCCGCGACCTCGCCCAGCGCTTCAACAACCGGCTCGGCAAGACGTTCGTGGTGCCCGAGCCGTACATCATCAAGGACACCGCGAAGATCTACGACCTGCAGGAACCGACGGCCAAGATGAGCAAGTCGGCGTCGAACGTCAACGGGATCATCGAGCTGCTCGAGGACCCGAAGCGCTCGGCGAAGAAGATCCGCTCGGCGGTCACCGACACCGGCCGCGAGGTCAAGTTCGACACCGAGAACAAGGCGGGCGTCTCGAACCTGCTGACCATCTACTCGGCCCTGACCGACCGCACGATCCCCGACCTCGAAGCGGCGTACGAGGGCAAGGGCTACGGCGACCTCAAGAAGGACCTCGGCGAGGTCTTCGTCGAGTGGGTGACCCCGATCCAGGAGCGCGCGAAGTCCTATTTGGACGATGTCGCCGAGCTCGACAAGGTCCTCGCCGCGGGCGCCGAACGCGCCCGCGAGGTGGCGTCGAAGACGCTGGCGAAGACGTACCAGCGGATCGGGTTCCTGTCACCGGTGCGGTGAAGCCGATCCTCCTGAACGGCCCGCCGGGCAGCGGCAAGTCGACGCTCGCCCGGCGCTACGCCGACGACCACCCACCGGCCCTCGCGCCGGACGTGGACCGCATCCGCGCCATGCTCGGCGGCTGGCGCACGAATCCGGGCGAAGCCGGTCCGCTGGCCCGGGAGATAGCGCTGGCGGCGGCGCGAACGCACCTCGGTCCGTGTGGTGCGCGGCCCGAGCTTCCGACTGTCGTGAACCAGTGCCGGGTTCCCCAGGATGTGCGGCTGTGGGCAGGCCCCGAGAGCACCCCATCGGCCCCGAAAGCAGCCCCCGCCACTCCCAGGGGGGCGTGCCCAAGTCCAGTTTATCGGCACCCCCCGACAAACCTCGTTTTCCCGGCCCGGATCGACCCGGTTCTCCACAACCGACCGGCGCTGTGGACAACCCAGGAGCGACCCAGCCCCCGGGTCGCCTCCCTCACCTGAGCCGCTCGCGTTGCGGGGTGCCGAGGCCGTGGTTAGCGTTTCACGGTGGCGAACGAAGAGAAGGAAAAGCTGCTTCCGCGGTTGCGGCGGAAGTACCCGTGGCTCGATCACCTCATCCGGGCCAACGACGCCTTCACCGAGCGTTACGGCAACCACTACGCCGCCGCCATCACCTACTTCAGCGTTCTCTCCGTCTTTCCGCTGTTCATGGTGGCGTTCGCCGTTGTCGGGCTCGTCGTCAACCACGACCAGACGATCATCCACAAGATCACCGACGGCATCAACAACTCCGTGCCCGAGGGCCTCAAGGACCTCGTCAACGGCATCGTCAAGGGCGCGCTCGACTCCGGCGGCGGGATCGGGATCTTCGGTCTCCTCATCGCCCTCTACTCCGGCATCGGCTGGATGTCGAACCTGCGGGACGCCCTCACCGCGCAGTGGGGCCAGGAAAAACAGCCGCAGCCGATCGTCAAGCAGACGCTCAAGGACCTGCTCGCGCTGATCGGGCTCGGCGTCGCCCTCGTCGTCTCCTTCGCGCTGACCGCCGTCGGGAGCGGGGTCGGGCAGTTCCTGCTCGAACTCGTCGGGCTCGAACACGCCACGTGGGCCGTCGTCCTGCTGCGCGGGGCCACCATCATCCTCGGCCTCGCCGCGAACACCCTCGTCTTCATCTGGGTGATCGCCCGCCTGCCCCGGGAACAGGTGGCGCTGCGCAGTGCCGTCAAGGGCGCCGTCGTCGCCGCCGTCGGGTTCGTCATCCTGCAGCAGGTCGGGTCGATCTACCTGGCCAGCGTCACGAAGTCGCCGTCGGCCGCGCTGTTCGGGCCGGTCATCGGGCTGCTCGTCTTCGCGAACCTCGTCTCCCGCTTCCTCCTGCTCATCACCGCGTGGACGGCGACGGCGAAGGAAAACCAGCGCACGGTCATCGCGCCTCCGCCGCCGGTGCTGCTCGAGCAGAACGTCACCGTGCAACGCGGGCCGGGCCTGGGTGCCGTCGCGGGGGCCTTCAGCGCCGGCGCGCTGCTCGCCTGGCTGGGGCGCCGGAAACCTTGACACCGGCAGCGACAGTAAAGAAACTGAACCGGTAAGAAATCTGAACCGGAGGGGTTTCGTGCTGCTGGACGCCGCCCGCGAGTGTGCCGCCCTCGCCAGGACCCTCGCCCCGGTCACCGAACGCGAGCGGGCCTTGCCGCCCGAACTCGTCGCGAAGCTGACCGACGCGCAGCTGTTCCGGACCGGCGTCCCCGGTCACCTCGGCGGTCCCGAAGCGCCGCCCGCCGTCAGCCTCGAAACGGCCGAGACGATCGCGCGCGGGGACGCCTCGGCCGGCTGGTGCGTCTCGATCGCCATGACGAGCAGCCTGCTCTCGGCGTACGCCCCGCGGACGTGCGCCGAGGAGGTCTTCGGAGACCCGCGCACGGTCGCCGCCGGCGTCTGGGCGCCGCGCGGCACCGGGCGGAAGGCCGACGGCGGGTACGTCGTCACCGGCCGGTGGGCGTTCTGCAGCGGCATTCCGCACGCCGATTGGCTCTTCGCCGGGTTCGTGCACGAGGGCGCCCTGTACGTCGCCGCGTTGCCGAAGGCCGGACTCGAAGTGCTCGACACCTGGCACACCAACGGGCTGCGCGGCACCGGCAGCCACGACTGCGCCGCCGACGAGCTGTTCGTCCCCGAGCACCGCGTCTTCTCCGTCATGGGCGGCCCGCCGCCGGACGCCGTGGCGCTGCACCGGTTCCCGCTCTTCGGCTTCTTCGCGCTGTCGGTCGCGGCCGCCGCGCTCGGCAACGCCCGCGGCGCGATCGACGACCTCGTCGAGCTCGCCTCGACGCGCAAGCCGATGGGCTCCAGCCGGTTGCTGGCCGAACGCTCGGCGACGCAGGCCGCCGTCGCGGAGGCCGAGGCGGCCTTGCGCGCGGCACGGCTGCTGTTCTACGGCAGCATCGACGACGCCTGGCGGGCCGCGCAGGGCACCGAACCGGTGCCGGACGCGCTCAAGCTGGGTCTTCGCCTGGCCGCCACGCACGTGACACGCACTGCCGCGAAGGTCGCCGAAAGCATGTACGACCTCGGCGGCGGCGCGGCGATCTACGAGACTTCGCCGTTGCAGCGCCGGTTCCGCGACGCCCACACCGCGACCGCCCACTTCCAGGTCAACGCGGCCAGCTACGAACTGCCCGGCAAGCTGCTGCTGGGCGTCCCGGCCCGGACGGACCAGCTGTGACCGGCCTCAGCCACCGGTTCACGGCGGACTCGGTCGGCCGCGCGCTCGACCTGGTCGGCGAGCGGTGGAGCCTGCTCATCCTGCGCGAAACCTTCTTCGGCGTGCGCCGCTACGGCGAGTTCGCGCGCAACCTGGCCATCCCGCGCCCGACGTTGTCCGCGCGGCTGAAGACGCTCGTCGACGCCGGGGTGCTCGACCGCGTCGACCCGGTGCCGGAGTACGTGCTGACCCCGGCCGGGCGGGAGCTGTTCGGCGCCGTCGTCACGCTCATGCAGTGGGGCGATCGGTACCTCGCCGGTCCCGAAGGACCGCCGATCCGGTTGCGGCACAAAGACTGCGGCGAGCTCGCCGACGCCGTCGTGGCCTGCCGGCACTGCGGCGGCGAGATCGCCACCGATCGGGTGACGCCGGAGCCGGGGCCCGGTTTCCGCTAGCCCGCGGCCTTCTTGCGCTGGTGCCCGACGACGAACCCGCCGACGATGAGCAGGAACACCACCAGCGTGATGATCCAGCCGGTGACGCCGAACGGGTCCTCCTTCGCCGCCGCAGCGGCCGCGGACGTGCCGCTGTTGCCGGTACCGCCGTCGGCCAGTACGGACGGGTTACTGCCCGACGACGTCGCGGCCGGCGCCTGGTAGGTGATCTGGCCGACCGGCGCGGCGTGGTCGTCCTCCAGCGCGAAGCCGTAGTCGAGCAGCTTCGCCGCCTGGTCGACGACCTTGGTCGGCTTCTGCTCGGCGCGCAGCATGACGACCGCGAGCCGCTTGCCCTTGCGCTGCGCCGCGCCGACGTAGGTGTGGCGGGCGTCGTCGGTGAAGCCGGTCTTGCCGCCGAGGAAGCCGGGGTAGACGCCGAGCAGCTTGTTGTCGTTCCAGATCGGGATGGCGGGCTTGCCGCCGACCGACGGGATTTCGAAGTTCTTCGTCGCGACGACCTGCGCGAACTCCGGCTGCTTCATCGCGTAGTGGAAGATCAGGCTGAGGTCGTAGGCCGAGGTCGACATGCCCGGGCCGTCCAGGCCCGACGGCGTCGCGGCGCGCGTGTCGAGCGCGCCGATCTTCGCGGCCAGCGCGTTCATCTTCCCCACCGCGGAGTCGACCCCGCCGAGCGCCGTGGCGAGCGTGTGCGCGACGTCGTTGCCCGAGTGCATCAGCAGGCCGTGCAGCAGCTGGTCGACGGTGTACTGGCCGCCGGCGACGAGGCCGACGCAGGTGCACTCCTGCTCGGCGTCCTCCTTCGTCGCGACGATCACCTGCTGCGGCTTCAGCTGGGTGACGACGACCAGCGCGAGCAGCGTCTTGATCAGCGACGCCGGCCGCTGCCGCGCGTGCGGGTCCTTCGCCGCGATGACCGCGCCGGTGTCGAGGTCCTGGACCAGCCACGACGCCGCGGTGTTGCCGTCCGGCGGGTTGAGCGCGCCGTTCGGGGTGATCAGGCCGCACTCGGCCATCCGGTCACCGCCGACCGGGACCGCGGGCACCGCCAGCGGCGGCGGGACCTGCTTGCCCGGCGCCGGCTTCTCCGAGGTGTCGACCGGCGGCGGGGGAGCCTGGTGGTTCGCGCACTGGCCCGGCTGCGGCGCCGCGGCCGAGAGCGCCGGGGTGCTCAGGGCCAGGAGGGCGGCGGCGAGCGTGGTCGTGAAGACCTTGAGCGACCGGGAGACAACGGAGTGCACCCACGCAATCTAGCGCCGCGGCCCGCATCGCATACTCAGGGGCATGCGCATGTCACGCGGCACCTCGCTGTTCCTGCTGGTCTTCGGTGTGTGGTCGTGGATCATCTGGATCACCTTCGCCAAGAACCTGTGGGACAGCGACCGGGCCTGGGCCCCCGACGGCTCGCCCACCGCCTACTTCGTGGTGCACGCCGTGCTGACGGTCGTGTCGTTCGTCCTCGGGACGATCATCGGCGTGCTGGGCTGGCGCGGGTTGCGAGCCGCTTCGCGGGTCTCCTCCTGACTTTGGTCGGTGGCGCGGTTCCGGGGGCCGGTTTAGGTTGGCGCCACTGACTCTGGAGGTGGAATGTCCCGTTTACGTCGAATGGCGGCCCCGCTGGTGCTGGCCGTCGGAGGCGGCCTGTTCGCGGCGGCCCCGGCCGCGGAGGCCGCGCCGGTCGCCTGCGACACGACGAGCACGCCCTACACCTACGTCGTGACGTACCAGCCGGGCACCCGCGCGTCGGCCGTCGACCGGGAACTGGCGGCCAAGTGCGGCACGAAGGTGGCCTACTACGCCCCGATCGGTGTCGCGATCGCCAGCTCGCGCAACGCGGACTTCCAGCAGAAGATCGGCGTCTACCGGGCCTACTCGGGCGGCAGGGACGTGGCTTCGGCCGGTTCCGCCGTCGCCGCTCGCTCCCTGGGCGCGGTCCGGACGCTGGAGGACACGCGTTCGACGGCGGCCGCGGGTGACCTGTCGGCCCAGCAGTGGGACATGAAGGCGATCCACGCGCCGGAAGCGAACAAGATCTACCAGGGCAGCCGTTCGGTGACGGTCGGCGTGCTGGACTCGGGCATCGACGCGACGCACCCGGCGCTGCGCAACGCGGTGGACCCCCGTGCCTCGGCGGGCTGCGTGACGGGCGCGCCGGACCCGACCCCGGCGTCCTGGGCCCCGACGACGTCGGACCACGGCACGCACGTGGCGGGCACGATCGCGGGCAAGGACCCGGCGGCGGGCTTCACGGGCATCGCCCCGGGCGTGCGGCTGGCCTCGGTGAAGGTCGTCAACGACGACGGCTACATCTTCCCGGAGTCGGCGGTCTGCGGCTTCGTGTGGGCGGCCGAGCACGGCTTCCCGGTGACGAACAACAGCTACTACGTCGACCCGGGCATGTTCTTCTGCTCGCACGAGGCGGGTGACGCGGCCGCGTACGAAGCCGTCCGGCGCGCGATCGAGTACTCGACGCACCACGGCGTGCTGAACGTGGCCGCGGCGGGCAACTCGGGCTTCGACACGACGAAGCAGACAACGGACCCGAACCGCCCCCACCCGGTGGACTCGACGTGCGGCATCCTCCCGAAGTCGATCGACGGGGTGCTGAACGTGTCATCGGTGGGCTACGCGGGCACGAAGTCGTCGTTCAGCAACTACGGCGAAATCGACGTGACGGCCCCGGGCGGCGACTTCTCGCAGACCCCACCGGAGGGCGCGGGCCCGGCGTGCCCCCTGTCATCAACGGTGTTCGGCGGCCAGTACGGCTCGAAGTGCGGGACGTCGATGGCGTCGCCGCACGCGGCGGGCGTGGCGGCGCTGCTGGCGTCGCGGTTCCGCGGGGCACCGCCCTGGCTGCTGACTCGCATCCTCGAAGGTGAAGCGGACGTGGTGAAGTGCACGGCCACGGAGACCGAGTGCACAGGACCGGCGAAGAACAATTCGTACTACGGCCACGGCCTGGTGGACGCCCTGGACGCGGTCCGCTGACGCAACAAAGCAAAGGAGCAGGGTGGTCATCCCGTCGCCTGAGGCCGTCAAATCACTTTGAGCCGGGCCCGCAACACAGAGCGCACCGCGAGACAGCGACGCAACATTGCGGGCCCGGCTCAAAGTGATAGGCCTCGTTCAGGCGACGGGATGACCACCCAGCGGCCCACCTCTCGAACGGGAGGTGGCAGCGAAGAAAGTGGTCATCCCGGAGCCTGCCCGTCCGGCGAGGACAAATCTTTTGTCTTTTACCGCGGCAGAGGTCTGCCACGGCTTTGCTCTGCCACGGCAGAGGTCTGCCGCTGGTTAGCCCTGGGGAGGCTCTGCCGCGACTCAACTCTGCCGCGACTCAACTCTGCCGCAACTCAGCTCTGCCGTGCCAAGCGGCGGGTCCGACCTCCCCCGCCCCTCCGTTCGGATTTTCGGCCGCCGCTCGGGTTTGTCAAGGCGGGAAAGCGTGCCTTGACAAACCCGATCGGCGGCCAACAGAAGGCAGGGATGAGGGGCGGGGGAGGTCTGGTGACGTCGTTGTCCTCTTGCGCTGCCGGCTGCCTGTTCCTGGACAACAGAAAGGCCCTCCGGCGGAATCGCCGGAGGGCCTTTCTCGTGGGAACTCAGACGCGCTTGAACAGCAGTGCGCGCTTCACTTCCTGGATCGCCTTCGTCACCTGGATTCCTCGTGGGCAGGCGTCCGTGCAGTTGAACGTCGTCCGGCAGCGCCACACGCCTTCGGCGTCGTTCAGGATGTCCAGGCGCTCCTCCGACCCCTCGTCACGCGAGTCGAAGATGAACCGGTGGGCGTTGACGATCGCCGCCGGGCCGAAGTACGAGCCGTCGTTCCAGTACACCGGGCACGACGATGTGCAGGCCGCGCACAGGATGCACTTCGTCGTGTCGTCGAAGCGGTCGCGGTCGGCCTGGGACTGGATGCGCTCGCGCGTCGGCTCGTTGCCGTAGGTGATCAGGTACGGCTTGATCGCTCGGTACGCCTCGAAGAACGGGTCCATGTCGACGTAGAGGTCCTTCAACGTCGTCAGGCCCTTGATCGGGGCGATCGTGATCGTGGTCTTCTTGCCGTCCTTCTCCAGCAGGTCCTTCATCAGGACCTTGCACGCCAGGCGGTTGATGCCGTTGATCTGCATCGCGTCGGACCCGCACACGCCGTGCGCGCACGACCGGCGGAACGAGAACGTGCCGTCGATGTAGTCCTTGACGTAGAACAGCAGGTTCAGCAGCCGGTCGGTGCGCTGGGCCGGCACGTCGTAGGACTCCCAGTGCGGCTCCGAATCCACCTCCGGGTTGAACCGCAAGATCTTCAGCGTGACCGTGATCGGGGTGTGCTCGTCGGAAGCGGCGACATCCGACTCGGCAGTAGCGGTGGTCATCAGTACTTCCGCTCCATCGGTTCGTAGCGGGTGAAGGTCACGGGCTTGTAGTCGAGCCGGATGTCCGAAGACAGCCCCGTGCCCTCCTTGTAAGCCATGGTGTGGCGCATGAAGTTCGTGTCGTCGCGGGTCGGGTAGTCCTCGCGGGCGTGGCCGCCGCGGGACTCCTTACGGGCCAGCGCGCCCACCACCAGCACCTCGGCCAGCTCCAGCAGGAAGCCGAGCTCGACGGCCTCGAGCAGGTCGGTGTTGTACCGCTTGCCCTTGTCCGCCACCGTGATCCGCTGGTACCGCTCCTTCAGCGCCTGGACGTCGGTCAGCGCCTGCTTCAGCGTGTCCTCGGTCCGGTACACCGACGCGTGCGAGTCCATCGTCTGCTGCATTTCCTTGCGGATGTCGGCGACGCGCTCGTCGCCGTGCTCCGACAGCAGGCCCGCGAGCTGCTCCTCCACCAGCTTCGTCGGGTCCGAAGGCAGCTCGACGTGCTCGTGCGCCAGCGCGTACTCCGCGGCGGCGATGCCGGCGCGGCGGCCGAACACGTTGATGTCGAGCAGCGAGTTCGTGCCCAGCCGGTTCGAGCCGTGCACGGACACGCACGCCACCTCGCCGGCCGCGTACAGGCCCGGGATGACGTTTTCGTTGTCCCGCAACGCTTCGCCGTGCACGTTGGTCGGGATCCCGCCCATCACGTAGTGGCAGGTCGGGAACACCGGCACCGGCTCCTTCACCGGGTCGACGCCCAGGTAGGTCCGGGAGAACTCGGTGATGTCCGGGAGCTTGGTCTCGAGGACCTCGACCGGCAGGTGCGTGACGTCGAGGACGACGTAGTCCTTGTTCGGGCCGCAACCCCGGCCCTGCAGCACTTCCTGCACCATCGAGCGCGCCACGATGTCGCGCGGCGCGAGGTCCTTGATGGTGGGGGCGTAGCGCTCCATGAACCGCTCACCCGAGGCGTTGCGCAGGATCCCGCCCTCGCCGCGGACGGCTTCCGAAATGAGGATCCCGAGGCCCGCGAGGCCGGTCGGGTGGAACTGGAAGAACTCCATGTCCTCCAGCGGCAGGCCCTTGCGGAAGATGATGCCGAGGCCGTCACCGGTGAGGGTGTGCGCGTTCGACGTCGTCTTGAAGATCTTGCCCGCGCCGCCGGTGGCGAACACGATCGACTTCGCCTGGAAGACGTGCAGCTCGCCGGTGGCCAGCTCGTAGGCGACGACACCGGACGCGACCGGGTTGCCGTTGTCGTCCTCGGACAGGATCAGGTCGAGCACGTAGAACTCGTTGAAGAACTCCGTGCCGTACTTGACGCAGTTCTGGTAGAGCGTCTGCAGGATCATGTGGCCGGTGCGGTCGGCGGCGTAGCAGGCGCGGCGGACCGCGGCCTTGCCGTGGTCACGCGTGTGGCCGCCGAACCGGCGCTGGTCGATCTTGCCCTCGGGCGTCCGGTTGAACGGCAGGCCCATCTTCTCCAGGTCGAGCACCGCGTCGATGGCCTCCTTGGCCATGATCTCCGCGGCGTCCTGGTCGACGAGGTAGTCGCCGCCCTTGACCGTGTCGAAGGTGTGCCACTCCCAGTTGTCCTCTTCGACGTTCGCCAGCGCGGCGCACATGCCGCCCTGGGCCGCGCCGGTGTGGGACCGGGTCGGGTAGAGCTTGGTGAGGACCGCGGTGCGGGCGCGCTGGCCGGACTCGATGGCCGCGCGCATCCCGGCGCCGCCGGCGCCGACGATCACCACGTCGTACTTGTGGAACTGCATGGAAAAGTCTCCGAGTCGGACGCTGTTGTCAGGTCGCGGGCATGTTCGGGTCGAAGGTGAAGATCACCATCGTGCCGACGGCCAGGATCAGCACCATCGAGACGTAGAGCAGGATCTTCAGCCAGAACCGCGTGCTGTCCTTGCGGGCGTAGTCGTCGATGATGACGCGCAGGCCGTTGCCGCCGTGGATCTCGGCCAGCCACAGCATCAGCAGGTCCCAGAACTGCCAGAACGGCGAGGCCCAGCGGCCGGCGACGAAGCCCCAGTTGATCCGGTGCACGCCGCCGTCGAGGATGTTCATGATCAGCAGGTGCCCGAGCACCAGGATGATCAGCGCCATCCCGGAGATCCGCATGAACAGCCAGCTGTAGAGCTCGAAGTTGCTCCGGCGCGCCGCGGGGCGCTTCGGCGAACGCGGCTTGTCGAGGGTGAGCGACTCGGCCATGTCAGTTACCCCCGAAGAGCATTTCGGCGGTGCGCTTCAGCATGAAGAACGCACCCGGAACCATCACGACGACCCAGACCACGCCGATGACCCAGAGCATCGTCTTCTGGAACTTCGGGCCCTTCGACCAGAAGTCGACCAGCATGACGCGGACGCCGTTCAGCGCGTGGAACAGCACCGCGCCGACCAGGCCGACCTCCAGGAGGTTGACGATCGGCGTCTTGTACGTCTCGATGACCTGGTCGTAGGTGTTCGGCGACACGCGCACCAGCGCGGTGTCGAGCACGTGGACGAACAGGAAGAAGAATGTGAGCACGCCGGTGATGCGGTGCAGCACCCAGGACCACATGCCGGGGTCGCCCCGGTAGAAGGTCCCCTGCCGGCGTGAGGCACCCGCCCGATCGCTCGCCGCCGCCTCTGGGGCGGTGCTCGCCGTGGTGGACATCGGTGAACGGCCTCCAACGTCTGACTATGTGCCCGCCTGACCGTGAGGTCCGCACCATCGTCGTCGTCCACCTGGGACGGCTACGGCGGCAATGCCGAGATCGAGGGTCATCGAGCGTGGATGAAAAGGATGCTAGACCCGCCCCCGACGGACGGCTCACCTCCGGGTTCCTCTCTGTGACGGACCAGACACCTGGGTACACACCGATTGTGTGCGCCGTCACAGCGCGCTGCGTCCACTGTGGACGCGGCGGGGCCCTCGCGGCGCCCTCGCTCGTCCGGCTGACGCTCGATCGGGTGGGCACGGGCGGGGACGGGGCACTGGAACGATTCGGAAGGCGGGGAAGGCCCTTCGTCTCAAGGGGTGATCGGAGTAGTCCACTCCTCGGTCGGCCTGCCACACTGAGTCACGTTGACCGGTATTTCGGCCGTCCCGTCGCCCGGGACTCGACCGAAAGCGACACCGCGTGGGTCATTTGATCACGGTGGGTGTCCAGTTCGTCGCGCGCGCGACTCGTGAGTAAACGTTTGTGTTACGTAGCGTGCCTTTCCTATGGCGCCTTCCGGTCCGGCGGGTACGGTCTGGCGGTCGACCCGGCAGTAGGGCCGGGTCGTGCCCTTGACCATCCGCTGGATCAGCGGGGAGGGAGACACACGTTGCGTCGCATGCGTGGAACCGCGCTGGCCGCCGCGGCCATGGCCGGGGTGCTCACCCTGGCCGGGTGCGCCAAGGATTCCGGCGGTGGTAACAGCTCGAACAACACCGCGGCCTCGACGGGCGGTTCCGACTGCGTCACCGCGCAGAAGCCGCCGGCCGCGCCCGCCGCCGCCAGCAGCTCGACCGCGGCCGGGGCGAAGGTCGACGGCAGCAAGCTGAAGATCGGCCTGGCCTTCGACGTCGGCGGCCGGGGTGACGCGTCGTTCAACGACGCCGCCGCCGCGGGTACCGACAAGGCGAAGTCCGACCTCGGCGTGACGACGGTCAGCGAGAGCACCGCCTCCGCCAGCGAGGCCGAGTCGGCCAAGCAGCAGCGCCTCGACCAGATGGCCTCCTCGGGCCTGAACCCGATCATCGCGGTCGGCTTCGCCTACGCGCCGTCGGTCAAGGTCGTCGCGGCCAAGTACCCGAACACGAAGTTCGCCATCGTCGACGACGACTCGATCCAGCTGCCGAACGTGACGCCGCTGGTCTTCGCCGAGGAGCAGGGCTCGTTCCTGGCCGGCGTCGCCGCCGCGTACAAGAGCAAGAACTGCCACGTCGGCTTCGTCGGCGGTGTCAACACCCCGCTGATCCAGAAGTTCGAGGCCGGCTTCCTGCAGGGCGCGAAGACCGTTTCGTCCAAGATCAAGATCGAGGACGAGTACCTGACCCCGGCCGGTGACTTCTCCGGGTTCCAGGACCCGCCGAAGGGCAACGCGAAGGCCGCGGCCGAGATCGCCAAGGGCGCGGACGTCATCTACCACGCCGCCGGTGCCTCGGGTAAGGGCGTGTTCGACGCCGCGAAGGCGGGCAACGCGCTGGCCATCGGTGTCGACTCCGACCAGTACAACCAGAAGACCGTCGAAGCCGACAAGGACGTCATCATCACGTCCATGCTCAAGCGCGTCGACGTCGCGGTGTTCGACTACGTGCAGGCCGTCGCCAAGGGCGACCTGAGCGGCCTGCCGAAGCGGTTCGACCTCAAGGTCGACGGCGTCGGCTACGCCACCTCGGGTGGCAAGGTCGACGACATCAAGGACGTCCTGGACGGCTACAAGGCCCAGATCATCTCGGGTGCCGTCACCGTTTCGGACAAGCCGCAGAAGTAACTCAGTGCGCGTCGGGGCTCGGAGGATTTTTCCTCCGGGCCCCTCACGCGTTTACACGAGAGACGGAATTCTCCCACCCATGAGCACAGCCGAGGCCCCGGCCGAGGCCGTCCCCGACCGGGGCGCCCCCGCCGTCCAGCTGACCGGGATCACCAAGCGCTTTCCCGGCGTGGTGGCCAACTCCGACGTCAACCTCACCGTCGCCGCCGGCGAGGTGCACGCCATCTGTGGCGAGAACGGCGCCGGCAAGTCCACCCTGATGAAGATCCTGTACGGCATGCAGCCGCCGGACGAGGGCACCATCGCGATCAACGGCGAAGAGGTGAAGCTGCGCAACCCGCAGGACGCCATCCGCGCCGGCATCGGCATGGTGCACCAGCACTTCATGCTCGCCGACAACCTCACCGTCGGCGAGAACGTCTTCCTCGGCGCCGAGGGCCTGCACGGCATCGGCCGCGCCGCCCGCGCGCGGCTGGCCGAGCTCGCCGAGCGGACCGGCCTGCACGCCGAGCCGGAGACGCTGCTGGAGGAACTCGGCGTCGCCGACCGCCAGCGCGTCGAGATCGTCAAGGTGCTCTACCGCGGGGCGAAGATCATCATCCTCGACGAGCCGACCGCGGTACTGGTCCCGCAGGAGGTCGACGCGCTCTTCGGGACCGTGCGGGAGATGAAGGCCGGCGGCTACACGTTCCTGTTCATCTCGCACAAGCTCGACGAGGTCCGCGCGATCGCCGACACCGTCACGGTGATCCGGCGCGGCACCACCGTCGGCACCGCCGACCCGAAGACCATCACCTCCCGCGAGCTCGCGGAGATGATGGTCGGCTCCGAGCTGCCCAGCCCCGAGACCCGCGAGTCCACCGTCACCGACCGGGACGTGCTGCGCCTGACCGGGCTGACGCTCGGCGCCGAGGGTTCGGACCGCAACGCGCTCGACGACGTCACCTTCACCGTGCACGCGGGCGAGGTGCTCGGCATCGCCGGTGTCGAGGGCAACGGCCAGACCGAGCTCGTCGAGACCATCATGGGCATGCGGAAGCCGACCGGCGGCACGATCGAGCTGGTCGACGCCGAGGGGCGGGCCCGGGACATCACCAAGACGGGCACCCTCGCCCGGCGCGAGGCCGGCATCGGCTACATCGCCGAGGACCGCACCCGGCACAGCCTGCTGCTCACGCAACCGTTGTGGGTCAACCGGATCCTCGGCTACCAGACCCGCGAGCCGGTCTCGAAGGGCCAGCTGCTCGACATCGCGGGCGCCCGCGCCGACACCGAGCGGATCGTCCGCGACTACGACGTCCGCACGCCGGGCATCGACGTCCCGGCCGCGGCGCTCTCGGGCGGCAACCAGCAGAAGCTGATCGTCGGACGCGAGCTGTCGGGCCGGCCGGTGCTGCTGGTGGCCTCGCACCCGACCCGCGGCGTCGACGTCGGTGCGCAGGCGCTGATCTGGGAGCAGATCCGCCAGGCCCGCGCCGCCGGCCTCGCCGTGCTGCTGATCTCCGCCGACCTCGACGAGCTGATCGGCCTGTCCGACACGATCCGGGTCATGCTGCGCGGGCGCCTCGTGAGCGAGGCCGACCCCGCCACCGTGACGCCGCAGGACCTGGGCTCGGCGATGACCGGCGCCGGGGAGGGTGAAGAAGAGTGACTTCCTGGCGCACGAAACTGCTGCCGCCGCTGCTGGCGATCGTGTTCGCCGTGCTGCTGTCGGCGATCGCGCTGATCATCTCGGGCGCGGACCCGCTGCAGGCCTACGGCACGATGATCAGCCAGATGTTCAAGGGCTCGACCGCGGTCGACACGGTGAACCTGGCGACCGTCTACTACCTGTCCGGGCTCGCGGTGGCCATCGGCTTCCAGATGAACCTGTTCAACATCGGTGTCGAGGGCCAGTACCGGTTCGCCGCCGTAGTCGCCGCCATCGCCGGCGGCGCGATGAAGCTGCCGCCGGTCATCCACGTGCTCGCGATCCTGCTGGTCGCGATCGTCGCGGGCATGACCTACGCGGCGATCCCGGCGGTCCTCAAGGTGACGCGCGGGGTCAGCGAGGTCATCTCGACGATCATGCTCAACGCGATCGTCGCCGGGATCATCGCCTACCTGATCAACGCCGACCAGTTCGGCGTCCAGACCGGCAACAACATCGGCACCCGCGTGATCGAGCCGTCGGGCCGGATCCCGGGCATCCCGCTCGGCTCCGGCACGCTGTTCGGGTTCGTGGTCATCGCCGCGATCATCGGCGCGGCCTACTGGTTCATGCTCAACCGCACGCGGTTCGGCTTCGAGCTCAAGGCGTCCGGCGAGTCCACCACCGCGGCCGCCGCGGGCGGGGTCAACGCCAAGAAGATGACGCTGATCGCGATGGTGCTCTCCGGTGGCGTCGCCGGCCTGGTCGCCATGCCGGAACTGCTCGGCCGCGACTACACCTACGGCATCACCGCGACCCAGATGTACGGCTTCACCGGCATCGCGGTCGCGCTGCTCGGCCGCAACCACCCCGGCGGCATCGCGCTCGGCGCGCTGCTGTGGGCGTTCCTCGACACCTCCGCGGTGTCGCTGGAGCAGATCAACGTGTCCAAGGAGATCGCGACGATCATGCAGGGCATCATCGTGCTGTCGGTCGTCGTGGCGTACGAGATCGTGCGCCGGGCCGACCTCGCGGCCGAACAACGCCGGGTCGGGCGCGCGCTCGCCGGCCGCAAGGGTTCCTCGGTCGCCGAAGGGGGTGCGGTGTGATCACCGACGTCGCTCCCGAATCCGGCTCGACCATGCCGGTGCGGCGTCAGCGCCGGGGCCGGATCCCCGGCTGGCTGCGCGGGGTCATCTGGGCCGTGGTCGCCATCGCCGTCATCTCGACCGCGTCGTACTCCACCGGCGTCGCCGCGCTGACGTCGTCCAACACCGCTTCGACGGCGTTGCGCCTGGCCCTGCCGATCCTGCTCTGCGCGCTGGGCGGCCTCTGGGCCGAGCGCGCGGGCGTGGTCAACATCGGGCTCGAGGGCATGATGATCCTCGGCACCTGGGGCGCGGCCTGGGGTTCGTACAACGGCGGCGTGTGGACCGGCCTGATCTCCGCGATCGTGTTCGGCGCGCTGGGCGGGCTGCTGCACGCGGTGGCGACGGTGACGTTCAACGTCAACCACATCGTCTCCGGTGTCGCGATCAACCTGCTCGGCCTGGGCGTCACGAAGTACCTGGCCAACCTGATCTTCGCGCCGATCTCCGGCAACCCGCGGCAGTCGCCGGTGGTGCCGAAGTTCGACACCTACTCGGCCACGTTCCTCTCGGACTGGCTGGGCGACCTGGAGAAGCAGCAGCGCGTCGGCATCTCGGACGTCGCCGGCATCCTGCGCGGGCTGGTCACCGAGGTGGCGCCGCTGACGATGCTGGCGATCATCCTGGTGCCGGTGAGCTTCTGGGTGCTCTGGAAGACCCGGTTCGGCCTGCGGCTGCGCTCGTGCGGCGAGAACCCGGTGGCGGCCGAGTCCCTCGGCGTGAACGTCTACCTGCACAAGTACGTCGCCGTGATCATCTCGGGCGCGTTCGCCGGCATGGGTGGCGCCTCGCTGGTGCTGCTGCGCGGCGGCGCGGACTACCTGGAGAACCAGACGAACGGCCGCGGGTACATCGGTCTCGCGGCGATGATCTTCGGCAACTGGCGCCCGGGCGGCCTGCTCGGCGGCGCGGCGCTGTTCGGCTACGCGGACGGCCTCCAGCTGGCCGGCGGCGGCGAAGCGGTGCTCGCGCTGCTGTACGGCGCGGTGATCCTGGTCGCCGTGATCGTCGTCGTGCAGCTGTTCCGGCGGCAGTGGATCGCGGCCGGGCTCGGCGTCGTCGGCGCGGGTGTGCTGTACGCGATCTACTGGTCGAACGACACGCTGCCGTCGGACCTGATCCCGTACACCGCGCACTTCGTGACGCTGATCGTGCTCGCGGTGGCTTCGCAGCGGCTGCGGCCGCCGAAGGCCGACGGGCAGCCGTACCGACGGGGTGAGGACTGAGTGTCTACTGTGGATTGGGACGCGCTGCGTTCCCGGGCGATCGAGGCGGCTTCCCACGCCTACGCGCCTTATTCGGGCCTGCACGTCGGGGTGGCCGGGATCGTCGACGACGGCCGGGTCGTGACCGGGTGCAACGTGGAGAACGCCTCCTACGGGCTGGGACTGTGCGCCGAGTGCACGATGGCCGGGCAGCTGCGGCTGTCCGGCGGCGGCCGCCTGGTCGCCGTCGCCTGCCGGTCCGGTGCCGGTGACCTGCTGATGCCGTGCGGGCGCTGCCGGCAGATCCTGTTCGAGCTGGGCGGGTCTTCGTGCCTGGTGGACACGCCCAGCGGGATCCTGCCGATGTCCGACGTCCTGCCGGACGCCTTCGGTCCGGACGACCTGCCGTGAGCACGTTCGCGGCGGTCGACGTCATCCGGACGAAACGGGACGGGGGCACGCTGTCCGACGAGCAGATCGACTGGGTCGTCGACGCCTACACCCGCGGTGAGGTCGCCGAGGAGCAGATGTCGGCGCTGGCCATGGCGATCTTCCTGCGCGGGATGACCTCGGCGGAGATCTCGCGGTGGACCCGCGCGATGATCGCGTCGGGCGAGCGGCTGTCTTTGGACGTCTCGCGGCCGACGGTGGACAAGCACTCGACGGGCGGGGTCGGCGACAAGATCACGCTGCCGCTGGCGCCGCTCGTGGCGGCGTGCGGCGCGGCGGTGCCGCAGCTGTCCGGCCGCGGGCTCGGGCACACCGGCGGGACGCTCGACAAGCTGGAGTCGATCCCGGGCTGGCGGGCCGCACTGTCCACTTCGGAAATTCAGGCGCAGCTGGAAGACGTCGGCGCGGTGGTTTGCGCGGCGACATCCGGGCTGGCACCGGCGGACAAGAAGCTGTACGCGCTGCGGGACGTCACGTCGACCGTGGAGTCGATCCCGCTGATCGCCAGCTCGATCATGAGCAAGAAGATCGCGGAGGGCGCGTCGGGGCTGGTCCTAGACGTGAAGTTCGGGTCGGGCGCGTTCATGAAGTCGCTTGGTCAAGCCCGCTCGCTGGCTTCTGCGTTGACCTCGATCGGCGCCGATCACGGCGTCCCGACGACGGCGTTGCTGACCGACATGAACGTCCCGCTGGGCCGGGCGGTCGGGAACGCGGTGGAGGTCGCGGAGTCGGTCGAGGTGCTCCAGGGCGGTGGCCCCGGGGATGTGGTCTCGCTGACGGTGGCTTTGGCGAGCGAGATGCTGGCTCTCGCCGGTATCTCCGCCGATCCGGCGGCGGTGCTGGCGTCGGGGGAGGCGTACGAGGTCTGGTGCCGGATGATCTCGGCCCAGGGCGGCGACCCTGCGGCGCCGTTGCCTTCTCCTGCGCACGTCCACACGGTCGTCGCGCCTTCTTCGGGGGTGCTGGCTTCGCTGGACGCGTACGCGGTGGGTGTCGCGGCGTGGCGGCTGGGTGCCGGACGAGCCCGCAAGGAGGACCCGGTCCAGGCCGCGGCGGGCATTCTGTGCCTGGCCAAGCCGGGCGACCGGGTGTCGGCCGGTGACCCGCTCCTCGAGCTGCACACGGACACCCCCGACGCGGTCCCTGCGGCCCTGGCCGCCCTCGAAGGCGGCTTCTCGATCGCTGATGCGGCACCCGAGCCGGGCCCGATCGTCGTGGAGACGATCCGGAGTTAGCGGCGATGTGACGCTCATCGCGAAGATGATCACCTGATCGAGTGACATCGGAAGCCGGATCACGCCGATACGAGAAGGCCCCCGCCGGGATCCGGCGGGGGCCTCTTCACGCGTGGGTCCTACTCCGTGGCTTCTTCCGAACCTTCGGGCTTCGCCTTGACGTCGGCCGGCTTGGGGGCGCGGCCGTTGCGGGAGCTGCGGCGCGGCTGGCGCGGGGCCGGCGGGGGCGGGGCGATCTGCTGGACCGCCGGGCCGCCGCCGAGCATCAGCTCCGCGAACGTCGCCATCGCCTCGTCGAGCTGGCCGCCGATGCGGCGGACGCTCTCGTCGTTGCTCCTGCGGACCAGCGTGTCCACCGAGTCGGTGTCCGGCTGCTTCGACAGCGTGCCCTCGACCTTGGCCAGGCCGCTCTTGAGCGCGCCGTCGAGGTCGCCGATGCCGGACAGGAAGCCGTCCTCCACCTTGTCGAGGCGGCCGGCCAGGTCGTCCAGGCGGGTGGTGACCGTTTCGAGCCGGTTGCCCAGGTTCTCCAGCCGGTCGGACGCGTCGACCATCTCGCCGGTCTCGGTCAGCGCGACCTTGAGCGCCTCGGTGTTGGCGTCGATCCGCTCGTGCGTCGTGCGGCCCAGCTCGCCGACCCGCTCCTGCGTGACGCGGCTCAGCTCGTCGATCTTGTTCCGCAGCTCGTGGTCGGCGTGGTCGACGCGGTCGCGCAGCGTGGCCTCGGCCTGCTCGATCCGCTCGCGGACCGGGCCGTGCACCGACTGCGGCAGCGAGTCGAGCTTCGCGTCCTGCTTGTCGAGGTGGCCGCCCAGCTCGTCGAGCCGGCGGTGGATGTTCTGGAGCTTGTCCTCGAGCCCGTCCATCCGGCCCGCGACACCCTCGAAGCGCGCGGCGACGCCGTCGAGGCGGCCGTCGAGCTGGGCGAAGGGCTTGGCGAGCTTGTCGACGATGCTCTCGACCGCGCGGGTCAGGGCGGCGATCGCCGCGTCCTGGGCCTCGAGGCGCGACATCGTCTCGTCGAGGCGCTCGGCCAGGACGCTGACCTCGGTGCGGTCGGGCATCTCGGACAGCCGCTTGCGGACCGCGCCCAGCGAGTCCACCGGCGCGAGGCGGGCGTAGATGTCGTCGAGCGCGTCGAAGATCTGCTGCTGCTCGCTCTCACGCACTTCGGCCGCGCGCACCAGCATGTTGCGCATCCGGTCGAAGGACGGGGCGGCAATGTGGTTGTCAGTGGTCACTGCTGTGTGTCCTTCGTCGGCGGGGAAATGGAGGGACGTGCCACGAAGCTTATCGATTGCAAAAATTGCTGTCTGTATGGCCCCCGTGAAGAGGCTATTGCGCAGGCTGCCCCCGGATGGCCGATTCGGGACATGATCCTCGACGCTGAGGGTTAGCCCGAGCCGGAGAGTTACGGCCATGTAGGGGAATGACAACGAGGTTACCGTTGGGGGATGCCTGACGAAAGCCCTGTTCTGCCCACCGAGACACTCCGCCGCGCGCCCAAGGTGCTGCTGCACGACCACCTCGACGGCGGCCTGCGCCCGGCGACCGTCGCCGAGCTCGCCGACGCGACCGGCTACGCCGCTCTGCCCACCACCGACCCGGCCGAGCTGGGCACCTGGTTCCGCCGTGCGGCCGACTCCGGCTCCCTCGTTTCCTACCTCGAGACCTTCGCGCACACCTGCGGGGTGATGCAGACGGAGGAAGCGCTGGTCAGGGTGGCCGCGGAGGCGGTGGAGGACCTGGCCGCCGACGGTGTCGTCTACGCGGAGGTGCGCTACGCACCGGAGTTGTTCGTCGAACGCGGACTGTCACTCGATGCGGTGGTTGAGGCTGTCCAGGCGGGGTTCACCGAGGGCACCCGCCGGGTGGCCGCGAACGGCGGCACCATCCGCGTCGCGACGTTGCTCTGCGCGATGCGCCAGCACGCCCGGGCGCTCGAGATCGCGAACCTGGCCGTCCGCTACCGCGACGCCGGCGTCGCCGGGTTCGACATCGCCGGTCCCGAGGACGGATTCCCGCCGACCCGCAATCTCGACGCGTTCGAATACCTGCGGCAGAACAATGCGCACTTCACCATTCACGCGGGTGAAGCATTCGGTTTGCCGTCCATTTGGGAAGCGATTCAGCACTGCGGCGCCGAGCGGCTCGGGCACGGCGTGCGCATCGCCGAGGACATCAAGACCGACGCGGACGGCACGGTCCACCTTGGACGGTTGGCCGCGTATGTCCGGGACCGCCGCATCCCCCTGGAGATCTGCCCGACGTCGAACGTCCAAACAGGCACGGTCCGCTCGATCGCCGAGCACCCCATCGGGCTGCTCGCCAAGCTGCGCTTCCGGGTGACCGTGAACACGGACAACCGGCTGATGAGCGGATGCACGATGACCAGCGAATTCGCCGCGCTGCACGAGACGTTCGGCTATGGTATCGCCGACTTCCGCTGGTTCACCATCAACGCGATGAAATCCGCGTTCATCGATTTCGATGCCCGGCTCGCGCTGATCGACGACGTGATCAAGCCCGGGTACGCCGCGCTGACCTGACCCTCCCGCTTCGGACCGCAACTCGCTTGCGGTCCTTAGCCGTGCCAACTATCGTTCACTATGTAGGAATAACTTCTCATTATTTGAGACGGTGACGAAGATGGCGCAGGTCGCGAGCGAGCAGCATGTCAGTCGACGACGTTGGCTCATCCTCGCGCTCGGCCTCGCGGCGCAGACGGCGAGCTGTTCGTTCCTGTACGGCATCCCGTTCCTGGTCCCGGCCATGCGGGCCGCCGAGGGGCTGACGCTGGCCGAAGCCGGCACGGTCGTCGCGGCGCCCAGCATCGGGTTGTTGTTCACCCTGATCGTGTGGGGCGCGGCTGCGGACCGTTACGGGGAGCGCCTCGTCATGGCCCTCGGCTTGGGCGTCTCAGGGTTACTCCTGGTGTACGCCGGGTTGGGGAGTCACCCGGTCGGGCTGCTCTTTGGGGTGTTTCTGGCCGCCGGCGCCTGTACGGCTTCGGTGAACGCGGCGAGCGGTCGCGTCGTGATGGGCTGGTTCGCGAAGTCCGAGCGGGGCGTGGCGATGGGGATCCGCCAGACGGCCCAGCCGCTCGGCGTGGGCGTGGCCGCCCTTGGCCTGCCGCCGCTGGCCGCGCACTTCGGCTTCCGGGCGGCGATCCTGCTGCCGGCCGGGCTGGCGATCGTGGTGGCGCTGCTGGTGGCGTGGCTGGTGACGGACCCGCCGCGCCCGCCCGCCCCGGTTTCCGGCGAGAAGCCGCCGTCGCCGTACCGGCACGCGACGCTTTGGCGGGTGCACGGGGCGAGCGCGCTGCTGGTGGTGCCGCAGTTCGCGGTGTCGGCGTTCGCGCCGGTCTACCTGGTGTCGGTGCAGCACTGGAGCGCGTTGTCGGCGGGCTGGTACCTGGCGGTGGTCCAGGTGCTGGGCGCGTGCGGCCGGCTCGGGTCGGGCTGGTGGTCGGACCGGGCGGGCAGCCGCCTGCGCCCGATGCGGGTGCTGGCGGTCGCGAGTTGCCTGGTCATGCTGCTGGTGGCGCTCGGGGACGCGTCCTGGCCGTGGCTGGTGCTGCTGGCCCTGGCGCTGGCGGGGGTGATCACGGTGGCGGACAACGGCCTGGGCTTCACGGCCTCGGCGGAGCTGGCCGGGTTGGCGTGGTCGGGCCGCGCGATGGGCACGCAGAACACGGGCCAGAACATCGCGGCCTCCCTGACCCCGCCGCTGCTGGGCCTGGTGATCGGCGACAGCCGGTACGCCCTGGCGTTCTGCGTGGCGGCGGTGTTCCCGGCGCTGGCGGTGGCGGTGGTCCCGGTCCGCGCGGAACACCCGGAGCCCTGATGCCCGCCCGATCACGCGTGATGCCCGCCCAGCCACGCGAGATGCCCGGCTGAGTACGAGCCGACCAACTCGCGTGTCTGGAGGGTCGACACGCGTGTCTGGAGGGTCGACTCGCGTGTCTGGAGGGTCGACACGCGTGATTGGAGGGTCGACACGCGTGATTGGACGGTCGACACGCGGCGGACAGGCCGAAGGCCGCCTCCCAAACTGCGGGAGGCGGCCTTCGGCGAGAACGATCAAGCCACCGTCAGGCGGTTCTCGAAAGTTTCGACGAGCTTGCGCCACGCGCTCTGCTCGGCGTCGAACGGTGCCGACGGCTCCAGGCGGGACGGGTCCGGGCGCAGGACGAACGACACCAGCCAGCCCAGGCTTTCGTTGCCCGCCAGTGCCGTCTCGGCCGAGTCGTCGCCGGCCCACTCCGCGGCGTCCGTGATCAGCTCGACCGCCAGCTCCAGCTGCGTCGGGTCGATCGCCTCCGGGCCCTCCGCGATGTCCGCGTCCAGGCCCGTCAGCACGTACGTGTTCTCCGGGTCGACCTCGATCTCGAGTTCGCCCGCCGTCGCCTTGGCCAGCACCTCGTCCCACGTGGACACGTCCGCGAGGTCGGTGTCGGCCAGCTCCTTGCCGTCCGCCAGGGCGCGGGCCAGCGCGCCCGTCGACGTGAACACGTCGATCTCGCCCTCGCTGCCCAGGAACACCGGGGCGTCGTCGAGGTAGCAGCGCAGCGTGTAGTACTCCGCGCCCGAGGTGATGATCTTGATCGGGTCGATGCCGACCTCGGCCCAGAAGCCGACCGGGCCCTCGTCCTCGTCCTCGTCCTCGATCGAGTCTTCGTCGTCTTCGGACGAGAGGGCCTCGAGGTCCTCTTCGCCCTCGGCGCCGGCCTCGGCCTCGGCGGACTCCTCGTGGAACGCCGCCAGCTCCTCGGCCGTCTGCTCCAGCACCTTCTCGTCGACCTCCGGCTGGGTGACCAGGCCGTCGATCGCGTCGAGCACGGTGTCCCACTTCTGCGACACCGTCTCGGACAGGTCGTTCCACACCTGCACGCCGACGCCCCCGGTGAACGGCAGCGTCCCCTGGTCGAGCAGCGAGAAACCCTCGGTCGAGTCGAGGATCTCGTGGACCTCCTCGAGGTCGCAGACGTCGGCGAGCGACCGCACGATGCCGACGATCTCCGCCAGCTCCGCGATGTGCCAGACGTCCGGCTCCTCGGCGACCAGCTCCGGCACGCCGACGAGGTCGTACGTGTGGTCCTCGTCCGGGATCAGCTCGGGCACGTTCAGCGACGGCACCGCGTCCCACGCCGGGTGGTCGAGCAGGTCGTGCCGCTCGGACGTGCGGACGAAGGCGGCCAGGTGAGCGGCGTCGGGGAAGGCGTACAGGTCGTCCTCGTCGCCGAGGAACGCTTCCCACTCCTCGCCGTCTTCCCGCCAGCGCGGCGCCCACAGGGTGACGACGTCGCCCTGCGGCAGGCCGAGTTCGATCGGGATGATGTCCTGTGCCATTCCTTAGCCCTCCGGAGTACCGCCCGTGTGCGCGCGGGACCGGAAGTACCACCTGAGTCCACGCGCGGTACCGCGAAGCCTACGGGTTTCGCACTCGCGATGCGATCGCCCCTGCCGACTTTGCGACGAGCGGATGGCACGATGGACGCCTGATGACTCTCACAGACCTCCTGCCTGCGGATCCCGACCCCGACGCGCTCTTCGAAGCCTTCACGACCTGGACGGCCGAACGGGGTATCGAGCTGTACCCGGCGCAGGAGGAGGCGGTGATGGAGGTCGTCTCCGGATCGAACGTCATCCTTTCGACGCCGACCGGCTCCGGGAAGAGCCTCGTCGCCGTCGGCGCGCACTTCACCGCGCTCGCCCAGGGCCGCCGCAGCTACTACACCGCGCCCATCAAGGCCCTCGTCTCGGAGAAGTTCTTCCAGCTCATCGACATCTTCGGCGCCGACAACGTCGGGATGATGACCGGCGACTCCAGCGTCAACGCGGACGCCCCGATCATCTGCTGCACGGCCGAAATCCTGGCGAACATCGCGTTGCGCTTCGGTGCGGACGCCCCGGTCGGGCAGGTCGTGGCCGACGAGTTCCACTTCTACTCCGAGCCCGACCGCGGCTGGGCCTGGCAGGTGCCGCTGCTGGAGCTGCCGAAGGCCCAGTTCGTCCTGATGTCGGCGACCCTGGGCGACGTGTCCTTCTTCGAGAAGGACCTCACCCGCCGCACCGGCAAGCCGACCGCCGTCGTCACGTCGGCGCAGCGCCCGGTCCCGCTGACCTTCCGCTACGCGCTGACGCCGCTGCACGAGACGATGTCCGAGCTGTTGAACGGTGGTCAGGCGCCCGTCTACGTCGTCCACTTCTCCCAGGCCGCGGCCATCGAGCGGGCGCAGACGCTGATGAGCATCAACGTCACGTCGAAGGCCGAGAAGGAGGCCATCGCCGAGCTGATCGGCGACTTCCGGTTCTCCGCCGGGTTCGGCAAGACGCTCTCGCGGCTGGTCCGCCACGGCATCGGCGTGCACCACGCCGGGATGCTGCCCAAGTACCGCCGGCTGGTCGAGACCCTGGCCCAGTCCGGGCTGCTCAAGGTGATCTGCGGGACCGACACGCTCGGCGTCGGCATCAACGTCCCGATCCGGACGGTCGTGTTCTCCGCGCTGACGAAGTACGACGGCGTCCGCCAGCGGCACCTCAAGGCGCGCGAGTTCCACCAGATCGCCGGCCGGGCCGGGCGCGCGGGCTACGACACCGACGGCTACGTCGTCGTGCAGGCGCCCGACCACGTCGTCGAGAACGCCAAGGCCCTCGAGAAGGCCGGTGACGACCCGAAGAAGAAAAAGAAGATCGTCCGGAAGAAGGCCCCGGAGGGGTTCGTCAACTGGACCGAGAGCACGTTCGACCGGCTCATCGCGGCCGACCCCGAGCCGCTGACGTCCAGCTTCAAGGTCACCCACTCGATGCTGCTGAACGTGATCTCGCGGCCGGGCAACGCCTTCGACTCGATGCGGCACCTGCTCGAGGACAACCACGAGGACCGGGCGTCGCAGCGCAAGCTGATCCTGCGCGCCATCGCGATCTACCGCGCGCTGCTCGCCGCCGGCGTCGTCGAACGACTGTCCGAACCGGACGAACAGGGCCGGATCATCCGGCTCACCGTCGACCTGCAGTTCGACTTCGCGCTCAACCAGCCGCTTTCGCCGTTCGCGCTGGCCGCCATCGAGCTGTTCGACCTCGAGTCGCCGAGCTACGCGCTCGACGTCGTGTCCGTTGTGGAATCCACAGTGGACAACCCGCGGCCGGTGCTCTCGCAGCAGCAGTTCAAGGCGCGCGGCGAGGCCGTGCAGGCGATGAAGGCCGAGGGCATCGAGTACGACGAGCGGATGGAGCTGCTCGAGAACATCAGCTACCCCAAGCCGCTCGAAGAGCTGCTGCAGGGCGCGTTCCACAGCTACCGGCAGGGCCATCCGTGGGTCGCCGACTACGAGCTGTCGCCGAAGTCGGTCGTGCGGGACATGTACGAGCGCGCGATGAACTTCGTCGAGTACATCGGCTTCTACCAGCTGGCCCGGTCCGAGGGCCTGGTGCTGCGCTACCTCGCCGACGTCTACGACGCCCTGCGCCACACGGTCCCGGACGAGGCCAAGACCGAGCCGCTGCAGGACCTCATCGAGTGGCTCGGCGAGCTCGTCCGGCAGGTCGACTCCAGCCTGCTCGACGAGTGGGAAGCGCTGCGGCACCCGGCGGCGGAGGGCCCGGTGTCGCACCGGCCTCCGGAGCCGCCGCCGGCCGTCACCCGCAACGAGCGCGCCTTCCGCGTCCTGGTCCGCAACGAGCTGTTCCGCCGGGTCGAGCTCTTCGCGCGGCGGGCGTGGTCCCCGCTCGGCGAGCTGGACGCGGCTTCGGGCTGGGACGCCGACGCGTGGCAGGAAGCGATCGAAGGCTACTTCGAGGAGTACGAGACGCTGGGCACCGGCCCGGACGCGCGCGGCCCGCGGCTGCTCATGATCGACCAGCAGCCGGACGTCTGGAAGGTGCGCCAGATCTTCGACGACCCGGCCGGCGACCACGACTGGGGCATCAGCGCCGAGGTCGACCTGGCCGCGTCGGACGAAGCCGGGATGGCGGTCGTGCGGGTGACCGAGGTCGGGGCGCACTGACCGCCCGGCGGTCAAGCCGGTCTCGTCGAGCGCCGCGAGGGCGGGTACGCGCTTACGCCGTCGGGCGAGACGCTGCTGCCGCCGATCGAGGGCTTCGGGCGCTGGGCCGCTGAGCACGGCGATGACGTCGCCGCCGCTCGAACGCGAGCACGCCCAGCGTCAGCAGCTCCAACGCGGGCAGCGGATAGCCGAGGGTGAGCCCGGCGGCGACGTCGATCACGGGTGTGCCGATGCCGGCCGCGAACACCCAAGCCGGTGCGGTCAGCGGCTTCGCGGCGGGGGACCACGGCGTCCTGCGGCCCGGCTTCGCGACGGACAGCCAGGCTTGGAACGCGAGTGCGCTCGCCATCAGCGCCGCTCCGGCGATCTGCGGCCAGGCGACGGTGCCGGTGTCCGCCGACTCGCGCAGCGCGGGGGACAGCAGGAAGATCCCGGCGTAGAGCTGGATCAGCGTCAGTGCGAACTTCGTGAGCACCCACCAGTGCCGGAAGTAGCCCCACGCGGTCGCGCCGGCCAGCAGGAGGCCGGTGAACGCGGAGACGTTCGCCATGGGGGCGAGCAGGACGGAGTCGAGCCGGTCGGCCATTTCGGGCGCGCCTGACGACATGAGCACGACCAGGGCGAGGGCCTGGCTCATCCAGGCGACCGACGAAACGACGTGCAGCCAGACGACGGCCTGGCGCCAGCGGGGAGAAGTCTTCACGACCCCCAGGCTCGCGAAGCGGCCGCGCCGGCACATCGGGCGCGACCCGGGTTTCGTCCCGGAGGCGGGAGAGCCGCGCCTACCCCGGGCGGAGTAGGCCGCCGGCTGCGCCGTACCCTGCGGGTTGTCACGAGGGTGGGTTCTTCGCCGCCAAGGCCAGCAACGGGACCGCAGCCGCGGCGTCGGTGATCAGGGTCGAGACCATGCCCGACCGCAGCACCGCGTCCACCGCCGCCGCCTTCGGACGGCTGTAGCCCAGGGCGATCACCTCCGGGACCGCCATCAGCTCCTCGTGGCTGATCGCCAGGACGTGGTGGGCCAAGCCGGTCGAGAGCGCGTTGCCGGACGCGTCGAAGAGGCGGGCCGCGACCTCCGCCGTCGCCCCGCGGGCCGCGATCGCCGCGCGCTCGGCTTCGTCCAGGGCGTCGTACACCGTCGACTCGCCCGGTTGCCACGCGCCGATGCTGACCACCGCCTTCGTCAGGTTGCGGAACTGGCCGAACGTCTCTGCGATCCCCGGCTGGCGCCGCAACGTCTCCGTCGTGCGGCGGTCCGGGAGCACCAGCGGCCCGAAGATCGGGTACGCGTCGCCGCCGGACACCGACGTCACGCGGCTGACCGTCTCCACCGAGCGGCCGCGCATGTCCATCCCCGCCTGCACCCCGCACAGCTGGACGATCGGGCACCGCGGCAGCGACCGGACCGCCTCCGCCATCGCGTTCACCGACCGCGCCCACGACAGCCCGATGACGTCCGACGGGACCGCGATCTCCTCGAGCAGCCGCGCGGCCAGCGCACCGATCTTCGCCCGGACGACCTCCTTCGGCTCGCGCTCGGTTGAGCGTTCGAGCACCAGCGCACGCTTCAGCCCGTACGCCGAGCGCACCTCGTCCGACAGCGCGAGGTCCACCGGCGCCGGCAGCGAGAACTCCACCCTGACCAGCCCGGACTCCATGGCCGTGTCGAGCATCCGCGCCACCTTGAACCGGCTGACGCCGAACTCGTCGGCGATCTCCAGCTTGGAGCGTCCCTGCACGTAGAAGCGCCGGGCGACGGTGGCGAGCAGCATCGCTTCGGTGAGCGAAGCACTCTTACGGGAAGCGCTCATTTGAGCATAATAGCGCGAAATCCAGCCGAAAGGTTGACGTGATACCGACGTCAGACCTGTAATGCCTTCACATCTTCTCGTCGCGATAGGTCAACGTTGCTCATCTGAGCGCGAGGAAGGGGCAAGGCATGCGTGCCGCCATCGTCGACCGGCCCGGTGAGATCAGGGTCGGCGAGGTGCCCGATCCGAAACCCGGGGAACGTCAGGTCGTCGTCAAGGTCGGAGCGTGCGGTATCTGCGGCACCGACCTGCACATCGCGGACGGGCACTTCCCGCCCACCCCGTACCCCATCGTCCCCGGCCACGAGTTCGCCGGGGAGATCGTCGAGCTCGGCGCGGACGTGCCGGGCGACTGGCAGGTCGGCGACCGGGTGGCCGTCGACCCGTCGCTGTTCTGCGGCTACTGCGGCCCGTGCCGCGCCGGCCACGGCAACCTCTGCGCGAACTGGGGCGCCACCGGCGACACCGTCAACGGCGCGTTCGCCGAATACGTCGCTGTGCCGTCGTCCACCTGCTACCGCATGCCCGACGCGATGACCTGGGAACAGGGTGCGCTGGTCGAGCCGGTTTCCTGCGCGGTGCACGGTGTTCGTCGCGTCGGCGTCGAAGCCGGCGAACGCTTCCTCGTCGTCGGCGCCGGCACCATGGGCCTCATCATGCAGCAGCTGCTGCAGCGCTCGGGCGCGCAGGTCACCGTGGTCGACCGCAACGAGGCCCGGCTGCCGCGCGCAGCGAGTCTCGGTGCCGTCGCCACGGCGAAGGACGTCAAGGACCTGAACGACGAGAAGTTCGACGTCGCCGTCGACTGCACCGGCGCCGCCCCCGCCATCGAAGCCGCCTTCGACGCGATCCGGCGCGGCGGACGGCTGCTCGTCTTCGGCGTCGCGCCGGCCGAAGCCCGCGTCGCGCTTTCGCCGTTCCGCATCTACAACGACGAAATCACCGTCGTCGGCTCGATGGCCGTGCTGCACAGCTTCGGCGCCGCCCTCGACCTGGTGGCGTCCGGCGCGATCGACACGGACGCGCTGCTCACCGACACCCTGCCGCTGGAGCAGTACCCCGAGGCGCTGGCCAAGATGCGCAGCGGCGCGGGCCTGAAGGTGCAAGTCCTCCCCGGAGGTGGCCGTGCGTAAGCTCCTCACCCTCCTCGCGGCGACGTCGCTGCTGGCCACCGGCTGTGCGGGCGCCGGCTCGCTCGGTACCGGCAGCAGCACGCTCGTCATCGCGATCGTGGCGAACCCGCAGATGAAGGACGCGATCTCGCTCGCGCCGGAGTTCGAAAGGGCCACCGGCATCAGCCTCAAGTTCGTGTCGCTGCCGGAAAACCAGGCCCGCGCCAAGATCACCGCGTCGACCGCCACCGAGGGCGGCGAGTTCGACGTCGTCATGATCAGCAACTACGAGGCCCCGCAGTGGGCGGCCAACGGCTGGCTCGAGAACCTCGAACCGCACATGACGGCCACCCCGGGCTACGACGAAGGCGACTTCATCCCCAGCATCAAGCAGTCGCTGTCGTACCGGAACCAGATGTACGCGGTGCCGTTCTACGGCGAGTCGTCGTTCCTGGCCTACCGCAAGGACCTCTTCGACAAGGCCGGGCTCACCATGCCCGCCAAGCCGACGTGGCCGCAGATCGCCGAGTTCGCCGCAAAGCTCGACGACAAGGCGGCCGGCGTCGCGGGCATCTGCCTGCGCGGCAAGCCCGGCTGGGGCGAGAGCCTCGCGCCGTTCACGACGGTGGCCAACACCTTCGGCGCGCAGTGGTTCGACAAGGACTGGACCGCCAAGCTGACGTCCCCGGAGTTCACGCAGGCCGCGAACTTCTACGTCAACCTGATCCGCGAGCACGGCGAAGTCGGCGCCTCCAGCGCCGGGTTCTCCGAGTGCGGCACGCGCTACACCCAAGGCAACGCGGCGATGTGGTACGACGCCACGGTCATGGCGGGCACCAACGAGGACCCGTCCAGCAGCAAGATCGTCGGCAAGTCCGGCTACGCACCCGCGCCGGTCGTCAAGACCCCGGCCAGCGGCTGGCTCTACACCTGGGCCCTCGGCATTCCGAAGGTCGCCAAGGACAAGGACGCGGCCTGGAAGTTCATGGCCTGGATGACCGACAAGGCGTACGTGCAGAAGGTCGGCCACACCTACGGCTGGAACCGCGTCCCGCCGGGCGTCCGCCAGTCGACGTACGCCATCCCCGAGTACGCCGACGCGGCGAAGGCCTACGCGAAGCCCACCCTCGACGGCATCGCGGACGCGAACCAGCAGAAGGTGATGGCGAACCCGGTGCCCTACCCCGGCATCCAGTTCGTCGGCATCCCCGAGTTCCAGGACCTGGGCACCCGGGTGAGCCAGCAGCTGTCGGCCGCGATCGCCGGCCGCGAATCCGTCGAAGACGCGCTGAAGCAGTCCCAGGACTACGCGCAAACCGTGGGCGACTCCTACAAGGCGGTGCAGTGATGTCCACGCTCTCCGTATCCACCCCCACCTCCCGGACCCAGGCGAAGACCGAAGAGAAACGCGGCCTGAGCACCGCGGCCAAGCGGCGGCTGCCGCTGCTGCCCGCGCTGATCTTCGTCGTCGCGGTGACGCAGCTGCCGTTCCTGCTCACCGTGTTCTACTCGTTCCAGTCGTGGAACCTGGTCCGGCCCGGGTCACGGCACTTCGTCGGCCTGGACAACTACATCGACGTCTTCAGCGACACGACGTTCCTGGTCGCGCTGCTCAACACGGTGCTGCTGACCGTGGTCTGCGTGTTCGTCGCGCTGCTCCTCGGCCTCGGCCTGGCCATCCTGCTCGACCGCAAGTTCCTCGGCCGCGGCGTCGTCCGGACGCTGCTGATCACGCCGTTCCTCATCCTGCCGGCGGCCGGCGCGCTGCTGTGGAAGACGACGGTGTTCGACCCGACCTACGGGCTGCTGCACTTCGTCTTCGGCACCGACGCCGACTGGCTTTCGGAGTTCCCGCTGGCTTCGGTGATGGCGCAGATCGTGTGGCAGTGGACGCCGTTCATGATGCTGCTCATCCTGGCCGGCCTGCAGAGCCAGGCCAAGGACGTCCTCGAAGCGGCCAACGTGGACGGTGCCGGCCGGTGGCGGACGTTCGTCTCCATCACCCTGCCGCACCTGTCCCGGTTCCTGCAGCTGGCCACGCTGCTGGGCGCGATCTACATCGTGAACAGCTTCGACGCGATCTTCCTGATGACCCAGGGCGGCCCGGGCACGGCGAGCACCAACCTGCCGTACTACATCTACCAGCGCGCGTTCGAGGGCTTCGACGTCGGCCAGTCCTCGGCGATGGGCGTGATCGTGGTGATCCTGACGATGATCGTCGCGACCTTCGCCCTGCGCCTGATGTTCCGGACCTTCTCGGTGAGCGGAGGGATCAAGTGACGACGGTGGCGCCCCGCAAGCGGGCCTACGGCAAGGGGTCGCTGACCGTCGCGACCTGGGTGATCGCGATCCTGTTCGTCTTCCCGCTGCTGTGGATGATCCTCACGGCGTTCAAGCAGGAGGCGGACGCCTACACCGATCCGCCGAAGCTGTTCTTCACGCCGACGTTCGAACAGCTCGGCAACGTCCTGAACGGCGGGTTCCTGCCGTACCTGTCGAACTCGGCGTTCGTCACGATCCTGTCGACGGTCTTGGTGCTGCTCTTCGGCGTCCCGGCGGCGTACGCGCTGTCGCTGGCGCCGGTCAAGGGCACGTCGAACGCCCTCGGGTTCTTCCTGTCGACGAAGATGCTGCCGATCGTGGCGGCGATCATCCCGCTGTACGTGATCTCGCAGAACACCGAGCTGCTCGACACGGTGTGGGCGCTGGTCATCCTGTACACGTCGATGAACCTGCCGCTGGCCATCTGGATGATGCGGTCGTTCTTCCTCGAGGTGCCGCACGAGATGATCGAGGCGGGCCGCATCGACGGCGCCAACCTGCCGACGCTGCTGCGGAAGATCATCATGCCGGTGGTCGCGCCCGGGATCGCGGCGACCGCGCTGATCTGCGTGATCTTCTCCTGGACGGAGTTCTTCTACGCGGTCAACCTGACGGCGGCCCGCGCCGGGACGGTCCCGGTGTTCCTCGTCGGGTTCATCACCAGCGAAGGCCTGTACTGGGCGCAGCTGTCCGCGGCGGCGCTGCTGGCGTCCCTGCCGGTGATGATCGTCGGCTGGATCGCGCAGAACCACCTGGTCCGCGGCCTGTCCATGGGCGCAGTCAAGTAACCCCAGTCAAGTAACCCGGTCGAGTAACGCGTCGAGCAACGCCGAAGGCCACCTCGAGCACCATCGAGGTGGCCTTCGCGCGGTCACTCTTCGAGCGAGAGGGCCTGGCTCGGGCAGACGTGCACCGCTTCACGGGCCTTCTCGACCAGCACGCCCTGGGGCTGGTCGTCGAGCACGATGACCGTGCCGTCCTCCTCGCTCTGGTCGAACAGGGAGGGCTCGGTGAGCACGCACTGGCCGGCGCCGACGCACTTGCCGGTGTCCGCGATGATCTTCATGGTCCTCTTCTCCTGTGGTGGGTTGGCAGTTCGTCTCTACCAGGTCACCGGCAGCCGGTACAGGCCGTAGATGTTCGCGTCGTCCTTGAACGGCAGGTCGTCGACCGGCGCGGCCAGCGCCAGCTGCGGGATCCGGCGGAAGAGCGTGTCGAAGACGATCTGCAGTTCCATCCGCGCGAGGTTCTGGCCGAGGCACTGGTGCGGCCCGAACCCGAACGCCACGTGGTGCCGCGCGCCGCGCTCGATGTCGAGCGTGTCCGGGTCGTCGAACGCGCGCGGATCGCGGTTCGCCGCGTACCCCAGCGCCAGGACCCCCTCGCCGGCGCGGATCAGCTGCCCGCCGACCTCGATGTCCTCGACGCACAGGCGTGCCGTGGCCGCGTCGACGATCGTCCAGTACCGCAGCATCTCCTCGACGGCGTCGAGCGTCTTGCCCGGGTCCGCCTTGATCACCGCGAGCTGCTCCGGGTTGCGCAGGAAGGCGACGGTGGACAGCGAGATCATGTTCGCCGTCGTCTCGTGGCCCGCCACCAGCAGCAGGAACCCCGTCGCGGCCAGCGACTCCCGCCGGTAGGTGCCCTCTTCGCGGAGCTTGACGATCTGCCGGCCGAGCAGGTCGTCCGGCGGGTTCGCTTCCTTCTCGGCGATGAGGTCCGCCATGTACCCGCGGATGGTGTCGAACGCCGCCCGCCGCTCCTCCGGCGGCGTCGCGCGCTTGAGCATCTGCGCCGTGTGGATCTGGAAGAAGCCGTGGTCGGCGTACGGGACGCCGAGCATCTCGCAGATGACCAGCGACGGCACCGGCAGCGACAGCGCCTCGACCAGGTCGCCGGGCTTCGGGCCGGCCAGCAGCGCGTCGATCCGGCTGTCGACGATCTCCTGGATGCGCGGCCGCAGCGCCTCCATCCGGCGCACGGTGAACTCGCCGAGCACGGCCTTGCGGGCCGGGCCGTGCTCCGGCGCGTCCATGGTGATCATGGTGCGCTCGTCGCCCTGGCGCCGGAACCCGCCCTTGACCAGCTGCGGGAAGTCCGGGTGCTGCCGGTCGGCGCTGAAGCGCCGGTCGTTCAGCACGGTCCGGACGTCCTCGTGCCGGGTGACGGCCCAGGCGTGGCCGCCGTCGGGCAGCCGGACCCGCGAGACGGGCTCGCCCTCGCGGATCTCCTCGTACGCCGGCGGCGGCGCGAACGGGCACGTGCGGGTCATCGGGAATTCGCGCTCTTCGACGGTCGTCATGACGTCTCCCTCACCAGGTCACGGGCAGGCAGTAGAGGCCGAAGATCGAGGAGTCGTGCTTGTACGGCAGCTGGTCCACCGGCGCGGCCAGCTTCAGGTCCGGGATGCGCCGGAACAGCGTGTCGAAGACGATCTGCAGTTCCATCCGGGCCAGGTTCTGGCCCAGGCACTGGTGCGGCCCGAAGCCGAAGGCGACGTGGTGGCGGGCGCCGCGCTCGAGGTCGAGGGCGTCCGGGTTCTCGAACGCCGCCGCGTCGCGGTTGCCGGAGTAGCTGAGCCCGAGCACGCCCTCGCCCGCGCGGATCAGCTGGCCGCCGATCTCGACGTCCTCCGTGGCGACGCGCGAGGTCGCGAACTCGGCGATGGTGAAGTACCGCAGCAGCTCCTCGACGGCGTCGAGGGTCTTGCCCGGGTCGTTCTTGATGATCGCGAGCTGGTCCGGGTTCTCCAGCAGCGCGACGGTGCCGAGCGAGATCATGTTGGCCGTCGTCTCGTGCCCGGCGAGGAGCAGCAGAAAGGCCAGCGAGACGAGCTCGTCGTGCGCGACGTCGCCGTGCTCTTCGCGCTGCTTGAGGATCTGGCGGCCGAGCAGGTCGTCGGTCGGGTCGGCCTCCTTCGCCGAGACCAGTTCGTCGAGGTAGTTCTGCATCTCCTCGACGGCCTGCATCCGCACTTCCTGCGTCACTTCCCGGTTCAGCAGGGTGGAGCTGCGCGACTGGAAGAAGTCGTGGTCGGCGTACGGGACGCCGAGCTGCTCGCAGATGACCAGCGACGGCACGGGCAGGCTCAGCGCGGAGACCAGGTCGGCGGGCTTCGGGCCGGCCAGGATCGCGTCGATGTGCTCGTCGACGATCTGCTGGATCCGCGGCTGCAGCGCCTTCATCCGCTTGACGGTGAACTCGCCGACGACCTCGCGGCGGGCGGCGCCGTGCTCCGGGGGGTCCATGTTGATCAGCGACGCGGTGAAGCGGCGGCGCTGCGGACGTCCCTGCCTCGTCAGGATCGGGAAGCCGGGGTTGAACCGGTCGGAGCTGAACCGCGGGTCGTTCAGCACGGTCCGGACGTCCTCGAGGCGCGTCACGGCCCACGCCTCCTGGCCGGACTGGAGCGTGACGCGGTGGACCGGCCCCGCCTCGCGCAGCTTTTCGTACGCCGGCGGCGGGGCGAACGGGCACGTGCGGAGCAGCGGGAAGGTGTCGTCCCGCGTCGCGGGTTCGGCCACTTCGGTCATTTCGGACCCCCTAAATCGGACGGAAAGTATGCGGAGGATTACATTCCGGTTCTCCGGTCCAAGGTACCGAAGCGGAAGGAAGTCGTCCACTAGATGCCTACTACCCGATCGCAGGGGAAGTGGGTGGCCCGTTGACCATGCGAGAATCACCCCGCGCGATTCAGCGGAAGGCGAACGGCATGACGGCAGACCCCGAGACCACCCTGCGGGCGGACGCGCGGCGCAACCGCGACCAGATCCTGGCCGCCGCGAAGCACATCTTCGCCGTTTCCGGTCCCGAGGTGCCGATGGAGGAGATCGCGCGCGCGGCCGGCGTCGGCGTCGGCACGCTGTACCGCCGGTTCCCGGACCGCGACGCGCTGGTCCGCGCGGTGGCCATGGACAACTTCGAGCGGGTGCTGATCGACGCGCGCGTGATCGCCGCCGAGGAGACGTCGTCGTGGCGCGCGCTGGAGCGGCTGCTGCGGCAGTCGGTGGAGCTGCAGCTGAGCGTGCAGCTGGCGATGGTGTCGCACCGGGCGCTGGTGATCCTCAAGAACGACCCGGAGGTCCGGCGGCTGCGCGACGAGATCCTCGCGGTCCTCGACGGCTTCGTCGACGGCGCCAAGGCCGAGGGCAAGCTCCGCGACGACGTCGGGGCGGGCGACATCGCGATCCTGTTCGCGACGCTGCTGCGCCAGATGCGCGCGAAGTCGCCGGAGGTGGCCGAGATGGCGGCCCGCCGGTGCGTCGGCATCATGATCGACGGCCTCCGCGCCCGGCCCGGTTCGCCGCTGCCCGGCCGGCCGATCACGTCCGGGGATCTCGACCCGGACTGAATCCGGCGATTTCCGTGTTAGGGTTCCGCCTCGTTCTGCCGGAATTGCAGCTGCGGGCGGGAAAATGCGACGAAGAATGCTGGCCGTGTTGTTGGCGATTTCCTTCCCGGTGCTCACCGGCTGCGGCGGCGCGCCCGTCGACGGCGTGCCTTCGCCGTTGCCGGTTGCCGCGTCTTCGTCTGCTTCTGCTCCTCCTTCTGTCGCTTCGTCGTCTGCGCCGTCGTCGTCTTCAGCCGCTCGACCTGCACCTTCGTCGACTCCGGTACCGCCGTCGGCCACGCCGGTGCGCAGCTGCCGCAGCCCGGAGTTCACCACGAGCGACCCCGACGGCGGCTGGTCCGACGGCGGTTACTACGTCCACAACAACATGTGGAACGCCGGGGAAGCGGGCCCGGAAACGCTGCGTGCGTGCGCGTACGACAACTGGTACGTCGATTCCACCCAACCCGATTCGACGTCGGTGAAAACCTATCCGAACGTGCACAAGGACATCAACGACCAGAACGGGAAGCCGTTCAACGACTATTCGGTGATCAAATCGACGTTCGCCGGCCGCGGCCCGGGCACGGGCACCTACGACGTGGCGTACGACCTGTGGCTGAACGGCGTGGGCAACGGCAAGGGCGTCACCGAGGTGATGGTCTGGACGGAGAACAGCAAGCAGGTCCCCTCGGGCGACAAGCTGACGACGTACACGGCGGCTGGTTTCACGTACGACGTCTGGGCGGACGACGAGGGGTACGTGGCGTTCGTGTCCCGCTCCACGCAGTACTCGGGAAGTGTGGACCTGAAGGCGATGATCGCGTGGGCGATCGGCAAGGGCCTGATCCCGCCGAACCCGACGGTGAACCAGATCGGCTACGGGATCGAGTTCTGCTCGACCGGGGGCGGCAAGGCGCGGTTCACGCTGTCGGACTTCTCGGTGACGATGAGCTGACCGTCAAGCCGCGGCCCGGGCGGCCAGGTAGGCCAGGTGGTGCGAGGTCGCCAACGCTACGGGCTTGCGGGTGTCGCCCAGACCGGTCCCGGCACCGGTCGCCGCCTCGAGGATTTCACGGTCTCCCCAGGAGAAGCCGGGCCCGGCGTAGCCCTCCGATTCGATGACGTGGCGGCACACGACCCGGAAGGTGTGACCGCGCGCCGACTCGTCACCCTTCTCGTCCGGCATCTGCTCCCGCGAGTAGAGCCAGCGGCGTGGGCACGTGTACTTCAGCGCGACGTGCTTGCTGCGGAATCCCTTGCTCGGAATCGGGTGCACGGCGCCGTAGTCGCCGAACCGGAGGTTTCCGGCACCGGCGCGCACGAGGCGTTCCCAGAGCACTTCCTCGGCTCGCGCCTGTTCCCACGTCGCGGTGTGCCCGAGCGTCTTCGGGATCGAGCCGGTCAGCAAGGTCGTCGACCCGAACGCACCCGATTCGGTGAGCGTGGTGAGGATGGCCGCGGCTCGCTCGACCCCGTCGGCCGTTGCCTCGGCGACGTACTGCAGGTCCAGCACGACGTGGATGTCGCCCGGTGCCCGCGCCAGCCGCTCGATGATCCGGCCGAGGGTGTCCCGGTCGGCCGCGCCCGGCCGGACCCGGACGGCGGCTCCGGCTCCCAGTTCGTCGCCGAGGCGCCCCGCGGCCGCGGGGCGCCTGCTCGGTGGCGTCGCTGCGGACCACCGGGACGAACGTGATCGGCCAAGCCCTGTCGAAGAGATCGGCCGGCCCGCCCAACCGGTCGGCCAGCCGGCCGAGTGCGCCACCGGCGCCGAACCCGGGCCGGTTCGCCACGTCGGAGGCGTCGATCCAACACCGCCTGCCCAGGCGGTGCAGGTGGCGTGCGACCTCTTCGATGTCGTCGAGCTGCTCGGCAGGTTCCGATCCGGGTCGAGCTGCAGGAGCGGCTGAACCCACCGGACTTGACCGGGCTCGGCAAGGGCGCGAAGCGCGGTCAGCAGGCTGAAGGCCACCACCCGGGTACGCCCGGATGGTGGCCTTCGCGCCCGCACTCAGACGCCCAGGGGGTGCCAGACCGTCTTGGCCTCCAGGTACCGGCGCAGGCGGGTGAGATCCGGTGCGGCCGTCCAGTCCGGTTCCGCCTCCGGGACCGTCAGCACCCGCTTCACCGTGTTCGCCGCCTCGCGGGCGAGTTCGACGCGGTCCGCCGGGGCGGCTCCCGTCGGGTCCAGCGCGTTCACGTCGCCGTGGGAGGCCAGCCAGGGGCCCAGTTCCGAAGCCCGGCCCGTCAGGATGTTCGCCACGCCGCCCGGGACGTCCGACGTCGCCAGGACCTCCGACAGCGTGATCGCCGGCAGAGGCCGCTCCGCGCTCGAAACCACCACCGCCGTCGAGCCCGTGGCCAGGACCGGCGCGAGGACCTCGACCAGGCCCAGCAGGGACGACTGCTGCGGGGCCAGTACGCCCACCACCCCCGTCGGCTCCGGGACCGTGAACGAGAAGTACGGGCCCGCCACCGGGTTGGCCGCGCCGAGGACCGTCGCGATCTTGTCCGTCCAGCCCGCGTACCAGACCCAGCGGTCGATCGCCGCGTCCACCAGGGTCTCGGCCTTCTTCGCCGCCAGGCCCTCCGAGGCCGAGACCTCCGCGACGAACTGGTCGCGGCGGCCTTCGAGCACCTCGGCCACCCGGTAGAGGACCTGGCCACGGTTGTACGCCGTCGCCGCGGCCCAACCTCCGAATGCCTTGCGGGCCGCCACCACCGCGTCACGGACGTCCTTGCGGGACGCGTGGGCCGCGTTCGCCAGGAACTTGCCCTTGCCGTCCGTTACCGGGTACACCCGGCCGGACTCCGAACGGGGGAACTTGCCGCCGAGGTACAGCTTGTACGTCTTCGCGACGGAAATCCGGTCAGACTGCGTTGAATCAAACATTCAGGTAGCCCTCCAGCCCGGTGCGGCCGCCTTCGCGCCCGAAGCCGGATTCCTGGTAGCCGCCGAACGGGGCGGCGGGGTCGAAGCGGTTGAAGGTGTTGGCCCAGACCACGCCGGCGCGCAGCTGGTTCGCCATCCACAGGATCCGGGAGCCCTTTTCGGTCCAGATGCCCGCCGAAAGCCCGTACGGCGTGTTGTTCGCCTTCGCCACGGCCTCGTCGGGCGTGCGGAACGTCAGCACCGACAGCACCGGGCCGAAGATCTCCTCACGGGCGATCCGCATCGACTGGTGGACGTTCGCGAACACTGTCGGCGCGAAGAAGAACCCGCGCTCCGGGATCGGGCACGGGCTGGTCCAGCGCTCGGCGCCTTCGGCGTCCCCCGATTCGACCAGCCCGCGGATCTTCGCCAGCTGCTCCGCGGAGTTGATCGCGCCGATGTCGGTGTTCTTGTCCAGCGGGTCGCCGATGCGCAGGGTGGACACCCGGTAGCGCAGTTTTTCGAGGACCTCTTCGGCGATCGACTCCTGGACCAGCAGCCGCGAGCCCGCGCAGCAGACGTGGCCCTGGTTGAAGAAGATGCCGTTGACGATGCCCTCGACGGCCTGGTCGAGCGGCGCGTCCTCGAACACGATGTTCGCCGCCTTGCCGCCCAGCTCCAGCGTCAGCTTCTTCGGCGTGCCCGCGACCTGGCGCTGGATCGCCTTGCCGACGTCGGTCGAGCCGGTGAAGGCGATCTTGTCGATGCCCGCGTGCTCCACAATGGACGCGCCGATGTCGCCCGCGCCCGGCAGGATGTTCACCACGCCCGGCGGCAGCTCGGCCTGCTGGCAGATCTCCGCGAAGACCAGCGCGGTCAACGGCGTCGTCTCGGCCGGCTTGAGGACCACCGTGTTGCCGGTGGCCAGGGCCGGGGCGATCTTCCAGGCCAGCATCAGCAGCGGGAAGTTCCACGGGATGATCTGGCCCGCGACCCCCAGCGGACGCGGGTTCGGCCCGTACCCCGCGTACTCCAGCTTGTCGGCCCAGCCCGCGTGGTAGAAGAAGTGCGCGGCCGCCGTCGGGACGTCGGAGTCGCGCGACTCCTTGATCGGCTTGCCGTTGTCGAGGCTTTCCAGCACCGCCAGCTCACGCGAGCGCTCCTGGATGAGCCGCGCGATGCGGAACAGGTACTTCGCGCGCTCGGTGCCCGGCAGCTTCGACCAGACGCTGTCGTACGCCTTGCGCGCGGCCTTGACCGCGATGTCCACGTCGGACTTCGAGGCCGTGCCGACCTCGGCGAGCACCTCTTCGGTGGCCGGGTTGATCGTCTTGAGCGGCTCACCCGAGCCGTCGACGAATTCGCCGTTGACGAACGGCTTGTAGGAGTCCTTGAGGTTCGCGATGGCGCGCGACTCCGGCGCCGGGGCGTACTCGAAAACAGGCATCAGTCCACCGTCACGTAGTCGGGGCCGCTGTAGTGGCCGTCCACCTGGGTGCGGCGCTGCAGCAGCAGGTCGTTGAGCAGGCTGGACGCGCCGAAGCGGAACAGGTCCGGGGTCAGCCACTGCTCGCCGGCGACCTCGTGCACCGCGACCAGGTACTTGATCGCGTCCTTCGTCGTCCGGATGCCGCCCGCGGGCTTGACCCCGCGCAGCTGCCCGGTCTGCCGGTGCCAGTCGTGGACGGCCTGCAGCATGATGTGGGTGACGGGCAGGGTCGCGGCGGGGGAGACCTTGCCGGTGGACGTCTTGATGAAGTCCCCGCCGGCCAGCAGCGCCAGCCACGACGCGCGCCGGACGTTGTCGTAGGTCGCCAGCTCGCCGGTCTCGAGGATGACCTTCAGGTGGGCGTCGCCGCAGGCGGCTTTGACGGCCTGGATCTCCTCGAAGACGGCCATGTACCGGCCCTCGAGGAAGGCACCGCGGTCGATCACCATGTCGACTTCGTGCGCGCCGGCCTCGACGGCGATCTTCGTGTCGGCCAGCTTGATCTCGCGGCTGGTGCGCCCGGCCGGGAAGCCGGTGGCGACGCTGGCGACGTGCACGCCGCTGCCCTCGAGCGCTTCGACGGCCGTGGCGACCATGTCCGGGTACACGCAGACGGCGGCGACGCGCGGGGTGTCCTGCCGCTCGGGATCGGGCCGCACGGCCTTCGCGGCCAGCGCGCGGACCTTGCCCCGGGTGTCGGCGCCCTCCAGGGTGGTCAGGTCGACCATGGAGATGGCGGTGTCGATGGCCCACCGCTTGGCGTCCTTCTTGATGCTGCGCGTGCCGAGGCCCGCCGCGCGCTGCTCGACGCCGACCTGGTCGACACCGGGCAGCCCGAGCAGGAAGCGGCGCAGGCTCGCGTCGTCGCGAGTCGCGTCCACCAGCGGTGCCGGGGTGGCCGGCGCCGCTGACGTGCTGGTCGTGGCTGTCATGCGCCTGAGTCTAGGCGGCGGGTCCGACAGCGCGAGCCCCCGTCGATGGTGACGCTGGGCGCCGAACGCGTCACAAACTCGTGGTCAAGCCCCCTCGATCTGCGGCGGCTCGGCCCGCTTCGCCGGCTTCCGGTACACCACGACCCCGCCCCAGAACGCCAGGCCGTTGATCTTCACCGTCGGGGCCGTCGGCGGGGCCGGGGGTGCGCCCGACTTGTCCTCCAGCACGAACCCGCCCATCAGGCCGATGCCCGTGACGTCCACGTTGATGTCGTCCGGGACCGTGATCTGGATGCCGCCCATGATGGCGACCGCCGTGATCGTGCAGTGCTTGTCCGCGAAGCGGGCCTGGCGCAGGTCGATCTCCGCGCCGCCCCAGAACGCCAGGCTGTTGTGCTGCGGGGGCAGGACCCAGCTGCCCTTGCGGACCGCTCCCGACAGCACGCCGATCGACACCGGGGAGCCCGGGTGGCCGCCGATGCGCTGGTCCGGGAAGCCCAGTGCCCGGGTCGCGGCCGGCTCGACCGCCGCCGAAGCCGTCGGCAGGTCCGCCGTCACCGGCTTCAGCTCGCCGAGGGTTTTCGCCGCGTAGACCGTCGTGAGCCGCTCTTCCAGCTCGTTGACCGTGATCCGCCCTTCCGCGAGGGCGTTGTGCAGCACCTGGGCGACGCGTTCACGGTCCGCGTCGGAAGCCCGCATCTGGTCGGGCGTCAGTTCGCTCACGCGGCGCAGCCTATCGGCGAAAACCACTCTGTGTGTCCATCTTCTGGAGGACACTGGGTCCATGGTCGAGTTTCCGGACGGCACCCGCGTGCACGGACGCGGGCTCCGGCGCCCACGCCCCGACGGACCCGCGCCCGATTTCGGGCTCTACCTGGGGACCAGCCACCTGCGGCGCAAGCACGGCGGCGGGATCACCTGGCCGCACGAGTGGATCACCTGGCCCGATTTCCTGCTGCCCACCAGGCCCGCCGACGCCCGCGAAAAGATCAAGGCCCTCCACGAACGGGCGAAGACCGAATCCGTCGAGGTCGCCTGCTACGGCGGTGCCGGGCGGACCGGCACGGTGCTGGCGTGCCTGGCGATCCTCTCCGGCGTCCCGGCCGAAGAAGCCGTCGCCTGGACCAGAGCCAACTACCACGAGCGAGCCGTCGAAACACCCTGGCAGCGCGGCTGGGTGAAGAGCTTCGCGAAACAGCTAGATTGACCCGCATGGATGTGCACGTCGTCGACCACCCCCTCGCGAAGGCCCGGCTCTCCACGATGCGCGACGCGCGCACCGACAGCGCCGCGTTCCGGGCCGCGCTGCACGAGCTGACCGTCATGCTCGTCTACGAAGCCACGCGCGACGTGCCGGTGAAGGTCCAGCGGATCCACACCCCGGTCGCCCGCACCGACGGCTACTCCCTCGCGAAGCCGCCGCTGCTCGTTCCCGTGCTGCGCGCCGGGCTCGGCATGGCCGACCAGGCGCACAAGCTCATCCCGGACGCGCAGATGGGCTTCGTCGGCCTCGCGCGCGACGAGGAGACGCTCAAGCCGACGCCGTACCTCGAGTCGCTGCCGGAATCGCTCGCCGACCGGCCGGTGCTGGTGCTCGACCCGATGCTCGCCACCGGCGGCTCGATGGAGTACACGATCCGCCTGCTCACCGACCGCGGCGCCGACGACGTCACCGCCATCTGCGCGCTGGCCGCCCCGGAGGGCCTGGCCCACCTGGAGAAGACCGGCCTGCCGGTCCGGGTGGTCACCGCGAGCATCGACGAGCGCCTCAACGACTCGGGCTTCATCGTCCCGGGCCTCGGCGACGCGGGTGACCGCCAGTACGGCGCCGTCTGAGCCGGTGCCGGTGCTGAAGTGGCGGTGGATCGCCGTGGCCGCCGTCGCGGTCGCCGCCGTCACCGGGGTGCTGCTCTGGTCGTTCCTCGCCTGGTCGGGGCGCCCGGACGCGCCGGTCCGGATCGACGCGGTGAAGACGGCGTTCGGCGTCGGCGCGGGTGCGGGCGGCGTGTTCGCGCTCTGGCTGGCGACGCGCCGCCAGCGAACGCTGGAACTGCAGCTGGCCGAGACGACCCGCGTCGCCGCGGTGACCGAGCGGGACCTCGAAGAGCGGCGCGTCACCGAGCTGTACACGAAGGCCGTCGAACAGCTCGGGAGCGACAAGGCACCGGTGCGGCTGGGCGGGCTGTACGCGCTGGAGCGGCTCGGGCAGGACAACCCGAAGCAGCGCCAGATGATCGTCAACGTGCTGTGCGCGTACCTGCGGATGCCGTTCATGGGCCCGAAAACCGGTCTGCGCGGCCGGACCGGCGCCGAACTCGGCGAGGACACCGACCCCGAGCTGCTGGTCCGGCTGGCCGCGCAGGAACTGCTCAAGACGCACCTGAGCCACGACGACCCGGGCCACTGGCCGGGGATGTCGGTCGACCTGCAGCGGGCCGTCCTCGTCGACTTCCGGCTGAGCGGCTGCACCCTGGCCGCCGCCGACTTCAGCCGCGCCCGGTTCGTCGGCGCGGTCCACATCCGCGGTTCGCGCTTCACGCGGCGGACGGGGTTCTACGGCGCTGAGTTCACCGACATCGCGAACTTCGACCGGTCGGTGTTCGACGAGGGGGCGTTCTTCTCCTGGGCGCACTTCGCCCGCAGCGTCCGCTTCACCCGGATCCGCTCGGGCGGGAAGTTCCAGTTCTCCCACACCGTCTTCGCCGAGGGCGCCGACTTCGAGGGCGGCGAACACGAAGACCTCGATCTGACGGACGCGCAGTTCCCCGCGTAGCAACGTCCCGGGCGGTGCCGGCCATGAAGGGGTGTGACCAGCCAAGCGACGGGGGCGCCGGTGGATGACCGGGATCTGTGGAACCGGGCGTCCGAAGGCGACGAAGCAGCCTTCAGCGAGCTCTTCGAACGCCACGCGGAGGCCGTCTGGAACCACGCCTACCGGCTGACCGGGTCGTGGACCGCGGCCGAGGACCTCACCTCGAACACCTTCCTCACCGCCTGGCGCCGCCGCGCCGAGGTGACGCTGGTGCGCGACAGTGCTCTGCCGTGGCTCTACACGGTCGCCGGCAACGCGGCCCGCGACGAACACCGCGGGGCGCGAAGACGGCTGCGGCTGCTGCGGAAGATGCCCGACGCACCGGTGGTGTCCGACCACGCCGAGGCGGTCGCCGAGCGGCTCGACGGCGAGCGGCGGCTGCGCGAGATCGTCGAAGCCGTCCGGACCCTGCCGAAGGCGCAGCGCGAGGTCGTCGAGCTGTGCCTGCTCGGCGAGGTGAGCGCCGCCGACGCGGCCGCGCTGCTGTCCGTCGCCGAGGTCACCGTCCGCGCTCACCTGTCCCGGGCCCGCGCCCGGCTGCGCACGCTGCTGGAGGAGAAATGACCGCCGACCTCGAGCTGCCACCCCGGCGTGAGCTGCCGGACGACGTCCGCGCGCGGCTGCGGGCCGAAGTCCGCCGTGGCCTCGGGAAACGGCGTCCGTCCCGTGTCTGGTACGCCGCCGCGGCGGCCGTCGTGGTGCTGGCCGCGGGGGCGGTCGTCGCGACGCAGGTGATCCGGCACCAGCCCGTCGCCGGGCCCGGACCCGGGCCGGACACCGCCAACCCGCTCACCCTCGACGTGCGGGTGGCGACCTCGTCCCTGGACCGCTGCTGGGCCGCGGTGCAGGCGGCGGGCAAGCAGGACCGCGTGCCGCCGCGTGCGGACTGGATCCCCGAGTTCACGCAGGTCCTGCCCGCGGACGCGGTGGTCGCGGTGACCGTCGCCGGCAAGCCGATGTTCTGCGAGACGACCGACACGACCGTGACGCTGTCGGATCCGGAGGCCACACCCGCCTACGTCCCGGGCACCCGCACGGGGCTGCTGCTGCACAGCGCGACCGGGATGGTCGGCGGGGTCCTCGCCCCGGACGGGGACGACGGTTACCTCGGCGCGGAAACCGAGGACGGGGAAAGCAGCCTGTCGCAGCTGTTCGTCTCCCCGATCACCCGTCAGTTCGTCGGCGTGACCCGGGCCGACCCGGCGCGGACGACGCTGACCCTCGGCAAGCCGATGCAACCGGGAGTGACGCTGCCCGCGGCGCCCCCGCCCCTGCTCGCGGTCACCGACCGCCCGGTGACCGCCGACCGGACGTCCGGAGCGGGCCGGGCCCTCGGCGACTGCCTGGCGGCGGCGGAGCTGGAGGCGATCCCCGATCCCGCGGCGTACGCGCCGGGGCCGCTGCTCGAGACCGACGAATACCGCGTGGTCGTCGGCCGCTACGGCGACCGGTTCGTGGTCTGCACCACCGAGCCGGACTACCAGCGGCCGGGGAAGACGCGGGCCCGCGCCTTCCCGAGCGGCCCCCCGCCGCAGGCACCGCCGGCGTACCCGCTGAGGGTGGACACCCTGGGCCGCCGGCCGGGCGCCCCGCCGGCCACGGATCGCCGTCCGGTCGCCGCGGCCCTGCCCGAGAGCGCGGCGACGGCGGTCATCGACTTCGGGAGCGGCGCGCGTACCGAGGCCCACGTCGTGGCCGGGATGGTCGTCGTGTGGGCCCCCGAGGACATCAAGATCTCCCCGGAGGCGAAGGTCCATGTGACCGCGCGGGACGCGAAGGGCGCGGTCGTCTACGACGGGACGGTGCTGCTGCCTTGAGGCCGCAGCCAGCCGGAGGCGTTGGCGCGCAACGCCGCCTCGTACGACGTCGTGACGTCGAACTCCTCCGGCAGGTTCCCGGTCAGCTCCAGCGACACCAGGCCGTGGACGAGGGCCCAGCAGCCGACCGCGACCGTCTCCGGCGGGACGTCCAGGAAGACGCCGTCCGCGACGGCCCGGCGGATCACCTGCTCCAGGGGTTCCAGCGTCTTGCGGGCGAGCTTCTCGGCGTCTTCGTTGGGCTCGAACCCGGGCACCGACTTGGTGAACATGATCCCGTAGAGGTGCGGGTCGGCCAGCGCGCTCGTGCGGTAGGCGCGGCCGAGCGCGACGAGGTCCTCGACGGCGTCGCCGGTCAGCGGCGTCCCGGCCATCCGGGCGCCGAAGCGGCGGAAACCCTCGGTGTAGAGGGCGTTCACCAGATCGGGTTTGCTGCCGAAGAGCGAGTACACGGCGGTGGTCGACGTCCCGGCGTCGGCGGCCAGCTTGCGCAGCGAAAGCGCCTTCGGCCCGTCGGCCGCGATGAGCTCGCCGGCCCGGTCGAGCAGCTTGAGCCGGAGCGCTTCGTCATGCGTGCGTGGTCGCGCCATGCACCCAGCGTATCGGAACGGTGTTATGGAAGCCAGGGATCGCGAGTTGACCTGGAGTGCACTCCAGGTCGTACTGTCGGCTCATGAGCTACTCGATAGCGGAAGCCGCTCGACGTAGCGGACTGTCCATCGACACCCTCCGGTACTACGAGCGCATCAAACTGCTCGACCCGCCCGCGCGGGACGCCGCGGGGCGCCGGGCCTACTCGGACGACGACCTCAACTGGCTGGGGTTCCTGACCAAGCTGCGCACCACCGGGATGCCCATCAAGAGCATGCGCGAGTACGCGTCGCTGCGCCGCCACGGCGTCGCGAGCGCGGGCCGCCGCAAGGCCCTGCTGGTGGAGCAGCGGCGGTCGGTCGCCGAGCGGATCGCCGAGCTGCAGGGCTGTCTCGACATCCTCGACTACAAGATCGAGAACTACGCCCAGGTCGAGCGCAAGGTGCTCGGCGTGGAACCCGGTGTGGAGGAGATGTCCGCGTGAAGAACAGGAAGCTGGGCGGCCTGGAAGTCGGCGCCCAGGGGCTCGGCTGCATGGGCATGAGCCAGGCCTACGGCGTGCGCGACAACGACGACGAGTCGATCGCGACCGTCCACCGCGCGCTCGAGCTCGGCGTGACGCTGCTCGACACGGCGAACGTTTACGGGAACGGCGTCAACGAGGAGCTGGTCGGCCGCGCGATCGCCGGCCGCCGCGACGAGGTCGTGCTCGCGACGAAGTTCGGCATCGTGTGGAACGACGGCGCGATGGGCGCCCGCGGTGACGCCGCCTACGTCAAGCAGAGCTGCGACGAGTCGCTGCGCCGCCTGGGCGTCGACCACATCGACCTCTACTACCAGCACCGCGTCGACCCCGACACGCCGATCGAGGAGACCTGGGGCGCGCTGGCTTCGCTGGTGGAAGCCGGGAAGATCCGGTACGCCGGGATTTCCGAGGCGAGCGCGGCGACGATCCGGGCCGCGCACGCGGTGCACCCGGTGACGGCGCTGCAGAGCGAGTGGTCGCTGTGGACCCGCGGGATCGAAGGGGAGGTCCTGGACACGTGCCGGGAGCTCGGCATCGGGATCGTCCCGTTCTCCCCGCTCGGCCGCGGTTTCCTGACGGGCGCGGTGAAGTCGGTCGCGGACCTGCCGGAGGACGACATGCGCCGCGGCCTGCCGCGCTTCGCGGAGGGCAACTTCGAGCGCAACCTGGCGATCGTCGAGGCGCTGCGGAAGCTGGCCGAGGCGAAGGGGGTCACCGCCGGGCAGCTGGCGCTGGCGTGGGTCCAGGCCCAGGGCGAGGACGTGGTGCCGATCCCGGGGACCAAGCGCCGCAAGTACCTCGAGGAGAACGTGGCGGCGGCCTCGCTGGAGCTGACGGCCGAGGACCTGGCGGCCATCGAAGCGGCGGCCCCGGCGAACGCGATCGCCGGAGAGCGCTATCCGGAACGGCTCGCCCGCGCGGCCGGGAAGTAACTTTCTTCTGAGGCTTTTCTGAGATCTCCGGAGCAGGCTCGGCGCCGATCATGCGGTCGGTGCCGAGCCCCAGGAGGTCGTCGTGGCGGAGGAAGTGCTCGATTATCTGGTCGTCGGGGCGGGGCCGGCCGGCTTGCAGCTGGCGCAGCACCTCGGCCACGCCGGGCACCGGTACCTCGTGCTGGAAGGCGGTTCCGCGCCCGGGCACTTCTTCGAGACCTTCCCGCGGCACCGGACCCTCATCTCCATCAACAAGAAGCACACCGGGTACGCCGACCCGGAGCTGCGCATGCGGATGGACTGGAACTCGATCCTCACCGACGGCGACGGAGACCAGCTGGTCTTCACCGACTACAGCGAGAAGCTCTTCCCCGACGCCCAGGACTTCCTGCGCTATGTCGCCGACTACGCGGCGAAGCACCGGCTGAACATCCGGTACGACACCCGCGTGACGCGCATCCGCCGCGAGGGCGAAACTTTCGTCCTCACCGCCGGCGACGCCGAATACCGGGCCGCCCGGCTGGTCATGGCCACCGGCGTCACCAAGCCGTACATCCCGCAGTTCCCCGGCGTCGAGCTCATCGACCAGTACGTGGACGTCGACGTCGACCCGAAGAGCTTCACCGACCAGCGCGTTCTCGTGCTGGGCAAGGGGAACTCCGCCTTCGAGACCGCCGACAACCTCATCGAGACGGCCGCGGTCGTGCACGTCGGCGGGCCGCGGCCGGTGAAACTGGCCTGGCGGACGCACTTCGTCGGCCACCTCCGCGCCTACAACGCGGGCATCCTCGACATGTACCAGCTGAAGCTGCAGCACGCGATCCTCGACGGCGACGTGCGCGAAGTCCGCAAGGACGCCGACGGCTACCACGTCAAGTTCGCCTTCGCCCGCGCCGACGAGGTCATCAAGGAAATCCGCTACGACCGCGTGATCGGCTGCACCGGCTTCCGGTTCGACGCTTCTCTCTTCGACGAAGACTGCCGGCCCGAGCTCACCATCAACAACCGGTTCCCGGCGCAGACGGCGAACTGGGAGTCGGTCAACGTGCCCGGCCTCTACTTCGCCGGCACGATCACGCAGGTCCGCGACTTCAAGAAGGCCACCAGCGCCTTCATCCACGGCTTCCGCTACGGCGTCCGCGCGCTGGCGAAGGTGCTGAACGAGCGCCACCACGGCGTCCCGTGGCCGCACACCGAGCTGCCCGCCAAACCGGACGCGCTGACCGACGCCGTGATCACCCGGATCAACCGGACTTCCGGGCTGTACCAGCAGTTCGGGTTCCTCGGTGACGTCGTGGTCGTGGACGGCGACACCGCCCGCTACCTGGAAGAGGTGCCGGTCGACCGGGTGCTGGAAGACCCGCCGGCCGACGCCTACGTCGTCACCCTCGACTACGGCCCCGACCACGACAAGGTCGACCCGTTCGACTTCGTCGCCCGCGCCGCCCAGGACAAGGCGAACGACCACGGCGAAGGCCACTACCTGCACCCGATCGTCCGCCACTACCGCCGCGGCGAGCTGGTCGCCACCCACCACGTCACCGAGAACCTCGAGAACGAGTGGGACAAAGAGGTGCACGTCGAGCCGCTGACCGCCTTCTTCACGCGGGAGCTGTGATGCGGACGATCGCGGAGTTCGAGGCGGCGGCCCGCGAGCGCCTCGAGCCGGCGCACTACGACTACTTCGCGGGCGGCGCGCAGGACGAGATCACCCTGCGGGAGAACGAAACGGCGTTCCGGCGGCTGCGGCTGGTGCCCCGCGTGCTGCGCGGCAGCGACAAGCGCGACCTGTCGATCGAACTGCTCGGGACGCCGTCGTCGATGCCGATCCTCGTCGCGCCCACGGCGTTCCACCGGCTCGCGCACCCCGACGGCGAGCTCGCCACCGCGCGGGCGGCGGCGCGGGCGGGCACGATCATGATCGTCAGCATGGCCGCGACCACGGCGGTCGAGGACATCGCCGCGGCCGCCCGCGAGGCCGCGCCGGACCCGGGCCTGTGGTTCCAGCTCTACCTGCAGCCGGACCTGGAGTTCACCGAGGCGATCGTGCGCCGCGCCGAGAACGCCGGGGTGAAGGCGTTCGTGGTGACCGTCGACTCGCCCGTGCTCGGCCGCCGCGAGCGCGACGACCGCAACGCCTTCCACGACCTGCCACCCGGGCTGGCCGTGGAGAACCTGCGCAACCTCGGCGAGAACCGCAGCGGCGGCAACGCCAGCCACGTGCGGGAGATCGTCATGTCCGCCGGCCTGAACTGGGACCACATCGCGTGGCTGCGGAGCAAGACGAAGCTGCCCGTGCTGATCAAGGGCGTGCTGCACGCCGAGGACGCGCGGCTGGCCGTGCACCACGGCGTCGCCGGGATCGTCGTGTCCAACCACGGCGGCCGCCAGCTCGACACCGTGCCCGCGACCATCGACGTGCTGCCCGAGATCGCCGCGGCGGTGGGCGGGACGCTGCCGGTGCTGCTCGACGGCGGGATCCGCCGCGGCACCGACGTCGTCAAGGCGCTCGCCCTGGGCGCGGACGCGGTCGGCGTCGGCCGTCCGGTGGTGTGGGGGCTGGCCGCGGGCGGCCGCGAAGGCGTCTCGGAAGTCCTGGACCTGCTGCGGGCCGACTTCGACCAGGCCCTCGCGCTGTGCGGCGGCCGGCACCCGGCCGACCTCACCCCGGACCAGGTGCGGCGGTGATCGGCCGGGTGCTGGCGGCCGCGGCCGTGGTCTCCGCGCCGGCCTGGCTGCCCCGCCGCGTGGTGGCGCTGCGGATGAAGATCTTCGCGCTGGTCAACGGCCAGGACGCGGTGACGATCCCGGGGCCGCAGGTCGGCGCCGGGGACTTCAAGCGCGTCTACGCCGATCCCGCGGCGAACGGCCGCAGCCGCGGCGCCGCGCTGTCCGACCTGTTCTGGTACTGGCTCGCGCCCGGCCCGCAGGTGCACCAGGAGCACCTCGAAGCCGGGCCGCGCTACGACGAGGTGGCCAAGTGCACCCGGCACATCCTGGTCCGGTCCAAAAAGGACTCCGAGGAGCTGGCCCGGCGGGTGGCCGCGCACGTCCTCGACGACGTCGAGCCCGGGTTCATCCGGCTGCGCGACCTGATGATGCCGATCTGGGCCGAGCTGTACCACGAGCTGGTGTTCGAGGAACCGTGCCCGCCCGAGGCGCGGGACCTCGTCGTCGGGCACGCCGACGACGTCGTCTCGGCGCTCAAGTGCGTGCGGCCGCGGAACATGCGCCGCCGGGCCCGGCTGACGCGGTACCTGCGGCGGCGCCTGGCCGACGTCCCGCACCCGCTGCCGCCGTCCCTGACCCCCGACGAGCAGGTGTTCTACTTGCAGGGGACGTTCTTCAACACCGCCGTCGTGCAGATGTCGGAAGCGATGGCGCACCTGCTGATGATCATCGCCCGCGACGGCGATCTCCAGCAGCGGCTCGCCGAGCACCCCGAGGACCTCGACGGCGTGATCGACGAGGGCCTGCGCGCGTACCCGCTGTTCGGCATCGCGCACCGGATCACCACCGGCGACATCGAGCTGGACCACCTCACCATCCCGGCCGGGACGGTGCTGTGCTTCAGCTACCCGGACTTCGCCGCGCAGTCGGCCAAGGCCGAGTTCGTCCCGTTCGGCGTCACGCAGAACCGCGCCTGCCCGGCCCGGGGGCTCGCGCCGCCGACCATGCGGGTCGTGGCGCAGGAGGTGCTGCGCCGCTTCGGCCTCGCCTCGACGGCCGCGCACACGCGCTCGATCCCCAACCGCGGCCCGGCGCTGCTCACCCCGCGCGGGACCCGGCCCGGGCGCGCGCCGCTGGCGTGGCTCGCGGTCCGCGACCGCTGGGAAGACGTCTGGCGCAGCTTCGCCCAGCTCGTGTTCGGCACCTACATGGTCCTCGACGCCCGTCGCCAGGCCCTGTGTTCGACCTACTTCGCCGGAGGCAATCGATGAGCCCGTCCGAAGCGGCGCCGGTCTTCTTCCTCGCTGTCGTGGTGATCCTGCTGGTGGTGCGGCTGGTCTGCATGGTCGCGATCAAGCTCGGCCAGCCGCCGGTGGTCGGGGAGATGGTCGCCGGCGTGCTGCTCGGCCCGTCGCTGTTCGGCCTGCTGCTGCCGGACGTGCACGCGGCCCTGTTCCCCGACGCGGTCCGCTCGCTGCTCTACACCGGAGGCCAGATCGGGCTGGTCATCTACATGTTCGGCGCCGGCTACGAGTTCAACCTGGGCAGCATCGCGAAGTCCCGGAAGTCGGTCGCCGCGATCTCTTCGGCCGGCACGCTGGTACCCCTGGCCCTCGGGATCGCGGTCGCGGTGCTCGGGACGTCGTGGGTGGGCATCGGCAAGGAGGGCGTCTCCCCGGTGACGTCGGCCGCGTTCGTCGGCGTCGCGGTGGCGATCACGGCGTTCCCGATGATGGTCCGGATCATCACCGAGCGCGGGATCGCGTCGACGAAGTTCGGCTCGCTGGCGCTGGCCTGCGGCGCGCTCGACGACGTCCTCGCGTGGCTGCTGCTGGCCGTCGTGCTCGGCATGCACGCGGGGTCGGCCGGGCCGGTGGCGCTGGCGCTCGGTGGCGGCCTGCTGTTCGCGCTGCTGGTGTTCATCGTCGGGCGGCGGCTGCTGGTCCGGATGATGGGCAGCGACCGGGTGAGCGTCGACCAGCGGGTGCTCGTCACCGCGCTGGTCCTGTTCGCGGCGGCCTGGTTCACCGACACCATCGGCCTGTACGCGGTGTTCGGCGCCTTCACCGTCGGGGTGGCGTTCCCGCGCGGTCTGGCCTCCGACGCCGTGCTGGCGAAGATCATGCCGATCGGGCGGATCGTGTTCGTTCCGCTGTTCTTCACCTACTCCGGCCTGAACACCCGGTTCGCCCTGCTCGCCGACCCGAAGCTGCTCGCCTTCGCGCTGGTGACGGTGGCGGTGGCGATCGTCGGCAAGCTGGGCGCGTCCTGGGGCGCGGCGCGGCTGGCGGGGGAGCCGCCGGAGATCGCCTCGCGCGTCGGCGTGCTCGTCAACGCGCGCGGGCTGATGCAGCTGATCGCGCTCAACGTCGGGCTCGCCGCGGGGATCGTGTCGCCGGCGTTGTTCACGGTCCTGGTGCTGGTCGCGCTGGTCACCACGATCATGACTGCGCCGGTCCTCGCGTGGCTCGACCGGCGGGATGCGCGCAGGGGGAGCAGCGAAGTACTCCTGACGGCCGAACCTGTTCCGGTGACCGGGAAAAGTTGATTCTTCAAGTTCGGAAATAACTGTCAAGATGGATCGGTGCGCGACGGGGTGGCGAAGCCGAAGGTGCTGCTGGTCGAGGACGACCGGGAACTGGCGGGCATGCTGGGGGAGCTGCTCGCGGACGAGGGTTACGAGACCGAAGTGGCGCACGACGGGCAGCGTGGGCTGCACCTCGGGCTCACCGGGAGCTACGACGTGATGGTCATCGACCGCCGGGTTCCGGTGCTCGACGGGCTGGAGCTGCTGCGGCGGCTGCGGGCCAGGGCGGTGACCACGCGGGTCCTGGTGCTCTCGGCGCTGGGGGAGGTGGCCGACCGGGTGGCGGGCCTGGACGCCGGCGCGGACGACTACCTCGTCAAGCCGTTCGAGGCCGAGGAACTGCTCGCGCGGCTGCGCGCGCTGGCCCGCCGCGACTTCGAAGGCGCCGAGTGCCTGCCCCTCGGCACGGCGGCCCTCGACCTGCGCCGGCACGAGGTCGTGCTGCCGCGCGGGGAGCGGATCACGCTGTCCGGGCGGGAGTTCGAGCTGCTGCGGACGCTGGCGCAGCGGCCGAAGGCGATCCACCCGCGGGCGGCGCTGCGCACGCGCGTGTTCGCCGATTCGACCGGTGAGTCCATCGTGGACACGTATGTGTACTACCTGCGGCGCAAGCTCGGCCGGGACGTCGTGCGGACCGTGCACGGCCTGGGGTACCAGATCGGCGCGGTATGAGCCCCGACCCGGAGGAACGGGCGCTGCGGCGGGCGCGGTGGGTGATCACCGCGCAGATCGCCGTCGTGGTGTCGCTGCTCGTGGCCGTCGCGGGCGCGATCGCGTACGGCATCCTGCTGTCCCGGCAGCACGCGGACGCGGACCGGACGCTGGCCAGGACGATCCAGCTCGGCCCCGGCGCGACCCCGCCCGGCTGCGTCTGGCTGTTCACGCCGAACGCGCACGCGCCCGTGGGACCGGCGCCGCCGGGGATGCCGCTCCCGGAGCTGAACGCCTTCGTGCCGTCGCCGGGCGACGTCCACACCGAACGGCGGTCGATCGGCGGGATGACGCACACGATCCGGGTGGAGAACCACGGCGGCGTCGTCTCGCAGGCGTTCTTCGAGGAGCGGTACCAGATCCAGGACCGCGCGTCCCTGGTGTCCGGTCTCGGCGTCGCGGAGGTGCTCGCGCTGCTGGCGGCCCTGGGGTGCGGGCGGGTGCTGGCCCGCCGGGCGATCCGGCCGCTGGAGGACGCCCTGCGGCGGCAGCGGACGTTCGTCGCCGACGCGTCCCACGAGCTGCGGGCCCCGCTGACCCGGCTGCACACGCGGGCGCAGCTGCTGGCCCGGCGGTCGTCCGGCCGCGACGCGGCGGAACTCGACCAGCTGGTCCGCGGGACGCGGGAACTCGGCGAAGTCGTCGAGGACCTGCTGCTGTCGGCGCAGGCGTGCGGCGAACGGCCGTCGCTGGAACTGGTCGAGCTCGGCGTGCTGGCCGAGGAAGCGGTGGCGGCGGAGGCGGTGCGGGCTTCGGAGGGCCGGGTCCGGTTGGCGGTGACGCGCGAGCGGCGGCCGTACGTCGTCCAAGGCGTGCCGACGGCGTTGCGCCGCGTGCTGTCGGCGTTGCTGGACAACGCACTCGGCCACACCCCGCCGGGCGGCTCGATCGAGGTCTGGCTCGGCGTCCCCGACGAGCGGCACGTGGAGCTGAGGGTCCATGACACGGGCGTGGGCTTCCCGGCCACCGAAGCGGACCGCATCTTCGAGCGCTTCGCCCGCGGCTCCGACGGCGACGGCCGCCGCTTCGGCCTCGGCCTCGCCCTGGTCCGCGAAGTGGTGACGGGCCACGGCGGCACGATCGCCGCGGCAGGCCGCCCGGGAGCAGGAGCAACCTTCACCCTCCGCCTCCTCCGCGCCGACCATTCGGGGCATCACGCGTGACTGAGCGGCATCACCCGTGATGCCTCGCCAATCACGCGTGATGCCCCTCCAGTCACGCGTGATGGCCCTCCAATCACGTGTGATGCCCTCTGATCACGCGAGTTTCGGGAGGACGAAGCGGATCTCGCGGGCCATGTCGGGCGGAAGGCGGTCGAGATGGGTTTCGATTTCGGCCGCCAGGGCGGGGTGTCGCGGTCGCGGAGGAGGGCCGCGGCCGCCCGGCGCGTGTGAACCGGGTGGTCCGGGGACAGCAGGGCCAGCAGCGTGGCCGGGTCGACGAACCGCCCGCGCAGGAACTTCACCACCTCGCGGGTCACCGCGGGTGACGGGTCCGTCAGCAACGGCCGCACCGCCGCCGGCTCCGGGGCGATCCGGCGCGACCGCACCGCCGACGAGCGGTCCGCCAGGTGGGTCACGGCGGCGTCGACGCCGAGCAGCGTCAACGCCCGCATCCGGACCTTCGGCACGCCGGCCGCCAGCAGTTCTTCGACGCACTCGCCGCGGTCGAGCAGCGCGTTGCCGCAGATCGAGCGGACCACGAAGTCGTGGTGCGTGGAAGCGATCTCCAGCAGCCGCTCGCGGGGCAGCAGCCCGAGCGCCTCGCGGTGGGCCCAGCGGCGAGCCTCCCGGTCTTCCAGCGCCAAGACGGCGTCGAGCACGCTCGGCAGTCTTTCGCGCAGCAGTGTGGTCATCCAGTCGTCGAGCAGGCGCCGGCGCAGGATGCCGATCAACGGAAGCGTCGCCCGAAGCGCGGGCTCGTCCAGTTTGGACGGAACGATCGACCGGGCGAGTTCCCGGACCGGCCCGACCCAGTCGACGCACCGGATCAGCAACAGCGGCAGCGCTTCGGGATCGGTGCTGACCGCAAGCCGCTCGACGGCGGCCTCGCGCAGGTACCCGTCGCGGTTGCACGCCGCTTCGGCCAGCTCTTCGCGCGAAGGCCGGCGGCGGAGCCGTCGCCCGCGGCGGTACCCCGGCTCCCGCCGCACCGTGCGGTCGAACTCGACCCACTGCCGCACATCTTCGAACTCGATCATCGGCCTCCCCTCCGGCGCCCAGGATGCCCGGGCGCCGGAGGGGAGCCGACCCGATTCACCCCAGCAGGGCCCGCACCGCCGCGGGCGCGTCGGCGATCGCGACCGGGTTCTGCTCCCGCGTCGCCAGGCTGCGGACCGTGACGTTCCCGGCGGCCCAGTCCTCCTGGCCGACGATCACCACCGCGACCGCGCCGGCCTTGTCCGCGCGGGTCAGCTCCTTGCCCAGCTTCCGGTGCTCGATCGGCGTCGACGTCCGCAGCCCGGCGGCCCGCAGCGAGCCGGCCACGGAACGGGCCGCGTCGAAGAGGTCCTCGGTCACCGGGATCACCATGACGTCGACCTCGCTGCGCGGGGCCGGCGTCAGGCCGTGCGTGTCGAGGAAGTCGATCAGCGTCACATCGCCCATGCCGAACCCGATGCCCGGGATCTGCTGCGGCGTGAACATCGACGCCAGGTCGCTGTAGCGGCCGCCGCCGAAGAGGGCGCGGCGGTTCTCCGGCGAGGTGTCGAAGACCTCGAACACGGTCGACGTGTAGTACGCCAGCCCGCGCACGATGATCGGCTCGTACTTCACCAGCGAACCCGCGCTGCTGTTCAGCACGCGGACCAGGTTCGACTGCTCCCGCACCGCGGCCGGCAGCTCGTCGAGCAGCGCCTCGCCCGCGTCGAGCGTCTCGGCCAGCTTCGCGAACTGCTTCTCCGAGAGCCCGATCTCGCCGGCGTTCTCGGCCAGCTTCTCGCGCGGGTACTTCTCCCACCGGTCGACCAGCGCGAACACCTGGGCCAGGTGGTCCGCCGACACGCCGGCGACGTCGGTGAGCGCCGACGTCAGCAGGTTCCGGTCGTTGACGCGCAGCACGAACATGTCCGGCGACGCGCCCAGCGCGGCCATCATGTCGTGCACGAGCTCGAAGATCTCGATCTCGCAGTTGGCGTTGTCCGAGCCGAAGATGTCCGCGTTGATCTGCCAGTGCTCGCGGACGCGGCCGCGCTGCGGCGCCTCGTACCGGTGGCAGTTCGGGTGGCTGTACCAGCGGACCGGGAACGACAGCGACTTCGCGCTCCCGGCGATCATCCGCGCCACCGACGGCGTCATCTCCGGCCGCAGCGCCAGCCGCCGCCCGCCCTTGTCGGTCAGCGTGTACAGCTGCTTGTCGGCGATCTCCTGACCGGACTTGCGCTCGTAGATCTCGGCCGATTCGAGGATCGGGCCGTCGTAGCGGAGGAAGCCGCGGCGTTCGAGGACGTCGTAGAGATGACCGAACACCTGGGTACGCACGGACATTTCGGCGGGCAGGAAGTCCCGGGTCCCCTTGTAGGGCGCGGTCGGCAGGTATTCAGGCACGTCACCCAGCTTAACGACCGGCGGTCAGGCGAAGGCGACCCCGTATGCGGTGAGCAATGTGGCCGCGGCCAGCAGCAACGCGCCGGCGGACGTCACGCGGCCGCCGAGCTTGCCCCGGTTCGGGAGCAGATGGAGGAAGAATCCACCCGACTGGGCGAGGATCCCGGACAGCAGCAGGAAGCACGCGATCCACAACGTCGTGTCGGACAGCGTCGTGCGGCTGAGGATCTGCAGCGCGACCAGGGCCAGGACCAGCAGCACGCCGGCGTGGGCGTGGCCGGCGCGGAACATCGCGCGCTGGTGTTCGGTGAGCTTGCGGTCCCGCAGGACACCCATCAGCGCGTAGCCGCCGTACATCACGGTCGGCAGCGAGACCAGGGCGATCACCGTGAACAGCTGGGTCGGTCCGTGCATCGGGAAGCTCCTTCGAGAGGGGTAGCGCTACAGTAACACTGTTTTAAAACGCTGTCACCGAAGTGGGCATTCCCCGGTCGGGGACCTAGACGGGACGGCCCTGGGCCAGCACCAGCAGCGGGTTGCGCAGCGCGGCCAGCGACGCCAGCGGGTCGCCTTCGACGACCAGGACGTCCGCCGCCAGCCCGGCTTCGAGCCGCCCGGTCACCGAACCGAGGCCCAGCCCGGCCGCACTGTCCTCGGTCGCGATCTCCAGGGTCCGGCGCCGGGAAAAGCCGAGCCATTCGTACAGCTCCAGCGCGCCCACCGGGTCGTCGAACACCGAGCCGGGCAGGCCCGCGTCGGTCCCGGAAAGCAGCCGGACGCCGTGCTCTTCGAGCCACGGCAGCCGCCCGTACATCGCGTGGGCGACGTCGTCGCCGAGCTTCTCGACGATCACCCGCCAGTTGCGGCTGCTCGTCGAGCACGCCGAAATCCCGTCCGTGGCCATCCGCTTCGCCACGTGCTCGCGGCGGTCGAACGACTTGGGCCCGGTCAGGAAGCTGCAGTGCTCGACCGTCGACACCCCGGCCTCGACGGCGGCCTCGATCGCGTCGGCGCCGTGGGCGTGCGCCGCCACCGGCAGCCCGTGCGACGCCGCGTGGCTGACGATCAGCGACAGCTGCCGCGCGTCGAACTGCGACTCCCACATGTCGGCGCCGCCCTCGGTGAGCTGGCCACCGCTGGCCATCACCTTGATGACGTCCGCGCCCGCGGCCGCGTTCGCGTCGATCAGGGCGCGGATTTCGTCGTCGGACGCGGTTTCACCACCGAAGAAGTGGCAGTGCCCGCCCGGCACGGTGATCGGCGGCCCGGACACGAGCAGCCGCGGCGCCACCGCACCCTCGAACGAACGCCGGACGGCGGCCCCGAGGTGCCCGCGGTCCCCGAGGTCCCGCACGGTGGTGACCCCGCTGCGCACCATGGACGTCAGCCGCGCCCGGGCGCCCGCCAGCCGGTCTTCGCTTTCGATGAAGTGCGCCAGCATTTCGCGGGACGCGTCGAACGACAGGTGCACGTGGACGTTGCACAGCCCCGCCAGTGCGGTGCCGGTGGGGAAGTCGTGCCGGGACGCGTCCGGCGTGGCCTGCGCGACGACGTCCGCGCGCGGGCCCGCCGCCACGATCACGCCGTCGCGCACCAGCACGGCGCCGTCGTCGACCGGAGTGGCGGGCCGGGGCAGCACCCGGCCGGCGGTGATCAGCGTGTCCACGTCACTTCCCGTTCGCCAGCGCGGCCGACAGCGCGAGCAGCGGCCGGACGTCGGATTCGAGGTCGTCCGCCCCGGCGGGCAGGACCTGTTTGGCGCGGCCGTCGCTGGCCTCGCCCGCCGCGTGCCGCCGCAGGGCCGTCTTCAGCGCCGCCGCCGCGGCACCGGGATCGGTGGCGACGACCTCGCCGAAGCCGGCGTCGAGGTACGGCGACAGCTGCACGAGGCCGTCCCGGATCTCGATCACCCGGCGGTAGTGCACCCGGTGGACGCCGCGCGGGGACAGCCGGTCGCCGCGGCGCGGCGGGGTCCGCAGCACGATGCTCGGGAACGCCTCGACCAGGACCGTCCACAGAGGAGCGAGAGCCTCGTGTTCCCGCCGGTGCTGGCGGCGGCGCCGCAGCGCCGACACCCGGGCCCGCACCCCCGGGTAGGTGACCCCGGCCAGGAACAGCATCCCGCCGGCGACGACGAACGGCACGCCGAGCACCAGCAGGACCTTCACGACGGGCCCGAAGACCCACGCCACCACGATGTAGAGCGCGCGGAAGATGCTGCCGACGGCCGCGCCGGCCATGCCGATCGCGCTCAGCCGCAGGCCGATCCGCAGGTCCCGGTCGGCCACCCGCTGGTACCGCACGATCCAGGCGGTGCAGGCGATCAGGCCGTAGATCAGGTACAGCCCGGCGCCGAGGTAGAACACCGCGATCCGGCTGTCGTGGATCGTCGACGGCCCCAGCGGCAGGCCCCGCAGCGGCGGCGGGGTCAGGCTCATCGTGACGATCATCAGCGTGATCGCCGCGGCCGGCGGCACCAGCTCCACCGCCACCCGCCGGTACCGGCGCGGGCCCAGCGCCGAGCCGAGGAAGAAGATCACCAGCGCGCAGATCCCGCAGGCCAGCAGGGCGTTGTTCGCCACCCGCGCCGCACCCGCGCCCAGCAGCGCGTCGACGTCGTCGGAGAGCTCCGGCTGCTGCAGCAGGAACGCCGCCGCGAACCCGGCCACGCAGGCGGTGACGGCCCAGTTCGGCACGGTCGGTGCGCGCGTCACCTGGTAGATCCGCCACGCCAACGCCGCGGCGAACAGCACCAGTGCCACCAGGTTCACGGGGCTGAACAGCGTGCTCACAACCACCCTTGGTGATCGCCGAGCGCGCCCTGGATCCGGCGGAGGTCCCGGTCAGCGGCGCGCCGGGGGATCGTGTAGTTCAGGACCGACGCCCATTCGAGGATGATCGTCGCGACCGTCTCGGCTTCCCACTCGTGCGCGTCATCGTAGGACGAGCGGCGCAGGGCGCGGTGCACGGCGTCCGGGTCGAGATCCGCCGCCGGGCCACGCAGGAAGTCCGCCGGCTCGGCGTCGCCGTGCGGGTGGTGATCGGCCAGCATGTGCCCGAGCTCGTGCAGGATGATGTGGTCCTGGTGCGATTTCGTGGTTTCGGCCTGGTAGAAGATGTAGTCCGCGGACGACGTCGCGATCCAGCAGCCGAACGGCCCGGGCACTTCCAGCGGGTACGCCAGCAGCCGGATCGGCCGCCCGCGCCGCTCGCCCAGCCGCGCGCACAGCACCTCGACGTCCAGCGGCGGTCCGATGTCCAGGTCCTTGAGCAGCTTCCGGCAGCGGCGGCGCAGCTCACGCTCCTTCATCGCGCGGTGTTCCCCGGGCTCCAGCCCCCGCTGTCCTCCGGGTGCCGGCCCTCGCGCTCGGCCCGCTCGTAGCGTTCGACGAGCTCCAGCAGGTCCATCACCTGACGACGGCCCTGCGGTGAGAGCTCCTGCGCCCGCATGGCCATCAGCTGGGCCTCGCCCGCGGGCGCCGCGGCGGCCTCTTCGTCGAAGAAGTACGTCACCGGCACGCCGAACAGCCTCGCCAGCGCCTCGACGTAGTGGATCTTCGGGTTGACCCGCTTGCCGGTGGCGAGCTGCTGCAGGTAGGCGGGCGACATCGCCGGGCCGCCCGCCCGCTCGACGGCGGCGGAGATCTCCCGGTAGCTGTGCGGTGCGCGGCCGTCCATCCGAGCGGCCTCGATCAGGGCGCTCAGGCGCTCCGCGAAAGTGCGTTCCCGTGCCATCTCCACCCCCTGGGACTCCAGCCGCGAAAATTCTAACCGCAGACCACTGTACGCACTTGTTGACAGCTGTCGTATGCAGTGGTTTACAGTTGGCTCGCCTCTCGCCTGGCTCTCCGTGCCCTGGGGGTGCACGGAACAGCTCAGGCGAGAGGTTGTCGTGCCTTCGACTCGTCATGATCGCACCGTCTGTAGTACGCTTCACAGGCCAAGGTTGATCGCCCCTCGGGGCGAACCCTTGGCCACGGCCTGTTGCCGGAGGTCGACCCCCAGGGCTTCCGGTGACAGGCCCCTTTACGTTTCAGCCCATCAGCGTGGCGGCCAGGGTGCCGCCCAGCTCGGTGCACGCTTCGAGGGTCTTCTTGTCCGGTTCACCCGTGCTGATGACGGGGTCTGCCGCTTCGGCCCAAGCCAGGCCCGTCGTGATGGCCAGCAGCTGCCGTCGGGTGCCCGAAGTGTCGCTGTTGCCGTGGATCCAGTACCCGAACGGGCGACCGCGCGTCTCGTCCAGGCACGGGTAGTAGACGGTGTCGAAAAAGTGCTTCAGCGCGCCGCTCATGCTGCCCAGGTTCGCCGGGGTGCCCAGCAGATACCCGTCGGCGGCCAGCACGTCGGAGGGGGTGGCCGCCAGCGCCGCGCGGCGGACCACCTCCACCCCCTCGATGTCCGGGTGCGTCGCGCCCGCCACGACCGCCTCGAACAACGCCTGCGTGGACGGCGACGGCGTGTGGTGGACGATCAGCAGCCGCGGCATCAGGTGAGCAGCTCCTCGACGTCCGCGCGCAACGCCGTCAGCCGTTCCTGCGCCGCGCCGCGGGCGTCCGCCAGTGCGTCCGTCACCGGCGCTACCACCTGCAGGTACGCCTTCAGCTTCGGCTCGGTCCCGGACGGCCGCACGACCACGCGGACGCCGTCCCCGGTCAGCCGGACCACGTCGGCGTCCGGCAGCAGGTCTTCGAGCGCGACCTCGACACCGCCGAGCCGGGCCGGCGGGGTCTCCCGCACCTTCGCCATCAGCTGGCCGCGGACGGCGAGGTCGGTGACCCGCAGGGAAACCTGGTCGGTCAGGTGGACGCCGTGGCGCTGCGCCAGCTCGTCGAGCACGTCCAGCGGCGTGCGGCCCTGCGCCTTCAGCTGCGCGGCGAGCCCCGCGGCCAGCGTCGCGGCGGCGATGCCGTCCTTGTCGCGCACGAAACCCGGGTTCACGCACAACCCGAGGGCTTCTTCGTAGGCGAAGACGAGGCCTTCGCCGGCGCGGACCAGCCATTTGAAGCCGGTGAGCGTCTCGGCGTACCGGGCCCCTTCGGCCTTGGCGATTTCGCCGAGCATCGACGACGACACGATCGTGGTGGCCACCAGCGGGTCCGGCAGTGTCGTGCGATCCACTGTGGACAGGACGTACGAGCCGAGCAGCACGCCGGTCTCGTCGCCGCGCAGCATCCGCCACCGCCCGTCCCGCTCGCGCACCCCGAGCGCGCACCGGTCGGCGTCCGGGTCGAGGGCGATCGCCAGGTCGGCGTCCACATCGGACGCCAGGGCCAGCAGCAGGTCCGTCGCGCCCGGCTCTTCCGGGTTCGGGAACGACACGGTCGGGAAGTCCGGGTCCGGCGCCGTCTGTTCGCCGACGAGGTGCAGGTCGGTGAACCCGGCCCGCTCGAACGCCGCGCGCAGCGTGTCGGCGCCGACGCCGTGCAGCGCCGTCGCGGCCACCCGCACCGCGCGCTCGTGGCCCAGCGGCAGCGTCGCGACCTCGTCGAGGTACCGCGGCAGCAGGTCGACGACCTCGGCGCCGGGCGCCCGCGGGACTTCGGCGGCGGGCGGCGCGGCCTCGATGGCGCGCTCGATCTCGCCGTCGGACGGCGGGACGATCTGCCCGCCGGTCGCGTCGTAGAGCTTGTACCCGTTGTCCGCCGGGGGATTGTGGGACGCGGTGATCTGGATCCCGGCCACCGCGCCGAGCCGCCCGACGGCGAAGGCGAGCACCGGCGTCGGCAGCGGGCGGGGGAACACCTTGACGTCGAAGCCGGCCGCGGTCAGCACCTCGGCGGCGGCGGTCGCGAACGCTTCCGAGCCGTGCCGCGCGTCCCGGCCGACGACGACCAGCGCACCGGCGTGCCCGTGGCCGTGCAGCCACTGGGCGACCCCGGCCGTCGTGCGGGTGACGACGGCGACGTTCATCCCGTTCGGCCCCGCGCGCACCGGGCCGCGCAGCCCGGCGGTGCCGAATTCGAGCGGCCCGGCCAGCCGGTCGGCGAGGTCTTCGGCGGCCACGGGGTCGTCCGCGGCCCGGGTCAGCAGGGCCTCGAGCTCGGCGCGGGTGGCGGGGTCCGGATCGGCGGCGATCCAGCGGGAAGCGGCGTCACGCAGGGTGGAATCCGATGTCACCGCGTCAGCCTACGGGCTAAGGTCGGGTAGGTGCGCTTACTCTTCACCTCACTGGGGTCCTTCGGCCACACCTTCCCGCTCGTCCCGCTGGCGGTCGCCGCGCGCGACGCGGGCCACGACGTCGTCTTCGCCACCTCGGAAGACTTCCTGCCGCAGCTGACGAAGGCCGGGCTCGAGACGGCGGCCGCCGGGCCCGCCATCAAGGACGCGTTCGGGCAGGCGTTCGCCGAATCCGGCCCGCCCGGCCCGCGGCGCCCGCCCGGCGACATCCCGCGCGAGGAGCTGTTCCCGGTCGTCGCGAAGGTGTTCGGCGAGCTGATGCCGAAGCGGATCCTCGCCGACCTGCTGCCCGTCTTCGACCACGTCCGGCCCGACCTGGTCGTGAGCGAGGTGGCCAACTCCGGGGGCGCCTTCGCCGCGCTCAAGGCGGGGATCCCGGTGGTGGCGCACGGTTTCGGGCGCGTGTCGACCGGCGATCCGATGACCACGCAGATCCGGGGCGCGATCCGCGAGCACGGCGCCGCGCTGGGCATCGAGGTCGGCGAGGACCTGGCGTTCGGCGGCCCGTTCGTCGACATCTGCCCGGAGTCGGTGCAGGACCGGGCTTTCCTGGCCCGCACCCACCGGGTGCCGCTGCGCCCGGTCGGCTGGAGCGAGCCGGGGCAGCTGCCGCCGGGCGTGCTCGACAAGCGGCGTCCGCTGGTCTACCTGACGCTGGGCACGGCCATGGGCCACGCGGGCGTGCTCACCGAGGCGATCGCCGGTCTGTCCGGTTTGGACGTCGACGTCCTGGTCGCCACCGGCCCGTCGCTGCCGGACGACGCACTGGGCGAGGTCCCGGCGAACGTCCGGCTCGAGGCGTGGGTCCCGCAGGCGGCGCTGCTCCCGCACGTCGACCTGATCGTCCACCACGGCGGCAGCGGCACGACGCTCGGCGCGTTCGGCGCGGCCCTCCCGCAGCTGCTGATGCCGCAGGGCGCGGACCAGTTCACCAACGCGGACGCGGTCCTCGCCGCCGGTGTCGGCGACCGCCTCCTCGGCCCCGAGGTCACGGCCGAAGCGGTGGCCACCAAGGCCCGCCACCTCCTGACGGACACCTCGGTCCGCGACGCAGCCCGCGTCTTGGCCGACGAGGTCGCGGCCATGCCCTCCCCGGCCGAGGTGGCCGCGCAACTCCCCACCCTGGCCTGAAGCGCCCCAATGTGGCCTTCGGTGCGTGAGACGCACCGAAGGCCGCCTTGGGTGCGTGAGACGGACCGAAGGCCACATTGGGGCGCTCGGGTCAGGCGCGGGTGACCAGTTCCCGCAGCAGGGAGCCCATCTTCGTGGCCGCCGCGCGGCCGGCTTCCAGGACTTCCTGGTGGTTCAGCGGCTCGCCGGTCATGCCCGCGGCCAGGTTCGTCACCAGGGACAGGCCGAAGACCTCGACGCCGGCCGCGCGGGCGGCGATCGCCTCCAGGACCGTCGACATGCCGACCAGGTCCGCGCCCAGCGTGCGCAGCATCCGGATTTCCGCCGGCGTCTCGAAGTGCGGCCCCACCAGACCCGCGTAGACGCCTTCTTCGAGCGACGGATCGATCTCGCGGGCGATGTCCCGCAGCCGCTTCGAGTACAGGTCCGTCAGGTCGACGAAGTTCGCGCCGACGATCGGCGAGCGCGCGGTCAGGTTGAGGTGGTCGGCGATCAGCACCGGCTGACCCACCTGGAAGCCCTCGCGCAGGCCGCCCGCCGCGTTCGTGAGCAGCACCGTCCGGACGCCGGCCGCCGCCGCGGTGCGCACGTTGTGCACCACCGGGTCGATGCCCTTGCCCTCGTAGAAGTGCGTCCGCCCGAGCATCACCAGGACGTGCTTGCCGCCGATCTCCAGCGAGCGGATGGTGCCGCCGTGGCCCACCGCGCCGGGCGTGGTGAAACCGGGCAGTTCGGCGAACGGGATCTCCGTCTCGCACTCCCCGATGACGTCCGCCGCCGGACGCCAGCCCGACCCCAGTACCACCGCGATGTCGTGCGCGTCGACGCCGGTGCGCTTGGCGATGGCGCTCGCGGCTTCTTGTTCAGTCATGCGAGCGAGCGTATCCGGACGGCTCTCACCACGAGGAACACCACCAGCCCGAACGGCGAGAGGAAGATCGTCAGCAGCAGGATCGGGCTGACGAGCCACGGCGAGATCCCGGCCGAACGCCCTTCGAAGTACATCCACCGGGCGATGAACAGGTCGAACGCGATCAGGTGCGCCCAGACCAGCCCGGCGCCCCACGGCGTCGCGAGCAGTGCCTGCAGGACGCCGAGGTCCGGCCGCAGCATCGCCCGCCCCCACTCGCCGAAGTGCGGCAGCACGAGCCCGAAGTAGCAGACGAGCGGCAGCAGCGGCACCCACGGCGACGCCATGATCCGCTCGGTCCACCGCCGGTTCGGGGCCAGGACCAGCAGCGCCCAGAACGGCGCCGCCAGCGGGAACGCCCAGGTGAACAGGGTCATCGGCCGGCCGCCCGCTCCGGCGCGCGGACGACGGCCAGCGCACCGAGCCCGACCGCGGCCACCAGCAGCGTGAACGCCCCCAGCGTCGCCGCGTCCGGGTGCACGATCGACTGGGCCCGCAGCGCCTGCCACGTGACCAGCGCGATCAGCCCCGCGTACCCGGCCGCGCCGAGCAGGACGAGCCGGGCGCGGACGACATCGTCACGCAGGCGCGGGAAGCGCGAGGCCAGCGCGGCCAGCGCGATGGCGAGCAGGGGCAGGGCCTGCAGGGCGTGCATCCCGACGAAGTGCGGGATGCGCAGGTCGCCGCCGACGGTGCTCCAGCCGAGGATCGGCAGGCCGGGGCCGCCGTCTTGGAGCCCGACGGTGTGGCCGCCCACCATGTCCGGCCGCCCGCCGCTCTGCCACTGAGCGAGCTGCTGCGCGGTCGGGTTCGTCATCAGCTGGCCGAGCGTGATCCCCACCAGCGAGAGCGCCGCCCCGGCACGCACCGCCCAGTACGACGCGCGGTCGGGCACCTTCGTGAACAGCATCAGCACCGTGAGCGCCAGGGTGGCGACCCACAGCACGACGATCATCACGGCCATCGTGCCGAAGACGGTGGCGTCCTGCGGGGTCGCGACGTTGAAGTGGCTCGCCCGGCCGCGCGCGGCCTGGAACACCAGCAGGACGTACTCGGCGGCGAAGATGAGGACCAGGAGGTTCGTCAGCCAGTGCGCCGTGCGCCGGAACCGCGGCAGCAGCGAGACGAGCCAGCTCCAGGTGGCCAAGTAGAGCGCGCCGGACACCGCGAACTTGAACGGCTTCGCCCAGATCGGCGCGCCGCCCAGGGTTCGCCGGTCGAGGACCATGGCCGCGACGCACAGCACCGCGACCACCCCCAGTGCGGCGGCCGCGAGCGCGGACGGCCGGTGCCAGGAGTTCGTCCTGCTCCGGAGATCGGCAAAGATGGTCATGGTTCCTCCCAGAACGGATAGTAAAGCTCTCCGTTTTGGGAAGTTAAACTATCCATGCTGAGAAGTCTTCAGGGTTGTCCCCGAGGCGGACCCCGGGATCGGAGCGGAAACGCATGCGGATGGCCGAGCTGAGCGCCGAGTCCGGGGTGCCGGTCGCGACCGTCAAGTACTACCTGCGCGAAGGCCTGCTCCCGGCCGGCGAGCGCACCAGCCCGAACCAGGCGCGCTACTCCGCGGCGCACGTCCAGCGGCTGCGGCTGATCAAGGCGCTCACCGAGGTCGGCGGGCTGTCGCTGGCCTCGGTCGGCGTCGTGCTGAACGCGATCGACGGCGACGAGAGCCCGCATCGCACCATGGGCGTCGTCCAGCAGGAGCTGGCCGGGACTCCGCCGAAGGTCTCCGAAGAGGCCGCCGAGTGGGCGTCCGGGCGGCTGGCCGACCTCATGCGCCGGCACGGCTGGAAGGCGCACCCGCCCGAGCACCGGACGATGGCCAACCTCGTCGCCGCGCTGGCGACGGCCAAGGAGCTGGGGCAGGGGAAGCTGATCGAACGGCTCGAGGAGTACGCCGGCCTGGCGATGCGCGTCGCCGAAGTCGACGTCGCGACGGTGGCCGGCCTGACTTCGGTGGACCGGATCATCGAGACCGGGCTCGTCGCGACCGTGCTCGGCGACCGGATCTTCGCCGGCCTGCGCCACCTCGCCCAGGAACAGGTGTCCCGCGAGGTCCTCGGCGGTTAGTCCGAGACGCTCAACGTGGGGGCGACGCGGTCGAAGACGTCCCGGCGGCCCGAGTTCTCCTGCTCGGCCGGCACGGTGACGGACAGGATCCACAGGCTGGTACCCGCCTGCGTCAGGTTCATGAACGTCACCCGGGTGCCGCCGCTCCTGTCGCTTTCCGGCAGCGTGCCGCCCTCGGCCAGGCGGTACGTCAGCGTCGACCCCTTGCCGCCCGGCAGCGGCACCGGCCCGTCGAGCACGAACGTGTTGTCCAGGTAGGACCCCTTCAGCCAGGTGATGTACTCGCCGTCGTCGGGGTACTGGGCGAAGTACTTCGCCAGCCGTTCCACCCGCAGCGACCGGCGGCCGTCGGGGGAGACGTACTGGACCGCCGTGCTCGCCCCGAACTTCGTGGTCGTGTGCGGGGCGACGAACTTCTGCCAGCCCTCGGGCACCTGGAGGCCGAACTGCCCGCCGTTGCCGGTCACGTAACTGGCGTCGCCGGACTGCTGCACCAGCGACGGCGGCGGCACCTCGGTCACGCCGTTCGACGTGCTGCGCGGGGCGGCGGCCGGCGGCAGCAGGGACTGGCCGCCGACCGCCCTGGCCAGCGCGAACCCGCCGCCCGCGGCGAGGAGGAAGAGCAGGATCGCGACCGCGACGAGCACGGCGGTGGCCGTGGAGCTGCGGCGGCTCACCCGCGGCGGCGCGACGAACACCGTCGGCGGGTCCGCGGCCGGCGCCGGGGTGGGCGGGCGCAGGAACGGCAGCGGGCCCGGATCGGCGGCGAGCTCGCTGCTCGACCCCTCGGCCTTCTTCTCCGCCTTGGCCTTCTCGGGCAGGACCGTCTTGATCACCTGCGTGTCGGTGGCGTCCGGCTGCGCGGACGTCTTCTTGCCGTCCGGGGTGTGGAACAGCTCGGACCCGAACAGGTCGAGCGGCGTCTTCGTCTGCAGCGGGTACAGCCGGTGCCGGACCTCGCGCAGCGTGATCCGCCGGCCGGGCTCCTTCCGCATCAGCGCGCCGATGACGTCGGCCAGCGGACCGGCCTTCGGCTGCGGCACCTTCCCGTTGACGACCTTGCCGACCGTCTCCAGGGGATCGCCGTCGGCGTCGTACGGCGGTGCGCCCTCGACCGCGGCGAACAGCGTGGCGCCGAGACCCCACAGGTCCGCGGCCGGCGTGACGGCGCCGCCGGAGGCCACCTCCGGGGCGATGTAGGCGGGCGAGCCGAGCATGATCCCGGTGCGGGTCATGGTCGCCTCGGAGACGTTGCGGGCGATGCCGAAGTCGGTCAGCTTGATGCGGCCGTCGCTGGCCACCAGGACGTTGCCCGGCTTGACGTCGCGGTGGGTGATCCCGGCGGAGTGCGCGGCCTCCAGCGCGGACGCCACGGCGATGCCGACCGCGGCGGCCTGCCCGACGGTCAGCGGCCCGTGGTCCCGCAGGATGTGCGCGAGGCTGCGGGAGGGCAGCAGCTCCATGACCACGAACGGCTGGTCGTCCTCGCGGGCGACGTCGTGCAGGATGATGACGTTCGGGTGGGAGAGCACGGCGATCGCGCGCGCCTCGCGCAGCGTGCGCTCCCGCAGCTCGTCCGCCTGCGACGCCGGGATGCCCGGCGGCACCTTCATCTCCTTGACGGCCACCTGCCGGTGCAGGAACTCGTCGTAGGCCGACCAGACGGTGCCCATCGACCCGGAGCCGAGCACCGAACGCAGCCGGTAGCGACCGGCGACCACTCGTGTGTCTTCGCTGGAGGGGGGCACGCGCCAATTGTGTCGTACGCGACCGGCCGTCTCGACGCAGCGTGCGCGTTCGGTCCCCCAACCCTGCCCCCGGCGCGACCAGACTCACAGGTCGAGCGCGGCGAGTGCCTCTACCATCACAGGTTATGACTGAAGTGGCCGGTCCGGAGTCAGTGCCGATCTCCGAGCTCGACCTCGCGGCGGAGTTCCCCCAGGCGACGCGCGAGCAGTGGCAGGAGCTGGTCGCGGGCGTGCTCCGCAAGAGCGGGAAGCTGCCGGAGGACTTCGCGGGCGCCCCGGAGAGCAAGCTCGTCACGCGGACCTACGACGGGATCGAGATCCAGCCGCTGTACACGGCGGAGGACGTCCCCGGTGACATCGGCTTCCCCGGCCTGCCGCCGTACGTGCGCGGCGCGCGCCCGGACGGCCGGGTCGGCACCGGCTGGGACGTCCGGGCCCGGTTCACCGGCTCCGACGCGCGCGAGGTCAACAGGGCGATCCTGGCCGACCTCGAAGGCGGCGTGACGTCGATCTGGCTCTCGGTCCCGCCCGCGGCCCTGGCCGACGCGCTGAACGAGGTGTACCTCGACCTGGCGCCGGTCGTGCTGGACGCGGGCCCGTCCTACGAAGCTGCCGCTGCGGAGCTGCTGGCGCTGTTCGCCGAGCGCGAGATCCCGGCGAGCGAAGCGACGGCCGTGCTGGGCGCCGACCCGATCGGGCTGGCGGCCCGCACCGGCTCGCCCGCCGACCTCGGACCGGCTGCCGCGCTCGCCGCGCGTGTCGCCGGGAAGTACCCGAAGGTGCGCACGATCGTCGCCGACGGCCTGCCGTTCCACGAAGCGGGCGGGTCGGACGCGCAGGAGCTGGGCGCGCTCGTCGCGGCCGGCGTCACCTACCTGCGTTCGCTGACCGACGCCGGGCTCGACGTCGAAGCGGCGGCCGGGCAGCTGGAGTTCCGGCTGGCCGCGACCGCCGACCAGTTCTCCACCATCGCCAAGCTGCGCGCGGCGCGCCGCCTGTGGGCCCGCGTCGCCGAGGTCTGCGGCTTCACCTCGCCGATGCGCCAGCACGCCGTGACGTCGCCGGCCATGCTGACCCGGCGCGATCCCTGGGTGAACATGCTGCGCACGACGGTCGCCTGCTTCGGCGCGGGTGTGGGCGGCGCGGACGCGGTCACCGTGCTGCCGTTCGACGCCGCCATCGGCCGGCCCGACGCCTTCTCCGCGCGGATCGCCCGCAACACCCACGCCGTGCTGCTCGAGGAGTCCAAACTGGCCGGCGTGGCCGACCCGGCGGGCGGCTCCTGGTACGTCGAAAAGCTCACCGACGACCTGGCGCACGCGGCCTGGGCCGAGTTCACCGCCGTCGAGGGCGCGGGCGGGCTGGTCGCGGAGCTCGCCTCCGGCGCGCTGGCCGGGCGGCTCGCGTCGACGTGGGAGAAGCGTTCTGCGCGGATCGCGACGCGGCGCGACCCGCTCACGGGCGTCAGCGAGTTCCCGAACCTGGCCGAGAAACCCGTGGTCCGGGCGCCGCTGGAGTCCACTGTGGAAGGTGGGTTGCCGCGGCACCGGTACGCCGAAGGCTTCGAAGCGCTTCGGGACGCTTCGGACGCGTACCTGGCCGAGCACGGTTCGCGGCCGAAGATCTTCCTGGCCACCCTCGGCCCGGTCGCCGCGCACACCGCGCGGGCCGGGTTCGCCGCCAACCTGTTCCAGGCGGGCGGCATCGAAGCCGTGAACCCGGGCGCGACCGACGACCTGCCCGGCGCGTTCCGCGCTTCCGGCGCGAAGATCGCCTGCCTCTGCGGCACCGACGACGCCTACGCGGCCCACGCGGCCGACGTCGCCGGGTCCCTCGGAGCCGAGTACGTCCTGCTCGCGGGCAAGGGGTCCTACGACGGCGTCGACGGCACCATCTTCGCCGGCTGCGACGCTCTGGAAGTCCTCGACGGCCTGCACGCCAAGCTGGGAGTTGCGCGATGACCATCCCGAACTTCGCCGGTCTCGACCTCGGCACGCCCGCCCCCGCCGACCGCGAGACGTGGGCGCGCGCGGTGGAGAGCGCCACCGGCAAGGGCCCGGACGCCCTGGCCTGGGAGACGCCCGAGGGCATCGGCGTCAAACCCGTCTACACGGCCGCCGACCTGTCCGATGTGGACTTCCTGGACACGTACCCGGGCATCGCCCCCTTCCTGCGCGGGCCGTACCCGACGATGTACGTCAACCAGCCGTGGACCATCCGCCAGTACGCCGGGTTCTCCACCGCCGAGGAGTCCAACGCCTTCTACCGGCGCAACCTCGCGGCCGGCCAGAAGGGCCTCTCGGTCGCCTTCGACCTGGCCACCCACCGCGGCTACGACTCCGACCACCCGCGCGTGTCGGGCGACGTCGGCATGGCGGGCGTCGCGATCGACTCCATCTACGACATGCGCCAGCTCTTCGACGGCATCCCGCTGGACAGGATGTCGGTGTCCATGACCATGAACGGCGCGGTGCTGCCGGTGCTCGCGCTGTACGTCGTCGCGGCCGAGGAGCAGGGGGTGAAGCCGGAGCAGCTCGCGGGGACCATCCAGAACGACATCCTCAAGGAGTTCATGGTCCGCAACACCTACATCTACCCGCCGCAGCCGTCGATGCGGATCATCTCCGACATCTTCGCCTTCACTTCGCAGCACATGCCGAAGTACAACTCGATCTCCATCTCCGGCTACCACATGCAGGAAGCCGGCGCGACGGCCGACCTGGAGCTGGCGTACACGCTGGCCGACGGCGTCGAATACATCCGATCGGGTGTTGCCGCGGGACTGAGCGTCGACAAGTTCGCGCCGCGGCTGTCGTTCTTCTGGGCCATCGGCATGAACTTCTTCATGGAGGTCGCGAAGCTGCGCGCGGCGCGCCTGCTGTGGGCGAAGCTCGTGAAGGGCTTCGACCCGCAGTCGCCGAAGTCGCTTTCGCTGCGGACGCACTCCCAGACGTCGGGTTGGTCGCTGACCGCGCAGGACGTTTACAACAACGTCGTCCGGACCTGCGTCGAGGCGATGGCCGCGACCCAGGGCCACACGCAGTCGCTGCACACGAACGCGTTGGACGAGGCACTGGCGCTCCCGACGGACTTCTCCGCGCGGATCGCCCGCAACACGCAGCTGCTGCTGCAGCAGGAGTCCGGCACCACGCGCGTGATCGACCCGTGGGGCGGCAGCGCGTTCGTCGAGAAGCTGACCTACGACCTCGCGCGCAAGGCGTGGGGCCACATCAGCGAGGTCGAGCGGGCCGGCGGCATGGCCAAGGCGATCGACGCGGGCATCCCCAAGCTGCGCATCGAGGAGGCCGCCGCGCGCACCCAGGCGCGGATCGACTCCGGGCGGCAGCCGGTGATCGGCGTGAACAAGTACCAGGTCACCGACGACATCGACATCGACGTCCTCAAGGTCGACAACGCCGGCGTCCGCGCCCAGCAGCTGGAGAAGCTGCGGCGGCTGCGGTCCGAACGCGACTCGTCGGCGACGGAGGACGCGCTGCGGCGGCTCACCGAAGGCGCGCAGAACGGCGGCAACCTCCTGGAGCTGGCCATCGACGCGGCCCGCGCGAAGGCGACGGTCGGCGAGATCTCCGACGCGCTCGAGAAGATCTGGGGCCGCCACTCCGGGCAGATCCGGACGATCTCGGGGGTGTACCGCGAGGAGGTGGGGAAGACGCAGAACGTCGAGAAGGCCCGTCAGCTGGTCGACGAGTTCGCCGCGGAGGAGGGCCGCCGTCCCCGGATCCTCGTCGCGAAGATGGGCCAGGACGGCCACGACCGCGGCCAGAAGGTGATCGCCACCGGCTTCGCCGACCTGGGCTTCGACGTCGACGTCGGCCCGCTGTTCTCCACCCCGGCCGAGGTCGCGCGGCAGGCGATCGAAGCGGACGTGCACGTCGTCGGCGTCTCGTCGCTGGCCGCCGGGCACCTCTCGCTGGTGCCCGCGCTGCGGCACGAGCTCGCCGAGCTGGGCCGCGAGGACATCATGGTCGTGGTCGGCGGCGTCATCCCGCCGCAGGACTACCCGGCGCTGCGCGAGGCCGGGGCGGCCGCCATCTTCGGGCCCGGCACGGTGCTCGCGGACGCCGCCATCGACCTGCTCGGCCAGCTGTCGGCGCAGGAGTCCTGACCGTTGCCGCGCAAGATCGACGTCACCGCCTACGCCAAGGGCGTCCTGGCGGGCGACCGCGGGACGCTGTCGAAGGCGATCACGCTGGTCGAGTCGCAGCGCGACGACCACCGGGCGCTGGCGCAGGAGCTGCTGGTCGAGCTGCTGCCCGCGGCCGGCGGGGCGCAGCGCGTCGGCATCACCGGCGTCCCCGGTGTCGGCAAGTCGACATTCATCGACCAGCTGGGCACCGACCTGACCGCGGCGGGGCACCGGGTCGCCGTGCTGGCCGTCGACCCGTCGTCGACGCGGACCGGCGGGTCGATCCTCGGCGACAAGACGCGGATGGCGCGGCTGGCGGTCGACCCGCAGGCGTTCATCCGGCCGTCGCCGACCTCCGGGACCTTGGGCGGGGTCGCGCGGGCGACCCGCGAGACGATCGTGCTGATGGAAGCGGCCGGCTACGACATCGTGCTGGTCGAGACGGTCGGGGTCGGACAGTCCGAAGTGACCGTGGCGAACATGGTCGACTGCTTCCTCTTCCTGACGCTCGCCCGCACCGGCGACCAGCTCCAGGGCATCAAGAAGGGCGTGCTGGAGCTCGCCGACGTCATCGCCGTCAACAAGGCCGACGGTGACCACGAGCGGGACGCCAAGCGTGCGGCTCGTGAGCTGGCGGGCGCGCTGCGGATGATCTACGGGCCCGAGGCGTCGTGGACGCCGCCGGTGCTGACCTGCAGCGGCCTGCACAACCTGCGGCTCGACGAGGTCTGGGGCGCGATCGAGCAGCACCGCGACACGCTCACGGCGTCCGGCGAACTCGACGCCCGGCGGCGGCAGCAGCAGGTCGACTGGACCTGGGCGATGGTCCGCGAGCAGCTGCTGGGTCGGCTGGCGGCGCATCCGGACGTGCGAACGGTCGTTCCCGACGTCGAACGGGCGGTGCGGGACGGTGAACTGACGGCTACCCTCGGTGCTCAGCGGATCCTCGACGCGTTCAGTGGCTGACGCGCGGGCGGTCCGCGGGCAGAATGCCTGGTCGTGGCGAAGGGATGACATGGCGAAACTGCGGGGTCTGGTCCTGGTCGGCCTGCTGGGCGCGGTGCTGTTCACCGCCTCGCCGGCGCTGGCGCTCGCCGGGCCGGTGCGGCCGGCCGTCGTCACGGTGAGCGCGGCGCACGTTCCCGCCGGTCCGGTCCCGGCGCAGACCACGGTCGAGCCGGGCCCGGTCCTCGACCCGGCCCAGACGGACAAGGCGAACAGCGAAAAGACCAAGAACAAGCTGATCGCGGGCCTGCTCGCGGTCGTCCTGCTCGCCATCGTGATCTGGGGGCGCAAGATCCGTTCGAAGCGGGCCAAGGGGTCCTGAGGCCTTCGGCTTTGCCGAACTGAGCCCGCCGTTCAACGCAGATCCGGTACCGGCCGTCTCGGACGGCCGTTTTCGAGGGGCGGCTTGCCGCCTGCATGGTGCACGATCGTCTGCAAATGCGTACGACAGATCGATCGGCACGACGCGTGACCCCAGCCGCTGCGCGGGTTACCCGTGTTGCGGGAGGAGGTGCGGCGTGACGGTGTTGGATTCACGACCGGACGTTCCAGGCGACCCCCAAGGGCGCATCATCAACCCCATGGAGGGGTCCGAAGCGCTGATTTCCGACGCCGGCGTAAGCATGGCTCCCGTGGAGGACCTTGGTGCGGGCCGCGGCCCGTTCTGGCTGGACGACTGGCTGCGCGCCAACGCCACCGACGTGCTGGCCTGGCGGCGGCACATCCACGCGCACCCGGAGCTGTCACGGCACGAGTTCGCGACCACGGAACTGGTCGTCACGCTGCTGCGTTCGGTCGGGCTCAAGCCGTGGGTGCTGCCGGGCGGCACCGGCGTGGTGTGCGACATCGGCACCGGTGAGCGGTGCGTGGCGCTGCGTGCGGACATGGACGCGCTGCCGCTGACGGAGGCGACCGGGCTGCCGTACGCGTCGACGATCGAGGGCGCGGCGCACATGTGCGGCCACGACGCCCACACGGCGATCCTGCTCGGCGCGGCCCGCGCGCTGGCCGGCGCGCCGGAGCTGCCCGGCCGCGTGCGGCTGATCTTCCAGCCCGCCGAGGAGGTCATGCCCGGCGGCGCGCTGGACATGATCGCGGCGGGCGCGCTGGAGGGCGTCGAGCGCATCTACGGCCTGCACGTGGACCCGCGCCTCGAGGTGGGCTCGGTCGGGATGCGCGTCGGCGCGCTGACGTCGGCCGCGGACCTGATCGAGCTGCGCCTGACGTCCCCGGGCGGCCACACGTCCCGCCCTCACCTGACGGCCGACCTGGTGCACGCGCTGGGCACGGTGATCACGTCCCTGCCGGCGGTGCTCTCCCGCCGCGTCGACCCTCGTTCCGGCACGATCCTGGTCTGGGGAGCCGTCCACGCGGGCCAGGCGGCCAACGCGGTGCCCCAGGACGGCGTCCTGCGCGGCACGCTGCGGACGGCCGACCACGAGGTCTGGACGGCCCTGGAGCCCCTGGTGGCGGCTTCGGTGGAGTCCCTGCTGGCTCCGACCGGCGTCGGCTTCTCGCTGGACTACCGCCGCGGCGTCCCGCCGGTGGTCTCGGACCCGGAGTCGACGGCCCTGATGCGCGCCGGCGTCGAGGCCGCGTTGGGCGAGGGCGCGGTGGCCCAGACGGAGCAGTCCTCCGGCGGCGAGGACTTCGGCTGGTACCTGGAACACGTCCAGGGAGCGTTCGCCCGCCTCGGCGTCTGGCCCGGCCCCCCGGCCCCCCAGTCGGACATCCACCGCCCCACGTTCCTCCTGGACGAGCGCGCCCTCCTCTGCGGAGTCCGAACCCTGGTCCACACCGCCCTGACCACCCTCGCCTAACTCGTGTCGACCCTCCAGTCACGCGTGTCGACCTTCTGATCACGCGTGTCGACCCCTCAATCACGCGTGTCGACTGCTCCTTCACGGAGCGAGTTGTGCACAAGTTATCCACAGGCAGGTAGTTGTCCACAGAATGAGGGTTGAGGCCCTTCCGGGACCGGCCGATCGGGCCTCATCCTCGATCTTGTGAACCAGTGGGCAAGGCGACACGGAGTGCTCTCGCGCGGCGAAGCCGATCGAATCCTGGGGCGACGCAAAGTCCTCGAAGGCCTCGAACGGGGGGTGCTCTCCCAGCCGTGGAGAGGCGTCGTCGTGCACGCTGCCGACTTGCTGAAGCTGCCGACGAGAGCCGCGGCCGCTCTGCTCGCTGTCGGTCCTCCTGCCGCGTTGGCTGGCGTCACTTCCCTTGCGCTGCATGGGATTTCCGCAGCCGACGAGCGCGAGATCCACGTGACGGTGCCCTATTCGAGGCGTATCCGATCGCGTGCCGGCCTGGTCGTGCACCAAGGCGGCTTCCGTGATCACGACGTCATCGAAATCGATGGTCTCGCGACGTTCCTGCTCGACCGGGCACTGGCCGACTTCCTCTGTGACGGCGACAAGCGAGCGGCCTTTTCGGCTGTCGACGAAGCCATGCGAGGGCTGCCGACGGACCACCGCGCGAAGCTTCGCGAGAACGTCCGCGATCGTCTTTCGGATCGCCGGGACCGACGAGGTATCCACAGGGCTCTGATGCTCTTGGACCTCGCCACGGGCAAGGCGGAATCACCTCCCGAGAGCGTGCTCCGGCTGATCGTCGTCGAAGCCGGTTTTCCGGTGCCGGACCCGCAGCACCAGATCATGACCATCGACGGCCGCAAGCTCTACGTGTTCGACATGGCCTGGCCGAACAGGCAGATTGCGCTCGAGTACGACGGGTTCGCCGCCCACGAGGACCGGCGCGAGTACGACCTCGAGCGCGATCAGCGTATGGCCGCCCGCGGCTGGATCACCGTTCGAGCCACCGCAGCCGATCTCCGGGACCCGAGCCGCCTGCTGACCGAGTTGCGGCAGGCCTTCGACCGGCGATCCGGCCGAGCCGCATGATCAGAGGGTCGACACGCGTGATTGAACGGTCGACGCGCGTGATTGAACGGTCGACACGCGTGATTGAAGGGTCGACACGCGTGATTGAGAGGTCGACACGCGTGATTGGGAGGTCGACACGAGTCAGCCGGTGATGCCGGAGCAGGGGCGGGTTCTGAGGTCGTCGACGTAGTCGGCAGGGGCGCCGGCCGCCTCGGCGGCGTCCGCCAGGACGCCCAGGTAGCGGGCCGACGGGAGGCCGCCTTCGTAGGCGTCCAGGACGTACAGCCAGGCCAGGACCGAGCCGTCCATCGTCTGGACGCGGAGGCGGATCTTCGAGTGGATGCCCAGCTCGCCGCCTTCCCAGCGGTCCAGCCCGGTCTCGTCCAGCGGGGTCACGTCGTACAACACGACGAACACCCGTGACCCGGGGTCCTCCACGATCGTGGCCAGGGCACCTTCCCACCCCAGGTCCTCGCCGCCGAAGGTCAGGCGCCACCCCTCCAGCCAGCCGCTGCCGGCCATCGGAGAGTGCGGCGCGCGCTCCAGCATCTGGGCGGGCTCCATGTTCGATCCGTACGCGGCATACAACGGCACGCCGACAGCGTAGCGACACCTTCCTCACCCGAGTGGACGCACTCGCCGTGTTCGCCCACTTCAGTGTCCGGTCACCTTCGCCGCGTACGGTGAGAGCACCGCACGAACAGCCCAGAGGAGGACCCAGGTGACCAGGATCGTGATCATGGGCGGGGGCCCGGCCGGCTACGAGGCCGCGCTGGTCGCGGCCCAGCACGGAGCCGACGTCACGATCGTCGAGCGGGACGGCCTGGGCGGGGCCTGCGTCCTCTACGACTGCGTCCCCTCGAAGACGTTCATCGCGAGCTCCGGCGCCCTGGCGAAGATGCACGACCTCGGCGAACTCGGCATCAACACCGACATGGCCGACACCAGCATCGACCTCCCGACCGTCCACGGCCGGGTGAAGGGGCTCGCGCTCGCCCAGTCCGCCGACATCCGCGCCCGCGTCCAGCGCGAAGGCGTCCGCGTCATCGCCGGCGAGGCCCGCTTCTGCGACGAAGAGCCCGGCCTGGCGACCCACAAGGTCGCCGTCACGACGAAGGACGGCACCGAGAAGCTGCCCGCCGACGTCGTCCTCATCGCCACCGGCGCCACCCCGCGCGTGCTGCCCGGCGCGGTGCCCGACGGCGAGCGCATCCTCGACTGGCGCCAGCTCTACGAGCTCCAGGAGCTCCCCGAACACCTCGCCGTGATCGGCTCGGGCGTCACCGGCGCCGAGTTCGCCTCCGCCTACACCGAGATGGGCGTCAAGGTCACCGTCGTCTCCAGCCGTGACCGCGTCCTCCCGCACGAAGACGCCGACGCCGCCGCGGTGCTCGAAGAGGTCTTCTCCCAGCGCGGGACGACCGTCGCCAAGCAGGCGCGCGCCGACCGCGTCGAGCGCACCGAAAAGGGCGTCGAGATCCACCTCGCCGACGGCCGCGTGATCGAAGCCAGCCACGCGCTGATGACCGTCGGGTCGGTCCCGAACACGAAGGACATCGGCCTCGACAAGGTCGGCATCGAGCTCGGCCCCGGCGGGTTCATCACCGTCGACCGCGTTTCGCGCACCTCCGTTCCCGGGATCTACGCCGCCGGCGACTGCACCGGCGTGCTCATGCTGGCCTCGGTGGCGAGCATGCAGGGCCGCATCGCGATGTGGCACGCGCTGGGCGAGGGCGTCGCGCCGATCAAGCTCAAGACGGTCGCCGCCAACGTCTTCACCCACCCGGAGATCGCCACCGTCGGCATCAGCCAGCAGGCGATCGACTCCGGCGAGGTGCCCGCGCGCACCATCATGCTGCCCCTGGCCACGAACGCGCGCGCGAAGATGGAGGGCCTCCGCCGAGGCTTCGTGAAGCTGTTCTGCCGCCCCGCCACCGGCGTGGTCGTCGGTGGAGTCGTCGTGGCGCCGCAGGCGAGCGAGCTCATCCTTCCCATCGCGCTCGCCGTCCAGAACCAGCTCACAGTGGACCACCTGGCACTGACATTTTCGGTTTACCCGTCGCTGTCGGGCTCGATCACGGAGGCCGGGCGCCAGCTCATGCGCCACGACGATCTCGACTGATCCCGTACGCAACCCGTCGCGCCCCGTCGCGTCTTGTCGGTGGTAAGGCTGAAGGACGCGAAGGGGTGAAGGTGCGCAAGACGGTGTTTTTCGTTGCGGCAGCGGTGTTCGGGGCGACGGTGCTGACGGGACCGGCGATGGCGCAGAGCACCACCCCGAGCCCGGCGCCGAAGGCTCCCGCGGGCAAGGTCCAGCTCAACGTGAACACCGCGATCAACCAGACGCTGGTGGACAAGTACGTCCGCGACGCGCCGAACGTCGCGCTCGCGAAGTGCGAAGGCCCTTCGCCGGCGTTCTCGTCGCCCGTGCTCACCTTCGCCAACTACACCCCCGGCCCGTTCATGGGCGCCGAAGCGAACATCAGCGCCGACGCCGAACTGAAGCCCGGCACCGCGGCGGGCACGTACCCGCTGACCGTGACGTGTGGCGGCCAGACCTACACCACGCAGTTCACGGTGCCCGCCGCCCAGGTCGCGAAGGTGCCGTCCGGCGCCGCGAAGGCCGGCGACGGCAGCATGGCGGGCTGATTCCCCGAAACGTTCACGACCACCCCGCGAGCCACGCTCCGGGGTGGTTTTTTCGTGTCCAGGGGCAACCTCGCCGCAGGTAGGGCGTCTTTCCCGGCAGAACTCCCGGGGGAGGGAAAAGGGATGGAAATGAAAAAGGCGCTGGCCGTCGCCGCCGTTTCGGGTGGCTTGCTGCTCTCGGCTCCGGCCGCTTTCGCCGCCACGCCGGCCGGGCACGCGGGGAACCCGAAGGCCTACCTGCGTGTCATGCCGACCGCGGCCCGCCCGGGTGCGACGGTGCAGATCCGGCTCGGCTGCGACGCCGCGAGCACGCGCGACCCGGCGTCCCCGGTCCTCGAGGTCGGTGCGCTCCGACGTGTCGGCCCGCAGGACGACCCGGCCAAGGCGCCCGCCGCGGCCGCGTCGGCGACCGTCCGGCCCGCGAAGCCGGGCGTCTACCAGGTCTCGTTCTCCTGCGGCGGCGCGGAACTGACCGCGAAGTTCACCGTCCTGGGTGACCACCGTCAGGTGGCGAAGGTACCGTCGGGGGCGCCGCAGACCGGTGGTGGCCCGGTCGGCGACGACCCGCTCGCCGCGGCGGGCGCCATGGGCGTGCTGGCGGTCGGCGGCGGCGGTCTCGTGCTGGCCCGGCGGTCCTGGCGGCGCTGACCGCGACCCGGCTCAACCGTCCGGGCCACCCGGACGTGTGACCGTCGAGGGACGGGGGAGAGCATGAGCACGAGGACCACGGGCGGCAGGCGGGGCTTCCTGATCGCACTCGTCGTGGCCCTGCTGGCCGCGCTGGTGGTGCTGGTCCTGACCCTCGCCGACGGCAGCGGCCCGGACACTGCCCGACCAGCGCCCACCCAAGCCACCCAGCCCGTCGCCGCGGCCCCGGTGCCCCAGGCGCGCAGCCAGGACGCCGTCGCGGCGCTGCCCAGGTCCGAGCCCGTTTCGATCGACATCCCGAAGCTCGGCGCCCACTCGTCGCTGATCCCGCTGGGACTCAACCCGGACAACACCATCGAGGTCCCGCCGGTGACCACGCCCCTGCAGGCCGGCTGGTACACCTACGCGCCGACGCCGGGCGAAACCGGGCCGGCCGTCGTGCTCGGGCACGTCGACGGCAACCACCAGAAGGGAATTTTCTTCCGGCTCAAGGAGCTGGCCGCCGGCGACCGCGTCTCGATCGCCCGCCAGGACGGCACGACGGCCGTGTTCGAAGTGACGAAGGTGCACCAGGTGCCGAAGAAGGACTTCGAGGCCGAAGGCGTCTACGACGACACGGCCGGTCCCGAGCTGCGGCTGATCACCTGCGGCGGCGTGTTCGACCGGAGCGCGCACAACTACGTCGACAACATCGTCGTCTACGCCCGGCTGGTCCAGGCCTGATTTTCCATTTTTGTCGGTGCCCGGTGCCACACTGTGCCGGTCGTCACCAGAGGCGGCGCAGACGAGGGTTGGGAGAGTCGACATGGTGTTCCGGGACGAAAGATGGCCCGAAGGTACGCCCGGCTGGGTGGACCTGATGGTGCCCGATCAGGCGAAGGCGGTCGCCTTCTACGGCGGCCTGTTCGGCTGGAACGTGCAGCGGGGCGGTGAGGACACCGGCTTCTACGGCATGGCGGAGCTGCGGGGACGCCCGGTCGCCGGCATCGGGCGGACGCCACCGGGCCAGGACATCCCGGCGTTCTGGACGACGTACCTCGCGGTGTCCGATGTGGACCGCACGGCCGCGGCGATCACCGAGGCGGGCGGGCGGATCGTCATGCCGGTGATGGAGGTGCTGAAGGAAGGCCGGATGGCCGTCGCGGCGGATCCGGCGGGCGCGGTCTTCGGCCTGTGGGAGGCCGGCCACCACATCGGCACGCAGGTCACCGCGGCCCCGGGCACCGTGGCCTGGAACGAGTGCCTGAGCCGTGACTACGCGGCGGCGAAGGCGTTCTACGAGGAGGTCTTCGGCTACGGCTTCCAGGACATCTCCGGCGACAGCTTCACGTACGCGGTCCTGCTGCTCGACGGGCGTCCGGTCGGCGGCCTCGGCGCGGCGGCGCCCGAGGTGCCGTCGCACTGGTCGGCGTACTTCTGGGTGGCGGACGTCGACGCGAGCGCGGCCCGGGTCGCCGAGCTCGGCGGCACGGTCGAGGGGAAACCGTTCGACTCGCCGTACGGGCGGCAACTGCGCGTCACCGACGACCAGGGCGTGCCGTTCATGCTCATCGCGCCGAACGAGCAGTCGGGCGAGCCGGAGGGCTGGGAAGGGTGACCCGGGCGGGCCGGGAGCGCCACCAGGCGGCACCCCCGGCCCCGGCCGGTCAGTCCTCTCAGTCTTCTGAGTCTTCTTCGGAGACCCAGTCGAAGGTCTTCGTGACGGCCTTCTTCCAGTTGCGGTACTCGCGCTCGCGGCGGGCGTCGTCCATCGACGGGTCCCACTGCTTGTCCTGGGCCCAGTTGGTGCGGATGTCGTCCTCGGACTTCCAGAACCCGACGGCGAGGCCGGCGGCGTACGCGGCACCCAGCGCGGTGGTCTCGTTGACCACCGGGCGGATCACCGGCACGCCGAGGATGTCGGCCTGGAACTGCATGAGCAGTTCGTTGACGACCATGCCGCCGTCCACCTTGAGCGACTTCAGCGGAACTCCGGAGTCGGCGTTCATCGCGTCGATGACCTCGCGCGACTGGAAGGCGGTCGCCTCCAGCACCGCGCGGGCGAGGTGGCCCTTGTTGACGAACCGGGTGAGCCCGACGATCGCGCCGCGAGCGTCGGACCGCCAGTAAGGAGCGAACAGACCCGAGAACGCCGGGACGAAGTACGCGCCGCCGTTGTCCTCGACGCTGCGCGCGTGCTCCTCGATCTCGGCCGCGGTCGTGATCATGCCGAGGTTGTCGCGCAGCCACTGCACCAGCGAACCGGTGACGGCGATGGAGCCTTCCAGCGCGTAGACCGTGTCGTTCGAGCCGATCTTGTAGCAGACCGTGGTGAGCAGCCCGTTCTGCGACATCACCTTCTCGGTGCCGGTGTTGAGCAGCATGAAGTTGCCGGTGCCGTAGGTGTTCTTGGCCTCGCCGGGCGAGAGGCAGGCCTGGCCGAACGTCGCGGCCTGCTGGTCGCCCAGGATGCCCGCGATCGGGACGCCGGCCAGCGCGCCCTTCTCGCGGACCTTGCCGTACTCCTCGGACGAGGAGCGGATCTCCGGCAGCATCGAAAGGGGGATGCCCATCTCGCCGGCGATCTCGGCGTCCCACTGCAGGGTGTCGAGGTCCATCAGCATGGTGCGGGAGGCGTTGGTCGGGTCGGTGACGTGCACGCCGCCGTCGGCCCCGCCGGTCATGTTCCACAGCACCCAGGTGTCCATGTTGCCGAAGATCAGGTCACCGGCTTCGGCCTTCTCGCGTGCGCCCTCGACGTTGTCGAGGATCCACTTGACCTTGGGGCCGGAGAAGTAGGTCGCGAGCGGGAGGCCGACCTTGTCGCGGTAGCGCTCCTGCCCGCCGCCGAGGTTGCCGAGTTCGGTGACGATCCGGTCGGTGCGGGTGTCCTGCCAGACGATCGCGTTGTACACCGGCTTGCCGGTCGTCTTGTCCCAGACCAGCGCGGTCTCGCGCTGGTTGGTGATGCCGACGGCGACGATGTCCTTCGCGGTGAGGTCGGCCTTGGCCAGTGCACCCGCGGCGACCCGGCGCGTGTTCTCCCAGATCTCTTCGGCGTTGTGCTCGACCCAGCCGGCGCGGGGGAAGATCTGCTCGTGCTCGCGCTGGTCGACCGAGACGACGCGGCCTTCGTGGTTGAAGATCATGCACCGGGTGGAGGTGGTGCCCTGGTCGATCGCGGCTACGTACGAAGTCATGTGTGCTCCCGGAAATCCGTCGATCGGGCGATCAGGTCAGGTTGTGGACGACGAGGTACAGCAGGGCGGCGAGGGCACCGCCGACGAGTGGGCCGACGACGGGGATCCACGAATAGCCCCAGTTGGCGTTGGCCTTGTTGCGGATCGGCATCAGGAACGCGTACGCGATCCGGGGGCCGAGGTCACGCGCCGGGTTGATGGCGTACCCCGTCGGGCCACCGAGTGAGGTGCCGATCACGAGGACGACGAACGAGACGCCCGCGTAGCCCAGCGCGGCGTTGCCGAAGTTCGGCGTCCCGCCGTCACCGGCGGCGTAGGTCGGGCTGAGCAGGATCCACGCGACCAGCACGAAGGTGCCGATGACCTCGGTGACGAGGTTCCACGCGATGTTCGGGATCTGCGGGCCGGTGGAGAAGATGCCGAGGGTGTTCTCGGGCTCGGGGTGGTCGTCGAACTGCAGTTTGTAGGTGGCCCAGCAGAGCATGGCGCCGATGATCGCGCCGGCGAACTGGCCGATGAAGTAGAAGGGGACGTCGGCCCACGGGGTCTTGTCGGCGATGGCGAGGCCCAGCGTCACCGCCGGGTTGAGGTGCGCGCCGCTGGGCGCGGCGATGCTGGCGCCGGTGAAGACGGCGAACGCCCAGCCGAAGTTGATGAACAGCATGCCGCCGTTGTTGCCGTTGGTCTTCCGGAGGACGTGGTTCGCGACCACACCGTTGCCGAGCAGGATCAGGGCGGCCGTTCCCAATAGTTCCCAGACGATTATTGCCCCAGCACTCACCGCTGCACCTCCACACTGGACAATCTGCGCAGGGTCGATCACGGCGTGCCACGGCTCCGTTGCCGACCCACGTTCGCGCGACGTTACCGGGGCGTAGAAGCTACGTCCAAGCACCGGAGAGCCGAATCTTTTCAAGATCGCGGAGGGTTACGCCACAAGTGTCATCCGTGGACGGGCGGATGATCACCGGGTCGTGCGATGCTGGAAGCCTCGCCGGCACGAGGAGGAATGTCACGTGGCTCAGCACGCAGCGGAGACGAACCCGGCTCGACTGGGCCCGGTCAAGCGGGAAGAGACGTGGCAGCGGCTCGGCAAGGAGACGTTCGACCTCGTCGTCATCGGCGGCGGTGTGGTCGGGGCCGGCACGGCGCTGGACGCCGCGACGCGCGGTCTGCGGGTCGCGCTCGTCGAGGCCCGTGACCTCGCCTCCGGGACGTCCAGCCGGTCGAGCAAGCTGTTCCACGGCGGCCTGCGCTACCTCGAGCAGCTCGAATTCGGCCTGGTCCGGGAGGCGCTGCGCGAGCGCGAGCTGATGCTGACGACGATCGCGCCCCACCTGGTGAAGCCGGTCAGCTTCCTCTACCCGCTGACGCACCGCGTGTGGGAGCGGCCGTACACCGCGGCGGGCCTGCTGATGTACGACACGATGGGCGGCGCCCGCAGCGTCCCGGGGCAGAAGCACCTCACCCGCGCGGGTGCGCTGCGGATGGTGCCGGCGCTCAAGCGCTCGGCGCTTATCGGCGGCATCCGCTACTACGACGCGCAGTCCGACGACGCCCGCCACACGATGACGGTGGCGCGGACGGCGGCGCACTACGGCGCGGTCGTGCGGACGTCGACCCAGGTCGTCGGGTTCCTGCGCGAGGCCGACCGCGTGTCCGGCGTACGGGTGCGCGACGTCGAGGACGGCCGCGAAACGGAGATCTCGGCGGCCGCGGTGATCAACTGCACCGGCGTCTGGACCGACGAGCTGCAGCGGCTGTCCGGCGGCCGCGGCCGGTTCCGGGTGCGCGCGAGCAAGGGCGTGCACATCGTCGTCGCACGCGACCGGATCGTGTCGGAATCGGGGATGATCCTGCGCACCGAGAAGTCGGTGCTGTTCGTGATCCCGTGGCGCAACCACTGGATCGTCGGCACGACGGACACGGACTGGAACCTCGACCTGGCCCACCCGGCGGCGACGAAGCACGACATCGACTACATCCTCGAGCACGTCAACACGGTCCTGGCGACGCCGCTGACGCACGACGACATCGAAGGCGTGTACGCCGGCCTTCGCCCGCTGCTGGCGGGGGAGAGCGAAGAGACGTCGAAGCTCTCGCGCGAGCACGCGGTGGCGCGCGTGGCCCCGGGCCTGGTGGCGATCGCGGGCGGCAAGTACACGACGTACCGGGTGATGGCGGCGGACGCGGTCGACGCGGCGGCGGTGGACCTGCCCGGCCGTTCCCAGCCGTCGATCACGGACAAGGTCCCCCTGCTGGGCGCGGACGGCTACCACGCGCTGGTCAACCAGGCGGATCACCTGGCGGCCGAGCACGGCCTGCACCCGTACCGGGTGAGGCACCTTTTGGATCGCTACGGCTCCCTGGTCCACGAGGTCCTGGCGTCGGCGGAGGGCCGCCCGGAGCTGCTGAAGCCGATCGAGCACGCCCCGGACTACCTGGGCGTGGAGGTGGTGTACGCGGCTTCGCACGAGGGCGCGCTGCACCTGGAGGACGTCCTGGCCCGCCGGACGCGCATCTCGATCGAGTACGCGCACCGAGGGGTGGACTGCGCCGCGCAGGTGGCCACTCTGGTGGGTGAAGTTCTGGGTTGGTCACCCGAAACGGTGAAGCACGAGATCGAGGTCTACCGGGCCCGGGTGGAGGCGGAGCGCAAGTCCCAGTCCCAGCCGAGCGACGAAGCGGCGGACGCGCTGAGGTCAGCGGCCCCGGAGGCCCGGGCGGGCATCGTGGAGCCGGTGAGCTGAGCGGGTCCCGCGGGGTTGTCCACAGGGTGACCGACTTGTGGGCAACCGAACCGACCGGGCGGCTTCACCCGGGGTTTTGTCCGGAGGCGCCGATAGACTGGCCTCGGGGCCGCCCCCCTGGGAGTGGCGGGGGATGTTCTGGGCTTGGCGCGTCCCGGCGAGGTAAGCCGTGTGGCAAACGGTTCATTCGGGCGTGCCGGGAGACGCATTCGTCGGCAGCCGGGAAACCGCATGGTGCACCGCGAACACGCTGGGAAGCCGCGAGCGGTCACCGCGGTGTGGATGGGTTCCGCCGGTTCTCAGGTCGCACGACCGGATCGTGATCGCCGATCCGGTTCGGGCTTCACGGCCTGCCACCGGAAACCACGTTTCCGGGGATTCGACCGCATCGCGACGCTCAGGAGGTGGCTGTCGCGCGGTGACCCACCCGAAGACCAGCAAGCGGGTCGCCGAACCGCAGCTGGCTGGGCCCGGGCGGGCATCGTGGAGCCGGTGAGCTGAGCGGCCGACGGCGATCCGGTGGCGGTCAGGATGTTCGGTGCCACCGGATCAGGCGCTCGCCGGTCGCCGCTCGCTCCAGCTCCGGGCCCAGCAACGTGAACCCGCAGCGCTCCGCCACGATCGCCGATGCCGTGTTGCTCTCCTCGTACCGGTAGCTCACTTCCCGCAGGCCCAAGCCCCCGAAGCCGAACCGCAGGGCCGCGTTCAGGGCCGTCGTGGCGATTCCCTTGCCGCGCTCCGCCGGGTGGACCCAGATCGTCGCTTCGGCGTACGAGGCGTCCAGGTTCAGCTCGCGCAAGCCCACCTCGCCCAGCAACCTGCCCGACGTCGGCTCCGCTATCGCCCAGGAACAACGCTCGTCGCCTGCCCACTGGGCCGCTCGCAGGGCCACGTACTCCGTGGCCTCGTCCAGGGTCCGCAGGCGGTAGTTCAGCACGTACTTGCGGTGCGTCGGGTCCGCGAACGCCTCCATCAACAACGGGCGGTCGTCGATGTGGCGGTCGGCGCGCAGCTGGCGCAGGTAGTACGTGCCCGCGTTGATCTCCACCGGTTCCACTCCACCCAGCCTAGCCAGGCCGGGCGGGACGATCACGACCGGCGGCGGCGGGCTCCCGCGATCGCCGCCACCACCAGCGGCAACGCCACCGAAATGATCAGCAGCCTGCCGCGGGTCAGGATCAGCACCGCGATCGCCAGGACGATCGCGATCGGGACCGCGCCCGCGGTCAGGAACCGGACCAGGGCGCTGTCCTCGGCAGCCGACGGCACCGGCGCCGAAGCCCCGTTCAGCAGCGCGCTCGGGCGAGGTGACGGCAGGTCGTCGAACAGGGGAACCAGCTCGCTGACCCGCTTCGCCGCCGTCACCTTCGCCGACCGGGCGCCGTACTCGTCGATGTCCAGCCGGCCGGTGCGGACGTGCTCCTCCAGGACGTCCAGGGCGTCCTGGCGTTCGGCGTCGCTCAACCGCATGTCGCCCACCGCGGGATCAGCGGCCCAGCTCGCGCCGGTAGGAGTCACGCAGCTCGCGGCGGCGGTCCCGGTCGCGCAGGTGCCGGTCCCGGCGGGCGCGGTGGTCGTGGTTCGGGTTCCAGTCGTGGCCCCACATCGACTTGCCGAACACCGTCAGCCCGATCGGGACGAAGATGACCGGCCACAGGTGACCGCTGACGGCGGCGATCAGCGCGATCGCGGCGATCCACGTCAGCGGCACGATCGCGGCGAGGAACCGCTGCGCCGGCGACCAGCCGTCCGGTGTCCCCGACGGCTTCGGTGCCGCGGCAGCGGGTTCGGGCGCCGCGACGGTGCGGGGGATGTCCTCGTACTGGGGGTGCGGGGCCGGCAGGTCCGCGAAGATCTCGCTCAGCTCGCCACGCGTCTTGGCCGCGGTGATCCGGGCCGAGCGTTCGCCGTACTCGTCGATGTCGATCCGGCCCGCCGTCATGTGCTCACCGAGCGCGGACAGCGCGGACTCACGGTTCTGGTCGCTGATCCGCAGCTGCGGAGACGGGACTTCGGTCACGTAGTCGATGGTAGGCCGCCCCGGGGGCGGCCCACCACGACATCTGTAACGAACCGCGCTACTTGATCTCCAGAAGCTGCGTGCCCTGCGTCACGGCCGCGCCGACCTCGACCGAAAGGCCGGTGACGGTGCCCGCTTTGTGGGCGGTGACCGGGTTCTCCATCTTCATGGCTTCGAGGACGACGATCAGCTCGCCGGCCTCGACGCTCTGGCCCTCTTCGACGGCCACCTTGACGATCGTGCCCTGCATCGGCGCCGTGACGGCGTCGCCGCTCACCGCGGCCTTGGTGCCGCCGGCGCGCTTGCGCGGCTTCGCCTTGACCGCCGTGCCGCCGCCACCGCCGCCTTCGAGCGCGAACCCGCCCGGCAGCGACACCTCGAGCCGCCGCCCGCCGACCTCGACGACGAGGTTCTGCCGCGGCTGCTCCTCGGCGGCCTCGACGTCCGGCGCCACGAACGGCTCGATCTTGTTGTCGAACTCCGTCTCGATCCAGCGCGTGTGCACGCTGAAGCCGTTCTCGTCGCCGATGAACGCCGGGTCGTTGACGATCACGCGGTCGAACGGCAGGACCGTCGCCATGCCTTCGACGACCATCTCGTCGAGGGCGCGGCGGCTGCGCTCCAGGGCGTTGTTGCGGTCCGACCCGGTGACGATCAGCTTGGCCAGCATCGAGTCGAACTGCCCGCCGATGACGCTGCCGGACTCGACGCCGGAGTCGACGCGCACGCCGGGGCCGCTCGGCGCGACGAACTTCGTCACCGTGCCCGGCGCCGGCAGGAAGCCGCGGCCGGCGTCCTCGCCGTTGATGCGGAACTCGATCGAGTGCCCGCGCGGCTCGGGGTCCTCGGTGATCCGCAGCTTCTCGCCGCGCGCGATGCGGAACATCTCGCGGACCAGGTCGAGCCCGGTCGTCTCCTCCGACACCGGGTGCTCGACCTGCAGGCGCGTGTTGACCTCGAGGAACGAGATCGTGCCGTCGGTCGCGACGAGGTACTCGACCGTGCCGGCGCCGTAGTAGCCGGCCTCCTTGCAGATCGCCTTCGCCGAGGAGTGGATGCGGGCGCGCTGCTCGTCGCTGAGGAACGGCGCGGGCGCCTCCTCGACGAGCTTCTGGTGCCGTCGCTGCAGCGAGCAGTCGCGGGTGCCGACGACGATCGCGTTGCCGTGCATGTCGGCCAGCACCTGCGCCTCGACGTGCCGCGGCTTGTCCAGGTACCGCTCGACGAAGCATTCGCCGCGGCCGAACGCCGCGACCGCTTCGCGCGTGGCCGATTCGAACAGCTCGGGGATCTCTTCGCGGGTGCGCGCGACCTTCAGGCCACGCCCGCCGCCGCCGAACGCGGCCTTGATGGCCACCGGCAGGCCGTGCTCGTCGGCGAACGCGACGATTTCGGCGGCGTCCTTGGCCGGCTCCTTCGTGCCCGGCACCAGCGGCGCGCCCGCGCGCATGGCGATGTGGCGGGCGGTGACCTTGTCACCGAGGTCGCGGATGGCCTGCGGGCTCGGCCCGATCCAGGTCAGCCCGGCGTCGAGGACGGCCTGGGCGAAGTCCGCGTTTTCGGAGAGGAAGCCGTAGCCCGGGTGCACCGAGTCGGCGCCCGCGCGCTTCGCGGCGTCGAGGATCTTCTCGATGTTCAGGTAGCTCTCGGCGGCCGTGGTGCCGCCCAGCGCGAAGGCCTCGTCGGCCAGCCGGACGTGGGGCGCATCGCGGTCCGGATCGGCGTACACCGCGACGCTGGCCAGGCCGGCGTCCTTGGCCGCTCTGATGACGCGTACCGCGATTTCGCCACGGTTGGCGACCAGGATCTTGGTCACCGGACCACCCGTGGATTCGCCGACCTGCTCGGCCACCCCGCACCTCCTGCGTCCGACAGCTGCATTGCTGACCGCCCACGCGGCATCAGGGAAGTCTACGGATCTGACGTCGGGAGTCTCTTGAGTGAGAGGTGAACCACGCTCAGACGTGGTGGCGCAGCTCCTCCGGCAGCGGCGAATCGAGCACGATCACGTCGTACGGGTTCGCCCGGTGCACCTTCGGCAGGTGCTCGGTGCTCACCAGCACCCACGGCTGGTGCTCGCCGCAGCAGTCGATCAGCCGGTCCAGCGCGGTGAACGCGACCAGCGCGGTGCGGCCGTCCGGCGTGCGGCGCAGCTCGATCGACGCGCCTTCGGTTTCGGCGCTGACCGGGCCGGTCGGGAGGTACAGAGCGGGTGGGAGGTTCGGGTTCGTCACCCGGACAACATAGACGGACACCGTCTGCTACGCCCGACCCCGTCGGGTTGAACCCGCCACATCGTGCCGGGGCGCTGCCGACACGCCGTCGCAAAGCGGCTTACGCTCTGTCTCATGCGGACTACGGCAGCGCGGACGCCCCGGTCGGCGCTGCTCACCGCGGTGCTGGCGGCGGTGGTCACCGTCGGCGCGATCGGCGCGGTGTTCCTGCTGCGCCCGCGCCCCGAGGCCCTCCCCGGGCCGGCCGAACCCGCTGCCGCGCCGGTGACACCCGCGGTGACCTGCGGCGGAGGGCCGTGCCGCCAGCTCGCGGCGGTGACGGTCGGGGGCACGCCGGTCGTGTTGCTGACCGACACGGTGGGCAGCTCGGCCCGCCTGCGCGTCGGTCCCGAGCCGGGCACTGTGTTCGAGCTGTCGATCGCCCAGCTGGGCGTGCGGCTGGACCAGAACTCGTTGCGCTGCATCGACGGGCCGGCCCCGGCGTGCCTGGTCCGCGGCGACGTCGGCGACGACGGCACGGCCGCGTACGGCGAACTGCTCGTCGGCAGCGGCGGGGTGTGGCGCGATCCGGGCAAGCCGTACTACGCGGACGCCGGGACGCTGTCGCTCTACGACGTGACGGCCGACGCCAGCCCCGACGTGATCGTGGTCCGCCACGACTGCCCGGACGCCGCCTCCGGCACCCCGAAGTGCGCGGCGGCCCCGGTGCTGGGCGAGGTGTACGACCTGTCGGGCCGGTCGGTGGGCTGCACCCGCCGGGTGACGTCGCCGTCGGACCTGCGCGGCTGGCCGGACATCCGCCTGACCCGCGCCGACCTCCGCACCTGCCCCTCCTGACCAGAGCGCCCCAATGTGGCCTTCGGTGCGTGAGACGCACCCAAGGCGGCCTTCGGTGCGTGAGACGCAACCAAGGCCGCCTTGGGGCGCTTGCGGTCAGGCGGGGGTCGGGGCGGGTTCGGTGTGCCGGGCCGCCGAGCCGTCGTCGGTGTGCAGGGGGTTGTCGGTCGGCGAGTTGAGGACCTCGTCGTCGAGGAGACCCTCGCTGCGCGCCACGATCGTCGGGACCACGATCTGGCCGGCCACGTTCGTCGCCGTGCGCATCATGTCCATGATCGGGTTGACCGAGTAGATCAGCGCCAGGCCCAGCGCCACCTGCTTGGCGTCGAGGCCGATGAACGACGTCGTCAGCGTGAACGCCGTCAGCCAGCCCGTGGTCCCGGCCGTCGCCAGTGCGCCGACCACGGCCACCACCACGATGCCCGCGTACTGCCAGAAGTTCAGGGACACCCCGGCCAGGTTGGCGACGAAGATCGCCGCGATCGCCGGGAACACCGCCGCGCAGCCGTCCATCTTGGTCGCGCTGCCGAGCGGGGTCGCGAAGGCCGCGTACGCCGGCTGGACACCGAGGTTGACCGCGGACTGGCGGGTCAGCGGCAGGGTCGCGGCCGAGGACTGCGAGGCGAACGCGAACTGGATCGCCGTGCCCGCCTTCGCGAAGAACTTCAGCGGGCTGACTTTGGCCACGAACTGCAGCAGGAGCGGGTAGACGACGAACAGCACGAGCAGGCAGCCGACGTACACCGCGAGCGTGGTGGAGAACAGCGGCCGGAACAGCGCGTCCCCGTAGTTGGACACCGCCGCGCCGATCAGGCCGACGATGCCGATCGGGGCCAGCCGGACGATCCAGCCGAGGTAGCGCTGGATGATCTCGAACACGCTCGTCGTGAAGTCCACGAACGGCTTCGCCCGGTCACCCAGGCTGTAGGCCGCCGCGCCGATGATCAACGCCAGGAACAGCACCTGCAGCGTCTCGCCGTCGGAGAACGCTTTCACGAAGTTCTCCGGCAGCAATCCGTTGACGAAGGCGTCCCACGAACCCCAGTGGTCGACGCTCTTCGCGGCCTTGTCGGCGTTCTTGGCCGTCGCCGCGACGCCGCCGAGCCCACCGGCGCCGGGGTTGAAGATCCGGCCGACCGCGATGCCGATCAGCGACGCGATGAACGACGTGATCGCGAACCACAGCACCGTCTTGCCGCCGAGGCGCGCGGCGGTGCGGCCGCCGCCCAGGCCGCGGAGGCTGTTGATGCCGACCACGATCGCCGTGAAGACCAGCGGGATCACCGCGATCTGCAGCAGCGTGGTGAAGATGGTGCCGATCTGGTCGAGGAGATCGGTCAGCCAGCCGGCCTCGGTCTGCCGCGCGACGACGCCCAGCAGGGCGCCGACGACGAGCGAGCCGAGAACCGCGGCCGCGAACACCCGCGGCTTGGTGTATGTCCGTACGAAAGACACGGGGCGACTCCGGTGCTCGAAAGTTTCCTGTCTTGCCTCGTGAAGAGAACGTTAGGCAAGGGGGCACTCTTCCGGATCACCCGTTGGTGTGGTGCCTTTCTCAGGATGCGGGAGGCCGCCAGAGATCCACGACACTCACGCCGACCTCGGCCAGCAGCCGGCGCGTCAGCGGGAGGCTGATGCCGATGACGCTCGTGTGGTCGCCGTGGAGTCCTTCGACGAACCAGCCGCCCCGGCCGTCGATCGTGAACCCGCCGGCGACGTTGAGCGGCTCCCCGGTGGCGACGTAGGCGTCGATCTCCGCCGGGCTCGGCGTGCCGAACCGGACGGTGGTCGCTTCCCAGCCGGCGGCCTCTTTCCCGCGGGCCCCGCCGTCGAGCCGGACGACCGCGTGGCCGGTGAGGAGTTCACCGGATGTTCCGGCCATCGCGGCCCAGCGGGCCCGGGCGACGTCCGGGTCGCCTGGTTTGCCGACCATCCGGCCGCCGATGTTGAGCATCGAGTCGCAGGCGACGACGACAGCGTCCGGATGGGCCGCGGCGACCTGGTCGAGCACCGCTTCGGCCTTGGCCGCGGCCAGGGCGGCGACCAGTTCCGACGGCGCCGGGTCGGTCAGGGACGCGGCGACGGCGTCCTCGTCGACGCCGGAGACGAACACGGCGGGATCGAGGCCGGCGGACCGCAGGACGGCGAGGCGGGCGGGGGACTGGGAGGCGAGGACGAACTGCACGACTGAAACTTACTTGACCAGGCGGTCGTGACCGAATTGTGACCGGCGTCACTCCACAGGAGAGCTAATTTGTTTTGGCTCGCAACTTATCGATCGACGGATCGTCACGGAGAGAACAATGCCGCTCCTCCGCACCACGAGATCATTGCGAACCACCGCCCTCGCCGGCCTTCTGCTCGCCGGCACGGCCCTCGTCCCGATGGCGTCCGCCGCCGCGGCGCCGCTCTACCGGAACCCGCACGCCCGCGTGGCCGACCGCGTGACCGACCTGATGGCGCGGATGACGCTCGAGGACAAGGTCGGGCAGATGACCCAGGGCGAGCGCGGTGCCGCGACCCCCGCGCAGGCCGCCGCGGCCCGGCTCGGCTCCATCCTCTCCGGCGGCGGTTCGACACCGACGCCGAACACGCCACAAGCCTGGGCGGACATGATCGATGCCTACCAGCGGGCGGCGACGTCGACCGGCCTCGGCATCCCGATCGTCTACGGCTCCGACACCGTGCACGGCCACAACAACGTCTACGGCGCCACGGTCTTCCCGCACAACATCGGCCTCGGTGCCGCGAACGACCCGCAGCTGGTCGAGCAGATCGGCGCGATCACCGCCGGCGAATCCGCGGCCACCGGCGTCAAGTGGGGCTTTGCGCCCTGCCTGTGCGTCGCCCGCGACGACCGCTGGGGCCGCACGTACGAGTCCTTCGGCGAGGTCCCGGCCAACGCCGTCGCGAATTCCGTGATCATCGAAGGCCTGCAGGGCTCTTCGCTCGCCGCCCCGACGTCGATCATGGCCACGGCCAAGCACTTCATCGGCGACGGCGGCACCACCGGCGGCGTCGACCAGGGCAACACCCAGATCAGCCTGGACGAGCTGCGCCGCATCCACCTGCCGCCGTTCCAGGCCGCGGTCGCCCACGGCGTCGGCTCGGTGATGATCAGCTTCAACAGCTGGAACGGCGTCAAGGACCACGGCAACAAGTTCCTCATCACCGACCTGCTCAAGGGTGAGCTGGGCTTCTCCGGGTACGTCGTCTCCGACTGGAACGGCATCGACCAGATCGACGGCCAGCCGGGGTTCACCGCGGCCGAGGTCAGCCAGGCCGTCAACGCCGGCATCGACATGGCCATGGTCCCCAACGACTACCTGAAGTTCACCAGCACGCTGACGGCCGAAGTCCGCAACGGGCACGTCCCGATGTCCCGCATCGACGACGCCAACCGGCGGATCCTCACGAAGAAGTTCGAGCTGGGCCTGTTCGAGCACCCGTACACCGACCGCTCGCTGCAGCAGGACTTCGGCAGCGCGGCGCACCGCGCCGTGGCGCGCCAGGCCGTGCGCGAGTCGCAGGTGCTGCTGAAGAACGACGGCGTGCTGCCGCTGGCGAAGCAGAACAACAAGATCTTCGTGGCCGGGAAGAACGCGAACGACCTGGGCAACCAGGCCGGCGGCTGGACGCTGACCTGGCAGGGCCAGAGCGGCGAGCGGGTGATCCCGGGCACGACGATCCTCGACGGCATCAAAGCCGGTGCCGGGAAGGGCACGGGGGTGACCTATGACCGTGCGGGTAACGGAATCGACGCCAGCTACAAGGTCGCGGTCGCCGTGGTGGGCGAAACGCCGTACGCCGAGGGGCAGGGAGACCGGCCGAACGGACTCGGCCTCGACGCCGAAGACGTCGCCCTCATCGGCAAGCTGAAGGCGTCCGGGGTGCCGCTGGTCGTGGTGACCGTCTCCGGGCGGCCGCTGGACATCGCGGCGCAGCTGCCGTCGGCGAGGGGACTGCTGGCCGCCTGGCTGCCGGGCTCGGAAGGCGCCGGTGTCGCGGACGTGCTCTACGGCGACTACAACCCGACCGGCAAGCTGAGCTTCACCTGGCCGAAGAGCTCTTCGCAGGAACCGATCAACGCCGGTGACGGCAAGCAGGGCCTGTTCCCGTACGGGTACGGCCTGTCCTACAGCCGTCGCCGCTAGGCCACCGCTCCCGCGGTCCGTGCAGGCCCCCGCTCCGGTAACCCGACACCGGTGCGGGGGCCTGCGCGGTCTCAGGCCGCGGCGGTTTCGGGCGCCGGCGCCGGGGTTTGCCAGCGCGGCTTGACCCGCTGCATCACGGCCGCCGAAAGCACCCCGAGCAGGAGCACGCCCATCGGCAGCAGCATCGTGACGCGGGCCGCGTCGGTCAGTCCACTCTGGACAGCGTCGCGGGCCAGCTTCCCCGCCTGCGCGGCGATCTCCGCGGGCAGTCCCGGCATCGGCGCCGCGCCGCCCGCCGAGCCGAACTCGCCGGTGCTCGCCGCCGCGTGCGCGATCCCCTCGGCGAACGGCGCCCGGTACGGCTCCGGCAGCTGCGAGGCCGCCTTCGTCGCCTCGTCCGCGATGGACGCGCTGATCCGCGCCTGCAGCAGCACGCCGATCGCCGCGCTGCCGAGCACCCCGCCCACCTGGCGCGCGGTGTTGAAGATGCCGGACGCGGTCCCGGCCAGCCGCGGCTCCACCGACCCCATCGTCAGGTTGCTCATCGGCGAGAAGATGCAGCCGATGCCCAGGCCGCACACCAGCAGCGCCGGGACGAACGTCCACGCGTTGCTGTCCGGCGCCGCCTGCAGCGCGATGATCCCGAGCCCGGCCGCGAGCGCCGCCAAGCCGAACATCACCAGATACTTGCCGTTCACCTTGTCCGACGCGCGCCCGACGAAGGGCGCGATGATCCCGGACAGCAGCGACATCGGCGCGGTGAGCAGGCCGCCCATGGTGGGGCTCAGCCCGAGCACCGACTGGATGTAGATGACCAGCGGCAGGAACATGCCGGTCATCGCGAAGCCGACGGTCGCCGCGGTGAACGTCCCGGCCGAGAAGTTGCGGTTCGAGAACACCTGCAGCGGCAGCAGCGGCTCGCGCCGGTTGACCCGCTGCCACACCAGGAAGGCGATCATCAGCACCACACCGGCGCCGATGATCTCGAACACCGTGATGCCGCCGAAGACCGTGCCCCAGTCGTACTGCTGGCCGTTCTGGACGCCGAACACGATGCACAGCAGCGCCGCGCTCGAAAGCACGATCCCGAGCAGGTCGAACGAGTGCGAGTGCTTCGGCTGCCAGTCCGGCACCAGCAGCACCGTGAGCACGACGGCGACCACGCCGATCGGCACGTTGACGTAGAAGATCCACTCCCAGCCGAGGTGGTCGACCAGCACGCCGCCGAGCAGCGGGCCGGCGATCGTCGCCAGGCCGGCGACGCCGCCCCACATGCCCATCGCCGGGCCGCGCTTGGCCGGCGGGAACAGGTGCGTGATGAACGCCAGCGTCTGCGGCGTCATCAGGGCGGCACCGAGCCCCTGCACGGCCCGCGCGGCGATGAGCATCTCCACGTTGCCGGACAGGCCGCACCACAGCGACGCGCCGGTGAACACGACGAGCCCGGCGAGGAACACCCGCTTCGGGCCGAAGCGGTCACCGAGCCGGCTGGTGAACAGCATCGGCACGGCGTAGGTGAGCAGGTAGACGCTGATCACCCAGACGATGGAGTTCAGCCCGGCGCCCAGTTCGCGCAGCATGGTCGGGATCGCGATCGACACGATGGTCGTGTCGAGCAGGATCATGAAGAAGCCGAGGCACAGCGCACCCAGCGCGGCCCACGGGTTAGCTTGTCTTGCGTTCATCGTCGTCTTCCCTGGTGATGAGCGTGAGCTTGGGTTGTCCGTTGTCCTTGAAGGTGATCCGCCCGGACTCGAGGTCGTCGTGGAGCCGTTCGGTCCACTCGAGCTCGAACTTCCGGTGGTCGCACTGGTAGCGCCAGTCCAGCCAGTAGATCGGCGGCGTCTCGTCCTCCGCCAGCCGCTGCAGCACCGCGTCGTCCCCGGCCACCGCGGCGCGCAGCCGGGTGATCCGGTGTTCGAGCTCGACCAACGCCGTCTCGCGCCCGAGTTCGTCGATCACGCCGAGCCCGGACAGGTAGGCGGGGAACTCGGTGGCGAGGTCGCCGAGCAGCTCGCGGCCGCGCTGGGTGAACTCGTCCAGCCCGGTCTGGGTCATGCCGTAGACGGTGCGCTCGGGCCGTCGTCCGTCACGTTGCGTGTCGACGACCTCGATGAGCCCGCCCCGGAGCAGGCGCTCCACCGTGTGGTAGAGCGAGCCGGCTTTGACGTTGACCCGCATGTGGACGTACCGCTCGCGCATGAGCTGGGCCATCTCGTACGGGTGCATCGGCCCCTCGTGGAGCAGCTCCAGCACGGCGAGGCCGAGCGGGGTCAGCTTGGGTGAGGCCATGATCGGATCCCTCCACGTCGGTTATTCCACGTGGACTATACGGGGTGGATTAGTGCGTGGTCCACGGTCTTTCTTGTGACGGTCCGTACACAGCGTGCAGGCCCCCATGATGTCGTCACGGGGGCCTGCACGGCGTCTCTCAGAAGGGCCAGTCGGCGCTCCGGCCCCGCTCGATCAGCGGGATCATCCGGAACGCCTGGTCGGTCAGGCCGCCGAACGTGTGCCGGTGCCCGCCGCCGGACGGCGCGTGGCCGGCCCGGTAGCCCGCGAGGTTCCACGTGTACAGCGGCACGTGCGCGGGCAGCGCCTGCCCGACGTCGCCGTACGCGGCCTGCTCGTCGGTGAGGATCACGACGCGGTCGTGCCGCGCGAAGTGCTTCTTCACCGCGCCGGCCGTGTCGGTGCCGCCGCCGATGAAGAAGCCGCCGGACTTCCAGCGCTCGACGTCGCTCAGCAGCGAGCCACCGCGACGCAGCTTGAACACCTTGGTGCCCTTGCGGCCCGCCCAGTAGCCGTCCGAGAACGACACGACGTCGGCCTGCGCGCAGCGGCGGGCGAGCGCCAGGCCGAAGACCGCGGCCGCGTCCCAGCGCAGCAGGCTGCCGTCCTTGCTGAACCGGTCGTTCATCGACGCCGACGTGTCGACGAGGACGAGCGTCCGGCCGTCCAGCTTCGGCACGTTGGCCAGCGCGTGCGCGATCGCCCGCTCGAGCGCCCACGCCCACCGCAGCGAGGGCGCCGCGCGGTGGGCCGCGAGGAACCGCATCGGCAGCTGCCGGGACTTCGCGACCTGCACGGGGTCGGCGAGCCGCTCGGCGACGCGGTGGGCGACCGCGTCCGAGACGCCGGCCTCGTCGAAGTTGCGGAGGTTCCGCAGCCGGGCCATGTACCCCATCGACGGGATCAGCGCCTCCCAGACGCGGGCGTCCAGCGGACCCTGCAGCCACCCGGCGACGGACTCCCACGTCATGCCCGCGGTGCGGAGCACGTCGGCGGCGTCCGGCCGGTCGAAGAGCTTCCGGCGGTCGCCGACGTCCCAGGACAGCAGCTCGGCGCGGGCGCGCAGGGTGCCGAGGGACTCCGGGATCGCGTTGCCGCGGTCGTGCCGCTCGTCGATGATGTGCTTGAACAGCTCACCCCCGCCTGCCGGGTGGGTCAGCTCGAGGACGTCGGCGAACCGGAACGCCCGCGCGGCGGAGTCCCACTTGGCGAAGGACCGCTCGTCGTAGAGCTTCGCCGCGGCGTCGGCGACGCCGCGCTTGACCGGCTTCGGGACGGCGCGGCCGTGCACGGAGGTCCAGTAGGCGAGCAGCTCACCGGGCTCGTCGGCCCGCTGCAGCACGTCGGCGACGACCTGACGGCTCAGGCCGTCGAGGCCGGCGTCGCGGCGCGCCTTGGCGAACTCGGCGGCCCCGACGAGCGACGCCGTCCGCAGGTGCGCGCCGGAGCGCAGCCAGCGCAGGAACCGCGCCGTCCACTGCGGATCGTCCAAGGTGGACTGACGGACCAGCTCGGCGTACCGCGTGTCACGCGTGTCCGCGGACTCGTAGAAGGTGTGCTCGCCGACCATGTTGGCCACGGCGAGCAGGAAGAGCTCGGACTTGGTGTCGCGCAGATACCCGGCACCGCCCTGGTGCGTGACGGTGGACGGCGTGGCCTCCCCGCGGACCGGAGAGGTCGCGGCGGGCGCGCGTGCGGTGTTGAACTTGCTCATTTCTCCCCCTGATTTTTTTGCGGGGGAGCCACGGCCACAGCGATGCCCGAGATCGAAGTCGGTGAAGGTACATAGCTGCTCTAGGCCACTGAGCTACCGGACCGCAGGTGGTCCGGGAGGGATTCGAACCCCCGACCTGCCCATTAGGAGTGGAAGTAACCCTCGCCTGCGCACCGGGCACCGGTGTGGCCGTGGCTCCCGAGATCGGTGACGCACCGGGAGTGCGGATGAAGTTGGGTGCCCGAGGTCTTGAGTGGAGAAGGTGCGTTGACCGGCCACCGTGGTGGCCGGTTCCTGGATTCGAACCAAGTGATACCGAAGTAACCTTCCCCGTCGCACCGGGCGGAACCCAAGGTAGCAAGCGGACCGCTGCTGCACGATCGATTTTCCGGGAGCGGTCGGCGAGCGCGTCCACCACTTGTAGTTCGCACTAAGAACTATCTGTGATATGTTCGTAGTACGAACTAACTGGGAGGAATCATGACGTATTTCGGCATCGGCGTGTCCACGGCCGTCACCGCCGTCCCGGACACCCTGGAACTGGCCGTCCGCGCCGACCGGGGCGGTCTCGACCTGATCACCGTGTCCGATCACCCGTACCACGCCGACCGGCTCGACGCGTACGCCGAACTCGGTGTCCTGCTCGGGAAGACCGAACGGATCTCCGGCCTGGTCAGCGTCACCAACCTGGCGACGCGCCCGGCGTCGATGCTCGCGCGCACCGTGACGAGCCTGTCCGCCCTCACCGGCGGCCGGATCGTGCTCGGCATGGGTGTCGGCGGGCTGTGGGACGACATCGTGCGGCTCGGCTTCCCCAAGCTCACTCCCGGGCAGGCCGTCCGCGCCTTCGAGGAAGGGATCCGGCTGGTGAAGCTGCTCGGCGGGGGCGGCGAGCCGGTCACCTTCGACGGCGAGTTCCACCGGGTCACGAACCTCGAACCGGCCGCGGAAGCGATGCCGCCGGTGTGGACCGGCTCGGTCGGGCCCAAGTCCCTCGCCGTCACCGGGCGGGTGGCTGACGGGTGGCTGCCCGGGCACGCCGCCGACTGGCTCAGCGAGCGCTACCGCACGTCCCGGCCGCTGATCGACCAGGCCGCCGTCGAGGCCGGGCGCGACCCCGCCGAGATCGTCACCGTCTACAACTTTCCCGGCCGCATCACGGCGGAGCCGCTCGCCCGGACCCGCACCGGCGACGGCCGCTGGATCGGCGGGTCACCGGACCAGTGGATCGAGGAGCTGACCGGCGCGGTGCTGGAGCACGGCGCCGCCGGGTTCGTGCTCTTCGGGCCCGGCGGCAGCACGCCCGACCCGGCCGCGGCCGCGCGGTGGGCCGAGGAAATCGTGCCCGCGGTGCGGGACGCCGTAGGCTGACCGGATGGGGAAGAGCGGGGCGGACCTCGGCGTGGTGGCCGGGCTGGTGCGGGCGTCGTTCCTGGTGAACGCCGTCTACGCCGAGTCCGCCCGCGAATACGGGCTCACCGTGCAGCAGGGGCAGCTGCTGTGCGTGCTGATGGGCCGTCCGTACGGCATGGGCGACCTGGGCGGCACGCTCGGCCTCGAGAAATCGAGCCTCACCGGCCTGGTCGATCGCGCGGTCCGGCGCGGGCTCGTCCGCCGCGAGCCCGACCCGGCCGACCGCCGGGCCGTCCACGTCGTCCTGACCGGCGAAGGCCGCGAACTGGCCGAGGACTTCTACGCGGCGACGTGCCGCCGGGTCGACGAGCTGGCCGCGGGCCTGAGCACGCAGGACCGCGACCGGCTCGCGGCGCTGCTGGGCGCGATCGTGCGGGACAACGAAGTCCCGACGGTCTTCCTCGACGCCGTTCAGCCCTGAGGAAGACCCGAAGCGCGCCAAGCACCTTCGCCGGGGTGAAGCGGCTTGCGCAGCGAAGCGGCGTGATCGCCCCACCACGACGTACGCGGCTTCGGCTTCTCCGGTGCCTTCGCGGCCGACGCCGCGGCGACGACCGCCGTCAGCGCCGCCAGTTCGGCGTCGCTCGGGTTCCCGCGGACCACCCTCAGCAGGGGACGGCTTTCCTCGCTCACAGCGGGATGTTCCCGTGCTTCTTGGGCGGCAGCGACTCCCGCTTGTTCCGCAGCAGCGAGAGCGCGCGGGCCACGTGCCCGCGGGTGTGCGCCGGCACGATCACCGAGTCGACGTACCCGCGCTCGGCCGCCGCGTACGGGTTCAGCAGCGTGTCCTCGTACTCCTGGATCAGCTCGGCGCGCAGTGCGTCGACGTCCTTGCCCTCGTTCGCCGCGTTGGCGAGGGTCTTGCGGTGGACGATGTTGGCCGCGCCCTGGGCACCCATCACCGCGACCTGCGCGGTCGGCCAGGCCAGGTTGATGTCGGCGCCGAGGTGCTTCGACCCCATGACGTCGTACGCGCCGCCGTACGCCTTGCGCGTGATGATCGTGACCAGCGGGACCGTGGCCTCCGCGTAGGCGTAGATCAGCTTCGCGCCGCGGCGGATGATGCCGTTCCACTCCTGGTCGGTCCCCGGGAGGAAGCCCGGGACGTCGACGAAGGTGAGCACCGGGATGTTGAACGCGTCGCAGGTGCGGACGAACCGCGCGGCCTTCTCGGACGCGTCGATGTCGAGGCAGCCGGCGAACTGCGTCGGCTGGTTGGCGACGACGCCGACGCTGTGGCCGTCGACGCGGCCGAACCCGACGATGATGTTCGGCGCGAACAGCTCGTGGACCTCGAGGAAGTCGCCGTCGTCGACCACCCGGGTGATGACCTCGTGCATGTCGTACGGGGTGTTCGGCGAGTCCGGGATGATCGTGTCGAGCTCGCGGTCCGAGTCGGTGACGTCGTCGAAGAACCCGGGCCGGTCGGCGGGCGGCTCGAACGCCGGCGCGTCGGAGAGGTTGTTCTGCGGCAGGTAGGAGAGCAGTTCCTTGACGTAGGCGATGGCGTCCTCGTCGTCGGAGCCCAGGTAGTGCGCGACGCCGGACTTCGTGTTGTGCGTGCGGCCGCCGCCGAGCTCCTCGAAGGTGACGTCCTCGCCGGTGACCGTCTTGACGACGTCGGGGCCGGTGATGAACATCTGCGACGTCTCGTCGACCATCACGATGAAGTCGGTGAGCGCGGGGGAGTAGACGTGGCCACCGGCGTTCGCGCCCATGATCAGCGAGATCTGCGGGATGACGCCGGACGCCTTGACGTTGCGGTTGAAGATCTCGCCGTAGAGGCCGAGCGAGACGACACCTTCCTGGATGCGCGCGCCGCCGCCCTCGTTGATGCCGATGATCGGGCGGCCGGTCTTGATCGCCAGGTCCATCACCTTGACGATCTTCTCGCCGTAGACCTCGCCGAGGCTGCCGCCGAAGACGGTCACGTCCTGGCTGAACACGCAGACCGGGCGGCCGTCGACGGTGCCGTAGCCGGTGACGACGCCGTCGCCGTAGGGCCGGTTCTTCTCCTGGCCGAAGTTGGTCGAGCGGTGCCGGGCGAGCTCGTCGAGCTCGACGAACGAGTTCTCGTCGAGCAGCAGCTCGATGCGTTCGCGCGCGGTCTTCTTGCCCTTGGCGTGCTGCTTCTCCACCGCACGGGCCGAGCCGGCGTGCACCGCCTCGTCGTAGCGGCGATAGAGGTCGGCCAGCTTGCCGGCCGTGGTGTGGATGTCCGGTTCATCCTCGGGCGGCGTCCCGAGCGGCTCCGTCGCACTGCTCATGCCACGGGAGCTTAACTACTTGTCGGTCACTTGGCGTGTGGCGTAGGCAACGTCCGTGGAGATCCGCACCCTGACCGCCGCCGACCTGCCCGCCTGCTCCGACCTGGCCGAGTCCCGCTCATGGCCGCGCGAGCCACCGAAGTGGCGGCTGCTGCACGAGACCGGAACGCTGTTCGGGATCGACGCCCCGGACGGTCCCGGGCTGGCGGCGTCCGCGGCCTTGGTGGTGTTCGGCTCGGTGGTGTTCGGCTCGGTGGCGTTGGGCTCGGTGGCGTCGATTTCGATGGTGCTGGTCGCGCCCCGCCACGGGCGGCGGGGGCTGGGCCGCGCGATCACCGAGCGGGCGGTCGCGGCGGCCGGGGACCGGGTGGTGTGGCTGCACGCTTCGACGCTCGGCCGGCCGCTGTACGAGTCGATGGGGTTCGTGGCCGACGGCGGTTGCCGGGGGCACGTCGGCCGATTCGCCGACGACGGCGGTCCGGGCGCTTCGCCCGGCTCGTTGGCCGAGGTGCTCCCGCTGGATCTCGCCGCGCACGGCGTGGATCGGCGGCCGTTCCTGGCGCGGCTGGGAACGCCGTTCGTGGTCGACGGGGGGTTCGCGTTCGGGACGGACATCGGGCACGTGACCGTGATCGGGCCGGTCGTGGCGCGGTCGGTGGAGCAGGCGAAGGCCCTGATCCGCGGGGTGGCGCGGACCGTGCCGGGGGAGGTTCGGGTGGATCCGGACTTCCGGTTCCCTTCGCTGGCGGGGTGGCTCGAGGAGCGCGGGCTGGTTCCGGGGCCGTTGGCGCCGCGGCTGGTCTTGGGTGGCCGTTCGCTGCCGGGGGATTCCTCGATGCGGTTCGCGCCGTTCACACGGGCGGTGTAGGCCGGATCAGGCCCGATTCGTAGGCGACGATCACCAGCTGGGCCCGGTCCCGCGCGGCCAGCTTGTGCAGCAGGCGGCCGACGTGGGTCTTGACCGTGGCGATGCCCAGGTGCAGGCGCGCGGCGATCTCGTCGTTCGACAGGCCCCGCGCGATCAACGTCAGGACCTCCTGCTCGCGAGCCGTGACGCCGTCCAGGCGGGTCACCGGGCCCGACGGCAGCCGCGCGAACTCCGCCACCAGGCGTCGCGTCACCGAGGGGGCCAGCAGGGCGTCGCCGGAGGCGACCACCTCGATCGCCGCCAGCAGGTCCGCCGGGCGGGTGTCCTTCAAGAGGAAGCCGCTCGCTCCGGCGCGCAACGCCGAATAGACGTACTCGTCCAGGTCGAACGTGGTCAGCATGAGGACCCGGACGTCCGTCTCCGCGCAGATGCGGCGCGTGGCCTCGATGCCGTCCATCTCCGGCATCCGGACGTCCATGAGCACGACGTCCGGCCGCTCCACGCGGGTCAGCGCCACCGCCTCGGCGCCGTCGGACGCCTCGCCCACCACTTCGAGGCCCGGTGCGCTGTCGACCAGCACCCGGAAGCTGCCCCGCAGCAGGGCCTGGTCGTCGGCGATCAGGACGCGGGTCATCGGGCCACCGCCGTTTCCGCGTAGGGCAGCCGCGCGAACACGCGGAAGCCGGTTCCGGTGGGCGCCGCGGAGAATTCGCCTACGTAGACCGCGACGCGCTCGCGCATCCCGATCAGCCCGTGGCCGGGGACGGCCTCGCCGCCGCGGCCGTCGTCGAGCACCTCGATGGTCACCTCGCCCTCGCCGCCGGTGACGTGGACCCGGCACGTCGCCGCGTCCGCGTGCTTGACCACATTGGTCAGTGCCTCCTGCACGATCCGGTACACCGACTGGCCGACGCCGCTCGGCAGCTCGGTGAGGCCGTCGACGACCAGGTCGACGGCGGGCCCCGCCTGCTGGGCGCGTTCGGCGAGCGCCCGCAGGTCGTCGAGCGACGGGGCGGGCGCCAGCGCCGGGACGCCGGTGCCGTCGCGCAGCACGCCGAGCATGCGCCGCAGCTCGGCCAGCGTCTCGCGGCTCGTGTCTTCGATGACCCGCAAGGCTTCCCGTGCCTGGTCGGGCTGCTCGAGGGCGACGTGGTTGCCGACCGCGGCCTTCACCGCGATCAGGCTCATGCTGTGCGCGACGACGTCGTGCATCTCGCGCGCGATCCGCAGCCGTTCCGCGGAAACCGCCTGCTGCGCATGGGTTTCCCGCTCGATCGCGGCGTGCTCGCGGCGGCCGTGGACGGCGATGCCGAGCGCGAACCCGACGACCAGCGCCGACGTGCCGAAGTTCACCGTCGTCGCCGTGCTCGGGTTCGGCACCGCGACGCCGAGCAGGCCGACTCCGAGCAGGCCGGCCACGAACCCGGCCCGCGAGGCGCGGCTGCCGCGGCGCACCACGAACGAGTAGAGCGCGCACCCGGCCGACACGACGGCGACCGCCAGCACCGGGCCGCCGATCGGGATCGCCGCCGCGGTCAGCACGAGCGAAAGGACGTAGGCGGGCCGCGGCCACCAGCGCCGCACCACGATCGGGGCGACGCTCGTCAGCAGGATCGCCCAGCCGAGCCAGGCGGGCAGCCACGGCGGCAGCGACCACGCGCCGGCGGCGAGGTTGCCGCCGGCCCCCAGGGTCAGCACCAGGACGGCGAGGGCGTCCAAGACGACGCGAATGCGCATGAACCGACCGTAATGCGGGCGTCCCGCCCGCGCGTCAACCTTGGGTCGGATGCTCCGCGTAGTGCTTCCGGACGGCTTCGACGCGGTCGGGCGGCCAGTCCGGCAGGTCGACGCCGTGGGTGGCGGCGAACAGCTTGTCGAGCTGCTCGTGCCGCCGGGCCAGCTGCGCCGGGACGTCGTCCCCGGCCGTTTCGGTGAACTCGACGCGAGTGCCTTCGCGCGGGTCGTGCACCAGGCGCCAGCCGGGCTCGTCCGGGAGCAGCGGCCGCAGCTCGTCGAGGGGTTTGAAGCCGAGGTCACGGCGGAAGCGGATCGTGCCGTCCTCGAGGACTTCGCCGTCGTCGAGGCCGAATTCCGCCACATAGGACGCCATCCGCGCGTGCCAGCCTTGCGGCTGCTCGAAGTCCTGCCCGGCCAGACGCGTGGCGAGCGTGTCGAGGCAGACGTCCCAGCCGGCGGCGGTGCGGCCGCCGGCGAGCTTGGCGATCGCCGGGTCGCCGCGGCCGAAGGTGTGCGTGAACTCCAGCAGGCTGCCGTCGCCGTCGGGGGTGATCAGCCAGCGCAGGGTGTCGTCGTTCCAGACGAAGGTGAACTCGCGCGGCGGGTCGACGGTGAGCACCCGCCCGGTCGTCGTGGTGTCCTCGCCGGGGAAGGTGAACCGGATGGCGCCGCCGTCCCGCAGCTCGACGTCGACCTTCGCGGGGAACCAGTGCCCGAGCTCGGCCGGGTCCGTGAGCGCCCGCCAGACCCGTTCGGGTGCGTGCTTCAGGCGGCGTTCCAGCCGGAGCACCGGTCGTTCGCCGTCGGTCTGCAGCTTCGCTCGTCCGGACACGCGTCCTCCCGTGGGTTGCCGTGCCGGTATATAACCACTGAGGAATATGTGGGTCAAGCGCCGCGGACGGCGGAGACGGCGGCGGCGAGCTCCGGGTCGCTCGCGGCCTTGTCGAGCGCGGTCCGCAGCACCGCGTTGTACGTCGGCTCGGTTTCGGCGTAGCGCTTGCGGCCGGCGTCGGTGATCACCGAGTAGACGCCGCGGCGGTCGTTTTCGCACAGGTCGCGGAGGGTCAGGCCGGCGTCTTCGAGGCGGGCGCACATCCGGCTGACCGAGCTCTGGTTGAGGCCGATGGCCTCGGCGAGCTCCTGCATCCGCAAGCCCCCGCGGGGGCCGGCGACCAGCTTCCCCAGTGCGCGGTACTCGGACAGGCCGAGCCCGTGGCGCCGGTGCAGTGCTTTGGCGAGTTCCTGCTCGATCCGGGCGTGCAGGACGAGTACCCGGCCCCAGGCCTGTTCGTCGGCAGTCATCTTCCGGCCTCCTCTTGACGCCAGGGTAGTCCAGGGACAGTATTTATATGTACATGCAAGTACTTCGAGAGGGTGGACATGAGCGATCGCAGCTTCCTGTTCCTGGTGGGCGCCGCGCGGGCCGGGGGCAACACCGAGACACTGGCCCGGCTGGCGGCGAAGGAGCTGCCGCAGGACGTCGAGCAGCGGTGGATCCGGCTGCCCGAGGTGCCGCTGCCGCCGTTCGAGGACCGCCGGCACGGCGCCGGTGAGCACCCCGAGCCGGGGGAGAACGAGCAGCTGCTGATGGACGCGACCTTCGCCGCCACGGACATCGTGATCGCCTCGCCGGTGTACTGGTATTCGGTCTCGGCGAGCGTGAAGCTGTACCTCGACTACTGGTCGGGCTGGATGCGGCTGCCGGTGGAGTTCAAGCCGCGGATGCGCGGCAAGACGCTGTGGGGCGTCAGCGTCCTGAGCGAGACGCCCCGCGAGGCCCAGCCGCTGATCGGCACGCTGGAACTCTGCGCCGAATACCTGGGCATGAACTGGGGCGGGGTACTGCTGGGCAACGGCAGCCGCCCGGGTGACGTCCTGCGCGACGCCGAGGCGATGGCGGCCGCACCGACGTTCTTCACCGGCGCGGACCTGGTCACCGCCTAAGCCAGGACGTCCCGCGCGATCAGGCGCAGGCCGCGCACCAGGTCGTCGCCCGAGGGGGCGTGGCCCGGGTCGATCAGCCACTGGAGCATCACGCCCGACAGCAGGGCCTGGTGGACCGTGCCGACGGCCCGGGCCTCGGCGCTTCCGTCGTCGAGGCCCTGGAACAGGTTCGCCAGGCCGTGCCGGGCCTGTTCGACCGCGTTCGCGAGCTGGGCGCGGACGCTCTCGTCGAGGTCCGGCTGCGAGCAGGCTTCGAAGCTCACCGCCCACATCCGGCGGTGCTCGCCGAACGACTCGATCACCCGCTGCCAGATCAGCGCGAAGCGCTCGGCCGGCGGCGTGTCCGGCGGCGTCTCCACCCGGAGCGTCTTCGCCAGCGTTTCGCCCCACTCCTCGTTCGCCTCGATCAGCGCGGCGTTGAGCAGTGCCTCGCGCGAGCCGAAGTGGTACCCGATGGCCGCCATGCTCACGTTCGCCGCCGAGGCCAGGTCCCGCACGGTCGTGCGGGCATAGCCCTTTTCGTACAGGCAGCGCTTCGCGCCGGCCAGCAGTGACTCCTTGTTGCCCATGGCGGGACCCTAGCACGATCGTCTTAGGCGTTCGCATTGCGCGATCGCCCAAATCGGGGTTACCGTCTTCGGCATGCGGAACCGACGAGTCCTGATTTCCGGCGCGAGCGTCGCCGGCCCGGCCCTGGCCTGCTGGCTCCATCGTCACGGCTTCACCCCGACGGTCGTCGAACGCGCTCCCGAACTGCGCGACGGCGGCTACGCGGTCGACTTCCGGGGAGCGTCCCTGCGGGTCCTCGACCGGATGGGCCTGCTGGGCGCCGTCGAAGCGGCGGCGACCCGGATGGGCGCAGTGACCTATGTGGACAGTGCGGACCGGCCGCTGGTGGTGACGCCGCCGACCTACCAGAGCGGCGAGCTGGAGATCCTGCGCGGCGACCTCGCGCGCATCCTGTACGACGCCACGAAGGACGACGTCGAGTACGTCTTCGGCGACTCGATCACCGGCATCGGCGAGCACGGCGACGGCGTGACGGTGACCTTCGCCCGCACCGAGCCGCGCGAGTTCGACCTGGTCATCGGGGCCGACGGGCTGCACTCCACCGTGCGGTCGCTGGCCTTCGGCGACGAAACCCGGTTCCGGCGCGACCTCGGCTACCACGTCGCCATCTGCACCGTGCCGAACCACCTCGGCCTCGACCGCGCCGGCCGGTTCCACAACGAGCCGAACCGGACCGTCGGCGTCTACAGCGCGCGGGACAACACCGAAGCCAAGGCGCTGTTCTGGTTCGGCTCCGCTGGGCTGGACTACGACCACCGTGACGTCGAGCAGCAGCGCCGGATCGTCGAGGAGACGTTCCGCGATGTCGGCTGGGAGACGCCGACGCTGCTGAAGGCCATGCGGGAAGCGCCGGACTTCTACTTCGACTCGGCGAGCCAGATCAGGCTGGACGCGTACTCGCGCGGGCGCGTCGCGCTGGTCGGCGACGCCGCGTACTGCGCCGCGCCGCTCTCGGGCATGGGGACGAGCCTGGCGATCGTCGGCGCGTACGTGCTCGCGGGCGAGCTGGCGGCCGCCGGCGGCGACCACACGACGGCGTTCGGCGCCTACACCGCCGAGATGCGCGGCTTCGTCGACGCGTGCCAGAAGCTGGGTCAGGGCAACGGGAAGTGGTTCGTCCCGCCGACACGCGCGTGGCTGAAGTTCCGCAACCTCAACTACCGGCTGCTGCCGTACCTGCCGTGGCGCAGGCTGATCGAGGAACTGCCGCTGAAAGCAGGCAACGCGATCACGCTGAAGCCGTATGCGGCGGCGCGGGCGTGACGCCGCGGCGCTTCGCGATGCCGGCCATGTTCTCCTCACCCCAGTCGCCCAGCGGCAGCAACGCCGTGTTCAGCCGCTGACCCAGCTCGGTCAGCGAGTATTCGACCTTCGGCGGGATCTCGTGGAACACCTCGCGGTGCACGATTTCGTCCGCCTCCAGCTCGCGCAGGGCCTGGATCAGCATCTTTTCACTGATCCCCGCCACCTTCCGCTTCAGCTCGCCGAACCGCAGGGGCTCGGCGTGCAGCGCCCAGAGGATCAGGGCCTTCCAGCGGCCGCCGATGACGTCGACGGCCGCGTCCAGTCCGCAGCGGTACGTTCGAGGCTGCATCCAGGATCCTTACGTTTTGGTGGGTACCTGACTTATTAGTCGGTACTTGTCCAGTGTAAAGCGCGTCAGCAGCATGGAAGCCATGGGAGAAAGCAAGAAACAGGTGGGCGTGCTCGGCCTGGGGCGGATGGGCGCCGCCCTCGCCGGCGCGCTCGTGGGGGCGGGGCACGACGTCTCGGTGTGGAACCGGTCGCCGCTCAAGGCGGGACCACTGCTCGACCGGGGCGCCCGGCTCGCGGCGACCCCGGCGGAAGCGGCCTCGGCCGACGTCGTCATCAGCTGTCTGTCCACTTACGACGCTCAGCAGCCGGTACTGGAAGCCGCGTCCCCGAAGGTGCTCGTCAGCCTCACGTCCGGGACGCCGGAGCAGGCGCGCGGTGTCGCGAAGTGGGCTGCCTCCGAGGGGATCGACTACGTGGACGGCGCGATCATGGCCGTGCCGCAGGGCATCGGGACGCCGGAGGCGCAGATCCTCTACGGCGGCTCGGAGCCGGCCTTCACGACGCAGCGGGACGTGCTCGAAGTACTGGGGACGCCGGTGTTCCTCGGCGAGGACGCCGGGCGGCCCGCGCTGTTCGACCTGGCGCTGCTCGGCATGATGTGGTCGACCATGGCCGGCTACCTGCACGCGCTCGCGCTGGTCGGGACCGAAGGCGTCACGCCGGCGCAGTTCACGCCGATGGCGTCGGCGTGGCACACGGCCGTCGGCGGGTTCCTGCCCGGCCTCGGCGCCCAGGTCGCCAGCGGGGACTACGCCACCGAAGTGTCCGCATTGGACATCAACGCGGCCGGGCTCGGCCTGCTGGTCGAGACGAGCCGCGCGCAGGGAATCAGTGCGGCGGTGCCCACCGTGCTGCGGGAATTGTTCGACCGCGCGGTCGCGGCGGGCCACGGCTCGCACGCGATCGCCAGCGTCATCGAGGAGATCCGGTGAAGTACTCCGGCAAGAAGGCCGTCGTCACCGGCGGCACCCACGGCATGGGCCTGGCGGTGGTCCGCGCCCTGCTCGACGGCGGCGCGGAGGTGCTGCTGACCGGCCGGGACGTGTCGCCGCTGGAAGGGAAACTGCCCGGCAAAGCGCACCTGCTGTCGTCGGACGCGGCCCGCCTGGCCGACGTCGAGGAGCTGGGCACGGTGGCCGCGGACACGCTCGGCGAGCTGGACCTGGTGTTCGTCAACGTCGGGTTTTCGACGCTGACGCCGCACGAGGACGCGACCCCCGAGCTGTACGACCGCACGTTCGACGTGAACACCAAGGGCGCGTACTTCACGGCCCGGCGGCTGGCACCGCTGGTCCGGCCGGGTGGCTCGTTCGTCTTCACGACGTCGGTCGCGGCCGAGGCGGGGATCGCGGGAATGGGGTTGTATTCGGCGGCGAAGGCCGCGGTTCGCTCGTTCGCCCGCACGTACGCGGCGGAGCTGGCCCCGCGCGGGATCCGGGTGAACGTGGTCAGCCCCGGCTACACGGACACGCCGACGATGGGCGTGACGGGTGTGCCCGAGGCGGTACTGGCGGAGTTCAAGGCGATCGGCGACGAGACAACGCCCCTGAAGCGCCACGCGAGTCCGGAGGAGGTAGCGGCGGCGGTGCTGTTCCTGGCGTTCGAGGCGACGTTCACCACGGGCGCCGACCTCCCGGTCGACGGCGGCCTGGGGCAGCGCCTCACGTTGCCCGCGTGAGGCGCGGCGCGGGCCGGTAGCGCCGGTGGTGTGGCCGGGGCAGGCCTTCGGCGGGGCTGCCCCGGCCACGCGGGTGGTCGCGGCCGATCGAGTGGCCCGAAGGCCATCATGTGCAAGAATCGAGCCATGGCCGAATTCGTGTACCCGAACCGTCACCACGTCGCCGTCCTGGTCCGCCACGGCATGCTGGTGATGGAGGTGGGCATCGTGCACCGCCTGTTCGGCCAAGCCCGCTCGGCGGCCGGCGAGCCGCTGTACGAGGTCGTGACCTGCACACTCGAGCCCGGCCTGGTGCGCACGGACGCGGACCTCGCCATCCCCGTCGACCGCGGCCCCGAGGTGCTGGCCGAGGCCGACACCGTGATCGTCCCGGCGTCGCTGACCGAGTACGAACCGATGGCGCGGGTGCTGACCCCGCCGCTCAAGGCCGCGCTCGACCGCATTCCGCCGGACGCGCGGATCGCGTCCATCTGCACCGGCGCGTTCGTCCTCGCCGCGGCCGGGCTGCTCGACGGCCGCCCGGCCACCACCCACTGGCGCTCCGCGGAGGAACTGCAGGACCGGTTCCCCGAGGTCGACGTGGATCCGTGCGTGCTCTACACCGACGACGGCGACGTGCTGACGTCGGCCGGCGTCGCCGCCGGAATCGACCTGGTGCTGCACATGATCCGCCGCGACCACGGCGCGGCCGTGGCCAACGAAGTCGCCCGCGGAACGGTCGTGTCCCCGCACCGCGAGGGCGGCCAGGCCCAGTTCGTCCGGCGGCCGGTTCCCGAGCCCGGCACGTCGTCGACCAAGGCGGCGCGAGCGTGGGCGCTGGAGAACCTGCACCGGCCGCTGACGCTGCGCGAGCTCGCCGCCCGCGAGGCGATGAGCACCCGCACGTTCACCCGCCGCTTCCGCGAGGAGGTCGGCATTTCGGCGCTGCAATGGCTGACGCAGCAACGGGTCGAGCGCGCCCGCCAGCTGCTCGAGGAGACCGACCTGCCGGTCGACCGCGTCGCCACGGAAGCCGGTTTCGGCACGGCGGCCTCGCTGCGCCAGCACTTCCAGGCGGCGCTCGGGGTGTCGCCGAGCGCGTACCGGTCGACGTTCCGCGGCGAACTGGCTGTTCAAGCCGGCTGAAATCCGGATAGCGTCACGGCATGGACGACTTCTACGTCAGCCACAGCCGCTTCAGCGACCCGGGCCCGCACGCCGGCTGGCTCGACGCGGCCCCCGCCGACCTCGCCGCCCTGCGTGAAGCCGCGTCCCAGCTGGTGTTCCACTACTGGGGCGCCGGCCCCATCACCGACCACGGTTTCCCGGCGGCCCGCAACGACGAGATCACCCTGCGGTACGCCGCGGACATGTGGGCACGCCTGCGCGAACTCGACCCGGCACCACCCGGCGAACCGCGGCCGACGCTGCACCGGATCGTCGGCTGCTGCCGCGACTTCACGCTGCTCTTCGTCTCGATGGCGCGCCAGCACGGCATCCCGGCCCGCGCCCGCGTCGGCTTCGCGAGCTACCTGATGCCCGGCTGGTACCTCGACCACGTCGTCGCCGAGGTCCGCACCGCCAACGGCTGGCGCCTCGTCGAGCCCCAGCTGTCACCCGGCTTCCACGACCCCGGGGACGACGTCGAGTTCGACCTCCTCGACGTCCCGCGCAACCGGTTCCTGACCGGCCCCGACGCGTGGACCGCGGCCCGCTCGGGCGAGCTCGACCCGGACCGGCTCGTCGTCTCGCCGGACCTGGACGTGCCGTTCCTGCGCGGCCTCCCGTACGCGTGGCACAACCTCGTGCTCGACCTCGCCGCGCTCAACAAGCACGAGATGCTCCAGTGGGACCTCTGGGGCGCCGTCGACGACGCCGTTTCGCTCGCCCCGGCCACCCTCGCCCGCGCCGACGAACTGGCCGAGCTGATGGCCGGCGCGGACGTCGGCCGGCTGCGGGCCGCCTTCGAGGCGGACGACGTCCGCGTGCCGCCGGTGATCCACACGGTCACCCCGCCGGGACGGCTCCCGGCCGAGGTAGTGCTTCGCTGACCTCGGCCGCGGTCCGCACGAACCGCGCGATCCGCGGATCCCGCGCCCCGGCCGGCCAGGCGAGGGCCAGCGAGTACGGCGTCGCGTCGACGACCGGCCGGTAGACGACGTCGTCCCGCGACCGCAGCTCGGCGACCGACGCGGGCAGCAGCGCGACCGCCTGCCCGAGCGCGACCGTCTCCAGCAGCTGGGCGCTGTCGTGCACGACCGGCCCCGGTGTCACCGGCCCGCCGGTGACGTCCTGCCCGGACCAGTACGCCCGGTCCGCGGCCGAGGACAGCGGCCAGCACGGCGTCGGCCGCCCGGCGAGGTCGGCGCAGGTCAGCACCGACCGTCCGGCGAGCTCGTGGTCCGCGGGCAGCGCGGCCACCCGCGGCTCGCTGAACAGCACTTCGACGTCCAAGCCGTGGTGCGAGCTGCCGTGACAGCCGAGGACGGCCACGTCGGCCCGCCCGTCCCGCAGCATCTCCGTCTGCTCGCCGAACCCGCTGACCCGGACGTCGACCGGATCCGGGTGCGCATCGGCGATCCGCCGCAGCAGGTCGGTGGCGACTCCCGGCTTCGCGGTGACGACGAGCGCCGGCGTCCGCTGCGCCGCCCGCCGGGTGCGCCGGACCGCCGCGGTGACGGCGTCCAGCGCCTTCGCCGACTCGGCGAAGAGGACGGCGCCGGCCGGCGTCAGCGAGACGTGCCGGCTGGTGCGTTCGAAGAGCTGCACCCCGAGCCGCCGCTCCAGCAGCCGGATCGCGCGTGACAGCGGTGGCTGCGCCATCCCGAGCCGCTCGGCGGCGCGGGAGAAGTTCAGCTCTTCGGCGACCGCGCGGAAATACCGCAGCTCACGGACCTCGACATCGTCCATACCGGGAGAGTATCGCGGCAGAGTCCACAGGTCTTTCCCTTTCTGTTTCGCGAATGGTGGAGTTGGTGTCGATAACTCCACAAAGGACGGACGTCGATGACGGAAACGCAACGCAACAAGGAAGTGGTCCTGGCCTTCCTCCGGACGGCTTTCACCGAGAAGCGCCCGGCCGACGCCTTCGCCGAGCACGTCGGTGAAAGCTACATCCAGCACCACCCCCACGCCCCGGCGAGCGCGGCGGCCTCGGCCCGGTACCTGGCCGGGTTCGTGGCCCGGTTCCCGGAGCTCACCCTGGAAGTGCACCGGGTGATCGCCGAGGGCGACCTCGTCGGCACGCACAGCCTGCTGCGCCTGACACCCGGCTCGCGGGGGAGCGCGGTCGCGGACGTGATGCGGGTGCGGGACGGCCGGATCGTGGAGCACTGGGATGTGGTGCAGGAGGTTCCGGAAGCGACGGTGAGCGGCAACCCGGTGGTGTAGGCAGGCTCGCCGGGTGCTCACCCGTCGGCGACGGTCTCCGGTGGCGGTTCGGGGTCCCGCGGGGCGATGCCGTGGAGGGCGGCGGTCACCACCGAGTTCACCGGTGGTGGGTCGAGGGGGGCCGTGTGCGGGAAGACCGTGGTCAGTACCGAGGCGTGGCAGTAGCCGACCAGCATCGCCGCTGTTGCGTCCACTTCGGACTCCACGCGCAGGCGGCCCAATGCTCGCTCCGCCTCCAGGTAGGCCACCAGCCGATCCCGCCAGTAGCCGGACCGCTCGCTGATCTCCGCGAACCGCTCCAGGACCCGAGGCTGCGCGACCAGCCCGCTGAACGCCGGCACGAGTGCCTTGTGCAGCGCCAGACCGAACTCCACGTGGCGGCGGAGGTTCCCGGTGAGGGTGCCTTCGCCCGCCACCGGCAGCTCACCGAGTTCCGCCTCCGTCGCGCGCACGTGCTCCAGCAAGGCCCGGGCCACCAGCTCCTCCTTGTCGGAGAAGTGGTTGTAGAGCACGCCGTCGGCGACGCCCGCCATGCGCGCGATCTCGCGCACGGTCATGCCGGCCGTGCCGTGCGTGGCGATCATCTTCTGCGCGGTCTCGACCAGCAGGTCGTGCAGTGACTGCCCGTCCCGCTGGGCGGCGGCTTTCCTCGGTGACATCACCCGCCATCGTACGGGCGCCCGCTACGGCCTCCTTCCCGTGACCAGCCACGCCGTGCCGCGCAGCCGGACCGCGTCGGGAACCGCAAAGCGTTCGAGTGCCCCGGCCAGTGCCTCGGTCGCCTTGGCCGCCCGCGCGCTGTCGACCTGCCTCAGGTGGTGGCGGACCGGACCCCAGTCTGCGATGAACCCCGCCGCATCCGGGATGTCCCGGCCCCAGACCTGATCGGCCTCGACGCGGGTGCACGCCACGTCCTCGAAGCCGGCTTCGGTCAGCACCGCTCGGGTGTGGCCCGGGTCCGCGAACGACGTCGGCCCGCTGCCGTCCGGCCCGGTCGGCTGCGGCAGGTAGGCCGCCATCGCGCCGAACACCCGGCCGAGATCGGTGCCGGTAAGGGCGGTCAGGCAGAGGAAAGCGAGCCGCCCGCCCGGAGACAGGGCCCGCCGGACGTTGGCGAACGCCGCCACCGGATCGGCGAAGAACATCACCCCGAACCGGCTGACCGCCAGGTCGAACGCGCCTTCGGCGAACGGGTGGACCTGGACGTCACCCTGCTCGAACGTCACGTTCGGCACCCCGGACGCCCGCGCCCGGGCGGTCGCGAGCATCGGCCCGGACAGGTCGACGCCGAGCGCGGACCGGGCGCGCGCCGCGGCGAGCCGCGTCAGCTGGCCCGTGCCGCAGCCGATGTCCAGCACGCGGTCCTCCGCGCCCACCCGGTCGAGCAGGTGGCCGTTGAAGCCGCTGTTCACGTCGTCGTAGCGGTCGGCGTGCGCCGCCCAGTGCTCGCCTTCGTAGCCGTTCCACGCCTCGGCCTGTGCGGTGTTGACGATCCCGGTCATCCCCATCCCCTCTCATGAACACGCGTTCATGAACGTCTGTTCATGGTCCCGCCGCCGCAGAAGCCTGTCAAGGAACCGATCCCTGAAGACCGCATCGATCACCTGTTCGAGTGGTCGCTCGGGTCAAGCGCTGAGGAGCGTGATGTGCAGCGCGGCGAGGCGGGCGGGGTCGGCGATCACCTCGTACGCGGCCACCCGCTCGCCGTCGACCGTCACGGCCAGGGCGAGCACCAGCCGGCCGCGCGGTGCGACGACAACGCCGACCGCGCCGTCGACCAGGGCCGGTTCGGCGAACCGGGCCCGTTTCCCGAAGACCTGGATCTCCCCGGCCACCGCACGAGCTCCGCGCGTCTCGAGCGCCGCACCCACCGGCAGGGCAGCCGCGTCGGCGCGGCGGACGACGTCCGGCGCCAGCACGTCGAGCAGTGCGGTCAGGTCGCCGCCGCGGGCCGCGGCCAGGAACGCGTCGACCACCCGGCGGTGCCGGGCCAGGTCGGCCGGCGGCAGCGGCGCGGTGCCGCGGACCCGCTGCCGCGCGCGGCTCGCCAGCTTCTTCGCCGCCACCGGCGTGCGGTCCAGCACCGGGGCGATCCGGTCGAACGGCACCGCGAACAGGTCGTGCAGCACGAACGCGATCCGCTCGGCCGGACCGAGTGCGGCCAGCACGACGAGCAGCGCGCGGCCCACCGAGTCGGCGAGTGCGGCTTCGCCCGCCGGATCGGCGTCGGCCACCGGCTCCGGGCACACCTCGAACGGCTCCTCGCGGCGGGCTTTCCGCGCGCGCAGGACGTCGAGGCAGACGCGGGAAACGACCGTCGTCAGCCAGGCCGCCGGGTTGTCCACCGAGGCCGCGCGGCTCAGCCGAAGCCACGCTTCCTGGACGGCGTCGTCCGCTTCGGCCGCCGAGCCGAGCATCCGGTAGGCCAGCCCGCGCAGCCGGCCGCGTTCGGCCTCGAATTCCGCCGCCAGGTCCATCGGTCACCTTTCGCCCGTGTCCACCGTCGCCTCTTCGACGCATCCCTGCGACCGGAGGTGACCGGATGAGCTTGCTGACCCCTGCCGACCTGGCCGGGTGGTACCTGCCGAACCGGGTCGTCATGGCGCCGACGACCCGGGCCCGCGTCCCCGGCGGAGTGCCCGGCGACCTGCAGGCCGCCCACTACGCGCAGCGCGCCGGGGCCGGGCTCATCGTCGCCGAAGGGACTTGGGTGAGCGACCGGGCGGTCGGCTTCCCGGACGTGCCCGGGGTGTACACCGAGGCGCAGGTGGCCGGGTGGCGGCGGGTCACGGACGTCGTGCACGCGCTCGGCGGCCGGATCGTCCTGCAGTTGTGGCACACCGGAGCGGTGTCCCACCCGGACTTCCTCGGCGGCCGGCCGGCGGGACCGTCGGCGGTGAACCCGGGCGAGCCGGTGCACACGGCGTCCGGACGGCACCTGACCGGCGCCCCGCGTGAGATGAGCCCGGCCGAGATCCGGGCGACGGTCGCGGACTACGGCACGGCGGCGGAGAACGCGCGGCACGCCGGGTTCGACGGCGTCGAGATCGCGGCCAACGGGGTGTACCTGCTCGCGCAGTTCCTGCACCCGCGGCTCAACCGCCGCACCGACGCCTACGGCGGCTCCCCGGCTGCCCGCCGGAGGGTGCTCGCGGAGGTCGTCGACGCGGCCGCCGCGCACGGTCGCGTCGGGGTGCGGCTTTCGCCGTGGTGGACCGGCGGACTGTTCACTGTGGACGATGCGCTCCGCGCCGAGTACGAAGAGCTGGTCGCCGGGCTCACCGCGGACTACCTGCACCTGAGGGGACCCGACACCGGGCCGGACTTCGCGGCCTTCGCCCGCTACCGGGAGCTGTTCAACGGCCTGCTGATCGTCAACAACGGCTTCGACCGCGAGACCGGCGACGCGGTGGTCGAGGCCGGTATCGCCGACGCGGTGTCCTACGCCAGGCACTTCGTCGCGAACCCGGACCTGGTGACGCGGTTCGCGCTCGACCTGCCGGTGGTGCCGGCCGACCCCGCGACGTTCTACGGCGGCGGGGCCGCCGGTTACGTCGAGCAGGCCGCCGCGATGGCGGCGCTGTCCCAGTAGAACGGGCGCACTTCGGCGATGCGCCCGTCCACCACCTCGATCGTCTGGAGGATCGGGAAGGCGAGCTCGCGGCCGGTGGCCCGGGCGCGGGCCCGCACGTTCGTCAGCACGACCAGCGGGGACGTCGTGGCGAGGAACGTCTGGTCCACGAAGTCGAAGGCGGCCCACGTGCGGCTCATCGCCGCGAAGAACCGCTGCAGACCGTCGTGGCCGCGCCAGACGCCGCCGAACGGCAGGCCCCCGGCCTGGTGCAGCACGAAGTCGGGGGCGAAGAACCGCCGCAGCGGCGCGAAATCGCCGGTCGCGAAGTACTCGGCTTCGGCGGCGTACATGCCTTCGAGAACGGAGACGCTCATGATGATCACCATGGCGCCTGCGCGGGCGGGTCACCGGCGGAAACCGGACGCCGCGCTCAAGCCTCCGGTGACCACACCGCCAGTTCGCTGCCGCCGGGCTCGCGGAAGTGGAACCGGCGGCCGCCCGGGAACGCGAACGGCTCCTTCGTCACCACGCCGCCCGCGGCTTCCACCGCCGTGCGGGCCGCCGCCAGGTCGTCCGTGCGGATCGTCACCAGCGGTGCCCGGGGTTGCTCGGCCGGATCCGACTGGAAGCCCAAGGTGAGACCGGCGGCCCGGACGTCGGTGTAGTCCGGGCCGTACGGTGTCACCGTCCAGCCGAACGCGCGCTCGAAGAACCGGCCGGACGCCGCGGCCGACGTCGAGGGGAACTCGGCGAAATCGACTTCTTCCATGCCCCGGGACGTTAGCGGCGACCACCGACAAAACCGCGCGAGCGAGCCGCTGCCAGCCCGCCGAGGACGAGGGCGGCCGCGCCGAGCACCAGGTCCACGTAGCCCCCGACGATCCCGTACCCGGTGCCGGGACCGCCCTTCGCGGCGGCCACGACCCATCCGCCGATGACCACCGCGGCCAGGCCGCCGGCCAGTGCCACGACGGCTCCCCGGCCGCGCGCCAGGGCCAGGCCGCCCGCGACCACCCCCGCCACGCCGAGGACCGCGGCGATCAGGGACCAGAGCCGTCCGGGGGTCAGGTCGTAGGTACCGACGGCGGCGAGGACGTTCATGGGGTGCTCCTTTCGATTCCGACGCCGGGAGCATGGCCGCCCGGCCCTTCGCGCGTCGTCGTGCCGCGGCAGGCACTTCGCGCTGCCGCCCGCGCAGGAGGAACCGCCGGGCTACCACCGCCGCAGTAGCCCGGAAATGCTCTTCTCGTGGGAGTTCACCGCGCGCGGACCCGGTTAGGGTGCGTGAGTGAGCCGCGCGCAGGTCGTCGACGGGGTGATCGCCGCCGGGGTCGCGGCGGCGCTGGTGGTCGCCGGGCTGTCCGGTGCCCACCGGAGCGCGGGCCTCGACGTGCTCGGGTACGTCGCGCTCGCGGCCGGCGGGCTGGCGCTGGCCGCGCGCCGCCGGGCGCCGGTCGCCGTGCTGGCCGCGACCGCGGGCTGCGCCCTGGCGTACCAGGCCGCTGGCTTCGAAGTGCCCGTCGTCGCCTACCTCTTCGCCGTGTACGCCGCCGTCCGGGCGGGACACCGGACCGCCGCCATCGTCGCTTCGGTGCTCATGCTGGCCGGGGTCCCGCTCGCGCTCCTGGCTTCCGGCGTGCCGGGCGCCGGCGCGGCGTTCACGCAGTCCCGGGACGTCCTCCAGCTCGCCTGGCTGATCGCCGCCGGGGCGGCGGGGGAGGCGTTGCGCCAGGCCGAGCGCCGCGCCGACGAAGCCGAGCGCACCCGCGAGGAAACCGCCCGGCGGCGCGCGGACGAGGAACGGCTGCACATCGCGCGGGAGCTGCACGACTCGCTCACCCACCAGATCTCCGTCATCAAGGTGCAGGCCGAAGTCGCCGTCCACCTGGCCCGCAAGCGCGGCGAAGACGTGCCCGAGGCCCTCCTGGCGATCCGCGACGCCGGCCGGGACGCGGCCCGCGAGCTGCGTGCGACGCTGGAAGCCTTGCGCGACGACGACAAGAACCCGCCGCACGGGCTCGACGACGTCCCCGGTCTGGTGGACCGCGCCCGCTCCGGCGGTCTCGACGCGCGGCTGACCATCGAAGGACACTGTGCCGACGTGCCCACGGCGGTCGGCCGGACCGCCTACCGAATCGTCCAGGAGGCGCTGACCAACGTCGCCCGGCACGCCGCCGCGGCGAGCGCGTCGGTCCGGATCGACCACCGGCCGGGCACGCTGGTCGTGCGCGTCGACGACGACGGCACCACCGGCGGGACCACCGGCGGGACCACTGGCGGGACCACTGTGGACTGTGCGCCGGGGGTGGGCCTGACCGGGATGCGCGAGCGCGTCACCGCCCTCGGCGGCCGGCTCCACGCCGGGCCGCGCCGCGAAGGCGGCTTCAGCGTCCAGGCCGAACTCCCCGTGGACGGCCAGGCGTGATCCGCGTCCTGCTGGCCGACGACCAGCCGCTGATCCGCAGCGGGTTCCGCGCGCTCCTCGACGCCGAAGCCGACGTCGAGGTGGTCGCCGAGGCGGCCGACGGCGGCGAAGCCGTGACGCTCGCCCGGAAGCACCTGCCGGACGTCGTGCTCCTCGACGTCCGGATGCCGGGCGTCGACGGCCTCGAGGCGACCCGCCGCATCGCCGCGGACCCGGCGCTGGCCGCCGTGCACGTCGTCATCCTGACCAACTACGGCTTCGACGAGTACGTCTTCGAAGCCCTGCGCGCCGGGGCCGCGGGGTTCCTGGTGAAGGACATCCGGCCGGAGGACTTCCTGCACGCCGTGCGCGTCGCGGCCCGGGGCGACGCGCTGCTCGCGCCGTCGATCACCCGCAAGCTGATCGACCGGTACGTCTCGCAGCCGCCGGTGCCCGGAGCGCGGCTGGCGGAGCTGACCAACCGCGAGCGGGAGGCGGTCGCGCTGGTGGCCCGCGGGTTGGCCAACGACGAGATCGCGGCCCGGATGGTGATCAGCCCGCTCACCGCGAAAACGCACGTCAACCGGGCGATGGTCAAGCTGCACGCGCGCGACCGGGCCCAGCTCGTGGTGTTCGCCTACGAGTCCGGGCTGGTGCCTCAGGCCGGGCGGCCCGCGCCCGCGTAGTCGTCGCCCTTCGAGTGGTACGTGTGGATCTGGATGGCCTGGCCCTCGGTCGGGGCGTTGATCATCAGGCCGTTGCCCAGGTACAGGCCCACGTGGTGGATGCGCGTCGCCGGGCTGCCGTAGAACACCAGGTCGCCCAGGCGCGGCTCCTGCGCGGCCGGGACCGGCGGGAGCGCGCGGAACTGGCTGTCCGCCGTCCGCGGCAACGACACCCCTGCGCTGTCGTACGACGCCTTCGTCAGACCCGAGCAGTCGAAGCCCGCCGCGCCCGCGTCCGGGCCGTTGCCGCCCCAGACGTACGGGAGGCCCAGCTGCCCGAGCGCGAAGCGGGTCGCGCGGACCCGCGGGGAGTCCGCCGACGCCGGGTCCAGCGACAGCGTCGCGTACAGCTGGGCCATGCCCAGGACGCGCTGCCGGAACAGCTCCGTGTCACTGCCCGGGTGGAAGGCCGCGATCGCCTTCCACCAGCCCGGGCCCGCGCCCAGGTCGGTGCCGCCCGCGCAGAGGGCGCGCCCGGCCGCGACCGGTGCGTCGGTGCCGTACTTCTTGGTCTGGGCCGCCGTCAGCCCCAGCAGGTTGCCGCCGCCGCGGCCGTGGTTCGACGCCGCCGAGCCGACGCCCGCGAGCGTGACCCACGAGAGGTGGCACGACGGGTCCTCGCTGCGCAGCGCCAGCTCGCCGTTCGCGTAGCCGACGAGCGCGTCCGCGGGGATGTCGAGGGGCCCGGCCAGCTGGTCGGCCCACTGCCGCAACGGGCTCTTGCCGCCCTGGCCGGACGCGCCCTGGCCCGGCTCCTGCGCCTTCACCGGTGCGCTCACTTCGAGGACCGACGGCCCCGGCGCCGCGTCCCGCACCACCGGCAGCGCGGCCGGGGCGGGCGCGGGTTCCGGCGAGCGGTCGGCCAGCAGCCAGCCCGCCGTGACGAGCCCGGCGACGAGCGGCAGCGCGACCAGGCCGCGCAGCGCCGCGCCGCGGGCCCAGGAAGTCTGCTTCGTCGTCACAGGTTCCAACTTAGAAGAGCGCACCTCTTAGTGAACGAGCGAGTAGCTTGCACGTTAGGGGGACTCCCATATTGTGGGCACATGTCCGAGATCGACGCCGGCCGGCTGACCGCGGCGCTCCAAGATCGTTATGCGCGGGTCGACGTCGTCGATCGCACCGGCTCCACGAACGCCGACCTGCGGAAAGCCCTCGAAGAAGGCGCCGCGGACCGGACCGTGCTGCTCGCCGAGGAGCAGACCGCGGGCGTCGGCAGGCGGGCTCGTTCGTGGAGCTCGCCGAAGGGCGCCGGGCTGTACCTCAGCGTCGCCCTCCGGCCGGGTGTCCCCTTCGCGGTGCTCGGCTCGCTGTCCGTCGTCGCCGGGCTCGCCGTCCGGGCGGCCGCGGCGTCCGTCGGGGTGGACGCCGTGCTCAAGTGGCCCAACGACGTCCTCGTCGACGGCGCCAAGTGCGCTGGCATCCTCGCCGAAGCCGTCGCCGGGCCCGACCCCTCGATCGTGCTCGGCATCGGCCTCAACGTCCTGCCGCTCGGCGACGTCCGGCCCGGCCCCGGCGGCCTGCCCGCGACGTCGCTGGCCGAGCAGGGCGCCACGAACACCGACCGCACCGACGTCGCCGTCGCGCTGCTCACCGGGTTCGCCGACCTCGAGCGGCGCTGGCGCCTCGCCGGCGGCGACCTCACCGAGGCCGGGCTGCTCGGCGACTACCGCGCCCACTGCGCGACCCTCGGCCAGGACGTCGAGGTCCAGCTGCCGGACGGGACGTCGCTGACCGGCCGCGCGGCCGACATCGACGCAGCCGGCCAGCTGCAGGTCGACGTCCCGGGCGGGCAGCGGCACACCGTGTTCGCGGGTGACGTGGTGCACGTCCGCCCGGCCTGATCCATCAGGGCGTTGCCCGCACCGGCCGGCCCGCTCGCCGGTACGGTGGGACGACACCGCCGCACCGACCTTGGGAGCGTCCGCCGTGGCTTATCCGGACGATTTGCTCAGCGAGCAAGAGCACGTCGTGGTGCACAGTCACCCGCACTTCAAGATGCTGATCTTCCCGACGCTCGCGCTGCTGGTCACCCTGGGCGCGGGCACCTGGCTGGCGATCCTGGCCGAGAACGCGTCGTCGCCGTGGAACTCGGTCGGGCTGATCGCCATCGGCGTCGTGGCGCTCGTGCTGGTCGTGTGGCTGTTCCTGGCGCCGCTCGTGCGCTGGCGGACCACCCACTTCATCGTCACGACCGACCGCCTGATCGCCCGCGAAGGCGTCCTCAAGCGCACCGGGATCGACATCCCGATGGGCCGGATCAACAGCGTCCAGTTCGAGCACGGCCTGCTGGACCGGGTCTTCGGCTGCGGCACGCTCATCATCGAGTCGGCGTCGGACGAGCCGCTGCGGTTCGAGGACATCCCGCACGTCGAGAAGGTGCACACGGTGATCTACCGCGAGGTCAACGACAACCCCTACGACGACTACCGGCCGGGCGCCCAGCAGACCACGCCCCTGCCGCCCCAGGGCGGCGGCCAGCCGCCGCGTGGCGAGAGACGGCGCTGATGGGCACGCGTGAACTGGGACTGCCCGAGCGGGTCCCCGCGGCGGGTGAGCTGCCGGAGCGGATCACGATCTGGGAGGTCGGCCCGCGCGACGGGCTGCAGAACGAGAAGGCGATCGTCCCGGTCGAGGTCAAGCTGGAGTTCCTCGACCGGCTCGCCGGCGCCGGGCTCACCACACTGGAGGCGACCAGCTTCGTCCACCCGAAGTGGGTGCCGCAGCTGGCCGACGCCGAGCAGCTGCTGGCCCGGCTCGACCGGCGCGAAGGCGTCCGGTATCCGGTGCTGGTGCCGAACGAGAAGGGCCTGAACCGGGCCCTCGAAGCCGGCGTCGAGCACATCGCGATCTTCGCCAGCGCGACGGAGACGTTCGCGCGCAAGAACCTCAATTCCACCCTCGACGATCAGTTCGCCATGTTCGAGCCGGTCGTCACGCGGGCCAGGGAAGCGGGTCTGGACGTCCGCGGCTACCTCTCGATGTGCTTCGGCGACCCGTGGGAAGGCGTCGTGCCGGCGAAGCAGGTCGCCGCGGCCGGCCGCCGCCTCCTGGAGATGGGGTGCACGCAGCTTTCGCTGGGCGACACCATCGGCGTCGCGACCGCGGGCCAGGTCGAAAACCTGATCGGGCTCTTCGGCGACGTCGGTGCGCTGGCCGTGCACTTCCACGACACCTACGGACAGGCGCTGGCCAACACGCTCGCGGCGCTCCGGTGTGGAGTGTCGACTGTGGACTCGTCGGCGGGCGGGCTCGGCGGCTGCCCCTACGCTGAATCGGCCACCGGCAACCTGGCGACCGAGGATCTGGTGTGGATGCTCGACGGGCTCGGCGTCGCCCACGGCGTCGACCTGGACGCGCTGGTGGCGGCCAGCGCGTGGATGGCGGGACAGCTCGGCCGCCCGAGCCCGTCCCGCGTGGTCGCCGCACTGAGCCGCCCGGGGCTTCGCCCCGGGCCGGGGGCTTCGCCACCCGAAGCTCCCGAAAAGAAGCAGTGAGCTGACCTCGGCGCGCCCTCGGAGAAGGGGTGCGGTATCAAGGGGGACCGGCAGCGCCGCGGCCGCGTCGAACAGCGTGTGCCCCGCCGGGCACCGACCGAGCCGGAGGATGGGTGTGACCGAGCCTTCCGAGGCGGGCTCCGAACCGGTCGAGGCCGACCTCGACACCGGGCCGGTGCAGCTGCCCGGGTACGGCCTGGCGGATCCGGGCGCCTTCGAAGAGGCGCCCACCCCGCCCTCGGGCAACCCCGCGCCGTGGCCGCACGCGGTGTCGCCGCTGCTGCCGCCGTTCCCGCTGCCCCCGCCCGCCCCGCCGACCCCACCCCCGCTGCCGCCGCCTCCGCCTCCGCTCCCGCCGCCGATAGCCGGGCCGCCGCCGGTGGCGGGCCCGCCGCCGAACCCGGGTTCACCCGTGCCGCTGCCCCCGCTCGGCTCGCCGCGCACGGAACGGGAAAGCATCGTCGCCCTGTTCCTGGTGCACATGTTCCCGATCGGGCACCTGCCGGTGGCGATGGACAAGCCGGCGCGTCAGCTGCCGCTGCCCGAGGACCCCGACGGCTTCCCGCCGAACGACCACCCGGACGCCCGGCTGATCTTCGACGACCAGGCCCTGACCAACGTCACCGCCGGGTTCCGCCGGTCGCCGACGGCCCCGCCGCGGCCGGTGCCGCGGCACCTGACCGCGGGGTACGTCCCGTACGCGCGGGCGACGCAGGCGGTGTGGATCCGCCGGTTCGTCGTCGGGCACAGCGAACTCGGCCCCGAGTACGCCTGGCCGCCGGGCGAGCAGTTCCCGGAGAGCAGCGTGGACTGGCCCGAGCCGGTGATGGTCCCGGCCGACACGGTCCTCGACCGCTTCGGCCCGGCGTACGGGCGGGTGCTGTACGAGGACGGCACGCCGTTCGCCGAACGCTCCCTGCCGCCCGCGACACTGGACGCCGAGTACCGCCGGTACGTCGTGGTGCGCAAGGTGCCGATGTGGCGCTCGGAGACCGCGAACTGGTTCGGCCAGGTCGGCGGCGGCACCCGGTACCGTGCCCTGCTGGCGGCCGACGAACTGGTGACCCTCGGCTACCTCGCCGAGGCCAAGGGGGAAGAGGACTGATGAACACCCAGTCGATCCAGCGGTGGCTCGGCGTGCTGGGCGTGCCGCCGGAGGTCGTCTCGCTCGGCGCCGAGGTGGACAACGCCTGGTGCCTGATGCAGGGCGAGGACGAGGCTTGGGAAGTGTTCTGGCGCGAGCAGGGCAACCGCTACGACTGGGCGCGGTTCACCAGCGAACAGGTGGCGTGCCACTACCTCTTCGGCCGGCTGGCCTGGGCGCAGGTCGCCCGCGGCGCCGTCGGCCTGCTGCCCGGGTCGTGACGGACGCACGACCCGGGCAGGCCGGTCAGCTCACCGCGTAGGTGAAGATGTGCGCCTGACCCGCGCCGGTCGACGCGGGCAGGGTCAGTGACTTGACCTGCTTGGCCGGGTCGAGGGCGATCGGGGCCGTCGCGAACAGGTACGACGTGTACGGCCGCTGGAGCCGGAACATGTACCGCGGGAACGCCGAGTTCACGTACGGGACCGTCGCGACCACCGTGTTCCCGAACTGCGGCGTCTCCGCACCACCCTTGAGCAGCCACTCCGACAGACCCAGCGAAGCAGCTTGCGTCGACCCGTCGGTGTAGGTGACGGTCACCGTGCCCTGGGCGTCCGCGCCGGTCGCCGCGCCGAGGAACGACAGCTTCGCCGCACCCTTCGGCGCGTCCACCGCAAGCGTTTGCCCCGCCGCGATCACGTTGTCCGGCGATCCCACCGGGCTCGACGGCCAGCGGAACCGCTGCCCGTTCGCCGTCACCGTCGCGCCGGGCGTGATGCCGTGGGCCGCGAACCCCTGCGCCGAGTAGGAGAACACGAACCCGCCCGGGTAGAGGTCGGTTTCGCCGAAGTCGCCGTACTGGACGAGCTTGTCGTCCGTGACGCCGACGTTCGTGTTCGCCGCGTGCAGCGTCCCCGGCCGCCCGACGGTCACCGGCAGGTACGCGGGCACCGGCTGCCCGCTGAAGGTCACCGGCACGCTCGTGTACGCGTCGGGCGTCCCGGCCGCCGCGGTGATCCGCACCTGCTGCGACGCCGTCCCGTGGGCGCCGACGGTGAGCGTCCCGCTCGACGGCGTCACGGTGATCCCGGCCGGCGGCTTCGCCTGCCACGACACCGTGCCGGCGCCGGTGATGCACTCGGCGGTCACCGTGGCGCTCGTGCTCCCGCCGGGTGCGACCACCACCCGGCCCGGACCCGTTCGCCCGCGCACCGGGACTTCACCGTCGCGGAACGACGGCGGCGCGTCGGCCTTCCCGGCGCCCCAGGACGTCGGCGACGTCCCCAGCGTGAAGTCCAGCCGTCCGCCGTTCAGCGCGAACGACTCGGGCAGCCACGGCTTCGTGCTCGGCTCGCCGTTGACCCGGAGGTGCTGCACGTACTTCACCGAGCTGGACGCGCCGGGCGCGGTGATCGTGATCCGCTGCCCGGTCGCCCGGGTCAGCGTGATCTTCGGGAACAGCGGACTGGCCAGCACCAGCTCGGCGCGCCCGGGCGCCTCCGGGTACATCCCGAGCGCGGCGAAGACGTACCACGCCGAGGTCGCCCCCAGGTCGTCGTTGCCGGGCAGGCCGTCTTCGGTCGGCTTGAAGAGCAGCTCCGCCGAGCGCCGCACGATGTCCTGCGTCTTCGACGGCGCACCCGCGTAGGCGTACTCCCACGGCACCTCGAACGACGGCTCGTTCGCCATGAACGCGTACGGCGAATTCGCGTCGCTGTTCAGCTTCGTGAAGAAGAAGTCGAGGCGCTTCTTGACGGCGTCGTCGCCGCCCATCGCGTCGAAGAGGCCGCGGACGTTGTAGGGCACCATCCACGTGTACTGGGCCGCGTTCCCCTCCTGGTAACGCATTTCCTGGTACTGCGCGGGGTCGAACGGCGAGAGGAACTGCCCGTCGCGCATCCGCGTCTGCAGGTAGCCCGTCGCCGGGTTGTAGACGTTCTCCCAGTACTGCGCCCGGCTCATGAACTGCCGGTGGGTCCGGGCATCACCGAGCCGCTGGGCGAGCTGGGCGATGCCGAAGTCCGCCGTCGTCTCCTCGAGCATGTCCGAGACGTTGTTCGGGTGGTAGCCCAGCGTCCGGTAGTCCGACAGCCCTGGCCGTTCGAGCGCGCGTTCGCCGGCCTGCTGGACGCGGGTGGCGCCGGTGACCATGGACTTCAGGGCACTGCGGGCGTCGAAGTCCGTCGCGCCGAAGGCGTAGGTGCTGGCGATGATCGAGTGGTACGGATCGCCGCCCATCACGCCCATGAAGTCGTTGTTCTGCGACCAGCGGTCCCAGATCCCGCCCGCCTGGTCGGCCTGGTTGAGCATCGACTGCGCCATGTCGGCGGCTTCGTGCGGGGCGAGCAGAGACAGCAGCTGAACCTCGTCGCGGTAGGTGTCCCAGCCGGAGAAGTTCGCGTACTGCGCGTGTCCCGGTTTCGCGCGGTGGACCGCCTTGTCGAAGCCGGCGTAACGACCGTCCACATCGGAAAAGACGTTCGGCTGCAGGAGCGTGTGGTACAGCGCGGTGTAGAACGTCCTCGTGGCCGCGTCCGTGCCGCCTTCGACGGTGATCTGCCGCAGCCGGTCGTTCCAGGCCCGGCGCGCCGCGTCCCTGACCGCGTCGAAGGAGGCCCCGTGCTGCTCGGCGGCGAGGTTCAGCCGCGCACCCGCGGCGTCCACATAGGACAAGCCGACGCGCACCTGCACCGGCGTCGCCGGGTCGAAGGTCAGGTAGGCGCCGGAGCCGCCCTCGGCGGTGACGACCTGCTTGTCCCACGTCGTCTTGCTCAGGTCGCCGCCGCGCGCGCTGGTGCCGCCCGGTGTCACGGTCGCGTCCTGCCAGGTCCCGGACGTGCGGAACGGCTGGTCGAAGGCGGCGGTGAAGTAGACCTTGTACGTGTTGGGGCCGCGGCAGAAGTGCCCGCTCGACACCCAGCCTTCGACGGTCCGCCGCGCCGGGTCGACGGTGACCGAGGCGTCGTCGCTGCCCATCGCGGACTGGGCGACGTCGATCAGCAGCGTGGCGGGGGAGTCCTTCGGGAACGTGAAGCGGCCCAGGCCGGACCGCTGGGTCGTGGTCAGCTCGGTGGTGACGCCCGAGTCCGTCGTCACCTTGTAGTAGCCGGGCGACGCCGATTCGTTCGCGTGGCTGAACGTGGGGAAGTACCTGGTCGCGTCGACGGCGGGCGAAGTGGTGATGTTCCCGGCGAACGGCAGGAACGGGACGTCGCCGGCCGCGCCGCCGCAGCCGGCGCCGTTGAAGTGGGTGAGGCTGAAGCCGCGGAGCTTGGTTTCCTCCCAGGCGTACCCGCCGTCGCGGTCGCGGGCGTAGTAGCGGCCCTGGCCGGCGGGCGGCTTGGGCTGCAGCGGCGTGTCGGGGCTCCACTGCACCATGCCGAAGGGGACGTCGGCGCCGGGGAACGTGTCGCCGGCGTAGGTGTTGGTCTCGGGCGTGTCGCCGGCCTTGGCGCCGACGAACGGGTTGACGTAGGCGGCGAGGTCGTGGTGCTGGGTGGCGGCGGCCGCGGGCGCGGCCGCCGTGACGAGGGGGACGATCAAAGCCGCGGTGACGACTCTGCGCATGCTCTTCCTCCCGGGGTGAGCGGGCCGCCCGCGTTGACAACGTTGTCAACGGACCGGGTGACCCGGCGAGCACCCGGAGTGAACCACCGCGGGTTCGGACCGGTCAAGAAGTGCCCGCCGAGCGGCCTACCCGGTTACCTCTTGAGGATCGCCAGCGCCTCGTCGTGGAGCCGTCCGTTCGTCGACAACGCGCTGCCGTTGTCGTACCGCGCGAGGCCGTCGAGGTCGCTGAAGCGGCCGCCGGCCTCGGTCACGATGACCTGCGCGGCGGCGACGTCCCACGGGTTCACGACGCACTCCGCGGCGACGTCGATGGCGCCCTCGGCCACCAGGACGTGGTGCCAGAAGTCGCCGAACGCGCGGGTCTCCCAGCACGCGTCCACCAGGCCGAGGTACTTCTCGCGCGAGTGGTGCTCGACCCACGAGTTCAAGTCCGTTGTGGACAGATAAGCGTCCGAAAGGGACGAAACCTTCGAAACGGCCAGCCGGCGGGTCCCGGCCGAGTCGCTCGAGAACGCCCCGGCGCCCTTGGCCGCCCACCAGCGGCGGCCCAGCAGGGGCGCGCTGATCAGGCCGACGACCGGGTCGCCGTCGGCCACCAAGGCGATGAGCGTCGCCCAGACGGGTACACCTCGGAGGAAGTTCTTGGTGCCGTCGATCGGGTCGAGCACCCACGCGCGGCCCGTCGCGGCCGTGCCGCCCCGCTCCTCGCCGAGCACGGCGTCGTCCGGGCGTTCCGCGGCCAGCAGGGCGCGGATCGCGTCCTCGACCGCGGTGTCGGCGTCGGTCACCGGGGTGCGGTCGGGCTTGCGCTCCACCGCCAGGTCCAGGGCGCGGAACCGCGCCGTCGTGATCCCGTCGGCGGCGTCGGCCAGCCGGGTGGCGAGAGCCAGATCATCTTCGTAGCCAGGCACGGTCACGATGTTTTCACGCCCGTGCGCCGTAGAGTTGGCCAGGTGAGCATGGTCCTACTTGCCGAAGACGATCCGGCCATCGCCGAACCGCTCTCCCGCGCCCTCGAACGCGAGGGATACGAGATCCACGTCGTGACCGACGGTCCTTCGGTGCTCGACGCCACCGCCGCGCAGCGCGTCGACCTGCTCGTGCTCGACCTCGGCCTGCCCGGGATGGACGGTCTCGAAGTCTGCCGCCGGCTGCGCGCGGGCGGCACCGAGCTGCCCGTGCTGATGCTCACCGCCCGCACCGACGAGGTCGACTTCGTCGTCGGCCTGGACGCCGGCGCCGACGACTACGTCGCCAAGCCGTTCCGGCTCGCCGAGCTGCTCGCCCGGATCCGTGCGCTGCTGCGCCGCCGGGTGCCCGAGGTCCTGGAGGCCGGCGGGGTGCGGATGGACCTCGGCGCCCGGCTGGTCACCGTGGACAACCACGAGGTGCAGCTGGCGAACAAGGAGTTCGAACTGCTGCGCGTGCTGATGAGCCGGGCCGGCCAGGTGGTCAGCCGCGACGAGATCCTCGCCGAGGTGTGGAACGACCTGGAGTCGAAGACGTCGAAGACGCTCGACATGCACATGTCGTGGCTGCGGCGGAAGCTCGCCATCGCCGCCGACGAGGCCGCGGGGCGGACCAGCAAGACCCACGACGGCGAACGGCGGATCGCGACCGTCCGCGGCGTCGGCTTCCGCTTCAACGCCGAATAAGCCCGTGCGCCGCCGCATCCTGCTGGCCATCCTGCTCGCCGTCGCGGTCAGCGCGGTGGTGCTGGGCATCCCGCTGGGCATCGTGGCGAGCTGGCAGATCGAGTCGAGCTACCGCGAGACGCTCGCGGAGAACGCCCGCGCGGCGGCGGCGATCCTGGACACCGAGATCGCCAACGGCCAGGAGATCGATCTGGACCAGGTGCGCGCGGCCGTCCCGGCGAACGGGCTGCTGACCGTCCGGGCCAGCGGCCAGACCGAGAAGCGCTACGGGAGCAGCCCGGGCGCCGACACCGTGAAGGAGTCGGCCGACCTCGCTCGCGACGGCAAGGTGGAGATCGCCGTCCCGGCCGGCCCGATGCACGAGCGGCAGACGACGGTGACGCTGGTCGTCGTGCTGCTGGTGCTGCTGTCGGTGGCCACCGGCGCGGTGGTGGCGATCGCGACGGCCCGGCGGCTCGCGAAGCCGCTGCGGCACGTGGCCGAACGCGCGGCCCGCCTCGGCGGCGGCGACTTCCGCCCCGACCCGAGCCGTTACGGCGTCGGCGAGCTCGACATGGTCGCCGAGGCGCTCGACGCGTCCGGCACCGCGCTGGCCCAGCTGGTGCAGCGGGAGCGCCAGCTCGTCGGGGACGTTTCGCACCAGCTGCGCAGCCGCTTGACGGCGTTGCAGCTGCGGCTGGAGCCGCTCACGGTGCACCCGGACGAGGAGGTCGCCGACGAGTCGAAGGCGGCCCAGGAGCAGGCGGACAGGCTCGCCGAAGCGCTGGACGAGCTGCTGGCGGCGGCCCGCGCGGCGCGCGAGGTCGGCGCGGAACCGGTGGACCTGCCGACCCAGCTCCCGGAGATGGCGCAGGAGTGGCGAGAGCTGCTTCGCTCGGAGGGCCGCAACCTGCGCACGCGGGTGGCCGACGGCCTGATGGCGCGGGCCACCCCGGGCCGGCTCCGCGAGGTCATCGGCGTGCTGCTGGACAACGCACTGCGCCACGGCTCGGGCACGGTGACGCTCACCGCCCGCCGCGGCGACGCGGAGGGCACGGTGGTGATCGAGGTGAGCGACACGGGCCCGGGCGTCCCGGACGAGCTGGCGCCCCACATCTTCGAGCGCGGCTTTTCCGGCGGCGGCTCGACGGGCGTGGGCCTGGCGCTGGCGCGGGCCCTGGTCGAGGCGGACGGCGGTCGCCTCGAGCTGTCGAACCGCCGTCCGGCGGTGTTCAGCTTGTTCCTGAAGGTGCCGCGCCCGAGCGATGTGCCCGAGGTGCGGTGGCCGGCCGAGCGCGTCCCGCGGTAGGCGACAGATCACGCGCAATGCGCTCGGTTCGATGACGATTGTTTTTCGGGCTGGTCGCGTAACGCCGTCTTCTGCCTCGGCGACTTGGTGGCTATCTCGAATCGCCGCCGGAAGGGCAGGCAACCGGCCGGCTCTCCGATTCGGCGGCAATTTGCCAAGGAGTGGTCACGATGACGAACGTGAAGGTCCGCTGCCCGCACTGCCACCGGGAAACCTGGGTTCGCAAGGGGTACAACGACCCGTGCGAATACTGCGAGAAAATCATCTTCCAGGACTAGGCGGAGGTCGGCGAGGAATGGGAGTGGCGGACGTGATCGCCGGGTGGCGATCACGTCCGCCGACCGGCCGGACGCGTCCCGCGGTAGGCGGGACGCGCCCGGTCGCCTCCCGCAACGCCATATTGGCGAACGCCGGCTCGGTGGCCGGCGGTAGCCCCGGGCCCCGGCGCGCATCGCCGCGAAGACCGGCTCGCTTTCGTCCGCCATCGTCAGCATCAGCCCGCCGGTGCCCGGGTTCGCGGCCACGATGTGCCGGGTCGCCTGGATCCCGGACAGATCGGCCTCCGGAACGTCACTCGCGGTACGCGGACGCGTTCTCCCGCGCCCAGGCCGCGAAGGTCAGCGGCGGCCGGCCGAGCAGCCGCTCGACGGTGTCGAAGACGACGTGCTCGTGCGCACCGGACTCGCGCTTGAGCGCGAAGAAGCCGTCGACGGCTTCGGCTGGCCAGCCGAACTGTCGCACCATGCGCTCGCGAGCCGCGCTTTCGGGCTCTTCGACGTACTTCACGGGACGGCCGATCGCCTCGGACAGGACGGCGACCTGCTGTTCGGTGGTGAGGGCTTCGCCGCCGGTGAGCTCGTAGGTCGCGCCTTCGTGGCCGGACGTCGTCAGCGCGAGCGTCGCGACCGCGGCGATGTCGCGCACGTGCACCAGCGCCGAGGCCGGATCGCCTTCGGGCACGTACACGGCGTTCTCTTCGCGGATGGTGCCGAGCCAGGCGAACCGGTTGTCCATGAAGGCACCGGGCCGCAGGATCGTCCACGCCGGCCCGGCTTCGCGGATCGCCTGCTCGGCCTCGGCGTGCGTCCGGGTGATCGGGTCGGTCTGTCCGAAGTGGACGCCCGTGGTGGACAGCTTGACGAGGTGGGAGACGCCGGTCTGGGCGGCCGCCTGCGCGACGGCCGCTTCCCGGTCGGCGCTGTGCCCCTGGGTCAGGACGAACACGCGGTCCGTGCCGTCCAGCAGGGGGGCGAGATCCGAGGTGTCGAGGTCGCCGCGGACCACTTCGGCGCGCGGGTCGATCCGGGCCTTCGCCGGGTCGCGGGTCAGGGCGCGGACGGCGGCACCGGCGTCGAGCAGGGCGGGGACGAGGGCGCGGCCGACCTTGCCGGTGGCGCCGAGGACGAAGATCATCGTGGTTCTCCTAGCGGGAAAGCGGGACGTGGGGGAGCGCGAACGCCGTGACGAGGGCGAGCGCGAGGACCGGCAGCAGCGCGAGGAACACGCCGTGGGTGCCGGCCTGGTAGGCGAACCCGAGTGCGACCGGGCCGAGGGCCGAGCCGAGCGCGCGGGCGAGGTTGACGCCGGCGGCGACCGCGCCGCGGTCGGCCGGCGGGGCGGTGTTCTGGGTGGCCATGGCGAGCACCTGCAGGTTCAGCCCGGCGGCGACGCCGAAGACGACCAGGCAGCCGAGCGCGGCCGGCAGGCCGTCCAGGGTGAGCAGGCCGAGCACCGCGAGCAGGCCGAGCGCCATGCTCGACCGCGGTGCCCAGCGGTACGCGCCGGTGCGGGCGATGACCCTGCTCGCGACGAGCGAGGCGACGGACACGGCGAGCGTCATCGGCAGCAGCCGCAGCCCGCCTTCCGCCGGACCGGCGTCGGCCTGCAGGAAGACCGCGATGTAGTTGACCGACCCGAGGAACGCGAACCCGGCGAGCACGCTGAGCAGCACCGAAACGGTGAACGTCCGGTCGCGGAACAGCCGCAGGGGCAGCACCGGCGCTTCGGCTCGCCGTTCGACGAACACGAACCCGACGGCCGCGGCCGCACCGACGGCGATCGACCACGGCGTGAGCAGCGTGAAGCCGGTGATCGCCGTGCCGAGCAGGACCACGCCGGGGAAGTCGAACGGTGCTTCCCGACGCCGTTTCGGCAGGTCGAGCGCCTGCAGGCCGGCGAGGGCGACGAGCCCGAGCGGCAGGTTGACCAGGAAGATCGACCGCCAGCCGGCGATTCCGGTGAGCAGGCCGCCGACGACCGGACCGGCGAGCGAGGCGACGGCGAAGCAGATCGAGAACCAGCCGAAGTACTTCGCGCCTTCGCGAGGCGTGAACATCTCGCCGAGCGAAGCGCCGACGGAGACGAAGAGGCCACCGGAGCCGGTGCCCTGGAGGACGCGCCCGGCGATCAGGAACGCGGCCGACGGCGCCAGGCCGCAGGCGAGCGAGCCGAGCAGGAAGAGACCGAGCGCGCCCAGGAGCACGCGTTTGCGGCCGAAGACGTCGCCGAGCTTGCCGTACAGGGGTGCGGTGGCGCTCCCGGCGAGCAGGTAGGCGGTGGTGACCCAGGCGTAGGCGCCGGTCCCGCCGAACTCGGCGGCGATCCGGGGGAGCGCGGTGGCGACGACCTGGGCGTCGAGCATCGCGAGAAAAACGGACAGGAACAGGCCCGCGAGGGCACGGTTGAGGGCGCGCTGAGGCGCGATGGTGCTCAAGAAGAAGTCCTTGGTTCGTCAGAAGGGACGAGAGATGCGGACGCGCGGGAAAACGCGTCCCGTCGAGCCGGGAAAAGGTTCCATCGTCATCCGCGGACGGATGCGACCTCTTCGCGCTCGGAAACCACCTCGAATCGTCCCGCTCGCCCGGCCGAACCCGGACGGCGTCCTTTGCGGAGGAACACTGACGAGGATGACAGTAGACAACTACATGTCAAAGTGCAAGGAGTTTTCTCAGGGGAGGCGGGTGACCTGGTCGCTGTCCCGCCGCCGCTCGCCCAGTTCGTCCGGGAACACCCACTTCTTGAAGCCCCAGAAGCGGAAGAACATGGCCAGCAGCATGCCGATGATCGAGCCGCTCAGGAAGTCCGCGACCTCCTGGACCAGGAACGTCACGTGCGGGACTTCGAGGTCGAGCACGTACCGCGAGACGATCAGCGGGATCAGGTTCACGCCGACGGCGATGCCGCTGATGACGAAGAACAGGGCGGCTTCGTGGTGCCGCTCGCGCCCGCCGCGGGTCCGGAAGGACCACTCGCGGTTGAGGATGTAGGACACGATGGTCGCGACGATGATCGCGATCGCCTTCGCCGTCGTCGGTTTCGGCTCCAGCACCGTGAGCTTGAGCGCGTACCAGACGCCGTTGTCGACCAGGAACGTCGTGCCGCCCACGATCGCGAACTTCAGCAGCTCCCGGTGCTTGATCAGCACCGAACGCAGTGGCTCCGGCGTGCGCTTGAGCACGGTTTCCACAACGGTCACACCACGCAGTCTAGGAGCAACGCGCGTTGACCTGTGGTTCAGGCGGCCTTGCTGTCGTGATTGTCCGGATATTGCGCAGCGTCGGCGGGCGCCGTGCGCAGGCGGCCGCCGACGTCGGGGAAGACCCACTTCTTGAAGGCCCACCACCGGAACAGCGTGCCCAGCAACGTGCCGACGACGATGCCGCTGACGAAGTCGGCCACCTCGACGCCGAACGGTGACAGCCGCGGTGCCTGCAGGTCCAGCACGTACCGCGAGAACCACTGCGGCAGCGCGTTCAGGCCCAGCGCGATGCCGCTGAGCAGGAAGAACAGCGCGGCCTCGTGCGCCCGCTCCCGGCCGCCGCGGGTGCGGAACGACCACTCGCGGTTGGCGACGTAGGAGAAGATCGTCGCGACGAGAACGCCGACGATCAGGGCCGTCACCGGGTGGGTCCGCAGCACGGTGAACTTCAAGCCGTAGTTCACGGACATCGTGATCACGAAGCTGATCCCGCCGACGACGGCGAAGCGGAGGAGCTCGCGATGCTTCGTCAGCAGCTCGCGCACCGCGCGGACGCTACCCGGTCAACCAGCCGAAGGCCTTCTCGGGGCTGACCGTCGGCGGCTTGGCGCCGGAGCTCCCGCGGGCGGGCGGCGGAGCGCTCGTCGTGGTCGTCGACACCGGCGGCTCGACCGTGGGCTCCTCCTTGGTCGTCACCGGCGGCTTCGGCTTCGTGGGCGTCGGCTTCGGCTTGCCCGGCGTCGGTGTGTGGACGGACGGGAGCGTCGGGAGTGACGGAAGGGTCGGCGTCGAGGGCACCGGGTCCGTGCCGCACCAGTGGAGCCAGCAGCCGAAGTCCACGGTCACCGGCGGCGCCGACGCCCGGCCGAGCCTGGCGTTGATCGTCACGCGGCCGTCGTTGGGCCGGCCCAGCAGCCGCACCCACAGGTTGACGTGCCGGCCCGGCGCCACCGCGCTCTTCGTCGTGCAGCTCGCGCGTTCGTCGGTCGTCGTGCAGGGGAAGCCGCTCAGGCTCCACCACTGCCCGAGCGGGGCGTCGAAGGTGACCGTGACCGGCTTGGTCGTTTCGCCGGTGTTGCGGACCCGCACGTACACCAGCGGGCTGTGGTTCCACGGGAACGCCGAGAGCCCGTCGCCCTGCGCCTCCAGGACCACGGCGTCCCGCGGCAGCTTCACGGTGACCTTGACGCTCACCTTGACGGAGATCCGCACGCCGGCCGTGACCGATCCGGTGACCGTGCCGCCCTCGGCGTCCGCGTCGGCCTCCAGGCGGAAGTTCAGCGTCGCGCTCTGGCCCGGCTGCAGGCCCGCACCGGTCTTGCAGGTGACCGTGCCCTCGCCGCGGGGACAGTTGACCGAGACGGGGTCGGCGGCCTGCGCGCGGGCTATCGGCGCCCCGCCACCGCCGGTGTCGACCGCGCGGACCCCGCGGGGCAGGTTCAGCGCGACCGCCACCGGCTCGGACACGCTGCCGCCGTCGTTGCGCACGGTGATCGGCACGTTCGTCGCGGTGCCCGGGCTGAGCTCGACGCCGCCGGACGGGGTCGTCGCCGACATCGACGGCGGTGCCGGGACGGGAGGCGCCGGCGGCGGTGCCGGAGCGGGCGGGGCCGGCGGGGCGACCGGCGGCGGCGCGGGCTCGACCGACGGTGCCGCGGGAGGTGCCGCCGGCGGTGCCGGGGGCTGCGGTGCTGGGGACTGCGGTGCCGCCGGTGGCTCGACCGGCGGAGCGGCGGTCGGAGCCGGTGGCTGCGGCTTCGGGGCCGGCGGCTGGACCTGCTGGGCCGGCGGCGGCTGTTGCGCGGCGACCGGGATCTCCTGCGTCCCGCCGCCCGCGGTGAGTGCGATGACGACGGCGGCGACGATCGCCGTGCCGGAAGCGGCGACCCCGGCGAACTGGCGGGGTCCCGCGGCGGCGGCGCCCGCGGCCGCGCCGCCCTTGCCCCCGGCCGCGGCACCGGCGGCTCCGGCGGTCCCGGCGGCGGCCGCGCCCGCGGTGGCCGCGCTCGCCTTCGCCGCACCGATGGTCGCCAGGTAGCCCAGCGCGGCGCCGCCGAGGACGATCGGGGCGATGACCGCGCGCAGGCCGCCGTTGACGTCCGCCAGTTCCGCGGCCAGCGCCCGGCACTTGGCGCACTCGTCGAGGTGGCTCTCGACCTGGGCGCGCTCCCGCTTCGACAGCCCGTCGCGGGTCCACGCGCCGAGCCGCTCCGCGCACGCCCGGCAGCGTTCTTCGGCGTTCTGCTGCAGGTGGACCTGCAGGTAGGCCTGCCGGAGGCCTTCACGGGCGCGGTAGGCGAGCGCGGAGACGCCGTTCGCGGTCAGGCCCAGCAGCGGCGCGACCTCGGCCGGGCTCTGCTGCTCGATCTCGGTGTGCCAGAGCACCGCCTGCCAGCGCTCCGGCAGCCGCGCGAACGCCTGGGCGGCCATCGTCCGCTCGAGCCCCGCGACGGCGGTGTCGGAAAACGGCACGGTCAGCGCCTCGGCCGCGGCCCCGCCGACCTCGGTCATGTCCTCGTTGAGGTCGACCCGGCGTTCCTTGCGCGTGCGGTCGTACGCGGTGTGACGCAGGGCGGTCAGCAAGTACGCCCGGAAGGCTGTGTCCGGGCCCTTGCCACCACGGAGCGTGTCCAGCACCTTGGCGAACGCCTCGGACACGAGGTCGTCGGCCTCGGAGCTCGAGCGGGCCAGCTGACGGGCCAGGTTGCGGGCCGCACCGGTGTGCCGTTCGTAGAGCGTCCCGTACGACGCGATCTTCCCGGAGCGGACCTCCGCGATCAGCTCGGCGTCACTCTTTCCGCTGAGATCGGCGGGAACGGTGGACACGGCACTCCTCGGTCGGCTAGAGCCAGGACCTGCCATTACAGGCCGATCCGGGACGCGAGACAAGTGTGACTGACCCACCCTCGACCGTCACGTTGTGGTCCGGGTGATGACTCCGACGGCGGAGCAAAATCACCCACCCCCGGGCCGGTGCGGGGAAAAGCTTCACGACAAAAACCGGTCAGTACGCGTCACGGTGTCCTCCGGGGTACGTCCTCATCGTGAAGCACTCGACAAGATCGACACGAACCGGACGAAAGGAGCGGGTGGCCAGTGGATGCTCCGGCTGCGCAACCCGGCTCCGGTGACTCCCCGCTCACGCCGGCCGAGCGTGACGCGTCCCTGCGCGAGCTGCGGGCGCGCTGGCGCACGGCCAGCCTCGCCGCCGGCTGGCGGTTCCCGAGCGACTGGGCGCTGCCCGAGGTCGACGCCGTCTGCGCGGCGGTGATGGCCAAGGGCGGTGTCGAGGCCGCCGAAACCGCGCTGGCCGGGCTGGCCAGGGCCCGCGCCGCGGCGGGGGCGGGACTGGCCGAAACCCTCGCCGACCTCGCCGCGCTGCACGCGGTGCTGGGCCACGGCGGCGACGGGTTCGTCGCGCCGGACGTCGACGCCACGCCGGCGCGGCTGCTCCGGACCACCGCCCTGGCCTGGGCGGACGTCGCCACCGACCAGCTCGTGCACACCGAGGTCGCCGACCCGCTGACCGGCCTGCCCACCGCCGCCTACCTGCGCACGCGGCTCGAGGAGGTCTACCGCGCCGCCGCCGCGGGTGGCCGGCCGGCCGCCGACGACCACGTGCTGCTGGTCGTCTCCCTCGACCTCACCGCCGTCGCGGGGTTCCCGCGGCTGACCGGGATGATCCTGGTCGCGGACGCGCTGCGGACGGTGTTCGACAGCGGGCAGAGCGTCGCTTCGCTGGGGCCGTCCGTCGTCGCCGCCCTGGTCCCGAAGGACGAGCGGGTCGCTTCACACGGCGTCGCGCTGCGAAGGGCGTTGCACGAGCGGCTGTCGGTCGACACGCAGCTGGCGGACGTCGGCCGGCCGCGCGTCTCGGTGGTGCGGCTGCCGGCGACCCACGAACTGGCCTGCGACCTGCTGGCCCAGCTGGCGCGCGCGTAGAACATCGGAAAAGTCCGGTTCCGCCAGGACCCTTCCGACCGGGACCGGGCCGGTCATGATTTCCTGATGGGGTGACCCGGACCGTACCCACCGACGTCGACGGCGAAGTAGCGGGCAGACCCCAGCACCGCCTGGCCCTGCGGAAGTCACTCGCCCGCCTCTCCGTCCGCCCGCGGTCGATCCTGATCCTCGCGGTGATCCCGCTGTTCGCGATCGGGTACGGCATCTACGGCTGGCAGCACGACTGGGTGCTCGGCGTCGACAGCGCGGTCTACCGCGCCGGCGCGCTGAGCCTGCTGCACGGCGACTCGCTCTACGACGCCAACACCCTGCCCGACGAACCGTGGTGGGCGCTGCTGCCGTTCACCTACCCGCCGACGGCGGCACTGATCTTCGTGCCGCTCGCCGCGTTCCCGACGCAGATTTCCTGGGGCCTGATCACGGCCGTTTCGCTGGTGGCGATGGCGCTGTCGATCCGCATCGCGATCGGCGCGCTGCCCCGCCCGGCCGCCGACGGGCCGCGCTGGTGGGCCTCGCCCGCCCGCTCGACCATCGTGTTCTTCCTGGTCTGCCTGGGCCTCGAGCCGGTGTGGCGGACGATCTTCCTCGGCCAGATCAACCTGATCCTGATGGCCATGATCCTGCTGGACATGCTGGTCATCGGCGCCCGCGGCAGCCGGTGGGGCGGGGTGCTGGTCGGCATCGCGGCGGCGATCAAGCTGACGCCGCTGGTGTTCCTCGGGCACCTGTTCATCACCGGCCGCCGCATGGACGCGCTGCGCGGGCTGGCGACGTTCGTGCTGCTCCAGGGCCTGATGTTCCTGATCAACACGCACGACGCGGCCAAGTACTGGACCGTCACCCTGCCGGACACCGGCCGGATCGGACCGGTGCACTGGGCGGGCAACCAGTCGCTGAACGCGCTGATGAACCGGGCCACCGACCTCGCGCCGTGGGCGTCGAAGGCGGCGATGGGCATCGGCTTCCTGCTCGCGATCCCGGCCCTGTGGCTGCTGCTGCGCTTCCACCGCAAGGGTCAGGTGCTGGCCGCGATGCTCGTCACCGCGTTCTGGACGCTGCTGATCTCACCGATCTCGTGGACGCACCATTGGGTCTGGGTGATCCCGCTGATCGTGTTGCTGGTCTCGCGGCTGCCGAAGACCACTCCGAAGACGGCGTGGAAGCGCTGGGTCGGGACCGGGCTGGTGGCGTTCGTGTTCGTCAGCTGCGTGCTGCTGATCCTGCCGAACGGCCGCAACGTCGAGCTGCACTGGAAGGTGTGGCAGAACGTGCTGGGGGACGCCTACATCCTGATGCCGGTCGTGCTGGCCGCCGCGCTCGCGCTGCGCTGGGGCCTGCAGCGGCGGGCGCGGAAGAAGGCGGCCGCGGATGCCGACGTCCCCGCCGGGGTCTGAGGCGCGCGCCGGCCGGGTTTTCGCCGGGGGGCTCGCGCTGCTGGTGCTGGCGTTCGGCGTGGTCGTGTGGCTGGCGGGCTGGCACCTCGGCGCGGACAGCGCCGTCTACCGCGCGGGCGCGCTGACGCTGGTGCACGGCGACCCGCTCTACACGCGGGACGTGCTGACCGCGCTGCCGGACTGGGTGCGCCTGCCGTTCACCTACACCCCGGCCGCCGCGCCGCTCTTCCTCCCGCTGGCCCTGGTGCCGTCCGGGCTGGTCTGGGGCGTGATCGCGGTTTTGTCGGTGGTCGCCCTTATGGTCGTCATCACGGTGGTTTCGTCGCCGCCGGGGCGCGCATCGCTTCTGGGAAGAAGCCGGTGGGCGCTGCCGGCGGGAACGGCCATCGCGCTGGCGCTGGAACCGGTGTGGAAGACGCTGTTCCTGGGCCAGATCAACTTGATTCTGATGGCGTTCGTGGTGCTGGACGTCCTGGTGCTGTCGGCGCGCCGGTCGCGCTGGGCGGGTGTGCTGATCGGCGTGGCGGCGGCGATCAAGCTGACTCCGCTGATCTTCGTGCCGCACCTGTTCTTCACGGGCCGGTGGAAGGACGGGCTGCGGGCGCTCGGCACGTTCGTGGCGCTCGAAGCGGTGATGTTCGCGGTCATCCCGGTCGACGCGGCGCGGTTCTGGCGGGATTCGGCGACCGACCCGACCCGGGTCGGGTCGGTGCACTGGATCTTCAACCAGTCGCTCAACGGCCTGGTCAACCGGGCTTCTGAGCTGGCGCCCTGGTCGCTGGCGGTGGCGGTCGGGGTGGCGGCGGTGCTCGCCGTGCCGGCGGTATGGCTCGTCGTGCGGCTGCACCGGCGTGGTGAGGACGCGGGCGCGCTGCTCGTGACGGCGTTCTACGGGCTGCTGCTCTCGCCCGTGTCGTGGTCGCACCACTGGGTCTGGTGCGTGCCCTTGATCACGCTCCTGCTGGTGAAGGCGCGGTGGTGGGCCGCGGCGGCGGTCGCGGTGCTGTTCGCCTCGCAGATCGTGATGCTGGTGCCCAACGGCGGGAGCACGGAGTTCGGCTGGGGCCTGGGCTGGTCGGTCCTGGGCAACCTGTACGTGCTGGCGGCGGCGGGCGGGATCCTCGGGCTGGCGGCGCGTGAGCTTCACCTGGTCCGGCGGTCGGCGCAGGTCGTCACCGTTTAGGCTGATCGGCGCTATGGACAAACACACCGGTCTGCCCGTCGTGGGCATGGTGGGCGGCGGCCAGCTGGCCCGGATGACCCACCAGGCGGCGATCTCCCTCGGCCAGTCCCTGCGCGTGCTCGCCGCGAGCGAGAACGAAGCGGCGGGGCTCGTCGCCGGCGACGTCACGCTGGGACACCACACGGACCTCGACGCGCTGCGGAAGTTCGCGGCCTCGGTCGACGTGCTCACCTTCGACCACGAGCACGTGCCGGGCGAGCACCTGCTGACGCTCGTGATGGAGGGCTTCGTCATCCGGCCCGCGCCGACGGCCCTCGGGTTCGCGCAGAACAAGCTGGTGATGCGCGAGATGATGGCCGGCCTCGGCGTGCCGGGCCCGGCGTTCGCCGAGGTGTCCACTGTGGACGACGTGGTGGCCTTCGGCGGCGAGCACGGCTGGCCGGTGGTGCTCAAGGCGTCGACCGGCGGGTACGACGGCCGCGGCGTCTGGATGCTGGACACCGCCCAGCACGCCCGCGAGACCGTGCCGGAGCTGCTGGCCGCGGGCACGGCGCTGCTGGTGGAGGCGAAGGTGGCGATGCGGCGGGAGCTGTCCGCCCTCGTCGCCCGCTCGCCCTTCGGCCAGGGTGCGGCGTACCCGGTGGTCGAGACGGTGCAGACCGGCGGGATCAACACCGAGGTCCTCGCCCCGGCGCCGGGCCTCGACGACTCGCGGGTGCACGAGGCCCAGGACCTGGCGCTGCGGATCGCGTCGACCCTCGACGTCACCGGGCTGCTCGCGGTCGAGCTGTTCGAGACCGACACCGGGCTGCTGGTGAACGAGCTGGCGATGCGCCCGCACAACTCCGGGCACTGGACCATGGACGGCGCGCGCACGTCGCAGTTCGAGCAGCACCTGCGGGCGGTGCTCGACTACCCGCTGGGCCGGACGGACCTGATCGCGCCGGCGTGCGTGATGGCGAACGTGCTGGGCGCGCCGGAGCTGCCCGCGATGGGGCCGGACGAGCGGCTGCACCACCTGTTCGCCCGGTACCCGGAGGCGCGGGTGCACCTGTACGGCAAGCAGGAGCGGCCGGGGCGCAAGCTCGGGCACGTCAACTTCACCGGCGAGCGCATGGAAGACCTGCGCAACCGGGCGTTGCTGTCGGCGCACTGGCTGTCCCACGCCGTCTGGCTCGACGGCTACGAAATCCACTAGGAGATCAGGTATGGCGCCGCAGGTGGGCGTGATCATGGGCAGCGACTCGGACTGGCCGACGCTGGAGGCAGCGGGCGCGGCGCTGGACGAGTTCGGCGTCGAGTACGAGGTCGGCGTCTACTCGGCGCACCGCACCCCGCAACGCATGCTGGACTACGCCACGTCCGCGGTGGCGCGCGGCATCCGCGTGATCATCGCGGGCGCGGGCGGCGCGGCCCACCTGCCGGGCATGGTGGCGTCGGCGACGGTGCTGCCCGTGATCGGCGTCCCGGTCCCGCTGAAGTACCTGGACGGCCTGGACTCCCTCCTGTCGATCGTCCAGATGCCGGCGGGCGTCCCGGTGGCCACGGTCTCGGTGGGCGGCGCCCGCAACGCGGGCCTGCTGGCGGTCCGCATCCTGGCGGCGTCCGACGAAGGCCTGCGCACGAAGATGGCCCGCTTCCAGGCGGACCTGGAGAAGCTCGTCCTGGACAAGGACGCGGCCCTGCGCGAGAAGACCGGCCACTAGCGCCCGGCGCGCCCACCCGGCCGGTGGGCCGGATGGGCTTCGGCGGCGGTCAGCCGTCGAGCTTGCCGATCAGCTGCTGCCGGAGTTCGCGTTTGAGCACCTTCCCGGCGGCCGAGACCGGGATCTGCTCGACGACGTGCACCTCCCGCAACCGCTTGTACGGCAGCACCTTCTCGTTCACCGCGGCCATCAGCTCGTCCTTGTCGAGTTCGCCGCGGGGTACCACGAAGGCGACCGGCAGCTCGCCGACCTCGGGGTCGGGGCGGCCGACCACCGCGGCCGCCGCGACGCCCGGCAGCGTGATCAGCAGCTCCTCCAGCTCGCGCGGGAAGACGTTGTACCCCTTGTACAGCAGCATGTCCTTCTTGCGGTCCACGATGGACAGGTAGCCGTCCGCGTCGAGGATGCCGATGTCGCCCGTGTGCAGCCAGCCGTCCACCAGGGCCGCCGCCGTTTCCTCCGGGCGGTTGCGGTAGCCGAGCATGATCTGCGGCCCGCGCAGGCAGACCTCGCCCTGCTCCCCGGCCGGCAGTGGGTCCTCGCCGCCCTCGGCCGGGACGATCTTGACCTGCGTGTCGAAGAGCGGCAGGCCCACCGAGCCGACCTTGCGCGTGCCCGACCGGTACGTCGGCGAGATCACCGCGCCCATCGTCGCCTCGGTGAGGCCGTAGCCCTCGGTGACGACCACGCCCGGGAACCGCTCGCGCAGCGCGTTGATCATCGCGTGGTTCATCGGGGCCGCGCCCGAGCCGATCGAGCGGACCGACGAGAGGTCGGCGGTCTGGAACGACGGCGTCGCGAGCAGCGCGGCGAACAACGCCGGCGCGCCGCCGATGCCGGTGATGCGGAGCCGTTCGGCGTCGGCGACGTACGCCGCCGGGTCGAAGCGCGTGTGCAGGACCATCGTCGTGCCGGCGATCACCGCCGCGTTGAGGCCGCCGATGATGCCCATCGCGTGGAACCACGGCGTCAGGTTGATCGCGACACCGGTGCCCAGCCGCGACGGCCACTCGTCCTCGCTGCCGATCTGGTCGATCGTGACGTCGCCGCGCCCGTCGAGCGCCGGGACCGAGCCGGTGCCCCAGCAGGCGTGCTGGAGCGTGTTGACCACGACGTTGCGGTGCGACAGCCGCACGCCCTTGGACCGGCCGGTGGTGCCGCCGGTGTAGGCCAGGTGTGCGAGGTCCTCGTGCAGCGAGAACTCCGCCGACGGGGGAGTCTCGGACTGCCCGGCGTGGAACGCCTCGAACTCGACGGCGCCGTCCGGCAGCTCGAGCTCGCCGGTGGGCTGGACGACGACGGTGCACCGCGCCGGGATGCGGTCGGCGACGCTCGCCAGCACGCCCGCGACCGGGCCGAACGTCACCACGGCCGCGGCCTCGCAGTCGGCGAGCTGGAAGGCGAGGTCGTCCGGGGGGAGCAGCGGGTTCGCCGGGCTGAAGGTGGCCCCGGCCAGCAGCGTGCCGTAGTAGGCGACCGGGAAGGCCAGGCAGTTCGGCAGGTGCAGGGCCACGACGTCACCACGGCCGATGCCGCGCTCGCGCAGGGCGTTGGCGAACCGGCAAGCGGCGCGGTAGGTCTCGGCGAAGGTGAGGCTGTGACCGTCGTGGGCGAAGGCCGTCCGGTCACCCCAGCGCGCGGCACCCGCCGCCAGGATCGATCCGACGGGGACTTCGGGGTAGTCGAGGGAGGCGGGCAGACCGGGCGGCGGCGTCGGCGCGGTGATCGGCATCACCCGACCATACGAATTCTGCGGTCAACGCCACAAGGACGACCCAGGTGAACGAGCGCTAACATCGACAGATCCCTCCCGACGTCGTAGAGAAGGTGACCGGAGTGACGATGGGCCTGTACCAGCTTGCCGAGGAGCACGAGGAGCTGCGGGCCGCGGTCCGGGCTCTGGCCGAGAAGGAGATCGCGCCGTACGCGGCGGAGGTCGACGAGAACGAGCGCTACCCGATCGAGGCGTACAACGCGCTGGTCAAGTCCGGGTTCAACGCCGTCCACATCGGCGAAGAGTACGACGGCCAGGGCGCGGACGCCGTGGGCGCCTGCATCGTGATCGAAGAGGTCGCACGGGTGGACGCGTCCGCGTCGCTAATCCCGGCGGTCAACAAGCTGGGCACGCAGCCGATCATCCTGTCCGCTTCCGAGGAGCTGAAGAAGCTCGTGCTGCCCTCGATCGCGTCGGGCGAGGCGTCGGCGTCGTACGCGCTGTCGGAGCGTGAGGCGGGTTCGGACACCGCGTCGATGCGCACGCGTGCCCGGCTCGACGGGGACCACTGGGTGCTCAACGGCACCAAGGCGTGGATCACCAATGCGGGTGAGTCGTCCTGGTACACCGTGATGGCGGTCACCGACCCGGAGGCGGAGAAGAAGGCCAACGGGATTTCGGCGTTCGTCGTGCACAAGGACGACCCCGGGTTCTCCGTCGGGCCGAAGGAGAAGAAGCTCGGGATCAAGGGGTCGCCGACCCGGGAGATCTACTTCGAGAACTGCACCATCCCGGCGGACCGGATCATCGGCGAGCCGGGTACGGGCCTCAAGACGGCCCTGCGCACGCTCGATCACACCCGCCCGACGATCGGCGCGCAGGCCCTGGGGATCGCCCAGGGGGCGCTGGACGCCGCGGTGGCGTACGTGAAGGACCGCAAGCAGTTCGGCAAGGCCATCGCCGAGTTCCAGGGTGTCCAGTTCATGCTCGCCGACATGGGCACGAAGATCGAGGCGGCTCGCCATCTGGTGTATGCCTCCGCCGCGGCTTCCGAGCGGGGGGACAAGCGGGCCGGGTTCATGGCTTCGGCCGCGAAGGCCTATGCGTCCGACATCGCCATGGAGGTGACGACGGATGCCGTTCAGCTCTTCGGTGGGGCCGGGTACACGCGGGACTTCCCGGTCGAGCGGATGATGCGGGACGCCAAGATCACGCAGATCTACGAGGGCACGAACCAGATCCAAAAGGTTGTCATGGCCCGGGCCCTGCTGAAGGGCTGAGCCTTTCCGCCACCCCGATTCGCCATTGTGACTACGGACGGCGGCAGCTTGTCAAGGCGGGAAAGCGTGCCTTGACAAGCTGCCGCCGTCCGTGTTTTGGCTTCGGATCGGGGTTGCGGGGGGGGGTCTGGGTTCCGCTGTGGTTGCGTTGCGGGGTGATCCTCCGGTTCGGTTCGGCCACGGTTAGTGGGTCTGCTCCGCTTTCCATGCGGTCAGGAGCAGCAATGCGTCGTGGGATGGGGTTCCCGGCTCTGCGGTCAGGACCATCAAGCGCTGGCCTGAGCCGTCCGGGCTGGCCCACGTGTCGCAGTCCAGGGTCAGCCTGCCCACTTGGCGGTGGCGATAGCTCTTTGTTCCGTAGCTTGCGCTGTTCACGTGGTGCTCTGCCCACCACGTGCGGAAATCCCGGTCCTGGATGGCCAGGTCTCCGACCAGGCGGGCCAGGGCCGGGTCGCCCGGGTCGGCTGCCGCCTCCATTCTCAATGCCGCTACCGCTTCGCGGGCGTCGTGGTTCCACTTCTCGTGCAGTTCGCGGACCTCGGGGTTCGTGAACAGCAGGCGCAGATAATTGCGCTCGTCCGGGGGGATGGCTTCGAAGTCCGTGAAGAGGGCCGCGGCCGCCTGGTTCCAGGCCAGGATGTCCAGGCGCTTGCCCAGGACCAGTGCCGGTGTTCCGGTCAGCTGGGCGAGCAGGCGGCGCATCGCCGGTCGCACGCTCTGTCCTGCCCGGCGGCGGCGGGGGAGCGCGTCCGCCCGGCCGGCCAGCTCGTACACGTACCGCTGCTGGTCTTCGTCCAGGCGCAGCGCCCTGGCCAGCGTGGTCAGCACCGGTGCCGACGCCCGGACGCGGCCCTGCTCGAGCCGCGTGTAGTAGTCCACGCTGATCGCCGCCAGGTGCGCCACCTCCTCCCGGCGCAGGCCCGCGACCCGGCGGCCCGCCTCCGGCTCGGGCAACCCGCAGTCCTGCGGGGTCAGCTGCGCCCGGCGGGCCTTGAGGTACGCGCCCAGCGCCCTCGGGTCGGAGTCCGGCGTCATGCCTCCAGTGTCGCCGGTCGCCGCGGTGGGCGCGGGTGCGCAACGGGGGCAAGTTCTTTCCCCGGCAGAAACCTGTCTCTCCCGGCCGGGCGGAATCCGGCGGAACGTGGTGGCGTACCCGATCGAGGAGACCCCCATGACCAGGACCACCGTCGGTTTCGACAGCGCCGGCCTCCCGCTCGCCGCGCACCTCCACACCCCGGACACCCCGGCGGCCGGGCCCTTGCCCGCGCTGGTGGTCGGCCACCCCGGCACCGGCGTCAAGGAGCAGACCGCCGGCACCTACGCCCGGCTGATGGCCGAACGCGGCTTCGTCACCCTCGCCTTCGACGCCGCCCACCAGGGCGAGTCCGGGGGCCTGCCGCGCGGGCTGGAAGACCCCGCCCAGCGCGTGGAGGACTTCAAGGCCGCCGTCTCGTTCCTCGCCACCCGCGAGGAGGTCGACGCCGAACGCATCGGCCTGCTCGGCATCTGCGCCTCCGGTGGCTACTCGCTCGCCGCGGCCGGGGGTGACCACCGGGTCAAGGCCGTCGCCACGGTCTCCGGCGTCGACGTCGCCCGGCAGTTCCGCCACGGCGCCGACGGCACCCAGGACCCGGCCGTCTTCCAGGGCCTGCTCGACCTCGCCGCCCAGGCTCGCACCGCCGCCGCGCGCGGGGACGACCCCGGCGTCATGACCATGTTCCCCGAGACCGCCGAGCAGGCCGGTGCGCTCGGCGGTGAGCACGGCGTCGAGGGCTTCGAGTACTACTGCACTTCGCGCGGGGCGCACGAACGGTCCGCGAAGTACCTCGCCTGGCCGAGCGTCGACAAGCTCGCGTCGTTCGACGCCTTCCACGCCGTCCCGCTCATCGCGCCGCGGCCGCTGCTCCAGATCGTCGGGACCCGCGCCGTCACGTCGTGGATGGCCGTCGACGTCCACCAGCGGGCCGCCGGTCCCAAGGAACTCCACTGGATCGAAGGCGCCAGCCACGTCGACCTCTACGACCGGAAGGAGTACATCGACCCCGCCGTCGAGAAGCTCGCCGGCTACTTCCGTGCGGCTTTTACCAGCAACGACGCCGGAAGAAAATGACCCACGAGGGGGAGGTTCGAACAAGTTACCCGCGCGTTAAACCTTTGGTGACGCGGATCACCATCGGTTCACAGAGAGGTGAAGCGGATGGGTATGACGACGCGCGGGTGGCTCACGGCGGCCGCGGCCACGGTGGCGGCCCTCCTGCTCGGGGCGGGCACGAGCCAGGCGGCCGGCCGGGAACCGACCGGGCCCGTGCAGCCGAACATCCTCACGGCCGCGGTCTACTCGCTCGGCGCCCCCACCATCGCGCCGCCCGGGGCCAACGACTGGGACTGCAAGCCTTCGGAACGGCATCCGAATCCCGTCCTGCTCTCGAACGGGACCACCGCCAACGCCTACGAGAACTGGGCGAACCTCTCCCAGAAGCTGGCGGACGCCGGGTACTGCGTCTTCGCCGGGAACTTCGGCGGCGCTCCCGGCGCCTTCCTGCAGACCGTGGGGCCCATCGCGGACACCGCGAAAGCGCTTGCCGCGTTCGGCGACCGGATCCTGCGGGCCACCGGGGCGTCGAAGCTCGACGTCGTCGGGCACTCGCAGGGCGGCATGAACGTCCGGTACTGGATCAAGTACCTCGGGGGCGCGGACAAGATCAGCCGGCTCGTCGGGCTGTCCCCGTCCAACCACGGCACCGATCTCTTCGGCCTGTTGAGCACCCTGGAAATGATCCCCGGCGTTCCGGCCGGGCTCGGCGCGGTCTGCCAGGCGTGCAACGAACAAGCCGTCGGCTCGGACTTCCTCACCGACCTCAACGCGGGCGGGGAGACCGTGCCCGGCATCCAGTACACCGTGCTCCAGACCCGCTACGACGACGTCGTGACGCCGTACACCAGCGCCTTCCTCGCCCCGGCGGCCAACGTGCGGAACATCCTCCTGCAGAACGTCTGCGGGCTCGACTTCACCGATCACCTCGGCATCACCTACGACCCCGTCGCCGAGGGGCTGGTGCTCAACGCGCTCGATCCCGCGCACGCCAAGACGCCGCCCTGCGTCCCTGTGCCGCCCGTCATCGGCTGAATTTCGCCACATGAGACATAACGCACCGCCGGGGTGGATTCGCGCCCCGGCGGTGTCACCCTCGAAGCATGTACTGGCCGGTTCCGGCGTCCTGGACGCCCCACGACGAAGCCGAGCTGGTCGCCGGCTGGCGGCTGTGGCTCGAGCTGTCCGATCGCGCCTGGCCGACCGCCGCCTGGGACGGCACCCCGGCGGGCGCCGTCCGGCAGCTGCGTGACCTGCTCGCCGCCTGCGACGAGATCGAGACCGCCTACCGGGCGGCCGCCGGGGCGCCGTCGCCCGGTTTCCTGAGCCTGACGCAGGGACTGGCCGTCACGGCCGGCTCGGCCATCTCGCTGTGGTTCGACGACTTCGACCAGCTCGACGGCGAACGCGCGGCCCTGCTGCACGAGGACCTCGCCCGGTTCGCCGAGCAGGCGGAACAGGTGCTGACGCTGCTCGCGGTCAACGGCGGCTGGGCTCGCCTCGACGAAGTGCGGCGCCGCCCCGCCTGAGCCCGGCCACGCTGGCGTCCGTTCCGGGCACAGGACGTGATTAGTCCGGTTGGCCCAGCGGATCAAGGTCGGACGTGGGTATTAGAGCAGGCATGAACCGGACAGAGGCCACCGCCGAACGAGGCGAGAAGAGCAACACCGCGCAGCTGCTCGGGCGCGTCGGCATGGCTTGCTACGGCGTCGTGCACCTGGTGATCGCCTACCTCGCCCTGCAGGTCGCCTTCGGCGACAGCGAGCAGGCGGACCAGAAGGGCGCCCTGCAGCAGATCGGCTCCACGGCGTTCGGCCAGATCCTGCTGTGGATCGTCGCCATCGGCCTGATCCTGTTCGGGCTCTGGCAGTTCCTGATGGCCGCCACCGGGTACGAGTGGGTCACCGGCGGCAAGCGGACGCGCAAGCGGATCGGCGCGGCCGCGCGCGGCGTCGTCGTGATCCTGCTCGGCGTCACGGCCATCCGCATCGCCACCGGCAGCGGGGGCGGCGGGTCCGGCAACCAGAAGCAGCAGGAGTTCACCGCCAAGCTGCTCCAGCTGCCGGCCGGCCCCGCGCTGGTCGTCATCGCCGCCGCGTGCGTGCTCGGCGTCGCCATCGCCGCGGGCCTCAAGGGCGCGAAGAAGAAGTTCCTCGAAGACCTGAACACGTCGGAGCTGCCGGGGAAGGCCCAGCGCTGGATCGGCACGATCGGGACCACCGGCTACCTCGCCAAGGGCGTCGTCCTGGCCATCGTCGCGATCCTGCTGGCCATCGCCGGGTTCACCGCCGACCCGAACAAGGCCGGCGGCCTGGACGCCGCCCTCAAGACGCTCTCGGCCCAGCCGTTCGGCACCGTGCTGCTGATCATCGTGGCGCTCGGCCTCGCCGCGTTCGGCGTGTACTGCTTCGGCGCGGCCCGGGCGCACAAGCGCTGAACGGTGCCTGTCGGTTTCCTGTCGATCACCGTCCGGAGCTTCGGTGAAGGTGCCCGGTGCCCTACTTTGGGTCGGGTCAGTTGAAATTTCACCTACTCGGGAGCGGAAACCGGATGTTCGGACGAGTCAAGGACGTGGCCCTGCTGCTGGGGAGGATCGGCGTCGCGGTCGTCTTCCTCGCGCACGGGCTCCAGAAGTGGAACAACGGTCTCGACGGCACGGCGAAGTTCTTCGAGATGTCGGGCATCCCGCTGCCCACGGCCGCCGCGATCTTCGCGATGACCGTCGAGATCCTCGGCTCCATCGCGTTCATCGTCGGCTTCCTGCTGCCGCTCGTCGGCATCGGCTACGTCGTGATCTCGGTCGGCGCGCTGCTGTCGGTGCACATCGACAACGGCCTGACCGGCCAGGGTGGCTACGAACTGGTCCTGGTGCTGGCCCTCGCCGGGCTCGCGCTCGGCTTCAACGGCGGCCGGCTCTCGCTCGACCACCTGCTGTGGGGCCGCAAGCGGACCCGCCGCGACGCCGAAGTCGGCGAACTGGCCAACGCCTGACCTCAGGCGCCGTGACCGGCCCATCGACGGACATCGAGTCCGTCGGTGGGCCGGTCGCGGTTTTTACGCCGGGAGGTCGGCCGTGGTGCGTTCGGCTTCGCGGCGGGAGGCGAGTTTCGCCTGGTCCGCGTGGCTGACGTGGACCAGGTGGGCGCCCGCGGCCAGGGGGACGAGCAGGCCGTCGAGGATGCCGTCCGGGCCGCTCCAGTCCCGGGTGGACAGCACCCGGTCGGCCGCGGTGAGGCCGCGTTTCGCCGCGCGCGCCCTGGCTTCGGCCAGTACCTCGTCCACAGTGGACTCGTGCAGGGCGGCCGTGCTGCCGGGCACCGGGAAGAGCGGGTGGAACTGGTCGCCGGCCAGCCGGGCCTCGCTCAGGTAGTCGAACGCGCCGCCGCCCGGCGGCTCGGCGAGGCCGCGGCCCATCGGGTCGAGCGTCACGACCGCGGTGGCCGCCGCGCCGGTCGGTTCCGGGTCGTCCGGCCCGACGAACGCCACCCGCGCGCCGGTGCCCTCGGTCACCACGCGCGCCCCGCACCACCACGCCCCGAGCAGCACGCCGACGGTCTGCCAGTGCGCCGGGAGCTGGACCGCCACCGCGTCGCCCGGCTCGACGTCGAACTCCTCGGTCAGCCAGTTGGCCGTCTTCGCCGCCCAGTTGGCGGTGGTCGCGACGGACAGCTCGACGCGGCTGCCGAGCTGGTCGTCGTAGTGGGTGATCAACGGTTGGGCGGCCGGCAGCGGGCGCAGCAGCTCGTCGGTCAGGCTCATGGGCACCAGGCTAAAGCGCGGACCACGCGCTGCGCCGGTTGACACCGGATCGCCACCCTCAGTACGTTTGCTTTGCAAGCAAACCTATTCGGCAGCTGGGGGACAGCATGACCATCCTCGTCACCGGGGCCAGTGGACACGTCGGGCGGGCGGTCCTCGATGCTCTCGTTTCCGCAGGTCAGGACGTCCGCGCGGCGAGTCGCGACGCCGCGAAGCTCGACGTCCCGGACGGCGTCGCGAAAGTGCGCGCGGACCTGGAGGACGCCTCGACGCTGGAGCCCGCGCTCGACGGCGTCTCCGCGGTCTTCCTCTACGTGCGCCCGCAGGGCATCGAAGGCTTCGTGAAGGCGGCCGAAGCGGCCGGCGTGCGGCACGTCGTGCTGCTGTCGTCCGGCGCGACGCTGGAGCCGCGGTCGGCGCAGAGCCGCATCGCGCGCCTGCACCGGGTGGTGGAGGAGGCGCTGATCGCGGCACCGTTCGCGGAGACGCTCCTGAACCCGGGCTCGTTCGCGACGAACACGCTGGGCTGGCGCGCGGACATCGCCGAGGGCGTGGTCCGCACGCCCTACCCGGACTCGCAGGTCGGTGCGATCCACGAGCGCGACATCGGCGACGTCGCGGCGAAGATCCTCGCGGACGGCTCGCACGCCGGCGAAGCCCTGCAGCTGAGCGGCCCGGAGCCGATCAGCTTCCGGGAGCAGGCGGCGGTGCTGGCCGACGTCCTGGGCCGGCCCCTGCGTGTCGAGGAGCTGACGCCGGAGCAGGCCGCCGCGCGGATGACCGCGCTGGGCTGGCCGCCGGAGGTGCCGCCGGAGGTCCTGCGCGCGATGGAGCGGACGACGCGGGAGCCGTCGGTGGTGACGGACGTCGTGCGCGAGGTGACCGGCCACGCGCCGCGGACGTTCCGCCGGTGGGCGGAGGAGCACCGCGCCGACTTCGCCTGACGAAGCCGGGGTCAGTTGACGCAGGGGACGCCGGGGGAGCCCCGGAGCAGCGGCGCCGCGGCGGGGGCGGTGCCGCTGCCCGAGCCGCCGCCGGAGGCGGGCCGGGCCGCCGCCGGCGCGGGGCGGCCCGCCAAGCTCGCCACGAACTCGCGGACGGCCTTGACGTCGACCTGCACGATGCTCTGCCCGTCGGCGCTCCGGCCGTTCGCCGTCACGACGGGAACGGTCGCGAAGGCCAGGTCGCCCGACGCGATCCCCTTCGCCTGCTGCGCGAACTGCAGCAGGTCGAGGCCCGGGTCCAGGGTCAGCGAGCGGTGGACCGCGTCCATCAGGTCGTTCAGCGTGCCCGGGCTGGTCAGCGTGCCCGCCGAGAGCAGCTGGTGCAGGGCCGAGGACAGGAACGCCTGCTGCCGCACGATCCGGTCCAGGTCCCCGCGCGGCAGGTTCTTGCGCTGCCGGACGAACGACAGCGCTTCGCCACCCGAGACCGTCTGCTCGCCGCGGCGGAAGTTCGCGCCCGAATCCTTGTCCTCGGTCGCGTGGTTGAGGCACACCTTGACGCCGCCGAGCGCCTCGGTCAGCAGGTAGAAGCCCAGCAGGTTGATCTCCGCGTAGTGGTCGACCCGCACCTGCGTCAGGTCCTGCACGGTCTGCACCAGCACCCGGCGGCCCTCGGTGTCGGAGTCGCGCTCGATCTTCGCCTGGTCGTGTTCGCCCTGCGAGCGCAGCTGCTGCGCGAAGTGCGCCTTCGCGATGCCGTACGCCGAGTTGATCTTCCCCTCGCCGCGGCCCGGGATGGCCGTCCACGTGTCGCGCGGGATCGAAATCGCCGACGGCTTGCCGCCGTTCTTCGGCACCCGCAGCAGGATCACCGTGTCGGTGTTCACCGCGCCGTTGTTGGCCTCGGTGCGCAGCTGCCGCAGCACCCGCGGCGGCAGCGCGTTGCCCTGCGCGTCCGTCCGCGCGTCGCTGCCGACGAGCAGGATGTCCTCCGCGCCGTCGTCCGCCGGCGGGGGCGCGGGCTCGCCGGCCCGCGGCGTGAGCACGTCCGTCGTCGGGACGGTGCTTTGCAGCTGGTCCTTCGTGACGTAGACGTACCCGCTGCCCCCGAGCGCGAGCAGGGACACCAGGCCCACCGCCACCCGGCGGCTCACCCGGCCCACGCGGCGCACCCGCGACGGGCCGGCCGCCTCCCTCGGGACCGGCGACGGCTGGACGTCGTCGCTCTCCGTCACCGGATCGGCGCTCTTCTCCGGTTCTTCCTGGTCGTCAGCCACGCTGGCCCGCCTCCCCCCGAACACCCTGCGTACGCAGTCTAGTTGACGCAGGGCACGTCGCCCGCCGTGATCGGCGGCGCGGCGGGGGTGGTGGCGGCGGTCGGGGGCGCCGTCGGGGGCGCGGCGGGCTTCGCGGCCGAAGACGTCGGCGCGCCACCCGGGCCGGCGGCCGAGTTCCGGAAGTCCTTGCCCAGGAGCACGCGCACGTGCCCGGCGGTGACGTCCCGGTCCGGCTCGGCCTGCACGCTGCCGCCCAGCGCCTGCTTGACCAGGCCCAGCGCGGCTTCGTCGGCGGGGTTGTACCGGACGACGGTGGTGGTGCGGGTGCTCAGCCGCTGGTCGGGAGCCAGGGTGAATCCCTTGCCCTGCAGCATCGTGTGGGTCTGACCGGCCAGCGACGGCGAGCCCGTGCCGTCGAACAGCTCGACCGTGACGGCCTTCGCGCCGGCCAGCTGCGTCGACGTCGGTGCCGCCGGGGTGTCCCCGTCCGAGGTCAGCCGGGTGACCTCGGCCGCCACCTGGGCCGGGTCGACGCGCAGCACGTCGGCGCCGCCGATGGTCGCGTTGCCCAGGGTCGGGATGGTGTGGAACTCGATGTTGCCGCCGGTCAGGCCGCGCATCTGCTCGGCGAACTCCGTCAGGTCCCAGCCCTGCGACACCACGACGGACTTCTTCACCGCCGAGACCAGGTCGGCGATCTTCCCCGGGCTGGTCAGCACGTCGGTCGAGATCACCTTGCGGGCCAGCCCGGACAGGAACGCCTGCTGCCGGGCGATCCGGTCGAGGTCGTAGTTCGGCAGCCCGTAGCGCTGGCGGACGAACGCGAGCGCCTGCACGCCTTCGATCGTCTGGCGGCCGCCCGGCAGGTCGACACCGGACTTCGCTTCCTTGACCGGTCCTTTGAGGCAGACCTCGACGCCGCCGATCGACTTGGTGATTTCGTAGAAGCTGGCCAGGTTGACCTCGGCGTAGCGGTCGATCATGCCCGGCTTGCCGATGAACTTCTCGAGCGTGGCGATGAGGTTCTTCCGCCCGGCGACCTTGGCCTGCGCGTCGGCTTGCCTGAGGTCGGTCATGCCCTGGCGCTGCAACGCGCGGTAAGTGTCCGTGTACGCGTAGACGAACGCGCTGTTGAGCTTGTGCTTGCCGAAGCCGCCGGTCAGCTCCACCCACGAGTCGCGCGGGAAGGACACCGCGATCGCGTGCTTCCCGTTCTGGGGGATGTGCACGAGGATCATCGTGTCGGTGTTCAGCTCGCCGTCGGAGACGCCGGCGTGCAGCATGTCGAGCACCTCGCGGGGCAGCGGGTTGCCCTGCGCGTCGGTGCGGCTGTCCTGGCCGACCAGGAGGATGTCGACCGCGCCGTCGAGCGGCTTCGCGTGCGCCTCGGTGTCGGCGAAGACGTTCGTGGTCGTCAGGCCGGTGTTCGGGTCGCCGATGTAGTTCCAGCCGTACCAGGTCAGGGCCAGGATGGCGACGGACAGCAACGACACGACGACTTTGCCGCCGCGGCGGGCGAAGACCGCGACGCCGTGACGTGCCGGGATGGGCGGCGCAGCCTGTTCGGTCACGCGCTTCCTCCCCTGTGAACCCCGTGCTTCCCCCAGGACACCAGTGTGTCTCCACCCAGACTGTACTGAGGGTGTTGTGGGGCCTCCGTAGGCTGGGGGCGGAACGCCCCGCCCGGGGTGTGCGGAAAGGCGGGAAGATGCGGGTCCTGGTCACCGGTGGTGCCGGCTTCATCGGGTCGCACTACGTCCGGCAGGTGCTGACCGGCGCCTACCCGGCGTTGCGTGACGCCGAGGTGGTCGTGCTGGACAAACTCACCTACGCGGGCAACGAGGCCAACCTGGCCCCGGTCGCCGCCGACCCGAGACTGCGGTTCGTCCGCGGCGACATCTGCGACACCTCGCTGGTGGTGGACGTCATGACGGGCGTGGACCTCGTCGTGCACTTCGCCGCGGAGTCGCATGTGGACCGCTCGATCCTCGGCGCGGCCGACTTCGTGCTGACGAACGTGCTCGGCACGCAGAACCTGCTGCAGTCGGCCCTGGAAGCCGGCGTCGGCAAGTTCGTGCACGTGTCCACCGACGAGGTGTACGGCTCGATCGAGCACGGTTCGTGGACCGAGGAGCACGTGCTGGAGCCGAACTCGCCGTACTCGGCGTCGAAGGCGTCGTCGGACCTGGTGGCGCGGTCGTTCTTCCGCACCCACGGGCTGCCGGTGTGCATCACCCGGTGCTCCAACAACTACGGTCCGTACCAGTTCCCGGAGAAGGTCATCCCGCTGTTCGTCACCAGCCTGCTCGACGGGCGGAAGGTGCCGCTCTACGGCGACGGGCTCAACGTCCGCGACTGGCTGCACGTGGACGACCACTGCCACGGCATCCAGCTGGTCGCCGAGAGCGGGGAGCCGGGCGAGATCTACAACATCGGCGGCGGCACCGAGCTGACCAACCGCGAGCTGACGGCGAAGCTGCTCGCCGCCGTGGGCGCGGACTGGGACAGCGTCGAGCCGGTCGAGGACCGCAAGGGGCACGACCGCCGGTACTCGGTGGACATCACGAAGATCAACAAGGAGCTGGGGTACGCTCCGCGCGTGTCCTTCGAGGACGGTCTGGCCGCGACGGTGGCCTGGTACAAGAACAATCGCGCGTGGTGGGAGCCGCTGGCGGAGCGGGCCGCGCTGAAGAAGTAGGGGTTTTCTGTGCCGCTGACGGTGCTCGTGCCCGGGGGTTCCGGGCAGCTCGGCCGGGATCTCGCCGCCCTGGCGTCGCCCGTGGTGGAGGTCGTGGCCCCCGGTTCGGCCGAGCTCGACGTGACGCAGACGGGCCAGGTGCTGGCCGCGGTCGGGGCGCTGGCCGAGCGGGCCCGGGAAGCGGGCTCGGTTCCGGTGGTCGTCAACGCGGCGGCGTACACGGCGGTCGACAAGGCCGAGACGGACGAGGAACGCGCCTTCGCGGTGAACGCCGACGGCCCGCGCGTGCTGGCGGCGGCGTGCGCGTCGCGGCGGGTGCCGTTGATCCACGTGTCGACGGACTACGTGTTCCCCGGTGCCGCTTCCCGGCCGTACGAGCCGTCCGACGAGCTGGGCCCGCGGTCGGCGTACGGCCGCACGAAGGCGGCGGGCGAGGACGCGGTCCTCGGGTCGGGCGCGGCTTCGTGGGTGGTGCGGACCGGGTGGCTCTACGGGCGGTCCGGGGTGAACTTCGTGAAGACGATGGCCGCGTTGGAGGCTTCCCGCCCGGAACTGTCCGTTGTGGACGATCAGGTCGGCGGCCCGACGTGGACGGCCGACCTGGCCGCGGGCCTGCTCGAGCTGGCTTCGCGCGCGGCGGCGGGGGACGGGCCGGCGCAGCGGATCCTGCACTGCACCAACGCGGGCGCGGTGAGCTGGTGCGGATTCGCCCGCGCGATCTTCACGCACTTGGGCGCGGACGCTTCGCGGGTGAAGCCCTGCACGACGGCGGAGTTCCCGCGCCCGGCGCCGCGCCCGGCGTACTCGGTCCTGTCCCCGGCTTCGTGGACCGAGGCCGGCTTGACCCCGATGCGGCCGTGGGAAGAGGCGCTGGACGCCTACTTCGCGGCCGCCAAGTAGGCGAGCGCCATCTCGGTGGTCTCGGCGGCCCAGGTGGTCCAGTCCAGACCGTCGGGCCAGTATCGCCCGGTGGCGGCCCGGTGCACGCAGGCGCCGATGACGGTCCGGGCGGCCATCCGGACGGCCGGGCGGTCGCCCGCGGCTTCGACGAAAGCCCGCTGGATGGCGGCCAGGGCCTGAAGACCGCGTTCCCGCCCGTCGGCGCGCTGGCCGTCGAGGAGTTCGGAGAAGATCCGGTCGTGGGCGGCGAAGGTATCCGCCAACGCCTGGGTGAAGGCGCCGACGACCTCGCGCAACCCGGGTCCTGAGTCGCGGAGTGCGTCGCCGACGCTCGCTTCCAGGCGGCTGAGCAGCTGGTCCTTCACGGCGAACAGGAGCTGGTCCTTGCCGGCGAAGCGGCGGTAGATCGCGCCCACCGACAGGCCCGCCTGTTCGGCGACCGCCCCGATCGTGAACTCCTCGTGGCCGCGGTGGCCGAGCACGTGCTCGGCCGCGGCCAGCACCTTTTCCAGTGACGCCCGGCTGCGGGCCTGCTGGGGCGGGTGGAAACCCTGCGGCACGGATACCTCCCACGGTCGGCGCTCGGATGCGAATGATAACTTGCGTTCGCATCCGACCGCGGAGGGGTGGCAGCATGGTCAGCATCGAGGTGCGGAACGCCTACGTCGATTTCCCGGTCTTCGACGCGAAGACCCGGTCGCTGAAGAAACGCGTGCTGGGCAAGGTCGGCGGGAAGATCGGCACCGGGGCGAAGACGCCGGTCATCGAGGCCCTGCGGGACATCACGCTGTCACTGGGCGACGGTGACCGCGTCGGGCTGGTCGGGCACAACGGGGCCGGGAAGTCCACGCTCCTGCGGCTGCTGTCCGGCATCTACGAGCCGACGCGGGGCAGCACCCGGGTCGCCGGGCGGATCGCGCCGGTGTTCGACCTCGGCGTCGGGCTCGACCCGGAGGTCTCCGGCCGGGAAAACATCCTGATCCGCGGCCTGTTCCTCGGCATGAGCCGCGCGCAGATGGCGGAGCGCGTCGACGACATCGCCGAGTTCACCGAGCTCGGCGACTACCTCCACCTGCCCCTGCGCACCTACTCCGCCGGCATGCGCGTGCGGCTGGCGCTCGGCGTGGTGACCACCATCGATCCCGAGATCCTCATCCTCGACGAAGGTCTCGGCGCGATCGACGCGGCCTTCCTCGCCAAGGCCCGCGAACGGCTGGTGGACCTCGCCCGGCGGTCCGGGGTGCTCGTCTTCGCTTCGCATTCCGACGAACTGCTCAAGGAACTGTGCACCGACGCCCTTTGGCTGGACGAAGGCCGGATCCGCGGGGCCGGTCCGCTCGACGAGGTCCTGGCCGCCTACAAGGGCTCAGTGACGTCCTGAGGCCAGCCGGTACGCGCCCACCGTCAGCTCCGCGCACGTGCGCCACGTGAAGTTCGCCGCGTGCGCTCGTCTCGACGCCGACGTCGCCACCGCGTGGGGGTCCGTCACCGCCATCCGCAGCGCCTCCGCCAGGCCGTCCACGTCGCCGTACGGGACCAGGCTCGCGCACTCGCCCGCCACCTCGCGCAACGCCGGGATGTCCGTGCAGACCACCGGGACGTCCGAGGCCATCGCCTCCAGCACCGGCAGGCCGAAACCCTCGTCGCGCGAGGGCAGCACCAGTGCCGCCGCGCCCGCCACCACCGTGCGCAGGTCCACATCGGACAGATAGCCGGTCTGGCACCGCCGGTCACCGCGGGGGAACGGGCCCGGGCCCGCGAACACCAGGTCCGGCAGGTCGGGTGCCGCTTCGTGGGCGCGGGTCAGCCAGTCCAGGCCCTTGCGCGGGCCCGCCGCCCCGGCGAACAGCAGGTAGCGCGAAGGCAGCCCGAGCCGCGCCCGGCGCTCGTCGTCCGGGGGGCGCGCGGTGAACCACGCCGGGTTTACGCCCAGCGGCGTCACCACGATCTTTTCGCGGGAGACGTCGAGGCGCTCCGCCACCGCGTCCGCCACCGCCGCCGTCGGGGTGCAGATGACGTTGGCGCGGCGGGCGCCGCGACGGACCAGCTCCGGCAGGCCGCGGTCGCTCGGGGCCAGCTCCGCCGGGTTGTCCAGGAACGCCAGGTCGTGGATCGTGACCACGCCCGCCGCGCGGAACCGGCCCGGCAGCACGAAGTTCGTGCCGTGCACCACGTCGGTCGGGCCCGCGAACAGCTCGACCGGGGGGAAGTCCGAGCGGAGCCAGGCCATCCGCAGCAGCCGCGCCGCCACCGGTATCCCGCGGGCGCGCGCGCCGTACGGGAGCACGTGCCGCAGCCGCCGCCAGCCGCGCAGCGTGAACGCCACCGCGCGCGTGTCGACCTCCGGGATCGACACCAGTTCTTCGCTCAGCGCGGCCGTGTACCGGCCGATCCCGGTGCGCGCGCCCAGCAGCGGGGTGCCGTCGAGGAGGACGCGCAGTGACCTACCCACGGCGGAGCCGTTGCTTCGCGACCTTCAGCGCCCGGCCGCCGACGCGCCGCGCCAGCTCCGACGCGCCGCCCGCGGCGAGGTACTCGCGGACCAGGTCGACGTCGCGCCGCAGCATCGCCCGGCCGCGCACCGCCGGCGTCGTCACCAGGTCGGCCGCGCCGGGCAGCCGGTCGGCCGCCGGCCGCGGGTCGCGGCAGAACTCGACCAGCGGCTTCAGCGCCTCCGGCCAGGCGAACCGCTGCGCGACGACGGCGAGCCGTTCGACGCAGCCCGCGGCGAACTCCTCGTCGTACAACGCTTTCTCGAGCGCGTCGGCCAGTGCGGCATCGTCTTCGGCCGGGACGACGACGCCGAGGCGCTCGGCCCGGACCAGGTCGGCGAACGCGTCGCCGTCGGTGGTGACGATCGGCAGGCCCGCCCAGAGGTAGTCCAGGACGCGGGTGCGGAACGCGAACGTCGTCTCGACGTGCTCGTAGTGCGTGGTGACGCCGCAGTTCGCGTCGAGCAGCCAGTTCTGGCGCTCGTGGTAGGGCACCCACTGCTCGTTGAAGTAGACGTGCTTGCCGGTCAGCCCCAGCGAGTCCGCCAGCCGGATCGTCCGCGCGCCGATGTCCATCTCGGCCACCTCGGGGTTCGGGTGCTTCATGCCGAGGAACACCAGCCGGACGTCGCCGCGGCGGCGGCGCAGCCGCTCGATCGCGCGGACCAGCGTCAGCGGGTCGAACCAGCTGTACACCCCGCCCGCCCAGAGGACGACGTGGTCGGTGCCGCCGATGCCCAGCGACGAGCGCAGCCCCGGCCCGGTGCGCACCGGCGGTTCCGGGGGCAGGCCGAACGGGACGACCGCGAGCAGCGACTGCGTCGTCGGGTCGGCGTCGTAGAGGCGCGGGGAAAGCCGGCCCATCGCGGCGAGGTGGCCGAGCCAGAAGTGCCGCTGCCGCTCGGAAGCGCAGAGGAAGAAGTCGCCGCGTTCGAGCTGGGCGTCCAGGACGCGGGTGACACCGGCGAGGTCGGCCGCGCGCCGGTCGTCCGGGACGCCCTTGCCCTGCTCCAGCAGCTCCAGGTGCATCGGGTCGTACAGGTCGGCGACGACGATCTTGCCGCTGTGCTGCTTCTTCAGCGACGGCGCCAGCTCCAGCACGTGACCCTGCAGGACGACGACGTCGGCCCAGGCGATCGGCGCGTCCAGCTCGCGGTGCTTGCCCGCGCTGACCCGGAACGGCGCGGGCGGCGGTGTCGCGAGGGGGTTGGTGGTGACGAGGTGCACGTCGTGTTCGGCGGCGAGCGCGAGGGCGATGTTCCAGGCGCGGATCGCCGGGCCCGCCATCCGCTCGGTGAGCGCGTCCCCGGTGATCACCAGGATCTTCCGGCGCTGCCCGAAGGCCTGCTCGATGCCGAACGCCTCGACGAGGATGTCGTGCGCGGCCAGGTAGCGCGGCAGCGGGTAGGCCGGCTCCAACGCCTTGCGCAGCAACGGGAGGAGGTCGGCGTCGGTGCGGACGCGGGCGGCCTGCTCGACCGCGCGGGACTCGGCCAGCGACGGCAGCTGTTCGACGAACTGGTCGATGGCCAGCAGCCCGGCGAGCGTGGTGCGGGGGACGGCGATGTCACCGGTCTCGATCGGGCCTGAAGGAGCACCGCCGTGTTCGAGGTCCAGCTGGGTCGCGTCCAGCTCGCCGCGGGCGGTGGCCCGGCGCACGGCGAGGGCGAGCGCCGCGGGCAGCGCGCGGGCCAGGGTTTCGTCGGAAAGGTTCTTGTAGAGCGCGGCCAGGGCGTTGCGCTCCAGGAGGAACGTCTCGCGGCCGGTTTCCGGCGCGTCGACCGACGCCATCGTGCCGTGGTGGCGGTGGTGGGTCAGCGACTCCGGGACGTACCGGACGCGCCAGCCGCGCAGGTTGAGCCGCCAGCCGAGGTCGACGTCCTCGTAGAACATGAAGAACCGCTCGTCGAAGCCGCCGACCTCGGCGAACACGCTCGCCCGGACGAACAGCGCCGAGCCGGTGCCGAACAAGACGTCCTTCGCGACCTCGTGCTCGGCGGCCGGGACGTCGGCCAGCGGGGAGCCCGCGTAGCGCTTGTAGCCCATGCCGAACCAGGTCAGGCCGCCGTCGACGAAGTCGGTGCCGGTGCCGTCCCAGTCGAGGACCTTGCTGGCCACGGCGGCGACGCCGGGCTGGGCGCGCAGCTCCGCGACGGCGGCGGAGACCCAGCCGGGCGCCGGGCGGGCGTCGTTGTTGAGGAAGGCGAGGACGGTGCCCTTGGCGTGCTTCGCCCCGAGGTTGCAGCCGCCGGCGAACCCGGTGTTGCGGCCGGCGGGCACGACGTGGGCCTGCGGGACGGCTTCGCGGATGCGCGCGGCCTCGTCTGCGCCGGACGAGTTGTCCACGCAGACGAGCTCGAGCTCGGGGTAGTCGTGCTCGGCGAGCGCGCGCAGGCAGGTGATCGTGTCGTCGGCGCCGTGGTAGTTGACCACGATCACCGAGACGAGCGGTTGTGGATCCCCCTGCGCCAAAGCCAGCTCCTCGTCGTCGATCCTGGCGCAAGCTTAAAGGCCTGCCCATGCCTCCCAGACCGCGCCTCGGCCGAGCGCCGCGCGACGGGTGATCTTGCGGCGCATCCGCAACGTCGCAGGTAACCGCACGGCCACGTCGGCGAGGACCCGGCCGCGCAGGCCGAGGGAGAAGTTCGCCGCCGTCGGCCGCCCGGGACGCAGTGGCAGCACCGCTGTCAACACGGCGAAGCGGACCAGCTGGTTCACCGCGACACGGCGGGGCGCGCACCGCAGCAGCATGAGCAGCCGGTTGCGCTCGTTCCAGCGGTGGAACTCCCGCGAGCCCAGCTCGCTGCTGACGCCGTGGGCGTGCCGGACGCGGGCGTCCGGCGCCGCGACGACGTCCCAGCCGGCCAGCCGCAGCCGCCACGCCGTGTCGGTGTCCTCGTAATAACAGAAGAATCCGGCCGGCACGCCGTCGACGCTCTTGAGCGCGTCAGTGCGGAGCAGCGCCGCGCCGCCGCAGAAGCCGAACACCTCGCCCGCGGGTTCGGTGAGGTCAGCGCCGTGGCCGTCGGCGGTCAGCCGGACGCCGGCGGACTGCGTGGTGCCGTCGGAGCGCACGAGCCGGGACGTCGCCGCGGCGGCCAAGGGCGCCTTCGCCAGGGTGTCTTCGAGCGTGGCGAGCCAGTCCGGCGCGGGTTCGGCGTCGTCGTTCAGCCACGCCATCAGCGGAGTTTCGAGCCTTTCCAGGGCGACGGCGAGGGCGCCCGCGTAGCCGGTGTTGCGCGGCAGGCGGAGCACGTCCGGGCGGGCCGGATGGGCCGCGAGCAGGGCGGCGGTGCCGTCGTCGGAGGCGTTGTCGACCACGAGCGTCCGATGTGGACGCGTCTGTGCGGCCAGCGCGTCGAGGCAGGCCGTGATGTGCCCGGCACCCCGCCAGGTCACGACTACCACCGTGGTGGCGGGATTCGCGGTCACGTCCCGCACAATAGCCGCGTGCCCGAACTGGTCGTGCTCGCCGAGCAGCTCCTCGCGCCCGTGCCGGGTGGCACCGGGCGCTACACGGCCGAGCTGCTTCCCGCGCTCGCGAAGACCGCGCCGCCGGGCTGGACGGTGTCCAGCGTCGTCGCGCGGCACGCCGACGTGGCCGCGGCCCGGCTGGACGGCGTCGAGGGTCCCCGGGTGCTGCGGATCCCGCCGCGGGCGCTGGTCGCCGCGTGGCAGCTGGGCCTGCGCTGGTGGCCGGGCGGCGACGCGGTGCACGCGCCGACGCCGTTCGCGCCGCCGCGGGCGCCCGCCGGGAAGACGCTGAGCGTGACCGTGCACGACACCGTGCCCTGGACCCACCCGGAGACGCTCACCGCGCGCGGGGTCAGCTGGCACCGGTCGATGATCGCGCGAGCCGCGCGGCGGGCGTCCGGGCTCGTCGTGCCGACGCGGGCGGTGGCCGACGAGCTGGCGGTGCTCATCGACGTCGACGTCCCGGTGCGCGTGGTGCCGCACGGCGTGCGGGTGCCGTCGGGTTCGGCCGAGCTGGACCTCCCGGACCGGTACGTGCTGGCCGTCGGCACGATCGAGCCGCGCAAGGGCATCGACGTGCTGGTCGACGCGGTCGCGACGCTGGAGGGCACGGCGCTCGTGCTGGCCGGCCAGCCCGGCTGGGGTGGCATCGACCCGGTGGCGCTGGCCCGGGAGCGCGGCCTGCCCGCGGACCGGCTGCGGATGCTGGGGAAGGTGTCGGACGCCGAGCTGGCGACGGTGCTGCGCCGGGCCGGCGCGCTGGCCGTGCCGAGCCTCGCCGAGGGCTTCGGGCTGGGCCTGCTCGAGGCGATGGCGGCGGGCGTCCCGGTGGTGCACACCGACGTCCCGGCGCTGGCCGAGGTGGCGGGCGGCGCGGGGGTCGTGGTGCCGCGCGGGGACGCGGCGGCGCTGGCGTCCGCGCTGCGGGAAGTGCTCGGTTCACCGTCGGTGGCGGCGCGCCTGACCCGGGCGGGCCGGGAGCGGGCTCGCGCGTTCACGTGGCGCCGCGCGGCGGAAGCCGTCTGGGCGATCCACCGCCGCGCGCACGACTGACCTGCCCGGTTTGCCAGTTCCTCACCATGACGGAGGGTCGCCGCCGTACCCTGCAGGGGTGAGCGATGACCCCCGCGTGCTGATCGATGCGACCGCGGTTCCCGCGGACCGCGGCGGGGTCGGCCGGTACGTGGACTCGCTCGTCGCCGCCCTCGACGCGGACGGGGCGCGGATCACCGTCGTCTGCCAGCCCCGCGACCTGCAGCTTTACGATCGGCTGGCGCCGCGTTCCCGCGTCGTGCCCGCTTCGCCGGCGACGACCACCCGCACGGCCCGGCTGACCTGGGAACAGGCGACCCTGCCCCGGCTGGCGCGCCGCCTCGGCGCGGACGTCGTCCACTCGCCGCACTACACGATGCCGCTCGCGACGTCGGCCGCGTCCGTGGTCACGCTGCACGACGCGACGTTCTTCACCGACGCCGTGCTGCACTCGTCGGTGAAGGCCCGCTTCTTCCGCGCGTGGACGTCGACGGCGCTTCGCCGCGCGACGCTGTGTGTAGTCCCTTCAGCGGCGACGGCCGCGGAGCTGGCCCGCGTGGGCCCGGTGCGGCACGCTTCGCTCGAAGTCATCCACCACGGCGTCGACACCGAGCGCTTCCACCCGCCGTCCCCGTCCGAGGTCGCGGCCGCACGGGCGGCGGTCGGCCTGGGCCGGACGCCGTACGTGGCGTTCCTGGGGGCGCTCGAGCCGCGGAAGAACGTGCCCGCGCTGATCCGCGGGTTCGCCCGCGCGGTGGCCGGCCGCCGCGACGCGCCGGCGCTGGTGCTGGCGGGGCAGCCGGGCTGGGACACGCAGGTGGAGCGGGCCCTGGACGCGGTCCCGCACCGGCTGCGGGTGATCCGCGCGGGGTACCTGCCGTTCGGCACGCTGGCGGGCTTCCTGGGCGGGGCGGAACTGGTGGCGTACCCGTCGCTGGGCGAGGGGTTCGGGCTCCCGGTCCTGGAGGCGATGGCGTGCGGCGCGTGCGTGCTGACGACGCGCCGCCTGTCGTTGCCGGAGGTGGGCGGCGACGCGGTGGCGTACTGCGGCGTGGGCGCGGGAGACGTCGCGGCGGCCCTGGGCGAGCTGCTGGACGACCCGGGACGGCGCGCCGAGCTGGCCACGGCGGCGCAGCAGCGGGCGAAGGAGTTCTCGTGGGCCACGACCGCGGAGCGGCACCGGGAGGCGTACGCCAAAGCCTGGTCCCGCCACCTCCGCACCCGCTGATTTCTTCCAGCGTGCTGCTGGGCCGGGGCACCCGATTCACCCTGCGTGACGCGTGGACAATGGCCGGGTGACTGAGCAATCCCGCTATGGCGACGATGTCGGCGTCGTGACCGTGACCTACTTCTCCGAGGACACCATCGAGCGGTTCCTCGACACCCTCGAGAAGGCCACCGAGCGCGAGGTCAAGGTGGTCGTCGCGGACAACGCGTCCGTCGAGGGGGCCCTCGAACAGGTCGTCGCCGGCCGGGAGAACGTGCAGTTGCTCAGCATCGGGGAGAACGTCGGCTACGGGACCGCCGCCAACCGCGGGGTCGCCGAGCTCGACGACCGCTACGGGTGGGTCGTCGTCGTCAACCCGGACCTCGAATGGGAGCCCGGGTCGCTCGACGCGCTGCTCGACGCCGCCAAGCGGTGGCCGCGCGGGGGTGCCTTCGGGCCGCTCATCCACGACCTCGAGGGGACCGTCTACCCCTCGGCTCGGCTGCTGCCGTCCTTCGGGCGCGGGATCGGGCACGCCACCTTCGCGAAGGTCTGGCCCGGCAACCCCTGGACGAAGCAGTACCGGCAGGAGACCGGGACCCCGGCCGAGCGCGTCTCGGGCTGGCTGTCCGGCTCGTGCCAGCTGTTCCGGCGGGAGGCGTTCGACTCCGTCGGCGGCTTCGACACCCGCTACTTCATGTACTTCGAGGACGTCGACCTCGGCGACCGGCTGGCGAAGGCCGGCTGGCTGAACGTCTACGCGCCGTCCTCGCGGGTGACGCACGAAGGCGGGCACTCGACTTCGCAGGCGTCGAAGAAGATGCTCGCCGCGCACCACGCCAGCGCCTACCGCTACCTCGCCGACCGCCACCCGGGGCTCGTCTGGAAGCCGGTGCTGGCCGCGGTGAAGCTCGGCCTCGCGCTGCGGCTGAAGCTGGAAACCCGCTAGATCCCGTCGAGCCGGCGCGAAAGGTCGGACTTGCCGATGTTCTGCGTCACCGTCGGCACCAGGCCGGTGTCCTCCGGATCGGGCTCCTTCAAGGGGCTCGTGATCGGCTCGGCCTGCGGACGGCGGGACAGCGGCGCGGGCATCGGCGTCGTCGGCGACGGCGTCTTCAGCGGGGTGGTCCGCTGCGGGCGGCGGCCGCCCTGGACCTCCATCCGCCGCGTCGGCGCCGAGCCGGCCAGCGGGTGGTCGTTCTCCTCGATCAGCGACGCCGGCAGCTGCGTGGTCGTGTCGGGGTCGCGGCTGCGGTCGAGCCCGTCGATCTGCGCGCGCGGGATCTGCTGGGTGTTCGACGAGTCCATCGGTGACGTCGCGCTGTCGGGTGTCACGACGAACACACCGCGCGCCTGGGCTCGTGCGAGCAGGGCGTCCGCCCGATCGCGGGGGTCCATCCCCTCGGCCTCCCGACTGACCCGGGGCCCTCTGGGGAAAGGCCCGCCTGTTTCCTGTCTAGGGTAGGCCCTCCGGGCGACCTCCGTCAGGGTTTCCCGCGGCTTGTCGCTCAGCGGTGCGTGATAAAAGAGGAGATTTCCGTGACGTCCGAGGTCCGAGGCGAGGCTGTCGACGCCGTCGTGCTGGTCGGGGGCAAGGGCACCCGGCTGCGCCCGCTCACCCTTTCGGCACCGAAGCCGATGCTCCCGACGGCCGGGACGCCGTACCTGAGTCACCTGTTCTCCCGCATCCGCGAGGCCGGCATCCGCCACGTCGTCCTGGGCACGAGCTACCGTGCAGAGGTGTTCGAGGAGTACTTCGGCGACGGCAAGGCCATCGGCCTGGAGCTGGAGTACGTCGTCGAGGAGGAGCCGCTCGACACCGCGGGCGCGATCCGGAACGTGTACGACAAGCTGCGCGCCGAGCAGGTGATCGTCTTCAACGGCGACATCCTCTCGGGCGCGGACCTCGGCGAGCAGCTGCGGGTGCACCACGAGTCGGGTGCCGACGTCACGCTCCACCTGCAGCGCGTCCCGGACCCGAGCCGGTTCGGGTCGGTGCCGACCGACGAGACCGGCCGCGTCCAGGCGTTCCTCGAGAAGTCGCCGAACCCGCCGACCGACCAGATCAACGCCGGCTGCTACGTCTTCCGCCGCCCGGTGATCGAGGCCATCCCGGCCGGGCGCCGCGTGTCGGTGGAGCGGGAGACGTTCCCGCAGCTGCTGGAGCAGGGCGCGCACATCCAGGGGTTCATCGACGCCTCGTACTGGCTGGACGTCGGCACGCCGGAAGCGTTCGTGCGCGGCTCGGCCGACCTCGTGCGCGGCCTGGCGCCGACGTCGGCGCTGCCCGGCCGTCCCGGCGACTTCCTGGTGCTCGACGGCGCTTCGGTGGCCGAGGACGCCCAGCTGTCCGGCGGGTCGACGATCGGGGTCGCCGCCGTCGTGGGCTCGGGCGCGAAGATCGACGGCTCGGTGCTGTTCGACGGCGCGGCGGTCTCCGAAGGCGCGATCGTCGAGCGCTCGGTGCTCGGCCACGGCGCCCGCGTCGGCGCCGGCGCGGTGCTGCGCGGCGTGGTGCTGGGCGACGGCGTGTCGGTCGGGGCCGGCTGCGAGCTCCTGGACGGCGCCCGCGTCTGGCCGGACGTCGTCCTGCCCGACGGTTCCGTCCGCTTTTCCAGCGACGCGTAGCCGATGTTCTGGCGTCCCCCGTTCGAAGTCGACCTGGACCGGGTCCTGCGTCCGCTGAAGCGTGGGCGCGGGTCGCTCAACATCCTCACGGACGAGCGCGGCATCACCTGGCTCGCGTCGAACACCCCGGACGGTCCCGGCACGCTGGCCCTGCGCCGCCACACCGACGGCCGCATCGAGGCGGCGGCGTGGGGCGAGGCGAAGGACCGGCTCTTGAGCGGGGTGCCGGCGTTGCTGGGCGCGAACGACGACGACTCGGGGTTCGTCGCGCACCACGACGTCGTCGCGCGGGCGCGCCGGGCGAATCCCGGCCTGCGGCTCGGCGCGACCGGGGTGGTGTGGGACTGGCTGGTGCTCGCCGTGCTGGAGCAGAAGGTGGCGGGCAAGGAGGCGATCCGGTCGTGGGCCGAGCTGTGCCGCCGCTTCGGCGGGCGCCCACCGGGCCCGGCGCCCGAGCGGCTGCGCGTGCCGCCCACGCCGGAGACGCTGCGGACGCTCCCGGACTGGCACTGGCACCGCGCGGGCGTCGACATCAAACGCCGGACGGCCCTGGTGAACGCGACCCTGATCGCCCCGCACCTGGAGCGCGCGGTGGAACTGGGCGGGCTCGCGGGGCGCCACTGGCTGCGCCAGGTCCCGGGCATCGGGGTGTGGACGGCGGCGGAGATCGCCCAGCGCGCGTGGGGCGACCCGGACGCGGTGAGCTTCGGCGACTACAACATCCCGTCGATGGTGGGGAACGCGGTGCTGGGCACGAAGCTCGACGACGCGGGGATGGCGGAGGTACTGGCGCCGTACGCACCCCAGCGGCAGCGCGCGGTGCGGTACCTGGAGGCGGCGGGCCACACGCGGCCGCGGTTCGGACCGCGGATCGAGCTGCGCGACTACCGCGCGATGTGAGGGTGCCGCCGCCGGTTGGTGCGGTGGGGGCGCGCTGCCGCGGCGCGGGGTGTGCTGCCGCGTGCGGTGGTGGGCTTGCGCTGCCGCTCTGCCGGGCGCGCTGCCGCGGCGCGGGGTGGAACTCGCGCTGCCGCGCTTTGCCCACGCTCGACGAGATCCCCGAGATTCGCCAGCGAAAGGCCTACTGCTGCGGAGGAAACCCGCCCGGCTGCCCCGGATACGGCGGCTGACCCGGGTAGGGCGGCTGCTGGCCCGGATAACCAGGCTGCCCCGGAAATCCCTGCGGCCCCGAGCCGCCTTGCGGCGGCGGGTAACCCGGGGGCTGCTGGCCCGGAAACCCTTGCTGCGGCGGGTAACCCGGCGGCTGCTGGGCCGGAAACCCTTGCTGTGGCGGGTATCCCGGCTGCTGGTACCCCGGGTGCTGCGGCGGGTACGGCGGCTGCTTCGGCTTGGCGGAGTTCACCACGACCAGCACCACCGCGACGATGGCGCCGAGCACCAGCAGCAGGATCAGCAGGGTCAGGACGCTCACCATCAGCCGGTCCCCTCGTCGAGTGCCGCGCGGACGATCGACAGCGCCTCGGCGTCGTCGAGGCCGAGCTTGCGGGTCGTCTTCGCGTACTCCGCCGCCGCCTGCTGGGCTCGGCGGCGGGTCTGGTCGCCGGCCGCCGCGACGAAGCTGCCCGCGCGGCCGCGGGTTTCGATCAGGCCCGCTTCTTCGAGCTCGCGGTACGCGCGAGCCACCGTGTTCGGGGCGATGCCGAGGTCGGCCGCGAGCTGCCGGACCGTGGGCAGCTTCGTGCCCACGGCCAGGCTCCGGTCGTTGATGCGCGTCGCGAGCCCCGACCGGACCTGCTCGTACGGCGGGACCGGCGAACCGCTGTCGAAGGGGACGATCACCAGCTCTGCGGACCCGCACCCGGCCCCGGCAGCTGCTGCTGCGGGAACGACGGACCCTGCGGCGCCGGCGGGTACCCCGGCTGCTGCGGGAATCCCTGCTGCGGCGAAGGCGGGTACCCGGGCGGCGGCGAAGGCGGGTACCCGGGCGGCGGCGAACCCGGCTGCGAAAACCCTTGCGAAGGCTGCGGAAAGCCCTGCGAAGGCGGCGCGAACCCCTGCGGCGGCGGCGCAAAACCCTGCGTCGGTGGCACGAACCCTTGCTGCGGCGGGAAATTCGGGTTCGGCGGGACCGCCCCGCCGTTCTTCATCGCCTCTTCGCGGCGCATCTTCGACACCCGGACGACCACCGCGATCACGAACACGATGATGCCCAGCACGATCAGCCCGAGCACGATGTACCCGAACACGCCGGTGTCGCCGCCACCGCCGGAGTGGTAGTGCACCCGCTCGGGGAACTGCGTAGCCATCTGGTCCCTCCCTGTCCGCGGACCAGGTTATCGCCCGGCACCGACAGGAATCGCGGCTTTCACCGGATCGGCGAGATCTTCCGACCCCGCCGGCAGCGCGTCCACCGGCCACCACCGCAGGTCGTCGGACTCGTCGCTGCGCACCGGCGCTGCACCCGGCGGGGCTTGCAGGGCGAAGCGGACGTCGAAGTGCCGCGTCGGCACCCCGAGCGAGCAGGTGATCGGGTGGACGTCCAGGTGCACCGGCTCCGCCGCCAGGCGCAGCCCCGGGATCCCGGACTCCTCGGTGGCCTCCCGCAGGGCCGCCCCGGCCAGCGACGTGTCCGACGGCTCGCAGTGGCCGCCCAGCTGCAGCCACCGGCCGACGCGCGGGTGCAGCGTCAGCAGCACCCGCGTGCCCGTGTGGTCGAGCACCACCGCCGACGCCGTCAGGTGCCCGGCCTCGCAGGAGCGCCGGCAACTGTCCGGACGGGCGGCCAGGAACCCCAGGAACGCCTGCCGCAGCGACTCCTGGGCCGCGGCGGCGGGCCGCCACGACGAAAGCGTCGCGACGGCGTCGGCGTGCAGGCTCACAGCTCCAGCAGTCCTTCCCCGGCCAGTGCCGGTCCGCGCGGGGTCGGCTCGGTCAGCGGCACGCCGATGGCGACCGAACCCAGCGGCTGCCAGCGCTCGTCGAGGCCGAGGACGTCCCGGACGATGTCCGCGGCGAAGATCGTCGACCCGATCCAGCACGACCCCAGGCCTTCGGCCGCCAGCGCGACCAGCAGGCCCTGCACCGCGGCGCCGCCGGCCACGGTGAACATCGTCTTCTCGCAGTCGTTGCGGCGGTCGTCGCGGTAGGTGTGGGCGCCGTCCGGCACCAGGAACGGGATGACGATCTCCGGGGCCCGGTACAGGATGTCCCCCCGGCTGAGCCGCTTCGCGATCTGCTCCGGCGTGAAGTCGTCGGACTCCAGATCGGCCCGCCACGACTCGCGCATCGCGTCCAGCAGCTTCTTCCGGACGCCGGGGTCGCGCAGCCAGACGAACCGCACCGGGTGCGTGTGGTGCGGCGCGGGAGCGGTCAGCGCCGAGCCCACCGCCCGCCGGATCGAGGTGGGGGAGACCGGCTCGTCGGCGAACTGCCGCACCGAACGCCGGACCGGGACGGCTTCGCGCCGGCCCTGCGCGATGGCCTCGTTGGTGCCGAGCCGGAACAGGTCCTCCTCCAGCGGGCGGACCAGGTCCCGGGCGGACGAGCCGTCGTCCTCGATCGAGAGCCCGCGCACGACCGCGACCGGCGTCCCGCCCAGCTTGCCCTTGACCAGGTCGGCGGCCGCGGCGAGCTCGTCGGCGACGGCGACCTCGGTGACGGCGAGCTCGTTGCCCTGCCCGTCGATCTGGCCGCGGTAGGCGTGCAGCACGCGCAGCCCGGACGAGCCGATGGCGGCGTCGGTCTGCCCGACCCGCCACGCGCGGCCCATCGTGTCGGTGACGACGACGGCGACCTCGACGCCGAGCCGTTCCCGCAGCCCGTTGCGCAGCGCCAGCGCCGAAGCGTCCGGGTCCGCGGGCAGCAGCGCGACCTCGTCCCCGGCCACGTTGGACGCGTCGATCCCGGACGCGGCCTGCACGATCCCCAGGTGGTTCTGGGTGATCACCGTGCGCGCGATCCGCGCGACGATCCGCACGGCCTCCTGCTCGACGAGCTTCCGGCGTTCGGCGTCGCGGGCCTCGGGGTCGCTGGGCACGCGCACGAGCCTGCCCTCGGCCTTCGAGACGATCTTGCTGGTCACGACCAGGACGTCACCGGAGCGCAGCCAGGGCGCGGCGGTCGCGATCGCGCCGGTCAGGTCGTCGCCCGGCCGGAACTCCGGCAGCCCGGTGACCGGCAGGATCTCCAGTTTGGGGGAAGCGTGGTCACCGGTGTCAGTCAACAGGGGCTCCAGCCAGTTCGAGAGCGGCGCGGGCCATGGCCGCGGTCGCGTGCACGTCGGACATCAGCAGCGGGACGTCGCGGACGGTCACGCCCGGCACGTCCGCGGTCTCGCCTTCGGCGATCAGCCAGCCGTCGAGGACGCCGCCGTCCCGGCGCGAGCCGTAGTGCCGGCCCACCGCCTCGGCCGACGTCTCGACGCCGATCGCGGTCAGGCACGCGTCGGCCATCCCGCGCAGCGCCTTCCCGCCGATGATCGGCGACACCCCGACCACGCCGGCGGACGTCTTGCGCAGCGCGTCCCGCACCCCGGGCACGCCCAGCACGGTGCCGACCGACACGACCGGGTTCGACGGGGCGAACAGCACGGCGTCCGCGTCCTTGAGCGCCTCCAGCACCCCGGGCGCGGGCTTGGCCTCGTCGTTGCCGACCGCGACGATCGAGTGCGCCTTCGGCTCGGCGCGGTAGCGCACCCACCACTCCTGGAAGTGGACGGCCTTCTGCTGCCCGTCCTGATCTGGGTCGTCGATCACGACGTGCGTCTCGACGCGGTCGTCCGACATCGGCAGCAGCCGGACGCCGGGCTGCCAACGGTCGCACAGGGCCTCGGTCACCGCCGAGAGCGGGTAGCCCGCGCGCAGCATCCGCGACCGGATCAGGTGGGTGGCGATGTCCTTGTCGCCGAGGCCGAACCAGGTCGGCTCGGCGCCGTAGGCGGCCAGCTCCTCCTTGACGACCCAGGTCTCGCCCGAGTGCCCCCAGCCGCGTTCTTTGTCGATCCCGCCGCCCAGGGTGTACATGCAGGTGTCCAGGTCGGGACAGATCCGCAGCCCGTGCATCCAGACGTCGTCGCCGGTGTTGACCAGCGCCGTCACCTCGTGCTCCGACTCGGAGGCACCCTCTGGGGCCATGCCCAGAGCCGCCTTGACACCCAGCAGGAAGCGGGCCCCGCCCACTCCGCCGACCACTACCACGATCTTCACGACGTCGAATCCTCGCACGAGCCGGGTGCGGGCACCCAGTACCGGTATCTGTGGTGCGGGGCGTAGCCGAGCCCCGCGTAGAGCGCGAGCGCGCCCGAATTCCCCTCCGCGACCTGCAACACCGCGTGGGCCGCCCCGTGTTCCGCACCCCACGTCTGCACCGCGTCCATCAGCGCGGAGCCCAGCCCGCGGCGGCGGAAGGCCGGGGCGACTTCGAGCCGCCCGACGTGCAGCCAGTCGTCGACCAGGGCGCCCCGGACGACGCCGGCGAGGGTGTCCCCGGTCGTCGCGACGCCGTAGCCGACCTTCCCGCCGGTCAGGACCTGCCGCGCGGCGGGGGAGTCCTCGCCCGGCCGCAGCGCGAGCTCCCACCACCCCGGCTCCGGCTCGTCCGCCACGTTCAAGTGGAAGTGACCCGCTGGGGGCACTTTCACGTGAACGTGCCCCTTCGTGAGGACGGCGACCTCGTGGCCGGCGCCGTGGTGGGCCGCCGGGACCCAGCCCGCGGCCGCGATCGCGCGCTCGTTGGGGCTGTCGCGGACCACCTGGACCATCGGGGCGATGCCCCGGCCGTGGGCGAAGTCACACACCGCGTCCAGGGCGTCGCCGAGCTCGCGATCGGGGTCGCCGACGGCGAGTGCACTGTTCGCGCGGCCGGTGAAGCCGGCCGCCCAGCGCAGAGACCACTCACCCAGGGGTTCCGCCACCAGTGGCGGCCATGCTCTGCTGCAGGTGATTTCGAGCCGTTCTAGCGCGTTCACCGCTAGATTGTGCCGGAGGCGGTGAACGTCGCGGGAACGGATTTCCTCAGGAGGTGGCGGTGGGCATCCAGCGCAAGGACGAGCGGCACAGCGAGAAGCTCGTCGACGAGATTTCCGAGGGGTTCAACCGGGCCGTGGGGGAGAAGAAGACCGAAGGTGACACCGACGAAGCCCCCAAGCCGCGCTTCGTCATCACCGGCGACGCCCGGGCGACCCCGCCCCCGCGCCGCCGGCCGAGGTGAGCGCCGTACCCGGGGTATGGCTAAGGCTTGCCTCACCGTCCGAACGGGTGCCCGAACCGCGTAGTGTCGGCCCCGACTGGCTGTTTGCAGAGAAAAGCAGGAGTGCGCAGTGACCTACGTGATCGCCGAGCCCTGCGTCGACGTGCTCGACAAGGCGTGTATCGACGAGTGCCCCGTGGACTGCATCTACGAGGGCGAGCGGATGCTGTACATCCACCCGGACGAGTGCGTCGACTGCGGCGCCTGCGAACCGGTCTGCCCGGTCGAGGCGATCTACTACGAGGACGACGTCCCGGACAACTGGTCGGACTACACCAAGGCCAACGTCGACTTCTTCGACGAGCTGGGCTCGCCCGGCGGCGCGTCCAAGGTGGGCAAGACCGCGCACGACCCGGCCTTCATCAAGGCGCTGCCCCCGCAGGGCGAATGAACCGGATCGCCCTGCCCGACTTCCCCTGGGATTCGCTCGCCGAGGTCAAGGCCACGGCGCAGGCGCATCCCGGCGGGGTCGTCGACCTCTCCATCGGCACGCCGGTCGACCCGGTCCCGGACGGCATCCGCGCGGCACTCGCGTCGGTCTCCGAGATCCCCGGGTACCCGACCACCCACGGCATCCCGGCACTGCGGGAAGCCGCGCGCGGGGCGCTTTCGCGGCGGCACGGCGTCGACGGCATCGAGCCGGACGCCGTGCTCCCGACGATCGGGTCCAAAGAGGCCGTGGCCTGGCTGCCGCGGCTGCTCGGCTTCGGTCCCGGCGACGTCGTCGTCATCCCGGAGCTGGCGTACCCCACGTACGAGGTCGGCGCGCTGCTGGCGGGCGCGTCGATCCTGCGGACCGACAGCACGGTCGCCCTCGGCCCGCAGAAGCCGGCGATGATCTGGCTGAACTCGCCGTCCAACCCGACCGGCAAGGTGCTCCCGGCCGAGCACCTGCGCAAGGTCGTCGAGTGGGCGCGCGAGCGGGACGTCGTCGTGGTCTCCGACGAGTGCTACCTCGCGCTCGGCTGGGAGGCCGAGCCGCTCTCGATCCTGCACCGGGACGTCTGCGACGGCCGGACCGACGGCCTGATCGCGGTGCACTCGCTGTCCAAGTCGGCGAACCTGGCCAGCTACCGCGCCGGGTTCCTGACCGGCGACCCGCGTCTGATCAAGCAGCTGCTCGACGTCCGCAAGCACGCGGGCATGATCGTGCCGCGCCCGGTCCAGGAGGCCATGGTCGCCGCCCTGGCCGACGACGAGGCCCTGGAAGTCCAGCGCGAGCGCTACGCGCGCCGCCGGCTCGTCCTGCGCAAGGCGTTGCTGGACAACGGCTTCCGCATCGACCACTCCGAAGCGGGCCTCTACCTCTGGGCCACCCGCGACGAGGACGCCCCGGCGACCGTCGCCTGGCTGGCCGAGCGCGGGATCCTGGTCGCGCCCGGCACGTTCTACGGCCCGAAGGGCGGCAAGCACGTCCGCGTCGCGCTGACCGCGACCGACGAGCGCGTCGACGCCGCCGTGGAGCGCCTGACTCAGTAGTCCCGGCCGGTCAGGCCGCGGTAGACGAACCGGGTCAGCAGCTCGACGGCTTCTTCGTCGGACGGCGGCGTCCAGTCCGGCGGTGACCCGTGCAGCCAGGTGGCCGCGAACGCGTCGACCAGGTTGTACATCAGCATCCCGCACCGGTCCGGGCTCGCCGGCAGCTTCAGCCCGGCCCGGGTGATGTGCGCGAGGTGGTCGTCGAGGTCGGCGGCCTGGGACGCACCGAACTGCGCGAGCGTGCGCGCGAACGTCTCGCTGACCATGGCCGCCTGGCGCAGGGCCAGCATGGTCGCGGCGTTGTCCCGGTAGAACTCCCAGTACTGCTCGACGTGCCAGCGCACGGCGTCCGGGTCGCTGAAGTCGGCCAGGTGGTCCTCGCTGTCGGCGCTCTCGTCGCCGGACGCCGCGATGTCGGCCAGCAACGCCTCGAGCAGCTCTTCCTTGCCCGCGAAGTGGTTGTAGAACGACCCCGCGGCGCGGCCCGCTTCGGCGGTGATGTCCGTGATCTTCGTGTTCAGGTAGCCCTTCCGGGCGAAGACGCGCTTGGCCGCGGCCTTGAGCGCGCTCTCGGTCTCCGCGGCCTTCTCCTTGCGGCTCGTCGCCGTCATCGCCACCTCCCTTGACACGGGACGCTAGCAGCGTCATTCTGAATTCAGATTCACTGAACATAAATTCACTGAGAGGGTGACATGGACACTCGGGTGCTGATCGCCGGCGCGGGGCCGACCGGGCTGACGCTGGCCATCGAGCTGGCGCGGCGCGACGTCGCCGTGCGGATCATCGACAAGGCCGCGGAGTACTTCGTCGGCTCGCGCGGGGACGGGATGCAGCCGCGCACGCTGGAGGTCTTCGAGGACCTGGGCGTGCTCGACGCGGTGCTGGCCGCCGGCATGGCCCCGGTGCCGATGAAGATCCACCTCGGCGGCGAGGTGGTCGGCGAGCGGATGATGTTCGACCCGGTCGAGCCGACGCCGTCGCGGCCGTACCCCACCGGCTGGTTCCTGGGCCAGTCGCAGACCGAGGGCATCCTGCGCGACCGGCTGGCCGAGTTCGGCGTGCGCGTCGAGCTCGCCACCGCGCTGACCGGCTTCGAGCAGGACGCCGACGGCGTCACGGCGACGTTGAGCACGGGCGAGACCGTCCGTGCCGCGTACCTGGTCGGCGCCGACGGCGGCAGGAGCTTCGTGCGCAAGGCCCTCGGCATCGCGTTCGAGGGCAGCACGGACGAGTCGATCCGGATGCTGCTCGGCGACGTCCGGGCCGACGGCCTCGACCGGAACTTCGGCCACTGGTTCGCGACGCCGGACGAGCCGATGAACGGCATGATGTTCAGCCCGCTGCCGGGCACGCCGCACTTCCAGTTCGGCGCCTCGCTCGGCGACGGCGAGACCGACGTCGAGACGGCGCTGCCGGCGGTCCAGGCCCGGCTCGACGTGCTGAGCGGCGGCACGGTCAAGCTGTCCGACCTGGCCTGGTCGACGGTGTGGCGGCCGAACGTCCGCCTGGCGGCGCGCTTCCGCGACGGCCGCGTGTTCCTGGCCGGCGACGCGGCGCACGTCCACCCGCCGACCGGCGGGCAGGGCCTGAACACCGGCGTCCAGGACGGCTACAACCTGGGCTGGAAACTCGCGGACGGCGCACCGGAGCTGCTGGACAGCTACGAGATCGAGCGGCGCACGGTCGCGGCCCGGGTGCTGGGGGTCACGACGGAGCTGCTGCAGAAGTACGTCGACGGCGACGAGGACGCCCACCGGCGCGGCGAGGACACGCAGCAGCTGGACATCACCTACCGGGGCGGCCCGCTGTCGCCGCCGGGGACCGGGGCGCTGCAGCCGGGCGACCGGGCGCCGGACGCCCCGCTGGTGGACGCGAACGGCAAGCGGGTGCGGATGTTCGAGCTGTTCCGCGGCCCGCACGCGACGGAGCTTTTCTTCGGCGAGGGGGAGACGGCGGGCCACCGGATCCTGCCCGCGGGAAGCGTGGCGACGGGCACGGACCTGGTCGACGAGGGCGGCCACGCGTACGCGGCCTACGAGGCTTCGGGGGGCCGCCGGGTGCTGGTCCGGCCGGACGGCTACGTCTGGTCGCTCTCCGGCTCCTGAGCGGGTCGCGGATGACTCATCCGGGACGCGGGGGTCCCGAACGAGTCATCCGCGGCTTTCGGAGGCGGGGCGAGCTCAGTCGTTGGCGTGGAGCGCCGCGTTCAGCTCGACGCCGGCGCCGGTCCGCGGCACGACCTCGACCGCGCCGGTCGCCGAGTTCCGGCGGAACACCGCGCCCGAAATGCCGTTGAGCTCGCGGGCCTTGACGACCTTGCCCTCGACGACGACCTTGGTGCCGGCCGTGACGTACAGGCCCGCCTCGACGACCGTGTCGTCGCCCAGCGAGATGCCGATGCCGCCGTTCGCGCCGATCAGGCAGCGCTCGCCGAGGGAGATCGTCTCCTTGCCGCCACCGGAAAGCGTCCCCATGATCGACGCGCCGCCGCCGACGTCCGAGCCGTCGCCGACGACCACGCCGGCCGAGATCCGGCCCTCGACCATGGACGCGCCCAGCGTGCCCGCGTTGAAGTTGACGAACCCCTCGTGCATCACGGTCGTGCCGGACGCCAGGTGCGCGCCCAGCCGGACGCGGTCGGCGTCGCCGATGCGCACGCCGGACGGCATGACGTAGTCGACCATCCGCGGGAACTTGTCGACGCTGTAGACGGTCACCGCGCCGCGCGAGCGCAGCCGCAGCCGGGTCGTCTCGAAGCCTTCGACCGGGCACGGGCCGTGGTTGGTCCACACGACGTTGGCCAGCAGGCCGAACATGCCGTCGAGGTTCTGGCCGTGCGGGCGGACCAGGCGGTGCGAGAGCAGGTGCAGCCGCAGGTACATGTCGTGGGTGTCCGCGGGCGCGTCGGCCAGCCTGCCGATCGTGGTGCGCACGGCGACGACCTCGACCCCGCGGTCGGTGTCCGGGCCGAGCAGCGCCGCGGCGGCCTCGCCGAGCAGCTCGGTGGCCTCGCCGGCGCTCAGGCGTTCCGTGCCGGCGGTGCCCCCTTCGATCAGCTTGGGGTGGGGGTACCAGGTGTCGAGGACCGTCCCGTCGGTCGTGACGGTGGCCAGCCCGACGCCGCTGGCGCCGGTCGTTTCGGGGTTCGGGCTCTGCTCGCTCACGGCCTTCACCGTAGTGGAGTGACGCGGATCAACCACCCGTGGGCCGCGCGTCTACCTGCTTCTTCAGGCCCCCGAGGGCGGCGGCGATGTCGACCAGCGCCTGCGAGCAGGGACCACCGGCGGCCGGGACGGTCGTGCAGCCCGCGCCCCGGAACTCCCCGACCGCCTGCTCCAGCTCGGCGGCCTCGGCGGTCAGCTGCGGGTCGCGGTCGGCCGCGCGCTTGCGGGCCGCGCCCGGGACGTTGCCGACCTCGGTGACGTACTTCTCACAGCCCTTCGGCAGCTGGGTGCGCGGGCTGGCGTAGCACTGGTCGACGGTCAGCGCGTCGAGCTTGACCGGCAGCGCGTCCGGGCCGGGCTCCCCGGCCTGCGGCTTGGGGGCCGGGCCGGCCTCGTTCCCGCAGCCCGACAGGACCAGGACCAGCACCGCGCCGCCCACAGCGGCTCCGAACCTACGCACACTCCCACGGTAGCGTGCGGGGCATGCGCCTCGACCTGCACGCCGACCCCGTGGACCTGACCGCAGCGCTCGTGGACACCTTCAGCGTGTCCGGCGCCGAGGCCGAGATCGCGACGGCGGTGCAGGAAGCGTTGCAGGCGCAGGCGCCGCACCTCGAGGTCGTCCGCAACGGTGACGCCGTCCTCGCGCGGACGAACCTCGGCCGCGGGTCGCGGGTGGTGCTCGCCGGGCACCTGGACACCGTGCCGGAGAACGGCAACCTGCCGTCCCGGCGCGAAGGCTCCGGTGCCGAGGAAGTCCTGCACGGCCTCGGCACGGTCGACATGAAGGGCGGCGACGCGGTCTTCCTGCACCTGGCCGCCACGCTGCCGGAGCCCAAGCACGACGTCACTTTCGTGTTCTACGACAACGAAGAGGTCGAGGCGGTCAAGAACGGCCTCGGCCGGATCGAGCGGGAGCTGCCCGACTGGCTGGCCGGGGACCTGGCGATCGTCGGCGAGCCGTCGAACGCCGTGATCGAGGCCGGCTGCCAGGGCACCATGCGCGTCGAACTGCGGCTGTCCGGAAAGCGGGCGCACACCGCGCGGGCGTGGATGGGCGAGAACGCGATCCACGCGCTCGCCGAGCCGCTGCGCCGGCTGGCGGAGTACACGCCGCGGATCGTCGACATCGACGGCCTCACCTACCGCGAAGGCCTCCAGGCGACGTCGGTCGGCGGTGGCGTGGCGGGCAACGTCGTCCCGGACGCGGCGGTGCTGACGGTGAACCACCGCTTCGCCCCGGACCGCGACCCGGCGGCGGCCGAGCGGCACCTGCGCGAGGTGTTCGCCGGGTACGAACTGTCCGTTGTGGACCTCTCGCCGGGCGCGCTGCCGGGCCTGTCGGCCCCGGCGGCCGCGGAACTGGTGGCGGCGGCGGGCGGCCGCGCGGCGGCGAAACTGGGCTGGACGGACGTGGCGCGCTTCGCGGCCCGCGGCATGCCGGCGGTGAACTTCGGCCCGGGCAACCCGACGTTGGCCCACACGCAGCAGGAGAACGTCCGGACGGCGGAGATCCGCCGGGTCACCGAGGTCCTGCGCAAGTTCCTCAGCTGACCCCCAAGCGCCCCAAGGTGGCCTTCGGTGCGTGAGACGCACCGAAGGCCGCCTTGGGTGCGTGAGACGCACCGAAGGCCGCCTTGGGGCGCTGTGGTGGTCGTCACACTGGGCGGTGCTGAGCTGCGGTGACGCTGCGCCACCGCAGGTCACCGCAACTTTTCCCCGCCCCGGGCCGTATGTCCTTCTGAAGCCGCGCACCCCGGGAGGACCCATGCCGCAATCCGCGAGACGAGCCGCGGCGGTGGCCGTGCTCGCCCTGGCGGTGGGCGGGTGCGGTGGGGAACGACAGCCCGTGGCCGCGCCCGCGGCCGGGCCGGTCCTCACCGCCATCGGGGACGCCACCTCGCTCCCGCCGCCGCCGGACGAGCGGGCGCCGGTGCCGCCGCCCGCGCCCGCCGAGGTCGCCGTCACCTTCCCGCGGACCGGCTCCGGCCAGTGGATGTTCACCCCCGGCAGCGCCGAAGTCGCCGGGAAGTCGGGCCGGCTGATGCGCTACCGGATCGCCATCGAGACCGACATCGACGGCGTCGGGCCCACCGCGTTCGCCAAGGACATCCGCGGGATCCTCGGCGACCCGCGCGGCTGGACCGCCGGCGGGCAGTGGCGGCTGCAGCAGGTCGGCCCGGCCGACAGCGCCGACTTCACCATCTACCTCGCGACGCCGGCCAGCCGCGACAAGCTCTGCGGTGGCACGCCGGACAGCTACACCTCCTGCCGCAACGGCAGCAACGTCGTGCTCAACGTCGCCCGCTGGGCCAACGCCGTCCCGGGTTACGGAGCCGCCCTCGACGTCTACCGGCAGTACATGGTCACCCACGAGACCGGCCACCGGCTGGGCCAGGGCCACGAGCTGTGCCCCGGCCCGGGGAAACCGGCGCCGGTGATGGAGCAGCAGACGCTCGGGCTGCACGGCTGCGTCCCGAACCCGTGGCCGTTCCCGGACGGCGCCCGCGAGTACGCCGGCCCGCCGGGGGAGTACGACGACCCCATCCCGGCGGGCGATTCCTGACCTGCCGTTAGGCTCGCCGGCATGCCGGACAGCACTCCGACGTCGCGCGTGACCGGCGGCGACGTCGTCGAGGGGCGGCAACGCCTCGTCTTCGTCCACAAAGGTGATCATTACGCGCTCGCCACGCTCGGCGTCTTCGCGGACGGCGTCGTCCGCTGGCAGTACGAAACAACCGATTTCGACGGTCTCCGCGCCGCGTTCGACGACGGCACGCTGACCCTGACCCCGCCCGAGGGCGCACCGCTGTTCATCACCGGCACGGCGAGGGGAACCGTGCCGGCACTGGAGTCGTGGCTGACCCCGGAGCTGGTGATCGGCGAGCTCGCCGACGAGGTGGACAACCTCAACGACCGGCCGGATTCCTCCGGGCGCTGCTGGAACGCTCTGCTGGAGTACGCCGCGGATCCGACGCCGGCGAACCTCGGGATCGTCCGGGAGTCGTACCACGCGGTGCCCGAGCACCGGCGGATCTACGTGCTCGGCGACATGGACCAGAACGACGTCCCGGTGCGGATCCTGCTCGCCGAGGCGGGCGAGACGATCCCGGCCCGGAACGCGGGCCGGACGATAACGGTGACCCCGGAGGTCCGCGAGCAGGCACTCGGCTACTTCCGCCGGAGCGAGGCCGGTGCCGCCGGGACCCGGGCGCAGCGGGTGGCGGACGGACCGGAAACGACCATCCCGCTGACCGTGGGCGGGCACGTCCACCCCAGCGGCTGGCCCGATCCCGCGGGCCTGGAGGTCCTGCAGATCGACTACCCGGCGACGGTGGTCCACCGCGGCCGGGAGTACGCGAGCGTCATGCACGCCTACTGGGCGCTGTCCACCGACGACGCCGGTTGGCACGATCGGATCGCCGCCGCCTCTCGTGGCCTCGACGCCCGGGCCCTCGGCGAGGACGCGCCCCGGCGGGCGGGCTGGCCGGTGGCCCGGCTGGGCGTGCTGGCCGCGCTGCTGCGGGACAAGTTCGAGCGTCACCCGGCGATGGCGGAGACATTGCTGGGCACCGGGGACGCCCGCCTGCTCTACGACGACTGGGCTTCGAGGTACTGGAGCTCGACCGGCGCCAACTGGCTGGGCCGGCTCCTGGAGCTCGTCCGTTCCGAGCTGGCGGGTCGTGAGTGGGAAACAGGGTTCTGACACCGTTTCCCACTCACGACCGGATCAGCGGCCCTGCAGGGACCGGACGTTGTCGCCGAAGGTCCAGCCCTTCGAGCCGTCCCAGTTGATCGACCAGTCCATCAGGCCCTTGAGGCCCGGGACCGACCGCCACGCCTGGGAAACCAGGCTCGGCGACAGGTACCCGCCGCCCGCGCCCGGCTGGGCGGGCAGGCCGGGGACCTGCTTGTCGTAGGGCACCCGGATCGTCGTGCCCTGCACGACCAGGCCGTTGTTCAGGCACTGCGTCTGCACGGTGAAGCCCTGCACGGTCCCGGCCTGGTACGAATCGCCGGAGCAGCCGTACATGGACCCGTTGTAGTACTGCATGTTCAGCCACCACAGCCGGCCGTTGTCCGCGTACTTCTTGATGATCGGCAGGTACGCGCCCCAGATCGAGCCGTAGGTGATGCTGCCGCCGGTCACGTACGCGGTCTCCGGCGCCATCGTCAGCCCGAAGCCCGCCGGCATCTGCGCGAGCACGCCGTCGATGATCCGGATCAGGTTCGACTGCGACGCGGAAAGCGTCTTGATGTTGCCGCTGCCGGTCAGGCCGGTCTCGATGTCGATGTCGATCCCGTCGAAGTTGTACTGCTTCAGGATCGGGACGACCGTGGCGACGAACCGGTCCGCCACCGTCGACGACGACAGGTCGATCCCGGCGGCCGCGCCGCCGATGGAGAGCAGGATCGTCGCGCCCGCGGCCTTCGCCGCGCACATTTCGGTGGGCGTGGACACCTTCACCCCGGCGTCCATCCCGTTCTCCCACAACACGGTGCCGTCGGAGCGGATCACCGGGAAGGCGGCGTTGATGACGTTGTAGCCGTGCTGGGCCATGCGGCTGTCGGTGATCGGGATCCAGCCCAGCCCGGGGTGGACGCCGTTCGCGGCGCCGTCCCAGTTTTCCCAGTAGCCCTGCAGGACTTTGCCGGCGGGCCGCGGCTTCACCGCGCACGTGTCGGCCTGCACCGCCCCCTGCGCGGGGGCCGGCACGAGCAGCGGGACGGCGAGCAGCGCCGTCAGAAGGGTTCCGAGCCAACGGATTTTCATTCCGGCTCCCATCGTCGTTGAGGGCGAACGCCGTGTCCGCCCAACATAAGCGCCGCGGGGAACCGATGACTACCTACGAACGGGTGGTCTAGACAACTGTGGCCTTCTGTGAAAGCTCGGGCCCCAGGTGGGGCACTTCCACGTGGAAGTGCCCCACCTGAGGGGGTCAGACGGTCAGCGTCCAGGAGGACAGGTAACCGGTGTCGGCCGGGCCGGTGTCGCGGATGCGGAGCTGCCAGGCGCCGTTCGCGGCCTCGGAAGAGGCGTTCACGGTGTACGTCGTGTCGAGGTTCGGCGTCGAGTCGCTGCTGGAGTTCTTCAGCCGGTACGCCGTGCCGTCCGGGGCGACGAGGTCGATGACCAGGTCACCGCGGTAGGTGTGGGTGATGTGCACCTCGACCTTGGTGGTGCCGGACGCGTTGCGCGCGCAGCCCGCCACGTTCGCGGTGCTGCTCACCGCGGCCCCCGGGTAGTCCGGGATGTCCAGCCGCGCCGAGCTGGTCACCGGCGCGCACGACGAGCTGCCGACGCCGAGGGAGAACGACGCCGTGTGGTCGGCGTTCGTGCCGTCCGCGGTCACCGTGATCGGGAACGTGCCGGTCGGCGTGCTCGACGACGTCGTGATGGTCAGCGTCGAGGAGCCGCCCGAGGAGATGGTCGCCGGGCTGAAGGACGCCGTGGCACCGGCGGGCAGGCCGGACGCCGACAGCGAGATCGACTGCGCGCTGCCGGACGTCGTCGTGGTGTTCACCGCGACCTGCAGCGACTGTCCCGGCTGGACGGTTCCGGCACCCGGGTTCAGGCTCACCGAGAAGTCGTTGCCCTGCGTCGGGGCGACCGCCAGCTTCCACAGCGCGTACCCGATCGCGTCGGAGTTCTTCTCCAGCGGCGTGTCCGGGATGTTCGACGTCGTGTCGCAGGCGCGGTGGTAGCAGTTGTCGAACGGCGAACCCGCGGTGCCGCCCCACTTCTGCGCCTGCGCGGAGCTCTTGATGTCCCCGGCGCCGGTGGCCAGGCCGCCGACCGGGATGCCCGCGCTCTTGAAGGACGCGTGGTCCGACCGGCCGTCGCCTTCGCTGTCGCCCTCGGTCTGGATGCCGATCGAAGCGAAGTACTCGTCGAAGACCGCCTTGATCGAGGCCACGTCGTCGTAGACGAAGTAGCCCCAGTTCTTCGAGCCGATCATGTCGAAGTTGAGGTAGGTCTTGATCTTCGTGCGCTCGGTGCCCGGCAGGTTGTTGACGTAGTACTTCGAGCCGACCAGGCCGGACTCCTCGTCGGCCCACCAGGCGAACCGGACGCGCTTGGCCATCGCCGGGTTGGTGCGGGCGAGCGTCAGCGCCGTTTCGAGGATCGACGCGCTGCCGGAGCCGTTGTCGTTGATGCCCGGGCCCGCGCTGACCGAGTCGAGGTGCGCGCCGAGCATGATGACCTGGCTCGCGTCACCCTGCGGCCACTCCGCGATCAGGTTCTGGGACTGCCCGAGGCAGCTGGTGCAGGTCTGCCGGGTCGTGGTGAACCCGGCGTTCTTCAGCAGGTTTTCCACATAGGACACCGAGGCCGCGTACCCGCCGCCGCGGGCCGACCGGGTGCCGCCGTTGTTGTTGGCGATGGCCTGCAGCTGGTTGAGGTGGCCCTTGATGTTGGCCAGCGAGATGTCCGGCGCGGCGAGCGCGGTGGCCGGAGCGGCGGTGGCCGCCGGCGCGGTCACCACACCCAGGACGGCGGCCAGGGCGGTGACCCCGGCGCCGAGTCGTGTCTTCCACTTCATGGCGGTGAATTCCTTCGGTGGGGGTTGGGGACGACTCCGGGGGCGGCACTCCACGTGGAAGTGCCGCCCCCGGGTGGTCACTTTCTCGTGAAAGTGACGGCATCGGGCCGCATCAGACGGTCAACGTCCAGGAGGACAGGTAACCGGTGTCGGCGGGGCCGACGTCTCGGATGCGGAGCTGCCACGCGCCGTTGGCGGCCTCGGAAGAGGCGTTCACGGTGTAGGTGGTGTCGAGGTTCGGGGTGGCGTCGCTGCTGGAGTTCTTCAGCCGGTAGGCGGTGCCGTCCGGCGCGACCAGGTCGATGACCAGGTCACCGCGGTAGGTGTGGACGACGTGCACCTCGACCTTCGTGGTGCCGGACGCGTTGCGCGCACAGCCGCCGACGGTGCTGGTGCTGCTGACCGCGCTCGCCGGGTAGTCCGGGATGTTCAGCCGGGTCGAGTTGGTCACCGGCGCGCACGAGCCGGTGGTGCCGACGCTCAGCGTGTACGTCGCCGTGTGGTCGGTGCTGGCCCCGTCGGCGGTGATGGTGATCGGGAAGCTGCCGGTCGGGGTCGACGCGGCGGTCGCGATGGTCAGCGTCGAGGAGCCACCCGAGGAGATGGTGGCCGGGCTGAAGGTCGCGGTCGCGCCGGCGGGCAGGCCCGAGGCGGACAGCGTGATCGACTGGGCCGCGCCGGAGGTGATCGCGGTGCTGATCGTCGTGGTCGCCGAGGCGCCCGGCTGCACGGAACCGGAAGCCGGGTTCAGCGCGACGGAGAAGTCCGGGCCGCCGCCGCTGCACGAGGCCGGCTCACCGCTGACGGTGGTGACGGAGACGGCGTCCCACGCGGCCTTGGTGGCGTTGTACTCGGTGCAGCTGCCGGGGAAGAGCGCGATCGCGGCTTCGAGGGTCGCCTTGCGGGCGGCCTTGTGGTTCCACGACGAGGTCTTCTTCAGCAGGCCGTTGTAGAAGATCTTGCCGGCCTTCTGGATGCCGACGCCGGTCACCGAAGAGCTGTTGCAGGTCGGGCTGGCCGGCTTGCCGCCGCCCGGGTTCGAGCCCTCGGCCAGCAGGTAGAACCAGTGGTTCTGCGGGCCGGCCGCCGCGTGCACCTCGGTGCTCGGGATCGACGAGGAGTAGCAGTTCGGGTCGCCGACCTTCGACGGGTTGTACATGTAGCGGATCGGGCCCTGGCCGACCAGGTTGACGCCCTCGCCGACCTCGTAGTCCGGGGTGTCCTTGGCGTTGTTCGCGTACGCCTCGGTCAGCGCGCCGAAGATGTCGCCGGTCGACTCGTTCATGCCGCCGTTCTCGTTGCCGGAACCGGCACCGCCCGGGGTGAACTGGAAGATGCCGTGGCCGAACTCGTGGCCGACGACGTCCATCGAGGTGGCCTGGCGCTGGTTGTCCTGCGAGTGGCCGAAGTGCGTCGAGGACCCGTTCCAGTAGGCGTTGACGTCAGCCAGGCCGACGCTGGCCGGGTAGCCGGTGCCGCTGCCGTTGATGCCGTTGCGGCCGAGCCAGTCGGCGAGCATCTTCCACTCGGTCTGCACGCTGTAGAGCACGTCGACGCAGCCGGTCTCGAGGTCCGTGCCGCTGCCGTTGCCCCAGTTGTTGTCCGGTCCGCTGTAGACGGAACCGCCCTCGCGGCCGCAGCTGATGCCGGTGCGGCCCGGGTCGCGCAGGGTGTAGGTGCTGCCGGACTGCGTCGTGTCGATGGCGACGTTGCCGACGTAGTAGCTGTTGCCGGTGCCGGCCACGTCCACGGTCGACGGCCGGGCCTGGCGCTCGGCTCCCGAGCCGAACGTCTTGACGTCGTCCCGCTTGTCGAGCACCGCGCCGGTCGCCGCGTCGACGAACACGTGCAGGGCGCTCGGGGCCGTGGCGGTGCGCCCGGTGACGACGACTTCGTAGGCCAGCTTCGGGCTCGTCCCGGCCAGCACCACCTTCTCCGGCGTGCTCACACTGTCCACAGTGGGCAGTTGGGCGCGCGCGGTGGCGGCGGCCTTCGCCGCGTCGAGGGACGCCTGCGTCCCGACGGTGATGGCCGCGGTCTCGGCCGCGCTGGTGCCGCGGACGCGCCCGGCGCCGTCGGCGACGACGACCGCGTCCCCGCCCACGACCCGCAGGCCCTGGTAGGTGCGCTGGTAGGCGCCGTAGAAGAGGCCACCGCCGCCGGCGGTGAGGCCGACGCGCCGGAAGGACTCGGCCGGGCCGCGGCGCAGGGCGTCGAGGCCACTGGCGGCCGCCTGGTCGGCGGCGCGGGCGGCCGCAGCTTCCGGGGCGGCGGGCTGTGCGGTGGACGCGGTGGACGCTGCGCTCGCCGGGGTCACCGGTAACGCGAGCGTCATGGCGAGCCCGGCGGCGGCCGCCAGGCCCGTGCTGAACCCACGATGGGTCATCGAGGTCTTCCTTCCACGAAGGCAGAATCGAGGTCCGGTAAGGGGAATGGGGGAGACTGTCCGGGAGGCCAGCAGCAGGTATGCGTCCGGACGCATCCGAGTAAAGGATCAGCCGATCCGGGCGTCAATGCGCCGAACGGACCAAGGGTGCGTTCCGGATTATCGAATCAATTCGTACAAACCCCGCCGCAGCAGGGGATTCTCCCCGCGTTCCGCGCCGGAACGACTTTCGTAGGGATTGTCGGTGACACCCTCCGAACGCCGGACGATCTCGATCACCGGGATTCGTTGCTGCGGCTGGTGAATCGCTTCAGTCGGCTTCCGCGCCCAGGGCCAGCAGCCCGTTCCGCAGCACGTCCGCCGCCTCCGCCCGCTTCCCGCTCTCGCCGAGCAGTTCGCTCAACGGCCGCAGCGCGCGGACCAGCACCCCGCGCGCCCCGAGCCCGGTGGCGAGCTCGACGGCGGCCCGCAGGTCCTCGGCCGCGCGGCGGGCGTCGCCACGGGCGCGGGCCAGCGAGCCCAGCTGCAGCCGCAGCTCCGCGGCCAGCGGCGTGCCCGCCACGACGGCCGGGCGGACCTGGTCGAGCAGCGCCGCCGCCGTCTCCAGCCGGCCCGCCGCGAGGTACTCCGCGGCGAGCTCGACGGTGATCGCCGGGACGTCGTCCGGCCACGCCGTCTCCCGCGCCGCGCCGAGGTCGGCCAGCGCGCCCTCGACGTCCCCCGAGCGGCCGCGGACCCGGGCCCTGGCCAGCAGGCAGTACGCCATCGCCGGGTGCAGCGCCCGTTCCTGCATGAGGTCGTAGGCCGCGGCGACCGAGGCGGCCGCGTCGGCGAACCGGTCCGCCGCCAGGTGGCTGCGGCCCACCTCGACGTGGCTGCGGGTCAGCTCGGCGAGCAACCCGGGGCCGCCGCGGGCCAGCCGCAGCGCGGAATCGGCGTACTCGGCCGCCCGTTCGAGGTCCCCTTGCCGCAGGTGCCGCTCGGCCAGGCAGGCCCGCAGCGTCAGCAGCATCGTCGGCTGCGGGTAGCCGTCGCGCAGCAGCTCGGCGTGGCAGGTTTCCAGCAGGTGCACCGAATACTGGACCTCACCCCAGGCGGTCAGCACGGCCGCGCGCAGCGGCACGACCATCGCCCGCACCGGCGGCGGCTCACCCGACAGCGCCGTTTCGGCGTCCGAGACGTACTTCGTGCGGACGTCCCCGGTCGAGTACCCGGCCAGCCACAGCAGCGCGATCCCGGCCTGCCGCGGCCGGTCCAGGCGCTCGGCGCGGCGCCGGATCCGCTGCATCCGCGGGGTCGCGCGGCGGGCGTCGCCGGCCAGGAACCGGTCCGCCGTCTCGATCAGTTCGAGGTCGAGTTCGAGCAGCTCGCGCGGGGACCGGCCGCCCAGCAGTTCGTCGGGGTCGATGCCGAGCTGCTGGGCGAAGAACCGCAGCGCGTCGCCCGACGGCGTCCGCGCGCCGGTCTCGACCGACGACACGTACGCCGCCGAGTACTGCGGCCCGGCGAGTTCGCGTTGCGTGAGGCCGCGTTCGGTGCGCAGCTCACGCAGGCGTTCGCCGACGGTCTCGCTCACACAGGTGCCTTTCGCCGGAGTCGTCCAAGGGTAAGCCGCGCGGTGGTGTGTGTGGTCCACCACCGCGCGGCCGGGATTCAGCAGGCGCCGCTGTCACTCCACACGGCCCACGAGCCGGGCGCCCCGGGCTCGGCTCCGGTCGAGTACCACAGCGAGGTCCACTTGTGACCGTTGTGGCCCACGACGTCGTTGGGCGCGTACGCCTTGGCGGAGTCCCACTCGGCGAGTCCGGCGCAGCCGGTCGGCGGGGTGCCGGTGCCGACGGTCAGGGAGAACTGCGCGGAGTGGTCGGCGTCGGTGCCGTCACCGGTGACCGTCACCTGGCTGGTGCCCTGCGGCGTGGTGGCCGAAGTGGTGATGGTCAGCGTCGCCGTGCCGCCGGAGGAGATGCTCGACGGGCTGATCGTCGCCTTCGCGCCCGCGGGCAGGCCGGTCGCGACCAGCGACACGGTCTGGGCGTTGCCCGAGGTGATCCGGGTGGTCACCGTGGTGGTCGCCGTCTGTCCGGGTTGGACGGTCGCCGACGTCGGCGACAGCGTCAGCGAGTAGTCGTTGCCCGCGGGCGGCTGGCCGGTGCAGGTCGGCTCCCCGCTGACGGCCGTGACGCTCACGGCGTCCCAGGCGGCTTTGGTGGCGTTGAACTCGGTGCAGCTGCCCGGGAAGAGCGCGGCCGCGGCTTCCAGCGTGGCCTTGCGAGCGGCCTTGTGGTTCCACGACGAGGTCTTCTTCAGCAGGCCGTTGTAGAAGATCTTGCCGGCCTTCTGGATGCCGATGCCGGTGACGCTCGACCCGTTGCAGGTCGGGCTGGCCGGCGAGGCGTTGCTGCCCTGGGAGAGCAGGTAGAACCAGTGGTTCTGCGGGCCCGCGGCGGCGTGCACCTCGGTGCTCGGGATGGAGGCCGAGTAGCAGTTCGGGTCGCCCTCCTGCGACGGGTTGTACATGTAGCGGATCGGGCCGTTGCCGACGAGGTTGACGCCCTCGCCGACGGAGAAGTCCGGGGTGTCGACCGGGTTGTTGGCGTAGAACTCGGTCAGCGCGCCGAAGATGTCGCCGGTGGACTCGTTGAGGCCGCCGTTCTCGTTGCCCGAACCGGCGCCGCCCGGTGTGGTCTGGAAGATCGCGTGACCGAACTCGTGGCCGACGACGTCCATCGGCGTGGCCTGGCGGCGGTTGTCCTGGGAGTGCCCGAAGTGCGTCGAGGAGCCGTCCCAGTACGCGTTGACGTCGTTGAGGCCGACGCTGGCGCGGAAGCCGCCGCCCGCGCCGTCGATGCCGTTGCGGCCGAGCCAGTCGCCGAGCATCTTCCACTCGGTCTGGACGCTGTAGAGCGCATCGACGCAAGCGGTTTCCAGGTCGGTGCCCGAGCCGTTGCCCCAGGTGTTGGAGCTCTTGGTGAAGATCGCGCCGCCCTCGCGGCCGCAGGCGATGCCGCGGTGGACGGGGTCGGTCATCGAGTACGAACCGCCGGAGCCGGAGGTGTCGATCGAGACGGTCCCGGCGTAGTAGGAGTTGCCGGTGCCGGCTTCGCGGACGTCGTCGCGCGTGTCGAGGACGGCGCCGGTCACGCTGTCGACGAAGACGTGCAGGTGGGTGGGCTTGCCGTGGTCCCGGCCGCTGACGACGACCTCGTAGGCGAGCTTCGGGGCGTCCCCGGCCAGCACGACCAGCTTCGGCGCCTCGGTCTTGTCCACCTTGGACACCTTGGCCGCGGCGATCTTCGTGGCCTGCTCGGCCTTCAGCGCCGCCTGCGTGCCGACGGTGATCGGGGCGGTGCGCGCGGCTTCGGTGCCGCGGACGTTCCCGGCGCCGTCGGCGACGACCACCGCGTCCCCGCCGACGACCGGCAGGCCGTGGTAGGTGCGCTGGTAGGAGGCGTAGTAGAGCCCGCCGCCACCCGGGGTGACCCCGGTGCGGACGAAGGCCTCCCCGGCGCCTTTCGCGAGCCGGTCGGCGCCGCTGAGGGCGGCCTGATCGGCGGCGCGGGCGGCGAGCGCCTCGGGCGGGGTGGCGGCGGGAGGTGCGGGAGCGGCGGCGGCCGGGATCGCCGGCACCGCGAACGTCAGGGCCAGGCCGGCGATCGCCGCCAGCCCACGTGGGGATCTCATGGGGAACCTTTCCGGGGACCGTGAGCAATGTGCCCGGTGGAATAACTGGTGTTATTGCGCCGGACGCGTCCGAGTAAAGGTTCCGCCCGCGGACGGGTCAATGGGCCGAACGGAGCAGCACGGCACCGGGAAGATCATCGGGAATCGAGCAAAGCCGCAGGTGGGGACCCTTGTGTCGACTGGTCTGAACCAATTAACAGACTTTCGTAGGAAAGTTGCTTTTGGTCCGGACCACCGAGCCCACTGGTCCGCTATTCGGTGGCCGCCGAGTCCAGGCCGCGCCGGTACGCCTCGATCGCTTCGTCGAGATGACCACGTTGTCGGAGCGCGTCGCCGAGCCGCAGGGCCGTCGAAACCGCCGCGCCGTGCAGGGACGCCCCGGTCTGGATTTCGAACGCTTCGCGCAGCAGCCGGGTCGCCGTTTCGAGGTCGCCCCGGGTCCGGGCGACCTGCCCGAGCAGGCTCGTCGCTTCGCCCAGCGACTCGACGTCGCGGGACAGCAGCTCGCGGACCCCGGTGACCAGCTCCGCGGCCTCCTCCGGGGCGCCCTGCCGGAGCCGGACCTCGGCGAGCTCGAGCGTCGCCCCGGCGAAGCCTTCCTCGGCGCCGATCGCCGCCAGCTGGTCGCGGGCCGCCGTCAGCTCCGCCCGGGCCTCGTCGAGGCGGCCCAGGTGGCGCAGCAGGTAGCCGCGGGCCCAGCGGCAGCGGGCCGCGTCCCGGTCGAACCCGGCCGAGGCGAACAGCCGGCACGCCTCGGTCAGGTCCTCGTCGGCCCGGTCCGCGCGGCCGATCGCCTGCCACACCTGCGACGCCTGCCGGTGGAACCGCGCGACGAAGTCCGGCCGCGTCGCCGCCCGCGCCAGCCGCCGCCCGTCCTCGGCCGCACGCCGAGCCCGGTGCAGGCCGCCCATCTCCATCAGGGGGTGGATCAACGCGGTGAGCAGGCACAACTCGGCGTCCGGGTCGGCCGGCCGCGCCGCCAGTTCGGCCTCGATCCGCGCGATCGCCGGGCCCGGGTCGCCGCTCTGGAACCGGCAGCCCGCCCACCGGTGCACGATCATGGCCCGCAGCCACGGCGGCGCCGCGCCGGCCAGCTCGTCGGCGTGTTCCAGCGCCCGCTGCGCTCCCGAGACGTCGAAGAGCTGCCACTTCACCTCGGCCTGGCAGAACCGGGCGTAGCACTCGACGTCGCCGAGGTGGTAGCCCGCCGCCTGCTCGCGCACGGCGGCGAACCGCGCTTCCGCGGCGGCGATCCGGCCCTGCTCCAGGTCGCGGTAGCCCTCGTCCAGCGCCGCGCGCAGCTCGTCGGCGACGCCGGGCGGCCGGCCGAACCGCAGCTCGTCGACCGTCAGCCCGAGCCGCTGCGCCAGGTAGGCCAGCATCTCCTCCGACGGCGGGCGGCTGCCGGTCTCGACCTTCGCCAGGAAACCCCGGTCGTAGCCCGGCTCGGCCAGCTCGCGCTGGGTCCAGCCGCGGCCGGTGCGCAGCCGCCGGATCCGCGCGCCGAGCGGTTCGGCGGGGGCGCTGGTCATCTCCCCACGGTAGGTCATCGGCCCGGCGGCCGCGGAGACGGACAGAGCGCCGGCCGCGGGTCCTCCGGGACAGCGCTTTCTGCCGGATGGACTCCCGCTGCCCCGGGCCACCCGGCCGGGGCGGCGGTCAGAACCGGTAGCGGAGGATGCGCGTGCCCTGGCGGGACAGCGCGGTGCTGCGCGCCACCAGCCGGGTGAGGGCCCGCAGGGGCTGCGGGAACGCGGCCACTTCCGGGGCGCGGGTGAGGAGCTGCTCCTCGGCGAGGGTGAGGCCGGCGTCCCAGTGTTCCGGCTCGTGGGGGTCGTCGAAGCCCTGGGCGGCGGCGATGCCGAGGGCCTTGATCGAGGGGTGGTACTTCATCGCCCAGGCGGCGAAGCGGGTGTAGCCGTTCAGCGCGAGTTCGCCGGCCGGCAGCTGCGCGGTCAGCCGGCGGACCGTGGCCCGGAACGAGTCGCCGGGCAGGAACGGCAGGACGCCGTCGGCCACGATCACGGCGGGCCGGTCACCGGGCAGGGTCTCGGCCCAGCCGGGCTCGGTGACGTCGGCGGCCACCGCGTGCGTCGGGTCCGAAACGTACTGCCGCCGCAGTTCGGTGACCGCGGGATAGTCGACGTCGTACCAGTCGACGCCCTCCGGTGGGCTGCAGCGGGCCCACCGGGTGTCGAGGCCGCAGCCCAGGTCGACGACGACCGCGTCCGGATGCGCGGCGACGAACCGGCGGACGACGTCGTCGAGCTTCCTGGCGCGCAGCGCGGTACTGGTGACCAGACTCGGCTTCAGCTTGAGCTTCGCGAAGTCGTAGCCGGTGTCCGCGGCGATCCGGTCGGCGACCGCCGCGGACCGCGTGTCGCCGAGGATCGGGTGCGGCGCCTTGCTGTCGAGGGCTCGTGCGTACAGGGTGAGCAGCAGGGTTTCCTGGACCGGGTCCAGGCGGAGCGGGGATGGCATGGGGTTCCTAGTGCTTCGGGGGGTTGCGGGCGGCGATGTCCCGCAGCCAGGTCAGGGATTCCCGGGCCGCCTTGATGCGTTCGGTGCCGGGGCCTTCGTGGCCGGTCAGTGCGAAGCCCTCCTCGGCGATGTCGCCGAACGCGCTGAGGCCGTCGAGTTTGCGTTGGACGACCTTGTGCCAGGCGTCGTCCTCGATGCGGTAGTAGGCGGTGCGGTCGCCGGGGCGGCGGACCTTGCGCACCAGCCCGATGGTGGTGAGCAGGCGCATGTTGGACGTCAGCGACGCCCGGCTGGCCTGGATCGTGTCGGCGATCGCGCCCGCGGACTGCTCGGGGGGATCGCAGATCATGAGCCAGCCGAGGACCCGCCCGGTGATCGGGGGCAGCCCCCACTCCTCGACGCAGAAGGTGGCCACCCGTTCCACCCACCGCATGAGCCGGTCCTGCCGTTCGTCGCCCATGACGCCTCACTCCCTGTGTCCGCTGCTCACCGTTTCATAGCGGCCACGGATTCTCGCGTGAGCGCCGGGGTGGGAGTCGCGAGCCGGGTCCGGCGCAGGTAGCGGTCGAACCACTCGACGGCCAGGCCCATGGCCTCCTCGAGCCCGGGGCCGGTGTAGAGGCCGAGGACGTCGTAGGGCAGGACGGCCAGCCGCTTGGGCTCCCCGGCCCTGGCGAAGGCCGTCTGGGCTTCCTCGAGCATGTGGTACGGGTCGTGGCCGCCGTTGGCGATCATCAGCAGCGGGGTCGGCGCGAGCCGGTCGATGACGTTCTCCGGAGCGAAGGTGAGCAGGTGCTCGGTGGAGTCGAGCGTCTTTTCGTTGCGGTAGGTGGGGTACAGCTCGAGGGACAGGTCCTGGGCGCCCTTGGCGTTCTCGTGGTCCAGGCTCAGGTGCGGAACCCGGGCGCTCTCGCCGGTCTCGTAGCGGCGTTGCCAGTCCTCGTCGAGCCGCTCCCGCAGTGCGTGCAGCCCGTTCCGGCCGAGCAGCCGTTCCAGGTACCGCCAGCCGTTCCACACGCTCGGGCTCTGCACGACGACGCACCGGGCGCGCCGGTCGAGCACGGCGGCCTGGACGGCGACCGAGCCGCCGATGCTGACGCCCCACAGGCCGATGCGGTCCGGCTGGACCTCCGGCCGGGTCTGGAGGTAGGAGATCGCGCTGCGGAAGTCCTCCACCTGCCGCTCCGGGTAGTCCAGCCCGCGCGGCTCGCCCTCGCTCGACCCGACGGTGCGGTAGTCGATGGCCAGCACGACGAAGCCGGCCGCCACGAAGTAGGGCGCGAAGTAGGCCAGCGCCTCCTTCACCATCACGCCGCTGTGCCCGAGCACCAGCGCGGGGGCCGGTGAGTCCGCGGACACCTCGGCGGGCACGTAGAGGTCGCCCGCGCAGCGGGTGCCCAGGCTGGTGAAGAACACGGGTTCCGGCTTTACGCCGTTGCTACTAGTTTCAGTCACGACTGAAATGTATAGCCACTGATCGGTTCTGTCCACTGCGGAGTCCTGCGTGAACGGTTCGGGACGGCGCCACGACCCGGTTCACGGGCTGGTAACCCGCCCGCCACCGGGCTTCGCCGCCACGGCGTTGCCGCCCTTTCCGCCGGCGGTCAGGCCGTAACATGGCGTAGTGAGCGAACAGTCTGAATGGCCGGACGGCCAGTACCCCGAACGCCCGGTGGAGCGCCAGAAGGGCCCGGTCGTGCTGCGCGGCGACCGCCGTGACCAGGGCAGCACGACCGACCAGCGGCTGCTCGACTCGCGGGGCCCGAGCGACTGGGTGCACACCGACCCCTGGCGCGTGCTGCGGATCCAGGCCGAGTTCGTCGAGGGTTTCGGCGCGCTCGCCGAGGTGCCGCGCGCGGTCACGGTGTTCGGCTCGGCCCGCACCAAGCGCGACGACCCGGAGTACGAGCTCGGCCGCAAGATCGGCGGCGCGCTGGCCAACGCCGGGTTCGCGGTGATGACCGGCGGCGGCCCGGGCGCGATGGAGGCGGTCAACCGCGGCGCGGCCGAGGCCGGCGGCTTCTCCGTCGGGCTCGGCATCGAGCTGCCGTTCGAGCAGGGCCTGAACCCGTGGGTCGACCTCGGCGTCAACTTCCGGTACTTCTTCGCCCGGAAGACGATGTTCATCAAGTATTCGCAGGCCTTCATCTGCCTGCCCGGCGGGTTCGGCACGCTCGACGAGCTGTTCGAGGCGCTGACCCTGGTGCAGACGAAGAAGGTCACGAAGTTCCCGGTGGTGCTCTTCGGCAGCGACTACTGGGGCGGCCTCTACGACTGGATCAAGAACTCGGCGATGGCCGAAGGCAAGATCAGCCCGGCCGACCTGGACCTGCTGCACCTGACCGACGACATCGACGACGCCGTCCGCGTGGTGCAGGAGTCCTACAAGGCGTGGGAGGACTCGCACTGATGCGGCGGATCTGCGTCTTCTGCGGCTCGTCGATGGGCTTCTCGCCGCGCTACGCCGAGCAGGCGGCGGCGCTCGGCAAGCTGCTGGCCCAGCGCGGCATCGGCCTGGTGTACGGCGGCGCGAGCGTCGGCACGATGGGCGTGGTCGCCGACGCGGCCCTGGCCGCGGGCGGCGAGGTGATCGGCGTGATCCCGGAGGCGCTCTCGTCGGTGGAGATCGCGCACGCGGGCCTCTCGGAACTGCACGTGGTCGCCGACATGCACGAGCGCAAGGCCAAGATGGCGGCCCTGTCCGACGGGTTCGTGGCGCTCCCGGGCGGCGCGGGCACCCTGGAGGAGCTGTTCGAGGTCTGGACGTGGGCCCAGCTCGGCCTGCACGGCAAGCCGATCGGCCTGGTCGACGTCGACGGGTACTACGCGCCCCTGATGGCGTTCGCCGACCACATGGTGACCGAAGGTTTCGTGCAGGAGGGCTACCGCCGGCTGCTGCTGACGGACGCCGACCCGGCGGCGCTGCTGGACCGGTTCGAGAGCTACGAACCCCCGGCGCCGCCGAAGTGGGCGAAGGAAACGCCGGGCATCTGAGCCGGTGAACCCGTGGGCGCGGGCCGGGGTGGCACCGGCCGCCTCAGGCCACGCCCTCGCTCGGCCGCTTGTGGTAGGTGTCCACGTACTCCTGCCCCGAGATCTCCAGGATCGCGTACATCACCTCGTCGGTGACCGACCGCCGGATGGCCGGTGAGTAGTCCTGGCCCTCGTAGCGCGAGAAGTCCAGCGGCTTGCCGAACGTGATGCCGATCTTGGCCGGGCGGGGGATCTTCGCCCCGTCGGGCTGGAGGTTCTCGGTGCCGGTCAGGGCGACCGGCACCACCTTCGCCCCGGTCGCCAGGGCCAGTGCCGCGACGCCGGTGTGGCCGCGGTGCAGCCGGCCGTCCAGGGAGCGCGTGCCCTCCGGGTAGATCGCGAAGACGCCGCCCGCGTCGAGCACCTTGCGGGCCGCCTCCAGGGCGGCGAGCCCCGCCTGGGCGTTGCCGCGCTCGACCGGGACGTACCCGAGGCCGCCGAGGAAGCCGGCCAGCGCCTTGCCCTTGAGCCCCTTGCCGACGAAGTACTCCGCCTTGCCCAGGAACTTGACCTGCCGCGGCGTCGCGAACGTGATCACGCCGGTGTCGAGCGCGGCGCGGTGGTTGGCCGCCAGGAGCACCGGGCCGCTGAGCGGCACGTTCTCCACGCCGTGCACTTCCGGCCGGTACACCGCCCTGGCCAGCGGTCCCAGCACGAACCGGACAAGCAGCGCGATCAAGTGGTCCTCCTCCTCGGTGGCGGTGCCCCCAGCATGGCACGATCGTTACTCGTGAGTTGGTTCGAGCGGCGTACGTGGCAGGAGCCGGGGTGGACGCCCGGGGACATCGTGGCCGCGAAGGGTGACCGGACGGTTTCGGTCGTGCTACCGGCCCTGGACGAAGAGCGGACCGTGGGTGACGTCGTCGCGTCGGTCCGGCCGCTGGTCGGCTCGGTCGTCGACGAACTGGTCGTCGTGGACTCCGGCTCGGCCGACGCCACCGCTCGGGTGGCCGAGGCCGCGGGGGCGCGGGTGGTCCGCCGCGAGGACGTCCTGCCCGACCTGCCGCCGGTCCCCGGCAAGGGTGAGGTGCTGTGGCGCTCGCTGGCCGCGACCAGCGGCGACTTCGTCGTCTTCCTCGACTCCGACCTGGTCGACCCCGACCCGGCGTTCGTGCCGTCGCTGCTCGGGCCGCTGGTGTCGGAACCCGGCGTCCACCTGGTCAAGGGCTTCTACCGCCGTCCGCTGCGCCTGGAGAGCAGCGGCGGCGGCCGCGTCACCGAGCTGCTGGCGCGGCCGGTGCTCTCGGCGCTGCGGCCGGCGCTCGGCGGGCTGATCCAGCCACTGGGCGGCGAGTACGCGGGCACCCGCGAGTTCCTCGAGTCGGTGCCGTTCGCCGCCGGCTACGGCGTCGAGATCGGGCTGCTGCTCGACGCCGAAGCGCGGTACGGCCTCGACGGGCTGGCGCAGGTGAACCTGGGGGTCCGCAAGCACCGGAACCGGTCGCTGCGCCAGCTCGGGGTGATGTCCCGCCAGATCCTCGGCACCGCGCTGGAGCGCTGCGGCGTCCCGGCCGCGGACGCGCCGTTCACGCAGTTCGTGCCGGTGGCCGGGGAGTGGCTGCCGGACGTCACGGAGGTCCGCGTCGCCGACCGGCCGCCGATGCGGGAAGTGCTCGCCCGTCCTCGAGGGTGAGCACCTCGTCGAAGCCGTCGAGGTGCTCGGGGCGGTGGGTGACCAGCACGACGCTGCCTTTCGCCTTCGCGAGGACCGCGGCGAGGACGGCGTCGCCGTGGGCGGGGTCGAGGCCTTCGACGGGCTCGTCGAGGACGAGGACCGCCGGTGCGGCCAGGACGGCCCGGGCAAGGATCAGTCGCTGCCGCTGACCGCCGGACAGCGCGTCGCCGTCCGGGCCGGTGTCGCGGTCGAGGTCCAGGTCGAACCCGGCGGTGTCGCAGGCTTCCCGGAGTTCCTCGTCGGTCGCGCCGGGCTTGGCGAGCAGGAGGTTCTCGCGCACGGTCGTGTGGAAGACGTGGGCGTCGGCTTCGGCGCCCGAGATGGTCTTCGCCAGGTCGGCGTACTCGCCGAGCGGATGGCCGTCGAGGGTGACCCGGCCGTCCGTGGGCGGCAGGCTGCCGAGGAGCAGGCGCAGGAGGGTGGTCTTCCCGGCGCCGCTGGGGCCGAGGATGCCGACGCGCTTGCCGGGCGGCAGGTCGAGATCGACGTCCCGCAGCGCCGGCGCCCGGCCGGGGTGGCGGACGCCGGCCTTCTCCAGCCGGAAGTGGCCTGTTGCCGTGGTCCGGGTGCCGATGGGAGCGGGTTCTTGGGCCAGCACGGCACGGAGGCGGGCGGCGGAGGCCCGGATCTCCGGGACGCGGCGGGCGGCGCCGATGAGGGGGAGCACGGTTTCGAAGGCGGTGAGGGCGGCGAGGGTGAGGGCGGCGGTCCAGGGCACGGAGGCGTGGCAGAGCAGCCCGACGCCGACGGCGGTGACCAGCTGCACGAGCACTCCGGCGCCGGTGAGCAGGGCGGTTTTGCCCGCGGTCGCCCGCTCGCGCGCGGCGATCGCGTGGACGACGTCCGCGGCTCGTCGCCGGTGTTCGCCGAGGACCCCGGCGGCGACGAGTTCCCGGTGGCCGGTGACGAGCTCGACGGTCCGTTCGGCGAGTTCGGCTCGCTCGGGTGCGCTCTCCCGGGCGGCTCCCGCGGTGAGGAGGATGACCACCCAGGGCAGCAACCCCCCGGCGACGAGCAGCCCACCGGCGAGCACGGCGGCCGCCTGCGCCGACGCAGTGGCGGCGGTGGCGACGGCGGCGGCCCCCACGATGGCGGCAACCCCGGCGGGCAGCACCCACCGCAGGACAGCGTCCTGCTGGGCGTCCACATCGGACACGAGCCGGGTGACGAGGTCCCCGCCGGAGTACCGGGTGCCGGGCAGGAGGGCTTGGTAGAGGCGGGTCCGCAGCTCGCCGAGCCACCGCAGGACGACATCGTGCCCGGCGAGCCGTTCGGCGTACCGGAGGCCGCCGCGGAGGAGGGCGAGGGTCCGGACGGCCACGATGGCAACGGTGAGGGCGGCCAGGGGAGGCCGCTCGGCGGCGCGCAGCAGCAGCCAGGCAGCGGTGGCCATGAGGCCGAGGGCGGAAAGTTCGGCAGCGGCCCCGAGAAGAGCGGCACGGAAGAGACGGAGAAGGTCCTTTGTGGACAGCGCCCAGGTGTTCACGCCGTCACTTCGATTCCGGCAAGGGCGTTCGTTCTGGTCATGAGGTGATCCTGTGAGCGGTCGGTCTGCAGTGCCGGTGATGTAGGCGCGGGTGGCGCAGGATGGCCGGGACGCGGTGTCGGCCGGCCGTCGGCGTTCGACCGGCGGCGCGGCGGGTGTCGTTGTAGCCGAGTCCGGTCAGGCCGCGGACTCGTCGAGCGGCGGTGGCCATGAGTCCGAGGGCGGAAAGTTCGGCGGCCGCCCCGAGAAGAGCGGCACGGATGAGGTCCTTTGTGGACACCCCCCGGGACCCCAGAGCAGCCCCCACCCTTCCCGGGGGGCGTCCCCGATCCCATCCTACCGCCCCCACCCCGGAAACAAGGGCCGCTCGGCGATCTGTGGACAACTCCGCCCCTGTGGATACCGGATTTGACATCACACCCTCACTCCCGTACAAACCCGGCCGTCCCGCAGCTCGATCACCCGGTCCGCCAGCGCCACCATCGCCGGCCGGTGGGCCACCAGAACCGCCGTCCGGTCCGGCAGCAGCCGCCGCGTCGCCGACAGCACCGCGGACTCCGTGCGGGAATCGAGCCGGGCCGTCGGTTCGTCGAGCAACACCAGGCCCGCCGAAGTGCGCGCCAACGCGCGGGCCAAACCGACCCGCTGCCGCTGGCCCGCCGACAGCACCTCGCCCAGTTCGCCGACCGGCGTGTCGAGCCCGTCGGGCAACCCCGCGGCCACCGCGTCCAGCGCCGCCGCTCGGGCCGCCGCGGGAACGTCGGCCGAGGCACCCAAGGCGATGTTCGACGCAAGCGTGCCCCGGAACAACGTCGGCCGCTGCGGTACCCACGCCACGTCGGCCAGCCAGTCCGCCGTAGACAGTGAACGCAGGTCCACCCCGTCCACCAGGACCCGTCCCGAAGAAGGCGTCACGAAACCCATCAGCACCGCCAGCACCGTGCTCTTGCCCGACCCGCTCGGCCCCACCAGAGCCACCCGTGACCCGGCAGGCACCGAAAGGTCCACTTCGGACAAGGCGGGAACTCCGTCGTAGGAAACCGAAACCCGCTCCAGGACGAGAGAAGGGGCACCCCGCCGACGACACCGGGCCCCGGACGCCGCCGCAACCACCGGCACCGAAAGCGCCTCCCGCAGCGCCGTCAGTCCCTCCGCCGCCGCGTGGAACTTCGCGCCCGCCGCCCGCAGGGGCAGGTACGCCTCGGGCGTCAGCAGCAGGATCAGCAACGCCGGTCGTGCCGCCAGGCCGCCCGAAAGCAACCGGAAGCCGATCGGCACCGCGACCAGGGCCACGGACAACGTCGCCACCAGCTCCAGCACCAGCGCCGACAGGAACGCCACCCGCAGCGTCTTCATGGTCGCGTCCGCGTGGGCCGAGGCCATCGACCGCACCGTCGCCGCCTGCTCCGCCGCCCGGCCGAACACCTTCAGCGTCCCCAGCCCGCGGACGACGTCCAGGAAGTGCCCGCCCAGCTTGGTCAGCAGCTCCCACTGGGCCGACGCCTGCGCGTGCTTCCCGATCAGGATCGCGAACACCGGGATCAGCGGCAAGGTCACGACCACGACCAGCGCCGAGGCGAGATCCGTCGCGAACAGCCGCACGATCACCGCGACCGGCACCACCACCGACACGACCAGAGCAGGCAGGTACCCGGTGAGGTAGCTGTCCGTCGCGTCGACCCCGCGTGTGACCTGCGTGGCGACGACGCCCGCACGGTCCGAAGTGGACGAAAGCAGCCGCCGGCGCAGGAACGCGCGGGCCGACGCCGCGACCCGTCCACTCAGGACGCCGTGACCCCAGGAAAGCAGGAACCGTGCGGCCACGGCCGCGACCAGCACCACCGAGAGGCCGCCACCGGTCAGCAGGGTGGCCAGACCTTCGGCCTGGAGAAGCACCGACAACGCGGTCAGCACCCCGAGCAGAGCCAAACCGGCCAGGTACCGCCGGAGTCCGGGCAGAGCAGGCACGGCGTCCCCCTAGAAGTGCAGCAGCGAGTGCTGGTCGAGGGGACGGCGGTGCGCACGCCAGGTCAGCCACTGCACCACCAGCAGCACCAGCAGCGACGGCGGGGTGAACCAGGCCAGCACCGCGAACGTCTCCGGCGCGGCCGCCGCCTGGCCGAGCGGCAAGGCATATCCCGAAGAAACCAGCACGGTCGGGAACCGCAGCGTCCCGGCGAGCAGCGCCGGGCACGCCGAAAGCACCATCGACCCCACGAGCGCGACCCGGTACCGCCGCCCCGCCAGCCCGAGGCGAGTGACGGCGAACGCCGCGAAGGCCAGCGCCGCCACCACCGCGCCGAACACCGAAGCGTCGTCGAGCGCGAAGTAACCCCAGCCCGAGGCGATCACGAGGAAAGCCAGCACCGGGGCCGAGAACGCGCGGGCCAGCCGGACCGCGCGGCCGGTCAGCTCGGCCGGCGCCCGCACGGCCAGGAACACCGCACCCTGCAGGCAGAACACCGCGACGAACCCGAGCGCCCACAGCACCGCGTAGGGGTTGAAGAGCGCGAACACGTCGTCGACCGGCGGCAGCCCGATGACCAGGTTGCCGAGGAACAGGCCCCACGACAGCGCCGTCACCAGCGCGCCGCCGACGATGCCCGCCGTCCAGGCGCCGCGGCGGGCGTCCGGGCGGCGGCTGCGCAGCTGCATCGACGCCGTGAACGTCACCAGGCCCAGCAGCAGCGTCACGACCGGGACGTACGCCCCGGCGAACACCTTGCCCTCCAGGTGCGGGAACGCCCCGAACAGCAGGCCGACGGCCGCCACCAGCCACACCTCGTTGGCCAGGAAGAACGGCCCGAGCGCGCCGAGCGTCTGGCGTCGCCGCCGCTCGCCGGCCTCGAACCCGGGCAGGAGCATGCCGACGCCGTAGTCGTACCCCGCCAGCGCGAAGTACCCGCAGGTCAGCAGGCCCAGCACGGACCACCAGAAGGTCGTCATCGGTCAGACTCCGCTCAGGACGGGCCGTTCGGCGGGCGCTTCGACCGGGTCCGGGCCGCGCTTGGCGACACGCGCCATGAGCACCCAGTCGGCCACCGCGAGCGCGGCGAACAGCAGTGTGAAGGCGATGAAGGAGAACAGGATCTGGCCGGCGGGGACGCCCGCGACGGCGTCGGCGGTGCGCAGCTTCCCCCAGACCAGCCACGGCTGGCGGCCGAGTTCGCGCACCAGCCAGCCCATGATCGCCGCGAGGAACGGCAGCGGGATCGCCGCGACCATCAGGTAGTGCAGGAACCGCGCCTTCGTGACCCAGTTCCGGAACAGCAGCAGCGTGCCGACGAGCGCACAGGCGAACATCAGGAACCCGAGCCCGATCATGGCGCCCAGCGGCATCCCGACGACGCTCTCGTCCAGCTTGTCCGGCTGGTAGGTCTTGAGCCGGCCGAACTGCGCGAAGCCCTGGTTGACCACGAAGATCGAGCCGGCGAGCGAGGCCACCACGCCGATCCGCATCGACCGGCGGAAGAACTCGACCTCGGCGGTGCGCTTGACGAAGTGCCACGCGCTGACGCCGACGACGAAGAACCCGCCGGTCACCAGCGCAGCGCTGAGGACGTGCGGCAGGGACGCGACCAGCGCCGGGTTCGAAAACAGCGCACCGAAGTCGTCCAGGCGCAGCGTGCCGTTCTCGACGTGGCTGCCGACCGGGTTCTGCAGGAACGAGTTGGCCACCATGATGAACAGCGCCGACGCGTACGCCGTGAGCGTGACCAGCCAGATCAGCGCCAGGTGCAGCCCCTTGGGCATGCGGTCGAAACCGAAGATCCACAGGCCGAGGAAGGTCGACTCGAGGAAGAACGCGACCAGCGTCTCGATGGCCAGCGGCGCGCCGAAGACGTCGCCGGCGAAGGCGGAAAGCCCGGTCCAGGTCAGCCCGAACTGGAACTCCATCACGATCCCGGTGGCGATCCCGAGCGCGTAGTTGATCACGTACAGGCGGCCCCAGAACCGCGTCATCCGCAGGAGTTCGGGCTTGCCCCCGAGCGTCCAGCGCGTCTGCATCACGGCCACCAGCGTGACCAACCCCAGCGTGAGCAGCACGAATAGGAAGTGGAACGAAGTCGTCGTCGCGAACTGGAGTCTCGCGACCGGGAGAGCGTTCATGTAGACAGGCTACACATAGTCTGCCTACATGTAGCGAGCCGATGTGTAGACTGCGTACCCATGAAGGCGGACACCCTGCGCGGCCACCTCGACGCGTTGCTGCTGGCCGTGCTCGACGGCCGGAAACTGCACGGCTACGCGATCATCGAGGCGCTCCAGCTGCGCAGCGACGGCGCGCTCGACCTGCCGACCGGCACGGTCTACCCCGCGCTGCGCCGGCTCGAGCGGGCCGGCTGGCTGGCCAGCGAATGGGACACGGTGTCCGGCCGGAAGCGGCGCACCTACCGGCTCACCCGCTCCGGCCAGCAGGCACTGGCCGCCGAACGCGCGGAGTGGCGGGAGTTCACCGCCGTCATCGGGGGAGTGCTGGAAGCATGATCGACGAATACCTGGCCGACCTCGACCGGCGGCTGCACGGCTGCGGCCGGTTCAAGGCCGACCTGCTGGCGGAGGCCCGCGACGGCCTCCACGACGCCGCCGACGCCTACCGCGCCGGCGGGTGGCCCGGCGAAGAGGCCGAGCGCCGCGCCGTCGCCGACTTCGGCCCGGCCGCCGTCGTCGCCCGCGGCTACCAGGCCGAACTGGGCATGCTCAGCGGCGTCCGCACGCTGTGGAAGCTCGTCATCGGGGTCCCGGCGATGCAGATCCTGTGGGACTACGCGCGGATCCTCACCTTCGGCGACTGGACGAAGCTGTCGACGCCGACCCCCGGGTGGTACAAGGTCGTCGCGCACGCCTCCCACGGCGCGGTGTTCGTCGTGCCGGTGGTCGGCGTGCTCGCGCTGCTCGGCACGCGCTGGCTGAGCCGCCGCCTCGACGGCGTCCGGCTGTCCCGGCTCTGCGGGGTGCTGATCGCCTTCGCCGTCGGCGTCAACCTCGCCTCCGTCGGGCTGCTGATCGGCGCGACCGGCGTCGTCGACGTCTCCAGGCTGTTCCTCAGCGTCCCGTGCGTGCTCCTCATGCTCGCTTGGGTGGCACTTTCCGTCCGGCTCGTCGTGCTCGCGAGACGATCCTGGGGTGGGTATGCCACGATCGTCGCGTGACGACCGCGCTGATCTACCTCGTAGTCATGCTGCTGGTGGCGGCCGTGGTGTTCCTGCTCGCCGCGGTGGTGTTCGGCCGGGGTGAGGAGCTCGCCCCGCTGCCGCCGGGCAGCTCGCCCACGCGGCTGCCCGCCGAGGACATCACCGGCGAGGACCTGGCCGACGTCCGGTTCCAGCTGGTGTTCCGCGGCTACAAGATGTCCGAAGTGGACTGGGTGGTGCGGCGGCTCGGCGTCGAGATCGACGGGCTGCGTGCCCGCGTCGCCGAGCTGGAGCAGCGCGAACGCGAGCCGGAGAGCTCGCCCGAGGCGTCCCCGTGACGGACCTGGTCCTCTCGGTCGACGTCCGCGCGCCGGCGGGCACGACCTGGCTCGCGCTGACCGACTGGGCGCGCCAGGGCGAGTGGATGCTCGGCACCGAGGTCGAGGTGGTCGAGGGCAACGGCCGCAGCGTCGGCTCGCGGCTCTCGGCGTTCACCGGCGTGGCCGGCCTCGGCTTCACCGACACCATGGAGATCACCAGCTGGGAGCCGCCGGTGCGGTGCGCGGTCCGGCACCTGGGCAGCTTCGTGCAGGGCACCGGCACCTTCCAGGTGGTGCCGAAGGGCGCGGCGCGCTCGACGTTCGTCTGGGCCGAGCACCTGCGGCTGCCGTTCGGGCCGCTGGGCAGGCTCGGCTGGCCGGTCGTGCGGCCGGCGTTCGCGCTGGGGGTGCGCCAGTCGCTGCGGCGGTTCGCGCGGTTCGCGGAGGACTATTCGGTGGGTGGGGATGAGTGAGCTGGTCGGCGCCGACGGCGTCGCGCGGTGCAGCTGGGGCAATTCGACCCCGGACTACGCGGAGTACCACGACAAGGAGTGGGGCACGCCGCTGCACGGGCAGGACGAGCTGTACGAGCGGCTCTGCCTCGAGTCGTTCCAGTCGGGCCTGTCGTGGATCACGATCCTGCGCAAGCGCGAAGGCTTCCGGAAGGCGTTCAAGCAGTTCAAGCCGGCGAAGGTGGCGAAGTTCGGCGAGGCCGACGTCGAGCGGCTGATGCAGGACGCTTCGATCGTGCGGAACCGGGCGAAGATCCTGGCGGCGATCAAGAACGCCCAGGCGATCGCGTCCCTGGACACGCCGCTGGACGACCTGTTGTGGTCGTTCGCGCCCGCTTCGCACCCGCGCCCGGCGACCATGGCCGACGTCCCGGCCATCACCGACGAGTCCAAGGCGATGGCGAAGGAGCTGAAGAAGCGCGGCTTCGTCTTCCTCGGCCCGACGACCTGCTACGCCCTGATGCAGGCCACCGGCATGGTCGACGACCACGTCGCCGGCTGCTTCCGGGCGGGCTGAGCCCGGAAGCAGCCGGACGTCACCTGCCCTGGAAGGACGGCTTGCGCTTGCTGACGAAGGCCTCGACGGCCTCGGTGTGGTCGGCGGTTGCGCCGAGCGCCGTCTGGGCCGCGTCCTCGGCGTCGAGGGCCTCCTCGAACGTCGACTGCGCGGCGAGGTTGAGCACGCCCTTGATCTTCGCGTAGGCGACAGTCGGCCCGGCCGCGAGCTTCGCCGCGACCTGCTGGGCGCGGGCCGCGAGCTCCCCGTCCGGCACGACCTCGCCGACCAGGCCGAGCCGCAGCGCCTCGGCCGCGTCGACGCTCCGGGCCAGCAGCATCAGCTCGGCGGCGCGTCCGTACCCGACCAGCCGCTGCAGCGTCCACGACGCCCCCGAGTCCGGGCCGAGCCCGACGTTGGCGAAGGCCATCAGGAACGACGACGATTCGGCGGCGATCCGCAGGTCGCTGGCGTAGGCGAAGGCGGCCCCGGCGCCGGCGGCGGTGCCGTTGACCGCCGCGATCACCGGCTTCTCCATCGACACGATCGCCTTGACGATGGGGTTGTAGTGCTCCTTCACGGTCTGTAGCGGGGCGGGGTCACCCGCTTGCAGCAGCCCGACGTGCTCCTTCAGGTCCTGCCCGGCGCAGAACGCCTTGCCGGAACCGGTCAGCACGACCGCGCGGACGGCTTCGTCGCCGGACGCCTCGCGCAGCGCCGCGAGCAGTGCTTCCTTCAGCTCCACGGTCAGCGAGTTGTACGCCTGCGGCCGGTTGAGGGTGAGGGTGCGCACCCCGTCGGCGTCGGCGGTCAACAGGACGTCGGATGTGGTCACGTCTTCTCCTTGCGCGGAAAACTTCGGTCGGCCGAGAGTCTTTCACCTCGCGCGGGCCGCATACCAGCACCGATACGGCGGCAAAAGATCCCCTCCGCTGATGCGCCCGGCCGCTGATGAGGGACAATGGACAGCAGACCCGGCTGGCTTTCACGCGAGCGCGACCCGGGCGCGCCGGTTGAGACGGAGGGAGCACGCTATGGCGGCCATGAAGCCCCGGACCGGAGATGGTCCCCTCGAAGTGACTAAGGAGGGGCGGGGCCTCGTGATGCGCGTACCGCTCGAGGGTGGTGGGCGACTCGTCGTCGAACTCTCCGCGGAAGAAGCGAAGGACCTCGGCGCCGCACTGGCGGAGGTCACCGGCTGAGCCTGCCTTCCCGAACTCTCCTTCCGTCGCACCCCGGTCTCCCTTCGGAGGCCGGGGTTGCGGTTCCTCAGCGCCCGAAGGTTGCTCACTGTGCGTAATCCGCTACCGCCCGTTCCGGCTACTCTCCTCGACATCGAGGTCGCTGCGGAGCTCCGCCGCGGCGTCCCGACAGCCCGGCTGGTGGCCGCGCCCGACAGTGATCCCAACAACGATGACGTCGAGCCCTTGGAGATCGAGGGCGTCCGGATCACCGGCAAGGCGGGCGACGTCCAGACGGTGCCCGGCGGCGGGCCCCGCTGGGTCGCGGGTCTCGGCGGCGGCGAGCCGAAGGAGTACCGCAGGACGGGCGCGGCGCTGGTCCGGGCGGTGAACGCGGCGCTGGCGGGCGACGTGGCGCACGGCGGCAAGGCGTTCCGCGCGGTCCAGCTGGAGCTGCCCGAGGAGGCGTCGCCCGAGCACGTCACCGAGCTCGTGCTGGGGCTGCTGCTGGGCGGCTACCGGTTCAAGGTGACCGGTGAGGACCCGTCGCCGTCGGTCCGGACGGTGCGGTTGGCCGGCCACGACCCCGCGCTGCCGTCGCTGGTGGAGCGGGCTTCGGTGCTGGCCGCGGCGACGGCGCTGACGCGCGACCTCGCGAACACGCCGTCCAACGTGAAGACGCCGGCGTGGCTGGCCGACACGGCAGCCCGCGTGGCCGGTCCGCGCGTCGAGGTGACGGTGCGGGACGAGAAGTGGCTGGCGGCGGAGGGCTTCGGCGGTGTCCTGGCCGTCGGCGGCGGTTCCGCGCGGCCGCCGCGGCTAGTCGAGCTGGCGTACAAGCCGGCGGGCGCTTCCCGGCACCTGCTGCTGGTCGGCAAGGGCATCACGTTCGACACGGGCGGCCTGTCGATCAAGCCGGCCGACGGCATGCACCTGATGCGCACGGACATGGCGGGCGGCGCGGCGGTGATCGCGGCGATCCGCGGCATCGCGGCCCTGGGGCCGGCGGTCCGCGTGACGGCGCTGGTGCCGTGCGCGGAGAACCACGTGTCGGGCTCGTCCTACCGCCCGGGCGACATCGTCCGCCACTACGGCGGCAAGACGACCGAGGTGGGCAACACGGACGCGGAGGGCCGGATGGTCCTGGCGGACGCGCTGGTCTACGGGATCAAGCGGTTCGCCCCGGACTACGTGGTGGACGCGGCCACCCTGACGGGCGCGATGAAGGTGTCACTGGGCCTGCGCACGGGCGGCCTGTTCGCCTCGGACGACACACTGGCGTCCCTGGTGAGCGCGGCGGGCGCCCGGGTGGGCGAGGCGTGGTGGCGGATGCCGCTGGTGGAGGACTACGCGGAGAACGTCCGCGGCGAGTTCGGCGACGTCCGCCAGACCCCCAGCGGCCCGGGAGGCATAACGGCGGCGTTGTTCTTGAGGGAGTTCACGGCCGGCTTGCCGTGGGCGCACCTGGACATCGCGGGCCCGGCGAGGTCGGAGAAGAACTACGAGGAAGTGGTCCCGGGAGCAACGGGCTTCGCGGCCCGGACGCTGGTGGAGCTGGCGGCTTCCCTGGCCTGACGGCGTTGTCCACAGTCGGGCTGGGCTGTGGACAAGTCGCTGGTCAAGACGGTTTTGTCGGTGGGAGCCGATAGAATGGAACCGGGGACGCCCCCCGGAGAGGGCGGGGGCTGGGAAAGGCCGCGGGGCGCCCTTTCTGAGGCCTTTCATGCGTGACCGGCGCGCTGAAGCCTGACTGGCGTCCCGCCCAGACCTCCCCGCCCACCCCGATACGAAGCCAGAAACACGGACGGTGGTGCCGGGTCAAGGCACGCTTTCCCGCCTTGACGCGGTACCACCGTCCGTAGTCACAATCCGGCTTCGGGGTGGAAGGACCGCACAACAGGGCTTCGCCGGATTCCCTCCCGGAGAAGAGGCGGTGGTCAGGCCGTCGCCAGCACGTGATCCCGGAACCCTGTCACCGCCGGCGTCATCGGTTCCTCCGCCCGCCACACCAGCCCGATCGTCCGGTACGGCCGCGGCGAGAGCGGCACCTCCGCCACCCCCGCCGGGCTGCCCGGGCCGAACCGCGGCAACAGCGCCACCCCCAGCCCCGCCGCCACCAGGCCGCGCACCGTGTCCGACTCCTGACCCTCGAACGCGATCCGCGGTGTGAAGCCCGCCGCCGCGCAGAGCTCGTCCGTCAGCGTCCGGACGCCGTACCCCTGCTCGAGCAGCACGAACTCCTCCGAAGCCAGCTCCGCCACCCGCACCGACTGCCGGCCCGCCAAGCGGTGGCCGGCCGGCACCGACAGCAGGATCTCCTCGTCCACCAAGCCCGCGCAGGCCAGCGCCGGGACGTCCGGCAGCGGCGCCACCAGTGCCAGGTCCAGCTCGCCGCCCGCCAGCCGGTCGACCATCTCCTGCCGTGAGCCCTGGACCAGCGTAAACCGCACCCGCGGGTACCGCGCCCGGTACCCGCGCAGCAGCGAAGGCACCAGTGACCGCCCGAGCAGGTGCAGGAACCCCAGCACGACGTGCCCCGACTCCGGCGACACCTCCTCGCGCGCCAGCCGGACGCCGGTCTCCAGCGCCGCCAGCCCCCGCTCGGCCGCCTCGGCCAGCAGTTCCGCCGCGCGCGTCAGCCGGATGCCGCGGCCGTCCGGGACCGTCAGCGGCGCACCCAGCACGTCCGCCAACGCCGCCAGCCGCCGGCTCACGGTCGGCTGCGGCACGCCGAGCAGTTCGGCCGCTCGTGTGACGTTCCTCGTCTCCCGCAGCGCGGCGAGCAGCGGCAAGTGCGGCGCGACCTGGGCGGACAGCGAGTCATACGTCACCGCATCAATCCTGCCAGGCAGGTGCATTGGACGTATTGGTTAGGTCTGCTTACTTTCGGGAGGTGACCTCCACCCGCCGAGTCAAGACCGCCGTCGCCGCGGCCGGGATCTCCTCCTTCGCGCTGCTCTACGCGCCGCAGCCGGTGTTGCCGCAGCTCGCCGCGCAGTACCACCTGGATCCCGGCGGCGCGGCTTTGGCGATCAGCGTCGCGACCGGCGCGCTCGCCATCGCGGTCCTGCCCATCGCGGCGCTGTCCGAAGTGGTCGGCCGCCGTCCGGTGATCCTGACGTCGGTCATCGCGTCGGTCGTGTTCGGCCTGTTGCTGCCGTTGATGCCGACGTACCCGGCGCTGCTCGTCCTGCGCGCGCTGCAGGGCGTCGCGATCGCCGGCTTCCCCGGCGTGGCCGCGGCTTACCTGGCCGAACGCCTCGGCCGAGCCGGCGTCGCGGCCGCGGTCGGGGCGATGATCGCGGGCAACACGGTCGGCGGCATGCTCGGCCGGCTGGCCAGCGGGTTCACGGCCGGTCCGCTCGGCTGGCGCGGCGCGCTGCTGATCGTGGCTCTGGTGGGCGCGGTGTGCTCGGCGGTGACGGTCGTGACGCTGCCACCGGGCACCCGCCCGTCGGGCAACGCGCGGCTGCAGGACGTCACGCGGGGGTTGGTGACGGCGCTGAGCAAGCCGGTGCTGCTGGCGCAGTACGCGGTGGCGCTGCTGGCGATGGGCTCGTTCGTCGCCCTCTACAACGCTGCGGGGTTCCGCCTGACCGGCGAGCCGCTGGGCCTGTCGCCGGCGATCGCGTCGCTGGTGTTCCTGGCGTACGCAACGGGCTCGGTGTCCTCGGCGGCGGCCGGACGGCTGGTGGCCCGGGTGGGCCGCCGCCGGGCACTGATCGGAGCGCTGCTGCTGACCGCGGCCGGCGCGGCGCTGACGCTGCCGGACTCGCTGCCGCTGGTGATCGCCGGGTTCTTGGTGCTGACGTGCGCGTTCTTCGCGGCCCACGCGGTGGCGAACGGCTGGGCGGCGGCCGACGCCCCGGAAAGCGCCCGCGGCCAGGTGGGCGGCACGTACACGGCGACGTACTACCTGGGCAGCAGCGTCGGCGGGGCCGCCGGGGCGTGGGTGTACGGGCACGCGGGCTGGCCGTGGCTGATCGCCGCGGTGACGGTGTGGCTGCTGCTGGCGGTGGCGGCGGTGGGGGTCGGAACGCGGGTCCGTGGCGAACGGCGTGAGCTGGCCGAGGTGGCCTGAGGCCGGTCAGGTAGCCGCGCCGACCAGCAGTCCGCCGCCCACCGGGAGCAGCGCCGGGACCAGCCGTTCGTCCTCCCGGAACGCCCGCGCCACCTCGCGCAGCGCCAGCGTCTCCGGATCACGGTGGGCGGGGTCGATCACCCGGCCGCCCGCCAGCACGTTGTGGAACGCGATGATCCCGCCGCGCCGCAGCAGCGACACGCCCAGCTCGTAGCAGCCGGGGTACTCGATGTGCGCCGAATCGACGAACACCAGGTCGTAGCCGCCGGGGGTGAGCCGCTGCAGCACGTCGAGGGCACGGCCGATGATCAGGCGCGTCCGGCCGGGTGCGAAGCCCGCCTCGCGGAACGTCGCGCGGGCCGCCCGCTGGTACTCCGGCTCGACGTCGATCGAGGTCAGGACGCCGTCGGGCGCCATGCCGCGCAGCAGGCTCAGCCCGCTCACGCCCGCGCCCGTGCCGACCTCGACGACGGCCTTCGCGCACAGCGTCGCGGCCAGGAAGCGCAGCGTCGCGCCCGCACCCGCGCTGAGCGGGGTGCAGCCCAGGTCCTCGGCCCGCGCCCGCGCCGAAGACAGCACCTCGTCGTCGGGCAGGTACCCGTCGACGAACCCGGAATCGGCCGGTGCGGCCGCAGGGGTGGGCGTGTTCACGCACGGAGGTTAGCGTTGGTTGTCGATAAATCCGCGCAGGCTCCCGGGTAAGCACCCGGGAAGAAGTTCTCAGGCTGCTCTCAGTCCAGTCTCACTAGAACCATAAGGAACCCCGAGAGACTGAAATCCGAACACACGGGAACACCGTGCCGAGGGCCCGCGTTGGGTGGAGCAGACAGGAGAAACGCTGATGGAGGTGCCTGCTCCCGCGATGCAGAACGCCGTTGCTGACACCGGGGCCGAGCCGGTGACCCTGGACGAGGTGGCCTGGACGCCGCCGTCCTGGGACGAGGTCGTCCGTGAACACGGCGACCGGGTCTACCGGCTCGCCTACCGCCTGACCGGCAACACCCACGACGCCGAGGACCTCACGCAGGAGACCTTCATCCGGGTCTTCCGCTCGCTGGCGTCCTACAAGCCCGGCACGTTCGAGGGCTGGCTGCACCGGATCACCACCAACCTGTTCCTGGACATGGCCCGCCGCCGCTCGCGCGTGCGGATGGAAGGCCTGCCCGAGGACACCGACCGCATCGTGGGCGACGACCCCAGCCCCGAGCAGGTCTACTCGGACACCCACCTGGACCCGGACCTGCAGGCGGCGCTCGACGAGCTGCCCCCGGAGTTCCGCGCCGCGGTGGTGCTGTGCGACGTCGAAGGCCTGTCGTACGAGGAGATCGGCGCGACGCTGAACGTCAAGCTGGGCACGGTCCGCAGCCGCATCCACCGCGGGCGCCAGGCGCTGCGCGCGTCGCTCGAGCGTCGTCGCGCTCACGCACCGCAGTCTGCGAAGGTGACGGTATGACCGCACCGCGAGGCTGGGCACTTCCCGAGTCGCACCTGCTGCCGGACGTAGTGGTGGCGTTCGTCGACGGCGAGCTTTCCCACGGCGCACGCGACCGCGCGGCGTCGCACATCACCCGCTGCCCGGCGTGCGCGGCCGAGGTCCAGGCGCAGCGCCAGACGGTCGAGGCGATCCGCCGCGCGGGCGCGCCGTCGATGTCGGCCGGGTTCCTGGCGAGCCTCCAGTCGATCCCGCAGCACACGGAGCTGCCGAGCACCCCGGACAACCTGGCGATCACGGCGGACGGTCAGCTGGTCGCGGTCCAGCGCCCCGAACGGGTCGCGGGCCTGCGCGATTCGGGCGTGCTGGGTGGTGTGGCGCCGTTGGGCTCATCGGCCCCGCTGGGCCAGTCCCCGAACGTCCTCGGCGGCGGCCGGTTCAAGCGCCGCGCCGCACAGGGGGCGGGCGTGGTCGTGTCGGGCCTGGTGCTGAGCGCATTGGCCTTGGTGGGAACCTCGGCGGACGGCGACGGAGCCCCTGAGACGGGCGGCGGCACGCCCCAGCCGGCGAACCTCCTGCCGGCCCAGATGGCGGTGCCCCAGCAGCCGGTGGCACCGGTTTCGACACCGGCGCGCACGACACCGGTGGCGGTCCCCGCGGGCATCCGCTGAGCGAAGGTTTGAAGGCCGCTGCGAATCCCGTTCGCGGCGGCCTTCGGTGTGTCCGGAGCCGCTCGGTGGTCTGATCCTCGCGGCAGCGCTGCCCGCAGGTGGTCCGATGCAGCCCCGCCCTGGGCAAAGCCAGTGCCTTTCCAGAGCGTGAACGGCACGCTGAGGCACGACGGGCGTCCCCACCCAGACCTCCCCGCCCACCCCGATACGAAGCCGAGAACACGGACGGTGGTGCCGGGTCAAGGCACGCTTTCCCGCCTTGGACGCGGTACCACCGTCCGTAGTCACAATCAGGCTTCGGGGTGGCAGATCAAGCAAAGTCCAGCAGCCCACACGAAACGACAGCCCCGCAGCGCAGCCCCCGCCCTCCCTAGGGGGGCGTGCCCATGTCCAGCCTATCGCCACCCCCCGACGAAAACCGCCGCTCAAAGCCCCTGGACGCCGTTTTGTCCACATCACGGCCGGGCTGTGGATGAGCGGTCCAAGAAACAGCCACTTCACCCCTGGACCGGCAGACTCGGAGCACTGGGCTTGGGTATCGTCACGCCCAGCCACCTGATCTTCTGCACCGGGGAATGATGACCGAGCCGAACGTGAATCCCGAGCAGCCCGGCGCGCGTGATGCCGACCGGCTGGGCCCGCGGCCGCTCGCGCGGCCCGCCGTCGATCCGGCGCAGGCCGCCGTGTTCGGCAGGCCGCAGGGGGTCGACGGGGCGTTCGACAAGCTCTACTCCCCGCAGAAATCCAACGGCGTCAACCTCGCCCCGCCGCCGCCCGAGTCGCTCGCCGAGGCCTTCCGGCGGCCGCCCGGTGCCGAGGGCGTCCTGCTCGAACGGCCGCGTGAAGCCACCGGTGACGTGCCCGAAACCGAGCCGCCCCTGTGGACCGGCACCCGCGATCCCTGGCGTGATCCCGGCGCCGCCGCCGTGCTCGCCGGGCCCGCCGTGGCCGCCGAAGACGAGGAAAAGCCCGCCAAACGGCCGCCCGGTGCGCTGCTCAGCCTGCCCGAGGTGCTCTTCGGGCGGCGCGTGCAGCCGAAGGCGCTCGTCCTGCTCGGCGTCGTCGCGCTGCTCATCGGCGCCGCCGGCGGTTTCGTCGGCTGGTGGGTCGCCGACACCGGCACCGAGCTCACCGGCTCGGCGACCATCGCCGAAGCCGAGGCCGTCAAGGAACGCCCCGCCGGGTCCGTCGCCGAAATCGCCAAGCGCGTCGCGCCCGCCGTCGTCTCGCTCGAGGTCTTCAAGCCCGGTGCCGAATCCGGCGAGCAGGGCTCCGGCGTCATGATCGACCCGCAGGGCTACATCCTCACCAACGAACACGTCATCGCCTCCGCCGCCGCGGATCCGGGCGTCAAGATCACCGCCGTCTTCATCGACGGCACCCGCACCGAGGCCAGACTGGTCGGCGCCGACCAGAAGACCGACCTCGCCGTCGTGAAGGTCAACGTCACCAACCCGACCGTGCTGCAGGTCGGCAGGTCCGCGGACCTGCAGGTCGGCGACACCGTGATGGCGATCGGCTCGCCGCTGGCGCTGCAGAACTCGGTGACCGCCGGCATCGTCAGCGCGCTGAACCGGCCGATCACCGCGGGCGGCGACAACGGCGCCCCGCCGGTCACCTACGAAGCCATCCAGACCGACGCCGCCATCAACCACGGCAACTCGGGCGGCGCGCTCGTCGACTCCACCGGCGCGCTCGTCGGGATCAACTCGTCGATCCGCTCGGCGGGCGCGGACGGCGGCAGCATCGGCATCGGCTTCGCCATCCCGAGCGACTACGCGATCAAGATCGCGAAGGCGCTGATCAAGGACGGCAAGGTCCGCCACGCCGACATCGGCATCAACGCGTCGTCGACGGTGGCCGGGTCGTCCACGATGGGCGCCCAGGTGAAGAACGTCGCGCCCGGCGGCCCGGCGGCGAACGCGGGCATCAAGGAAGGCGACGTCATCACGAAGATCGGCAACCGGCTCGTCCGCGACTCCGCGGAGCTGACGGTTGCGGTCCGCGCGCACGACGTCGGCGAAGTGGTCCCGGTGCAGCTGGCCCGCGACGGCGCCAGCTTCGTCGTGGACGTAACCCTGGCTTCCGACTGAGTTCCCGCGTTCGGCCTGCCGGAGCGCGGCGGGTGGCGGGTACCCTGGGCGGGTAGGTTCTTCTGCGGAGGTTGACTGGTGTTCGACAGCGTCGGGTGGGGCGAAATCCTCGTCCTCATCATCGCCGGTCTGTTCATCCTCGGCCCGGAACGGCTGCCGGAGGCGGCGTCCTGGCTGGCGAAGAGCGTGCGCAAGGTCCGCGAGTTCGCGACCGGCGCGAAGGAGCAGCTTCGCGAGGAGATGGGCCCGGAGTTCGACCAGCTGCGCAAGCCGCTGGAGGACCTGCGCGGACTGCGGAACTTCGACCCGAAGCGGGTCGTGACGCAGCACCTGTTCGACGGTGACGCCGACCCGCTCGGCCTCAAGGGCATCACGAACGGCAGCAGCACGCCGGCGAACGGCTACTCGGGCGGCCAGACCCAGCCGGCGCCGGCGCCTGAGCCGCTCAAGCCGGGCGAGCGCCCGCCGATCGACCCGGACGCGACATAGCCGACATCGGTTTCCTCACCGAGTCCGACCGCGCCCGCTGGGAAGTGCTGGCCCGCGGCAAGGATTCGCACTTCGACGTCTCCCGCAGCGACGACGCCTACGAACGAACCTGGCGGCGCCTGTTCGACGACGAGCGGATCCGCGGGATCGGCGCCCGGCTGGACGCTGAGCTGGTGGGGTTCGCGCACTACGTGTTCCACGCGAGTGTCTGGTACGCGGGGAAGTGCTACCTGGCGGACTTGTTCGTGGATGCCGGGGCCCGCCGGCGGGGTGTCGCGCGGGCGATGATCGAGTGGGTCGCGCGGGACGCCGAGGAGCAGGGGTACCCGGGGTTGTACTGGAACACGCTGGAAGACGCACCGGCTCGCGCGCTGTACGACCAGGTGGGGAAGCTCCACCCGGGCTTGATCCACTACGGCTACCGACGCGAGGGACGGCCGTCCACAGGGCGGCCGTGATGTGGACAAGCGGGGCGGCCGGCGGCCGTTTCGGCCTTTTCGTCGGGGGGTCTCGATAGAATGGACCTGGGGACGCCCCCCGGAGAGGGTGGGGGAGTTTCCGGGGGTCTTGGTGGCTGGTGGCCCGCAAAAAACGGCGGCTGTTCTGGCCGTCGGCCGGCGGGTGGGGTCAATTACCGGACGACGGAACGCTGGCGCGCCGAGGCGGCCGGGCAGAGGCAGTGTCGGCGGAGGTGCCGGCGCGGTTCTTGAGTCTGGAAGACCCGAGCCAGATCGCCGACCGGGCCCGCCCGGAGTCTCGCTTCGCCTCGGCCCTGCCGAGCTGGGCCGCCCGGTTTGACGATCAGCCGGGACCGCAACCAGCAACCCGCCGGGACCTACCAGCCCACGCCGCCCGCCGCCCGGCGGGCCTGCCTCAAGATCACGTCGGCCGGGATGTTCGTGGGCTACTGCATCCAGTGCGGACAGTCCAAGACCGGTCAGCGGCCCGCCGGGGTCACGTTCAGCATCATCCCCGCCAGCCCGCGCGCCCGGACCGTCAGCTTCTTCGCCGCTTCCTTCAGCACCACCGAGGCCGGGGCCTCCGGATCGGTCAGGACCAGCGGTGTTCCCGCGTCGCCCTGGGACACCATCCGGGGGTCCATCGGGACCTGGCCCAGCAGCGGGACCTCCGACCCGATCGACTTCGTCAGCGAATCGGCCACCGTCCGGCCGCCGCCGGAACCGAACAGCTCCATGCGCTCTCCGGACGGCGTCTCCAGCCAGGACATGTTCTCGATGACCCCCGCCACGCGCTGGCGCGTCTGCAGGGCGATCGCCCCGGCCCGCTCCGCCACCTCGGCCGCCGCCTGCTGGGGGGTGGTCACCACCAGGATCTCCGCGTTGGGGATCAGCTGGGCGACCGAAATCGCGATGTCGCCCGTGCCCGGGGGCAGGTCCAGCAGCAGGATGTCCAGGTCGCCCCAGAACACGTCGGCCAGGAACTGCTGCAGCGCCCGGTGCAGCATCGGGCCGCGCCAGACCACCGGGGTGTTGCCCGGGGTGAACATGCCGATCGAGATCACCTTCACGCCGTGGGCCTGCGGCGGCATGATCATCGTGTCGACCTTGGTCGGCTTCTCGCGCGCGCCCAGCATGCGGGGGATCGAGTGGCCGTAGATGTCCGCGTCGACCACGCCCACCGACAGCCCGCGCGCGGCCATCGCCGCCGCCAGGTTCACCGTCACCGACGACTTGCCCACGCCGCCCTTGCCCGACGCCACGCAGTACACCCGGGTCATCGAACCCGGCTGCGCGAACGGGATCACCGGCTCCGCCGCGTCGCCGCGCAGGGACTTCCGCAGCTCCGACCGCTGCTCGTCGCTCATCACGTCCAGCTCGACCCGCACGTCGGTCACGCCGGGGAGCTTCGAGACGGCCGCCTGCGTGTCGTTGGTCAGCGTCGCCTTCAGCGGGCAGCCCGCCACCGTCAGGTAGATGCCGACCGTCACGACGCCGTCGGCGCCGACGGCCACGTCCTTAACCATCCCCAGGTCCGTGATGGGTTTCCGGATCTCCGGGTCTTGCACGCTCTTCAGCGCGCTGCGGACGTCGTCGACGCTGGGGAGCTGCTGGGTGCTGGTCACCCCGTCCATGTTACGTACTGGTAGGGGTCCGGGATTTCCTGGGCTTGACCTCCAGGTCCTCGCGCAGCCGGTCGAGCTCGCTGCGGAGGTAGTCGCGCGTGGCCACCTCGCCGATCGCCAGCCGCAGCGCCGCCAGCTCCCTGGCCAGGTACTCCGTGTCGGCCTTCGTCTGGGCCGCCCGGTTCCGGTCCTCCTCCAGGGAGACGCGGTCGCGGTCGTCCTGCCGGTTCTGCGCCAGCAGGATCAGCGGCGCCGCGTACGCCGCCTGCGTCGAAAACGCCAGGTTGAGCAGGATGAACGGGTACGGGTCCCACTGCAGCGAGACCGCCGTGATGTTCAGCACGATCCACACGATGACGATCAGGGTCTGCCAGAACAGGTACTTCCCGGTGCCGAGGAACCGGGCCAGCCGCTCGGACAGCCTGCCGAACGTGTCCGGGTCGATGTTCAGCCTGAACCGGTTCTGGCCGCGGGGCTGGTCGAGCCGCCGTCCCGAAGTCAGCTCAGGCACGGTCTTCCTCCAAGGTGTCGTGCAGACCGGTCTCGCGCCAGTCCTCGGGCAGCAGGTGGTCGAGGACGTCGTCGACGGTCACCGCGCCGATCAGGTGGTCCTCGGTGTCGACGACCGGCCCGCAGGTCAGGTTGTAGGCCGCGAAGTACCGCGTGACCTCGGCCAGCGGGGCCCCCGGTTTCAGCGGCGGCAGCCCGGTGTCCACGGCGCTGGCCACCAGTTCCGCCGGCGGCTCGCGCAGGAGACGCTGGAAGTGGACGACGCCGACGTAGCGCCCGGTCGGCGTCGCGGTCGGCGGCCGGCAGACGAACACCATGCTGGCCAGCGCCGGCGGCAGCTCGGCGTTGCGGATGTGGGCCAGCGCCTCGGCGATCGTCGTGTCCGGGGTCAGCACCACCGGCTCCGGGGTCATCAGGCCGCCCGCGGTGTCCGACGAGTACTCCAGCAGCCGCCTGACCGGTGCGGACTCCTCCGGCTCCATCAGCTCCAGCAGCCGGCTCTGCTCGGCCGGGGCGAGCTCGGCCAGCAGGTCGGCCGCGTCGTCGGGGTTCATCGCCTCCAGGACGTCGGCGGCGCGCTCCTCGGCCAGGTAGGCCAGCAGTTCCTTCTGGTCGTCGTCCGGCAGTTCCTCGATGACGTCGGCGAGGCGCTCGTCGTCCATGGCGTCGGCGATTTCGTGCCGCCGCTTGAGCGGCAGGTCGCGCACGGTCGCGGCGATGTCGGCCGGGCGCATCGTGTCGAACAGCATCAGCAGCTGCCCGGCGCCCTGGGGCTGGCGCGCGAGGTCGGCCAGGCCCAGCCCGGCCACCTCCGACCACGGCAGCACCTGCATCGTCGAACGGCGGCGGCCCAGCCCGAGCCGCCGCTCGCGGATGGCGAGCTTGGCCAGGAACCAGTCGCGGGTGCGGGTCGGCTCCATGCCGGCGTCGACGACGGTGATCCGGGTGCCCGAGCCGGCCAGCGTGGCGTGCGCGTCGAGCAGCTGGCCGAGCACCAGGACCTCGTTGGGCCGCTGGTTGAACTGGCGCATGTTGACCGAGCCGGTGGCGAGTGTGACGGCGGTCGGCTCGATCGAGGTGACCCGCAGCATCGGGACGAAGACGCGCCGCCGGGTACTCAGTTCGACGACCAGCCCGAGGATCCGCGGTGGCTGCGCGTCCAGCCGCAGCCCGGCGACCAGGTCGCGAACCCGGCCGATCGACTCGCCGTCGGGGCCGAAAACCGGCAACCCGGACAGCTGAGCTGCGAAAACCCTGTTGACCCCGGCCATGCCGCTGACACTATCGGCTGGCTGCCCAGACAGCGATTTCCGGCACTGTGAGAAAGGCCGGGTCGTCGCTGTCGTCACCGGTCGCTTCGTACTCCTCGAGCATCCAGATCCAGTTCTGCACCGCCCGCACGAGCGTCCAGGCGCGGGCCTTCGCCGCGTCCAGCTCCTGCGACGCGACGATCAGCGCGAACCGTTCGTCCAGTGTGGACTCGGTGAAGCGGTTCCAGAGCAGCGGGATGACACCCCACTCGAGGTCGCCGGCCAGCGGCTTGGGGTCGATGACGAGCCACGGCTCGCGGGTGCCCGCGAGGACGTTCTGGAAGTGCAGGTCCTCGTTCACCAGCAGTTCACCCGCCGACGGCCCGAGTTCGCGGCAGATCGCGACGGCGTCGGTGACGAGCCGCTCGTCGAACGGCTCGCCGAGCTCGGCCCAGCGGCGGGGGAGTTCCTCGGCCAGCCGCGCGGCCTCGGCCCGCAGGTGCCGGCGCAGCGCCGCCGGTGCCGGGACGGCCAAGCGTCGGGCCAGGCCGCCGATGAGCGGGACCGCCGAGCGCAGCGGGAGGTCGTCGAGGGTGCGCCCGGGGTCGAGCCGTTCGAGCAGCAGGACGCCGTCGTCCGGCGCGGAAGCCAGCAGCAGCACCGCAGCCCGACCGGCCCATGTGGACAGTGCGAGTGGTTCGTCGGCGGATTCGGCGTCCCGCCAGCCCAGCTTCAGCACCACCGGCGTGCCGTCGGGCAGCCGCGCGGGCTGCACCACGCCGACGTAGCCGTGCATCGCCGCGCCCTCGAAACTCAGGCCCCACTTCCGGGCGTACTCCGCGGCGAGTTCCGGCAGGGCGGCGAGCCACGCAACGGCCTCGGGCCCGAGCACCTTCGGCGCGCGGGAAGCGAACAGCGGCGGGACGCGGAAATCGGTCACCACCCCAGTCTGGCCGCCGGGTCCAGCGCGTTTCGTCATGGTCGTCGCGGGCGTACGCTGGGTTTTCGAGGGGTAACCCAAGACCCCCGGAGGCAGCCATGCTGGTGGAGATCCTCAGCGCCGTCGTCATCGCGGGTGGAGCCTGGCTCGCGTCGAGCGTGCGCGTCGTCAAGCAGTACGAACGCGGACTGGTCTACCGGTTCGGGCGGGTGCGGTCGCGGGTCCAGGAGCCCGGGCTGGCCCTGCTGATGCCGTTCGCGGACCGGCTGCAGAAGGTCAACATGCAGATCGTGACGCTGCCCGTGCCCGCCCAGGACGGCATCACCCGCGACAACGTCACGGTCCGCGTCGACGCCGTCGTCTACTTCAAGGTCATCGACCCGGTCGTCGCGGCGGTCAACGTGCAGGACTACCGGTCGGCGGTCGGCCAGGTCGCGCAGACGTCGCTGCGTTCGATCATCGGCAAGAGCGACCTCGACGACCTGCTCTCCAACCGCGAGCGCCTCAACGAGGGCCTGGAGCTGATGATCGACAGCCCGGCGCTGGACTGGGGCATCCACATCGACCGCGTCGAGATCAAGGACGTCGCCTTGCCGGAGGCGATGAAGCGCTCGATGTCGCGCCAAGCCGAGGCGGAGCGGGAACGGCGCGCGCGCGTCATCTCCGCCGACGGTGAGCTGCAGGCGTCGTACAAGCTCTCGCAGGCGGCCGCGCAGATGGCCGACACCCCGGCGGCGTTGCAGCTGCGGCTGCTCGAGACCGTCGTGCAGGTGTCGTCGGAGAAGAACTCGACGCTCGTGCTGCCGTTCCCGGTGGAGCTGCTGCGGTTCCTCGACGCGCAGACACCGAAGCCGGCCGCTCCGGCTCCGACGGCCGCACCCGAACCGCAGCCGGAGTTGCAGTCGGAGTCACAGCCGGAGTCGGTCGAGGCGAAGCCGGAGGTGAACGGCCACGCGACGCCGTCGCCGCGCAGCCCCGGCGACGCGGTGCTGCCGTCGGCGGACTAGCTGCCCAGGTAGCCGTTCGTGCCCAGGATGATCAGGGTGGTGAAGAACCCGACCCACAGCGCGACCACGACGTAGCCGACGATCACGGCGGCCGTGGCCAGCCCGCGGCCGCCCCCTTCGCCGCGGTTGGTCTTGCTCAGCGCGATGTGGCCCATGACGATCCCGGCCAGCGCGGTGATCCCGGAGCAGAAGCCCAGGATCGAGCACACGAGGGCGCCGATCGCCAGTGCGTTGTCCTGGCTGCGCGGCGGCGTCGCGTAGGCCTGCCCGTACGGCTGCCCGTACGGCGCCGGTGACGCGTAGGGCTGACCGTAGGCGGGCGGGTACGGCTGCTGCTGGTAGGCCTGCGGGATCGGCTGTCCGGGCGGCGGCGGTGCGTACGGCGTGCCGGGGATGTAGGCCGCCGGCGTTTCGTACGCCCCGGGCGGCAGCTGACCCGGCTGCTCGGCGGCGACGGTCGCGTCCCCGCCGGCCGGGACTTCGGCGGCTGGGACTTCGGTGGCCTGGACCTCGGTGTCCGGGACTTCGGTGGCCGCGGCTTCGGGGACGGGCGGTTCGGCGGCCGGGGTGTCCGACGGCGGTGCCGAGGCGAGCGTGGCGTCGGCCGAGGGCGGGTCGTAGTTCTCCGGCTCGTACGGCGCGGGGCCGGCCGCCGGCGTTTCGTACGCCGCGGTCGGGTCGGCGGCCGGGCGGTCCTTGTCCCCGGACGGGTCGGTCATGACGGGTCCCCTCGGTGCGGATGGGAGGCCGACGTGGCTGCCGCCGGCGCGACGGAATTGTCGGTGGTCGCCGGTAGCGTGGAAAACGGGGGGCGCCCCGGCGCCCGGGTCACGCGTAGCCGAGGTAGCCGAGGGCGATCCCGAGCGCGAAGAACGCGATGTTGAGCGCGATCCCGCCGTACCCCACGATGATCGCCGCGAGCGCGACGCCCTGGCCTTCCGCTTCGCCGCGCTTGGCCTTGCCGTGGGCGATGTGGCCCATGATGATGCCCGCGATGCCGATCAGGAAGCACAGGACGAAGCCGAGGATCGAGCAGACGAGCGCGCCGACCGCGAGGCCCGAACCTTCGCGCGGCGGGCCCGGCATGCCGGGGTAGCCGGGGTACTGCGGATACCCGCCGGTCGGGTACTGCTGGCCGTAACCCGGCTGGCCGTAACCGGGCTGCTGGTAGCCGGGCTGCTGGTAGCCGCCCGACGGCGGCTGCTGGCCGTACGGGTTGTTCGGGTCCTGCGGATAAGTCATGATCTCTCCCCTCCCGTCGCACTTTACGGGGCCGGAGCGGCCGAGCGTGAGCGCCCTCATAGCAGCGTTGCGGCTTTCGGGTCATACTCACCGGTAACCCAGCGCCGGGAGCGGCGTCGTACTCCGGAAAGGGAGCCGTGATGGCCCGTCTCGCCCAGACCGCCGGCCTGACCGACGTGCAGTCGGAGATCCTCGCGACCGTCCGCCAGTTCGTGGACAAGGAGGTCATCCCGCACGCGCAGGAGCTCGAGCACGCCGACACCTACCCCGCCGACATCGTCGCGGGGATGAAGGAAATGGGCCTGTTCGGGATCACCATCCCGGAGGAGTACGGCGGGCTCGGCGAATCGCTGCTGACCTACGCGCTGGTCGTCGAGGAGATCGCGCGGGGCTGGATGAGCGTCTCCGGCGTGATCAACACCCACTTCATCGTGGCGCACATGATCACCCGCCACGGCACCGAGGCGCAGAAGCAGCACTTCCTGCCGCGGATGGCCACCGGCGAGGTGCGCGGCTCGTTTTCGATGTCCGAGCCCGACCTCGGGTCGGACGTCGCCGCGATCAAGACGAAGGCGAGGCGTGCCGACGACGGTGCTCACTACGTCATCGACGGCTCGAAGATGTGGCTGACGAACGGCGGGTCGTCCAACCTGATCGCGCTGCTGGTCAAGACCGACGAAGGCGCGGAGAAGCCCCACCAGAACCTGACCACGTTCCTGGTCGAGAAGCCGGAGGGCTTCGGTGAGGTCGCGCCGGGCCTCACCATCCCCGGCAAGATCGACAAGATGGGCTACAAGGGCGTCGACACGACCGAAGCGGTCTTCGACGGCTACGAGATCGGCGCGGACATGGTCCTCGGCGAAGCGCCCGGCAAGGGCTTCGCGTACATGATGGACGGTGTCGAGGTCGGCCGCGTGAACGTCGCCGCCCGCGCCTGCGGCATCGCGATCCGCGCGTTCGAGCTGGCGGTGGAGTACGCCCAGCAGCGCAAGACGTTCGGCAAGGCGATCGCCGAGCACCAGGCCGTGGCGTTCAAGCTGGCCGAGATGGCGACCAAGGTCGAGGCGGCGCACCTGATGATGGTGAACGCCGCCCGGCTCAAGGACTCCGGCGCGCGCAACGACGTCGAAGCCGGGATGGCGAAGCTGATCGCTTCCGAATATTGCGCCGAGGTCACGCAGGACGCGTTCCGCATCCACGGCGGTTACGGGTACTCGAAGGAGTACGAGATCGAGCGGCTGATGCGCGAGGCGCCGTTCCTGCTGATCGGCGAGGGCACCAGCGAGATCCAGAAGACGATCATCAGCCGCGGCCTGCTGCGGGAGTACAAGTCCCGGTCCTGAGCCGTTTGTCGCTCTGTCGACAATCGACCGCCCGGCCTTTCGGGCTAAGCGGCTCGCACGGTCCGGGCGTTCTTGACAAGATGGACGCCCGGACCCACGAGTGCGCAGGTGATGATGTGAGTAGTCCCTTTGGCGGGGGGCGGGCGCCCGGTGGCCTGCCGCGGCTGCCGACCCCGCCGACCGGCTGGCCGATCGGGTCGTACGCGACCTACGGCGAGGCGCAGCAGGCGGTCGACTTCCTCGCCGAAAACGAGTTCGCCGTCGGCGACGTCACGATCGTCGGCGTCGACCTGATGCTCGTCGAGCGCGTGATCGGGCGGCTCACCTGGGGCCGCGTGCTCGGCACCGGCGCGGTGTCCGGCGCGTGGTTCGGCCTGTTCGCGGGGCTGCTGCTGGGGTTGTTCGTCAACCAGGGCTTCGCGTTGCAGGTGCTGACCGGGGTCGTGCTCGGGGTGCTGTCCGGGCTGATGTTCGCCGCGATCGGGTACAGCATGTCGCGGGGCCGCCACCGGGACTTCTCCTCGGCGAGCCAGCTCGTCGCCGGCCGCTACGACGTCCTGTGCCAGCCGCGCTCGGCCGAACAGGGCCGGGAACTGCTGGCCAAGCTGGCCCTCAAGCCGCCGACGGCGGGCCCGTAGAAACCCCGCTCCTACCAGGGAAAAATCACGATTCGACGCGCGGTGGGCTGAATCGTTACCGATACTGCTTGCGGGGTGTGATCGCCCGGCATAAGTTGGCCGACACCAGTCGGGCGGCCTCGCCCAACCAAGCGCGGCCGCCCGAGCACTAGCACGTCGGGGTGCTGGCGCGGTTCGCCTCATCGCGTCGCGGTGCCCACCGGGTCCCGCGGTAACCGGCGTGCACGCGGGTGAGGAGGCCTTATGGGGAAGAGGATCGGCGCGGGCAAACGAGGACGGTCGCCCGGCCGCACCGCCGTCCTGCTGGGGGCAGGGGCATTGGTGACCGGCGTGCTCGCCGGTTGCGCGACGAGTTCCGGGCTCAAGATCAACGTCTACATGTCGCCCGAGGACAACTTCCAGAAGGTTGTCGACGGCTGCAACCAGAAAGCGGCGGGCAAGTACGAGATCATCTACAACAAGCTGCCCCGCGGGGCGGACGACCAGCGGCTGCAGATGGCGCGCCGGCTGGCGGCGGGTGACACCGCCATGGACATCCTGGGCCTCGACGTGACGTGGGTTTCGGAGTTCGCCGAAGCCGGCTGGGCCGAGGAGTGGACCGGGCAGAACAAGACCGAGGCGTCGCAGGGCGTGCTGCAGGGACCGCTGGACACGGCGACCCACAACGGGAAGCTGTACGCGGCCACGAAGAACACCAACGTGCAGCTGCTCTGGTACGACGACCGCGTCACGCCGAAACCGCCGGCGACGTGGGACGAGATGATGCAGAAGTCCCAGGAGCTCAAGTCCCAGGGCAAGCCCTACCAGATCGTGTTCACCGGCGCGCAGTACGAAGGCCTGGTGGTCTTCTACAACACGCTGGTCGCGTCGATGGGCGGGCACATCCTGTCCGACGACGGCAAGTCCGTGGTGATGGACGACGGGGCCGTGAAGGCGCTGGAGCTGCTCAAGAAGGTCTCGACCTCCGGGCTCACCGACCCGTCGCTGAGCAACATGAAGGAAGACGACATCCGGCAGGCGTTCCAGCGCGGCCAGGCGGCGTTCGAGCTCAACTGGCCCTACGTCTACGCCGCCTACGCCAAGGACAAGAAGGCGGACCTGCCGCACTTCAAGTGGGCGGTCTACCCGGCGGCCGCGCCCGGTGTGCCCGCCCGGACCACGATCGGCGGGTTCGACCTGGCCGTCAGCACCTATTCGCAGCACAAGCCGGAGGCCTTCGAGGCGGCGCTGTGCCTGCGCAGCCCGGAAAGCCAGAAGATCTCGGCGATCAACGACGGCGTGCCGCCGAGCATCGAATCGGTGTACCACAACGACGTTCCGCTCGATCCGAGCAAGCCGGCGTCGGCCGACAACCCGAACATGGCGATCCAGTACCCGATGCGCGAGGCCATCCTCGCGGCGCTGAAGACCGCCGCGGTGCGCCCGCTGACCCCGGCGTACCAGAACGCCTCGACGGTCATGTCGAAGATCCTTTCGCCGCCGTCGGACATCGACCCGCAGGCCACCGCGGCCAAGCTGCGCGAGCAGCTCGGTGACGCGCTCCAGTCGAAGGGAGTGATCCCGTGACCGTCCAGGACTCGACCCCGGCCGGGGCCACCGTCGCCGAGGAGGCGACGACCCGCAAGCCGGGCAAACCCGCCCTCTCCGAAGGGAAGAAGGCCGAGCGGCGGCTCGGGCTGTGGCTGTGCGCACCCGCGTTCATCGTGATGATCGCGGTCACCGGCTACCCGATCCTCTACTCGATCTGGCTGTCGCTGCAGCGGTACGACCTGCGGTTCCCGTCGCAGCAGCAGTTCGTCGGCTTCGACAACTACGCGGCCGTGCTGTCCAGTTCGTACTGGTGGACGGCGTTCGGCACCACGATGCTCCTGACCGTCGTGTCGGTGGCGATCGAGTTCGTGCTCGGCATGGCGCTGGCGCTGATCATGCACCGGACGCTCGTCGGCCGCGGCCTGGTCCGCACCGTCGCGCTGATCCCGTACGGCATCGTCACGGTCGTCGCGGCGTTTTCGTGGTACTACGCGTGGACGCCGAAGACCGGTTACCTGGCGAACATGCTCGCCTCGGACGCGGCCCCGCTGACCGAGCAGTGGCCCTCGCTGTTCATCATCATCGGCGCCGAGGTGTGGAAGACCACGCCGTTCATGGCGCTGCTGCTGATGGCCGGTCTGGCGCTGGTGCCGGACGACCTGCTCAAGGCCGCCGCGATGGACGGCGCAAGCGCGTGGCAGCGGTTCACCAAGGTGATGCTGCCGGTGATGAAGCCGGCGATCCTGGTCGCGCTGCTGTTCCGCACGCTCGACGCGTTCCGCATCTTCGACAACATCTACGTGCTCACCAACGGCGCGCAGGACACCGGGTCGGTGTCCATGCAGACCTACGACAACCTGGTCAAGGGCCTCAACCTCGGCATCGGGTCGACGATGGCGGTGCTGATCTTCATCACGGTGGCGATCATCGCGTTCATCTTCATCAAGGTGTTCGGCACGGCCGCACCGGGTTCGGACAACGGGGGTAAGCGCTGATGACGATGGGAACCGTCACGACGGGCCGCAAGGTCAGGTGGGGCCTCGTCGACATCCTCGTGCTGGTGTTCGCGCTGGTGCCGGTGCTCTGGGTGGTTTCGCTGTCGTTCAAGACCAAGGACACGATCACCGACGGGTCGTTCGTCCCGCAGTCGTGGACCTGGCAGAACTACGCGGACATCTTCCAGACGTCGGAGTTCCTGCTGGCGCTGGTCAACTCCATCGGCATCGCGATCATCTCGACCGTGATCGCGGTGGTGCTGGGCACGATGGCCGCGTACGCGGTCGCCCGGCTGGACTTCCCCGGCAAGCAGGCCCTCGTCGGGCTGTCGCTGCTGATCGCGATGTTCCCGCAGGTGTCACTGGTGACGCCGCTGTTCAACATCGAGCGGAACATCGGGCTGTTCGACACGTGGCCGGGGCTGATTCTGCCCTACATCACGTTCGCACTGCCGCTGTCGATCTACACGCTGTCGGCGTTCTTCCGCGAAATCCCGTGGGAGCTGGAGAAGGCGGCGAAGATGGACGGCGCGACGCCGGCCCAGGCGTTCCGCCGGGTGATCGCGCCGCTGGCCGCGCCCGGCGTGTTCACCACGGCGATCCTGGTGTTCATCTTCTGCTGGAACGACTTCCTGTTCGCCATCTCGCTGACGTCGACCACGGCGTCGCGCACGGTGCCGGCGGCGCTGTCGTTCTTCACCGGGTCCTCGCAGTTCGAGGACCCGACCGGGCAGGTGTGCGCGGCCGCGGTCGTGATCACCATCCCGATCATTGTGTTCGTGTTGTTCTTCCAGCGTCGCATCGTGGCGGGGCTGACCTCCGGTGCGGTGAAGGGGTAGCGCTATGGCAGAGATCGTGCTCGACAAGGTGTCGAAGAAGTACCCCGACGGCGCCCTCGCCGTGTCCGAAGTGGACATCACCATCGCCGACGGCGAGTTCATCATCCTGGTCGGCCCGTCCGGCTGCGGGAAGTCGACGACGCTGAACATGGTGGCCGGGCTGGAGGACATCTCCGCCGGCGAGCTGCGGATCGACGGGCAGCGCGTCAACGAGAAGGCCCCGAAGGACCGGGACATCGCCATGGTGTTCCAGTCCTACGCGCTCTACCCGCACATGAGCGTCCGGGAGAACATGGCCTTCCCGCTGCGGCTGGCCAAGGTCGACGACAAGACGGTGCGGGCGAAGGTCGAAGAGGCGGCGAAGATCCTCGACCTGACCGCGCACCTGGACCGCAAGCCGGCCAACCTCTCCGGTGGCCAGCGCCAGCGCGTCGCGATGGGCCGGGCGATCGTCCGCAGCCCGAAGGCGTTCCTGATGGACGAGCCGCTGTCCAACCTGGACGCCAAGCTGCGCGGCCAGATGCGCACGTCGGTGTCGAAGATCCAGAAGCAGCTCGGGACGACGACGCTGTACGTGACGCACGACCAGACCGAAGCCATGACGCTGGGCGACCGGGTCGTGGTGCTGCGGGCCGGGTACGTGCAGCAGATCGGCTCGCCGCAGTTCCTCTACGACAACCCGGCGAACCTGTTCGTGGCCGGGTTCATCGGCTCGCCGTCGATGAACTTCGTCCCGGCGACGATGGAGAACAACGAGCTGCGCAGTGCACTGGGCACGACGCCGCTCACCGACCGCGTCCGGCAGCTGGTGGAGCGGGCGAACGCGCCCCGCGACGTCATCGTCGGCATCCGGCCGGAGCACTTCGAGGACGCGGCGCTGGTCCAGACCCCCGGCGCCACGTTCACCGCGCACATCGACGTGCTCGAGTCGATGGGTTCGGAGAAGTTCGCCCACTTCACGCTGGAAGGCGAGACGGCGACGTCCGAAGAGCTGGCCGAGCTGGCCGCGGACAGCGGATCGTCGGACGTCCCGGGCGCGGAGTCCCAGATCGTGGCCCGCCTCTCCGCGGAGTCGGCCGCGAAGGATAACGCGGACCTGCAGTTCTGGTACGACGCGGACAAGATCAAGCTGTTCGACCCTTCGAACGGCAAGAACCTCACCTACGAGGACTGACCGGGTTCGGGAAGGCCACCTCGAGGAGCTCTGAGCTCCCCGAGGTGGCTTTCCCGGCTTTCCCGGGTTTCACGGCGCCGGGAGGCGGGGGAAGATCGCGTTCGCCGCGGTGCGGGCCTGGGCGCACGTGGCGTCACCCGCGGTGCCGGCGGTCTCGACGACGCTGATTTCGGCCAGTTCGCGGCGCCCCGGCAGGCCCGGGGCCGGCTGCGTCGTGTCGACCAGGCAGAACGCGCCGGTCACCCGGACCCGTGCCTCGCGGCCGCTGAGGGTTTCGGGCGGGGTCTCCACCGTCTCCCCCGTCTCCACCGTCAGTTTCAGGCTCACCTTGCCGCGGATGCAGCTGTGCCCGGACAGGCCGGTCGCCGGCCGGCTGGCGGGGCCGGCGGCGCCGTCGAGGGCGTGGTCGTCGAGCAGGACGCAGGGCGCCACCCGGCCCCACGACCGGTCGGGGAAGGTCAGGTGCCCGACCCGGTGCGTGGTGATCGCGGCCAGCGCCGAGCCGACGGCGGCGTCCGCGACACCGCAGCGGGCGGCCTGGTCGTCGGTGCCGTCGGTGACCGACAGGTCGAGCCGGTTGCCGTCGGCGAAGGTGATGGCGCGGGTGCACGCGCTGCGGTCGTTGAACATCGACTGCTGGATCGCGACACCGTCGGGCACCTGGCCGGGGTAGTCGTAGGGCTTGAGGTTCGGGTCGGAGTCGAACGCCAGCGGCCCGACGAGGATCGTGCGGGGGCCGGCTTCGGCGTGGCAGCTTTCGAACGTCGGGACGGCGACCGCGCCGGGCGCCACCGCCGGCACGTTCAGCAGGCTGCAGTAGTCGACGGTGCCGAAGTCGCCGAGCGCGCCGGCCGCGGTCAGCGGAGTGGGCCCGGGATCCGGCGTGGGCTCGGCCCGGGTCGTGGCGCAGCCGCCGGCGAGGAGGGCGCAGAGCAGCGCGACGGCCAAGCGTTTCGGACGCGGGTACACGGGGTGCAAGTATCACCACATCACGCGGAAAAACCAGCCCTGACGGGGACATCTCTCACTATCTTCCCCACTTTTCGCGGCGAACGGGCAGTTCAGGCGCTTTCCGGGGCACGGCCGCGGGATTGTTGAAGCTTTTTCGGATTTGTCGTCCCCTAAGGGAGCGATCCATCCCGCGAGCGATGCGGAAGCGGGTACTCCGGTGGTGAAGTGGAGATATCGGAACTTCGAGGAAAGGGAAACGACGATGAGCGCACCGGTCACCGGCAGGTCACTGTCCCGCCCGCGCCACGGCCGCATGATCGGCGGCGTCTGCGCGGGCCTGGCCCAGCGGTACGGCATGAAGCCCGGCACCGTGCGGCTGCTGGCCGTGCTGTCCTGCCTGCTGCCCGGGCCGCAGTTCGTGGCCTACCTGATCCTCTGGGCGGTCATCCCGGCCGAATAACGGCTTTCTCGTCGGCCGCCGGTGATCCGAGGCGATCACCGGCGCACTGCCGTGCGCCCGGCGGTCAGGGGCGCCAGCAGGACATCGCTTCGTCGATCTCCTGCTCGTCGAGCGGGGGATGCGGCAGGACCGACGCCCGGCCCGGTTCGGCGCGCAGGCCGTCCAGCAGCATCGCCAGGCAGCGGCGCCACAGGTCCGGCTCCACCGTGCAGGTGTACTCCACCACCGAGCCGATCATCATGTGCACGAGCGGGAGGTCCGTCGGGGCGAAGTCGGCCCGCAGCCCGCCCGCCGCCTTCGCCCGCTCGACGAGCTTTGTGATCAACGGCACCATGCGGGCTTTTTCTTCGGCGACGTGCTCGTGGCCGAACTTGTTGGACAGCATGATCTCGCGCAGGCCGCGGTCGCCCGAGTGCAGTTCGGCCGCTTTCCACGTGAAGTCGACGAACGCCTGCCACGCGTCCTCGGCCTTCAGCGCCTCCGCGGCGAGGTCGCCGATCTCCTCCATCCGCTCCGCGAACATCGCCTCGACCAGGTGTTCCTTGCTGGGGAAGCGGCGGTAGACCGTGCCGACGCCGAGACCGGCGTGGTGGGCGATGTCGTCCAGCGTGGCCTCGAGCCCGCGCCGGCCGAACACTTCGCGGGCCGACGCGAGGATGCGACGGCGGTTGAGTTCAGCGTCACGCCGCAGCGGCCGCGCCGGTGCGGCGGGACCAGCGTCCCGTGCCATGGGGTCCAGTCTAACCCGTGAAGTAGAGGCGCCGTCTCCGGTTCTTGTGTACCTTGGGGCGAGTAAGGGGAGATACCTACTCCACATAATCTTGTGATCACCTTCTGTGAGGACACCCCATGCCCGAGTCCACACTCGTCGTCGCGCCGTCGGGGGACACGCGCGCCGTCGCCAACGCCGAAAACCCGCACCACGCCAGACGCTGGCTGATCCTGGTGATGATCGGCATCGCGCAGCTGATGGTCGTGCTGGACGCGACCGTCGTGAACATCGCGCTGCCGTCCGCCCAGCTCGACCTGGGCTTCTCCAACGACGCCCGGCAGTGGGTCGTGACGGCCTACGCACTCGCGTTCGGCAGCCTCCTGCTGCTCGGCGGGCGGCTCGCGGACCTCTTCGGCCGCAAGAACACCCTCCTGGTCGGCCTGGCCGGCTTCGCCGCGGTGTCCGCGCTCGGCGGCTTCGCGACCAACATCGAGATGCTGCTCATCGCCCGCGCGGCGCAGGGCGTGTTCGGCGCGCTGCTGGCGCCCGCCACGCTTTCGCTGCTGACCACGACGTTCACCGACCCGAAGGAACGCGGGCGCGCGTTCGGCGTGTTCGGCGCCATCGGCGGTGGCGGCGCGGCGGTCGGGCTGCTGCTCGGCGGGGTGCTCACCGAGTACCTCGACTGGCGCTGGTGCATGTTCGTCAACATCATCTTCGCGGTGGTCGCGTTCGTCGGCAGCTCGGTCCTGCTGCGCAACCAGAAGGACGCCGGCCCGCGGCCGAAGCTCGACCTGCCGGGCACGGTGACGGCGTCGGCCGGCCTGTTCGCGCTGGTCTACGGCTTCGCCAACGCCGAGTCGGACTCCTGGTCGTCGGTGTCGGTGTGGGGCTTCCTGGCCGGCGGTGTGGTGCTGCTGGGCGTGTTCGTGTGGCTGCAGCAGCGCGTCGAGCACCCGCTGCTGCCGCTGCGCGTGCTGCTCGACCGGGACCGCGGCGGCTCGTACCTGGCGATGTTCCTGCTCGCCATCGGGATGTTCGCGATCTTCCTGTTCCTGACGTTCTACGTGCAGCAGAACCTGCGGTTCACGCCGATCCAGAGCGGCTTCGGGTTCCTGCCGATGGTGGCGACGCTGATGCTGGCGGCCACGACGGCGACGGCCGTGCTGCTGCCGCGGGTCGGCCCGCGGCCGCTGGTGCCGACCGGCATGGCGATCGCCGCCGCCGGCTTGTTCTGGCTGAGCGGCATCGGCCTCGACAGCACGTACGCCTCCGGTGTCCTCGGCCCGCTCCTGGTGATGGGCTTCGGCATCGGGCTCGCGATGGCGCCGGCGATGAGCGTCGCGACCTTCGGCGTCGAAGCGCACGACGCGGGTGTCGCGTCCGCGGCGGTCAACACGATGCAGCAGGTCGGCGGTTCGATCGGCACGGCACTGCTGTCGACGCTGGCCGGCAACGCGGCCGCGGCCTACCTCGAGGGCAAGGCCCCGACGCCGCAGCTGGCGGCCGAGGCGTCGATCGAGAGTTACACGACGGCGTTCACCTGGGCCGCGGTGATCTACGTGGCGGGAGCGGTGCTCAGCGGCCTGCTGCTGCGCCCGGGCGTCCCGAAGGGCGAAGCGGCGCCGGGCGCCGTGCACATGTAGTTCCTCGTGCGTGGACGGGCCTCCCGGCGGGAGGCCCGTTCACGTCACCAGGCCGTGGCGGTAGGCGTAGACGACGGCCTGGACGCGGTCGCGCAGGTCCAGTTTGGTCAGGATGCGCGACACGAACGTCTTCACGGTCTCCTGGCTGATCACCAGCCGCTCCGCGATCTCGCTGTTGGAGAGGCCGTCCGCGAGCAGGCGCAGGACCTCCAGCTCGCGCGGGGTCAGCGGGACGTCCGGGGCGGCGTCCGGCGCGGGCCGGATCCGGGCGGCGTGGCGACCCACCAGCCGCCGCGTCACGTCCGGGTCCAGCAGGGCCGCGCCCGTGGCCACGGTCCGGATGCCGTGCAGCAGCCGGTCCGGCGGGGCGTCCTTGAGCAGGAACCCGCTCGCACCCGCGCGCAAGGCCTCGTAGACGTACTCGTCGAGGTTGAACGTCGTCAGCACGAGCACCTTGACCGGGTGCGGCACGCCGGCCCCGGCCAGCAGGCGGGTGGCCTCGATGCCGTCGAGCACCGGCATCCGCACGTCCATCACGACGACGTCCGGGCGCAGCCGGGCCGCGAGGTCGACCGCGGCGCGCCCGTCGCCGCACTCGCCGACCACCTCGAAATCGGGCTGGGCGCCGATGATCGTCACCAGCCCGGTGCGGATCAGCATCTGGTCGTCGCAGACCAGGACCCGGATCGGCGCGCTCACGCCGGGTTCCCCGTCGGGATCCGGGCGGTCACGACGAAGCCGCCGCCGGAAGACCCCGCGCTGAAGTCGCCGCCCAGGACGCCGACCCGCTCCCGGAGCCCGGCGAGGCCGCGGCCGCTCCCACCGGGGGACACGCTCCCGGCGCCACTCGTGCGGACCGCGACGGCGATTTCCCGGTCGCCGTGGTGCACTTCGACCGCGGTGTGGCTGCCTCGGGCGTGCTTGAGGGCGTTCGTCAGGGCTTCCTGCACGACCCGGTAGGCCACCAGATCGGCGCTGCCGGCGGACTCCGCGGGCGTGCCCTCCTCGGTGAACTCCACCGGCTGCCCCGCCTGGCGGGCCTGCTCGACGAGCGCCCGGAGCCCGCCCGGGGACGGCGTCCGCGGCTCGTGGCCGGGGTTGAGCAGGTCCAGCAGGTGCCGCAGATCCGTGATGGCCCGCCGGCCCGTGTCGGTGATCGCCGTCAGGGTCTGGTCGAGCCGGTCGGGCGCGGCGGTGAGGTACCGGGCCGCCTCGGCCTGCACGACCATCGCCGTCACGTGGTGGGTGACGACGTCGTGGAGCTCGCGGGCGATGGCGGCGCGCTCGGTGGCCCGCGTGTCGTCGGCGACGCGGCGGCGCTGCCCGGCTTCCGCGGCGCGGGTGGTGCGCAGCCAGGCCCCGATGCCCCACGCGAACACCAGCAGCAGGAAGAACGTCACGAACTCCGACGTCGGTTCCGAACCGAAGTGGGCCAAGGCGATCGCCAATGCCGCGTACGCCAAGGAGAACACGAGCGCGGTGGTGCGCCGGCGCCGTTCCAGGTGGGCGCCGGCGCTCACCAGCGCGATGCCGAGCGCGGTGCCGGCGACCGTGTGGTAGCCGCGGAGCTGGTCGACGGCGAAGCCGAGCGCCACCAGCGTCAGGCACAGGGCCGGCCACCGCCGCCGCACGGCGAGCGGGAGGCCTTCGACGGCGACCACCACGACGGCCAGCGCGTCGAAGGGGCGTTCCGGCACGCCGCCCAGCTGCGTGCCGTGGCTCTGCAGCACCGGCAGGAACGCGGTCGTCAGGAACAGCAACCCGAGCGGCAGGTCGCGGACCACGACGTCGAGCCGGCGCCACCGCGCCACGGCCGCCCGGTGATCGATCACCGGGAAAGTGTAGTGACGGCGTCGGCCCGCTCGGCACGGCGACGGGGCACCAGACGGCCGCGGCGCCGGCCCACCCACAGGAACGCGCTCGCCGCCAGGACGCAGAACAGCACCGAGTAGAGGCTGCCTTCCGGGCCGAAGTCGCCGCCGGTGATGATCGACGGCCCCGACGTGACGGCGTCGAGCAGGCCCTGCGGGGTGCCGTTGCCGGAGACCTCCGTGCCGAAGATCCCGGCGGCGGCGAAGTTCCAGCCGAAGTGCAGGCCGATCGGCAGCCACAGCTTGCGCGTGGCGACGTACGCGGCGGTCAGCAGGCCGCCGGCCTCGATCGCGATGGCGAGCGCGCCCCACAGGGTCGCGTGCGGGTTGACCAGGTGCATCAGGCCGAACAGCACGCCGGTCAGCACCAGCGCGAGCCACGTGCCGGTCCACTTTTCGGCGAACCGGAACAGGATCCCGCGGAACAGCAGCTCCTCGGTGACCGCGGCGGCGGCCATGAAGCCGATCTGCCCCACGGCGCCGGGCACGGAGCCCCAGCCCCGGACGTCGTAGTCCCCGAGGAGGGCGATGTTCGCGATGACGAGCCCGAACAGTGCGAGCCCGATCAGCGTCCCCCGGCCGAGCGCGAGCCCGGCACCGGGCCCGGCGAGCTCGGTGACCGGGCGCTGCTCGGTCTTCCGCACGACCCACCGGTACGCCAGCACGGCGAGCACGGCGGTCAGCGCGCCCAGGATCAGCGTGAGCCACGGATTCCCGTCCACCGCGGACACCGCCAGCTGCCCGACGAACGCGACTGCGGCCACGGCCAGCAGCTGCCAGACGACCCTCATGAAAAACCCCTTCGCCTCACCCGCGGCGGAAGCCCCGCGGCCTGGGAAGAACGCTAGGGAGGCGGCGAGCCGGAATCGTCACCAGCGAGTGGACACCCGCACGTAGCTCGCACGGGGGACACTTGAACCTTTCGCGGGCCCGGCGCCCTAATAGGGGTGTGCCTCCAGACGCCGAATTCAGCGAGTACTTCGCCGCGCGGGTCCAGCGGTTCCGCCGGGTGGCGTTCGCGCTCTGCGGCGACTGGCACGCGGCCGAAGACCTGGTCCAGACCATGTTCGTCCAGCTGTACCGGCGCTGGCGGCGGGTGCGGCCGGACACCGTCGACGCCTACGCGCGCCGCATCCTGCTGAACCTGTTCCTGGCCGGGCGGCGGGCGCACGGCCGCGAGTACGTGACGTCGGCGGTGCCGGAGCGGGAGTCGCCACCGAGCCGGGACACGCCGCTGCGCCTCGACGTCGAGCGCGCGCTGGGCGGGCTGACGCCCCGGCAGCGCGCGATGGTCGTCCTGCGGTTCCTCGAAGACCTTCCGGTGAGCGAGGTGGCGGCGCTGCTGGGGGTCGCCGAAGGAACGGTCAAGTCCCAGACGGCCCGCGGGGTCGAAGCCCTGCGCGCGGCCCTGCCGGCGCCGACGACGGAGGAGGCGTGATGGACGACGTCCGGTCCCTGCTGACGGCCTACGTGACCGAAGCCGAGCCGCCGATCGGCCTGTCCGGCGACGCGGTGCTGGCGGCGGCCCGCCGGGTGCGTCGGCAGCGCGTGCTCACGGCCGCGGCGGCGGTGTGCGTGGTCGTGCTGGCCCTCGGGCTGGCGGTGGTGGTGCTGCCGCACCGCACTCCGGTGGCCGGCCCGGCGTGCCCGGGCGCCACGGACACGCGGGCGGCGCTGGTCGACCGCCTGAGCTGCCTCGTGGGGCGGGCGGTGCGCGCGCTGCTGCCGCCCGAGGCGCAGATCTCGCGGTTGACGATCCCCGGCGAGACCCCACCGGCGGACCCGTTCCGCCTGATCGCCGACCCGGCCGGGAAGGCCCCGCGCGACGCGCTGTTCCACATGGGTGTCCGGGTGACCGACGCCCGGGGCACGGGCTCGGTGTACTTCCTGATCCTGCCCGGCGGCGCGGGCGGCCCGCCGTGCGGCGACCCGGAGGAGCTCACCTGCCGCACGGAAACCACGCCCCGAGGCTTGCTGTGGCTGGCGACGCTGCGCTCGGGTGACGTCGTGACCAACCGGGTGGGCCTGGCGGCGCCGGACGCGCACGTGCAGTTCTGGTCGGTCAACAGCGGGGTACTGCAGCAGACGGGGGTCCGGCTGCCGAAGCAGCGCCCGGAGCCGACGCTGACGCTCGACCAGGTGCGGCAGCTGGCGCTGACACCGGGACTGGACCTCTAGCTTCGCGCGTCCAAGTTTCGTTGACCGCGCCCGGCTCAAGCGCCCCAATGTGGCCTTCGGTGCGTCAGACGCACCGAAGGCCACATTGGGTGCGTCAGACGCAACCAAGGCCACATTGGGGCGCTCGGGACCTGCCGGCTCGATGAGCGTCGACGACCTTTGTCGGTGCCGGACCTCGCCCGGTCAGGGGGTCAGGGCCACGAAACCCAGGCCGGTCGTGCGCTCGGCCAGGTCGAGGGCGGCCGCCGGATCGTCGAGGCCGGTCGTCAGCAGCTCGACCGCGGAGAGGTCCAGCACGCCGGACCGGACGAGGTTCCACACCGTCGTCACCGTCCGCTCGTCGCTCATCCACGAGCCGCGCAGGGTGAGCCTGCGGTGCATCAGGTCGCCGTACGGGACGGGCAGGTCCTGGCGCACGCCGCCGACGAGCACCAGCGTGCCGCGCACCCGCAGGCTGTCGTAGGCGGCCATGGTCGCTGCCGCCGACGGCGCCGCGCCGAGCGTGTCGACGGCCACGTCCACCGGGCCGATCCCCGCGGCGTCCGCCGCCCGGTCGCCGGTCAGCCGGTGGGTGCGCACCCGCGGGCCGAGCGCGGCCAGCCGGGCGAGCGCTTTCTCGTTGCGGCCCACCGCCGTCACCGTCGCCGCGCCCTCCGCCAGCGCCGTGAGCACCGCCGCACCGCCCAGCTGACCGGTCGCCCCGATCACCGCGACGTCGCGGCCGGCCACCGGACCCGCCGCGTGCACCCCAGAGGCGGCGATGCACAGCCACGGCAGGAACGCCAGCCGGGCCAGGTCCGGGTACGCCTCCGCGTCGGGCAGCTTGACCAGGGTTTCCTTGGCGCACAACGCTTTCTCCGCGAAGACGCCGTTGCGCCACAGCGCGCGCAGGCGATCCGTGCGCTCGCTGCCGGCGCCGGAGCCGCCCAGGCCGACCCAGCCCACCAGGACCTCGTCGCCCTCGCCCGCGTCGAGCAGCGCCGTGTCCGCCACGATGTCGCCCGGGGCGACGTGGAAGACGTCCGGGGCGACGTCGAGCACGCGCCCGAGGCAGGACGGTCCCAGGGTCAGGGGCACCGGCAGGGCGCCGCGGTTCCCCCGCACCACGGCCTTCGTGTACGCCGGGAGGTGCGCGGCAAGCACCTCCACGAGCACGCCACCGCCCTGGAGAACGGGTTCCGGGACGTCGGAAAGGCGGACGTCGTCGTTTTGCGCAGTCACAGTCCAAGCTCGCATGGGTCCAGCTTCGCCGGACGTTAAGCTGGTATCCAGAATCGCCTTATTCTGGTACTGGAGGTTCCAGGGTGAGCACCGAACTCGGCGCGTTCCTGCGCAGCCGCCGCGAGCGGCTGACCCCGGCCGACGCCGGCCTGCCGGTCACCGGCCGCCGCCGGACCCCCGGGCTGCGCCGCGAGGAACTGGCCCTGCTGGCCGGCATCAGCGCCACCTGGCTCACCTACCTCGAGCAGGGCCGTGACGTGCGCCCCTCCGGCCAGGTGCTCGACGCGCTGGCCCGGGCGCTGCGGCTGACCGGTGCCGAGCAGGAGCACCTGCACCGCCTCGCCGGTGGCGGCGCGGTGCCCGGGGACAGCGTCGGCGAAGAAGCCGCGCCCGAGGTCGCGGGTGTCCCGGCGCTGCTGGGCGACAACCCCGCGTACGTCACGGGCATCTGCTACGACGTCCTCGCGTGCAACGACGCCGCCCGCGAGCTGTTCCGGGGCCTCGGGCCGGGCGGCAACATCGTGCGCTGGCTGTTCACCGAGGCGGCCGCCCGCGAGGTGCTGGTCGACTGGGCGCAGGAGGCGCGTGCGGTCCTGGCTCGCCTGCGGGCCATCGCCGGGCAGCACCCCGGCCACCCGCGCGTGACGCGGCTCGTGGCCGAGCTGACCGAGGCCAGCCCCGAGGTGCGCGAGTGGTGGGCGCAGTACGACGTCCGGTTCAGCCAAGCGGGCCACAAGCGCCTCCGGCACCCCCGGCTGGGCGTGCTCACCGTGCCGCACGCGGCGTTCCACGTCGCCGAGCGGCCCGAGCAGACGCTGGTGGTCTACCACCTGCCTAGTGCTGCCGGGACCGCAGCGTCTCGATGACCTCGTCGTCCCAGCGGTGGGTGCGGATCAGCCGGTAGCGCTCGGCCGCCAACGACATGTAGGCCTCGGCGTCCGTGCGGTCGCCGATCAGGCCCGCCTGCCGCAGCATGCCCACCACCGGCACGAACTCCTCCTCGAACCAGCGCTGGGCCACGCTCGCCCGGTCGCAGAACCGGCCTTCGTCCTGCATCAGGCGGAACCCCCACGCCTCCACGTGCTCGCCGAGCCTCGCGTAGTCCCACGGGTCCGACACGATCACCGACGCCCGCGCGTGGCCGGTCAGCGGGACGCGCTCCAGGAACAGGCGCCGGTAGTCCTTGACGATCAGGTCGCCGCGGTGGCGGATGCCGCCCGGGGCCAGCTTGGTCCGGACCACCGTCACCGACGCCTCTATTGTGGACAGTCCCTGGGCGATCGCCACGGACACGCGGTGGTGGCCGTCGATGATGAAGTGCAGTTCGCCGACGCGGTAGACCTCGATCGGCGGGATCTCCTCGCCACGGCGGGCGGCCAGCGCCAGGCGTTCCCAGCGCTCGCGCACGCGCGCCGACGTCGGGCGGAAGCGGCGGTCGAAGTCGCGGCTGCGGTCGACCGTGCCGACGATCGACTCCAGCTTGATCACCCGCAGCCCGATCCGGTGCTCGCCGAGGTAGCCGAGCGCCTCCACCACCTCGTGGAACGGCAGCATGATGTTGACGTCGTCGGGCTCGCGCCGCAGCCACGTCGACAGCCGCGAGAGCACCTGGCCGCGGCGCGCGCGGAGGAAGTCGTTTTCCGCGTCGGCGCGGGGGAATCCCGTTTCCTTCATCAGAACTCCATGATCCGGTGGCCCACCACGTTGCGGATGCGGGTCGTGCCGGCGACGCGGTCCGGGACCGGCTCGCCGTGGGGGTGGATGTGCCCGTGCAGCAGCCACTTCGGGCGCAGCGCTTCGATCGTCCGGTGCAGGCACGCGAACCCGCGGTGCGGCGGGTCCGCGCGGTCGCCCAGGTGCAGCGGCGGCGAGTGCGTCAGCAGGATGTCGACGTCCCGCCCGTCGCGCCACCGCCGCCACCGGGCGCGCCGGACCAGCCCGCGGGCCCGCCGCGCCTGCTGGCGCTGCGTCCACTGGTTCGGCCCCTCGTTGTAGCGGATCGAGCCGCCGAGCCCGGCGAACCGCAGGCCGGCGACGTCGACGACCCGGCCGTCGGCGTTGATGCCGCCCGCCGGTCCGGGCCAGACCGTCGGGAAACCGTCCTTCATGGACAGCCCGCCGTAGCGCGTGTAGCCGCTCAGGTCGGGGTCGTGGTTGCCCGGCACGAACACGCACGGCACGTCGAGCGCGCCGGCCAGGAAGGCCAGGTAGTCGTAGGGGAGGTCGCCGGCGCCGATGACGAGGTCGACGGAGACGGCGCGGACCGCGTCGGTCCACAACCGCTCGTCGACCTCGTCGGAGACGACCAGCGCTTTCGGCATGCGCCCAGGGTACGACGCCCCGGCGCTATTTCATGCCGTGCGCGAACCCGGGGTCGGCGACGATGACGAACGTGATGACGACGATCCACAGCACGCTGAGCGCGAGCGCCCAGAACTTGAGGTTGGAAAGCAGTCTGGACATGACAGTTCTCCGAAGGAATCCGGTGGAAAGGAAGGGGACCTACAGCCAGCCGTTCTTCCGGAATATTCGGTACAGCAACAGGCAGATCGCCAGGATCACCGTGATCACCAGCGGGTACCCGAACTTCCAGTGCAGTTCGGGGAGGTAGTCGAAGTTCATCCCGTAGATGCCCGCGATCATCGTCGGCACGGTGATGATCGCCGCCCACGACGTGATCTTGCGCATGTCGGTGTTCTGCTGCAGGGAAATCTTCGCCACGGTCGCGTCGACCAGCGTGGACAGCAGTTCGTCGAACGCCGCCACGCGTTCGGACACGGTCGTGAGGTGGTCGGCGACGTCGCGGAAGTACGAGCGGACGTCGTCCGGCACCAGCCGCGTGTAGCCCTCGGCCAGCCGCTGGATCGGCGTGGCCAGCGGCATCACCGCGCGGCGCAGCTCGAGGACCTCCCGCTTCATCAGGTAGATCTGCTCGGCGCTGACCTGCGAGCGGGGCGCGAAGACCTGCGCCTCCATCTCGTCGATGTCGTTCTCGATCCGGCCCGTGACGTCGAGGTAGTGGTCGACGACGTGGTCGGCGATGGCGTGCACGACCGCGGACGGGCCCAGCTGCAGCCGCTCGGGGTCCTCGTCGAGCTCGCGGCGCAGCCGCGCCAGCCCGGAGTGGTTGCCGTGCCGGACCGTGATGACGAAGTCGCGGCCGAGGAACACCATGAGCTCGCCGGTCTCGACGATCTCGTTGGCCGTCGTCGGCGACTCGTGCTCGACGTACCGCACGGTCTTGACCACCAGGAACAGCGTGTCGTCGTAGCGCTCCAGCTTCGGCCGCTGGTGCGCTTCGAGCGCGTCCTCGACCGCCAGCTCGTGCAGCCCGAACGTGTCCGCGACGCCCTGGATCTGCTGCGCGTCGGGCTCGTGCAGCCCGATCCAGACGAACCCCTCGTGCCGCTTCCGGACTTCCTTGATCGCCTCGGAGTGGGTCCAGCGGCCGGGCAGGCGTTCACCGCCGACGTACACCGCGCAGTCGACGACGTACGCGGACAGCGGCACCGGAACCGGGCGCACCGGGACGGCGGCGGCCTTGTTGCCGCGGCCGCGGAGGCCGCCGAGCGAGGGAATGGCAGGCATGGGATCTCCTGGTGTCGTGCGTGGTCGAGCGAGACGACTGACCAGGGGCGGAAACTGTCCGCCCGGCGACGCACCAGCGTTCCCCGTGGGGAGGAGGCCTACCGGAAGATGAGCCGGCCGGCCGGTGAGGTGGGAACGCTGGGACTACTAGGGAGCGGACTATCGCCACTACTCATCGAGTTCCTCACCTCCTTCGAGCCGGTCCAGAGTGGTGGGGCTCGCGTTGACGCGCGAACACCGATGGTTGAGGGTACTCCTCACCACGGATGCGTGTCGGACCAGGCTCACGCGGTGTTACGCGGAACGGGAGAGACGAGTGCAGTTCGGCCGGTACTACGAGGAGTTCGAGGTCGGTGCGGTCTACAAGCACTGGCCGGGCAAAACGGTCACCGAATACGACGACCACCTGTTCTGCCTGCTCACCATGAACCACCACCCGCTGCACCTGGACGCGCACTACGCCGGGGAGACGACCGACTTCGGCAAGAACGTCGTCGTCGGCAACTACGTCTACTCGCTGCTGCTGGGCATGTCGGTGCCCGACGTTTCCGGCAAGGCCATCGCGAACCTCGAGGTCGAGTCGCTGAAGCACGTCAAGCCGACCTTCCACGGCGACACGATCTACGGCGAGACCGAAGTGCTCGACAAGACGCCGTCGAAGTCCAAGGACGACCGCGGCGTGGTGTACGTCGAGACGCGCGGCTACAAGCAGGACGGCACGATCGTGTGCATCTTCCGGCGCAAGGTGATGGTGCCCAAGCGCTCCTACGGGGAGACTCGGGGCGGGGAGCAGCCGGGCCGGCCGGTGCCGCACGAATGAGGCTCTGATGGACCTGGACGGGATCAAGGGGATACTCCGCACGTTCGCGGAAGTCGAGGCCCGCGGGGTCTCGCCGTTGTACGAACACCTGGCGCTGCAGGCGGCTTCGGACGACGACGTCGCCGGGCTGCTGGCGTCGGCCCGCGACGGCGAGGTCCGGGGCACGCTGCTGTTCGCGGTCGCGCACCGGCTCGTGCAGGCCGACCCGATCCACCCGCTTTCGCGGTACTACCCGTCGCTGGGCGGGTTCGACGGCGTGGACTCCGACACCTGGCCGCTGTTCCGGTCGTTCCTGCTGGAGCGGGCGTCGAAGGCGCGGGAGCTGATCGCCTCGCGCTACACGCAGACGAACGAGGTCCGCCGGGCGGCGCTGCTGTACCCGGGTGTCGCGCGGGCGGCGCGCGAAGCGGGCGGCAAGGTGTCGCTGCTGGAGGTGGGCTGCAGCGCGGGCCTGCTGCTGGGCCTGGACCGCTTCGGCTACCGCTACCAGTGCGACGGCGGCGACCAGCTGACGGCGGGCCCGGCGAAGGCGGCGGTCGGCCTGCACTGCGCGCTGGACCTGGCCCCGGGGGCGGCGGTGCCGAAGCTGCCGAAGAAGCTGGCCCTGCTCGACCGGGCGGGCCTGGACCGGGCCCCGGTGGACCTGTCGGACGAGGACGAGCTGGCGTGGCTGGAGGCGTGCGTCTGGGCGGACCAGCCGGACCGCATCCGGCTGCTGCGCACGGCGGCGGCCGAGCAGGCCAAGCACCGCCCCCGGCTGATCACCGGCGACGGGGTCGACGACCTGGAGCCGGCGGCAGCGACGCTGGAGGGACCGCTGGTCGTGCTGACCAGCCACGTCCTAGCGTACTTCCCGGCTCCGAAGCGGTCGGCGTTCGTGGCGGCGTTGGCGTCGCTGGCGTCTTCGCGGCCGGTCTGGTGGGTCTCGGAGGAGTTCTACGGAGTGGGGCTGGAACCCGTCCTGCCGGGCCGGTCGGACCTGGCGAGCGCCGACGGGCTGGCGACGCTGGGCGTGGTCCGGTGGGAGAACGGGAAGGCCGAGGCGCACGCCCTGGCGCGGACCGCCCCGCACGGGCAGCGGATGACCTGGTTGCCGCTGTAGTCAGGCCCGCGGTCGGCTGGCTGTCGGCTGTCGTCAGGCCTGCAGTCGGCTGGCCGGATGTCGGCTGGATGGCGGCCGATCGCCTCGTGCCGATGCCCTGGCCGGCGCCGTAATCGCCGGTTGTCCACAGTCGGGCCGGGCTGTGGACAACCTGCTGCGCGAGACCGGGGTTGTCGGTGGCCGCCGATAGACTGGACCAGGGGACGCCCCCCAGGGAAGGGCGGGGGCATTTTCGGTGGTCTCAGGCCCTCGACAAAGCGCCCCACTCACGCAGCGTCACGAAGAGCAGGTCCACCAGCTCTCCGCAGGCCTCCAGCTCCGCAAGGTCTGCCGCATCGGACCAACGAACGTCCGTCGCATCATCACCAGCCGTGAGAATCCCGCCCTCGACCTCGCAGGCGTAGTCGAAGATCTCGTACGGTCCCCGCCGTACCGAGCCGATCAGTGTGCCGGGAATCACGTCGAGGCCCGTTTCCTCCGCCAGTTCCCGGATCACTGCCTCTTTGTCCGTTTCGCCCGGTTCGACTCGGCCACCCGGCAGCGACCACTGCCCCGAACCGGGGTTGTTCCGGCGCCGGATGAGCAGCAAACGGCCCTGTGCGTCGTGCGCGATCCCGCCGACGCAGCGGATTGTGGTGGTAGCGAGGCCGTCCATGTCCCGAAGGGTAGACGCACGCGACTTGAAAACCGATGTCCTGTACACGGAGAGTAGCCGTGCGGTACACTTCGGACCGCGTGCTGACCCAAGCGCGGGACTTTCCTCCCGTGTGCCTGTTCAGTGCGGTACAACGTAAAAACAGCTGTTGTCCGGTGTCACCGTAAGAGACGGGATTTGATCGCGGTGAACGTGAAGAAGATTGCGGGCCTCGCCGGTATCGCGTTGGTGCTGTTCTTCGTCATCGCCCAGCCTGGGCAGGCCGCCGGCCTCGTCGGCAACATCATCGACTTCCTGCGCAGCTCGGCCGAATCGGTGATCACCTTCGTCAGCAACGTGTTCAAGGGCTGATCGCGGGGTTACCCTCGAACCATGTTCGCGCCACGCGACCCCGACGAGTACCTCCTCGACACCGAGCGGCGGGTCATCCGGATCCGCCGCCACTGGGCGGTGCTCCTGTGGGACACCTTCGAGGCGGCCGCGCTGCTGGCCGTCTGCGTCCTGGTGTCCTACCTGCTGCCGCCGGCGCTGTACATCGGCCAGAACATCCTCTGGTACGTCGCGCTGCTCGTCGTCCTGCGGTTCGCCTACGTGGTCATGGAGTGGTGGGTCGAACGCCTGGTGGTCACCGACAAGCGGTTCGTCATGACCACCGGGGTGTTCACCACCAAGGTCCTGATGATGCCGATCAGCAAGGTCACCGACCTCAGCTACGTCCGCACGGCGACCGGCCGCATGATGGGCTACGGCACGATGGTGGTCGAGTCCGCGGGGCAGATCCAGGCGCTCAACAAGATCGACTTCCTGCCGCGGCCCGAGGAGTTCTACGACACGATCTCGGAGCTGGTCTTCGGCGACAAGCAGAAGCAGGCCGAACGCTTCTCCATGATCAAGGCCCAGCGGGCCGCGCGGGGCAAGAAGCCGGTCGGCTGAGAGTCCCAGTTCGCGTGTGACGCAGCGCATCGTCGACAATGGACACGATGCGCATCGACCTGCACGCCCACTCCACCGCTTCCGACGGCACCGACACGCCGGCCGGGCTCGTCGCCGCGGCCGCCAAAGCCGGGCTCGACGTCGTCGCGATCACCGACCACGACACCACCGCGGGCTGGGCGCCCGCCTCCGAAGCGGTGTCACCCGGCCTGACCCTGGTCCCCGGCGCCGAGCTCTCCACGGTGTCGATCGACCCGGACACCGGCCGCCAGATCAGCGTCCACCTGCTCGCCTACCTCTTCGACCCGACGTCCGAGCCGGTCGTCACCGAGCAGACCCGGCTGCGCGTCGAGCGCCGCACGCGGCTGCGCCGGATGGCCGAGCGGATGGCCGCCGACGGCCTCCCCATCGACATCGACGAGATCTTCGGCCTGCTGCCGGAAGACTCCCCGCCGGGTCGCCCCCACCTCGCGCAGGCGCTGGTCCGGGCCGGCCTGGTCAAGTCGGTCGACGAGGCCTTCGCCGACTACCTCAGCCCGCGCCGCGGCTATTACGTCGCCCGCCGGGACACGCCCGTCGAAGAAGCCATCGACATGATCGCCGCGGCCGGCGGTGTCACGGTCATCGCGCACCCCTTCGCCTTCAGCCGCGGCGCCACCATCAGCGAGGACACCCTCGCCGAGCTCGCCGCGCGCGGGCTCACCGGCGTCGAGGCCGACCACCCGAACCACGACGAGCCGACGCGGGCCCGCGTGCGCGAGCTGGCCGCCGAGCTCGGGCTCGTCTTCACCGGGTCCAGCGACTACCACGGCACGAACAAGACGATCGCGCTCGGCGAGTGCACCACCGACCCCGGGCAGCTCGAGGAACTCGTCTCGCGGGCGACGGGGTTCCAGGTCGTGAAGGGCTGACATGGCGCTCTTCGACGCGAAACTGTTCATGAGTGCGACGATCACCCTGATCGTCATCATGGACCCCCCCGGCACCGTGCCGGTGTTCCTCAGCCTCGTCGGCCGCAAGCCGATGGCGACCCGGGCGCGCGCCGCCCGGCAGGCCGTCCTGGTGTCGCTGCTGGTCATCAGCCTGTTCGCGGTGGCCGGCCAGGCGATCCTGGCCTACCTCGGCATCGGCATCCCCGCGCTGCAGGGCGCGGGCGGGCTCCTGCTCCTGCTCATCGCGCTGCAGCTGCTCACCAGCAACGGCCACGAGACCGAGGCGGCGGCCGAGGACGTCAACGTCGCGCTCGTGCCGCTCGGCACGCCGCTGCTGGCCGGGCCCGGCGCGATCGCCGCGACCATCGTGTTCGTCCGGCAGGCCGACGGGCACGTCGGCGCGTACATCGCCCTGGCGCTGGCGATCGTCACCGTCCACGTCGTGCTCTACCTCTGCATGCGGTACTCCGGCGTCGTCATCCGGCTGATCAAGGAAAGCGGCATCACGCTGCTGGCGAAGGTGGCCGGCCTGCTGCTCGCGGCCATCGCCGTGGAGCTCGTCGCGAACTCCGTGCGCGGGTTCATCTCCGGCGCCGGCTGACGCCGCCACCCGGGTTGTCCTGCCGGACAGGATGCGCCCGGCTCGTTGACATCGTTGGCACCGCTCCCGCAGCCTGAATCTCAGCTCAGCGCTTGAAACGATTCAACTTCCTGCGGAGGCCTCGATGAAGTGGCTCAGAGCAGTCCTGCCGGTCACGGTGCTGGTGGCGAGCGGCGTGGTCGCCGCGCCCGCCGACGCGGCGCCGGGCTGGGAGAAGTACGTAGTCGCCCCGGCGAGCCGGGACGTCCGGCCGGTGAAGGTCCTGTCCACCACCGGGGACGTCACGAACCCGGACGGCCTGCTCGGGCACGGGGTGGCGACGTTCAGGCGGCAGGCGCCGCCGCCGAAGCCGGCGTGGCCGGTGGGGACGACGGCGGCCGCGTCGTCGTTCCACGCGCCCAACAGCGGCGGGAACGGGCAGCCGCGGACCTACGACCCCGGCAACGCCGTCGACGGCAACCCCGAGACGTTCTGGAACGACGACACGCTCGGCGCCTACCCCGACGTCCTGACGATCACGGCGGGCGCGCCGGTCGCGCTGCCCGGGGTCACCGTTCTGTCCAATGTGGACGGCGTGCCGCAGGACTTCACGGTCGAGGTGCTGGACGCGGGCACCTGGCGGGTGGCCGCTTCCGTGAGCGGGAACACGGCCGTGCAGCGCGCGGTGACCTTCGACCGGCCGGTGACCACCGCGCAGGTCCGGATCACCGTGACCAAGGACCAGAACACCCCGTCCGGCGAGTTCAGCCGGGTCGCCGAGGTGTGGCCCGGGGTGGTCGCCGACCCGCCGGTGCCCACCGCCGTCGTCGACTTCGGCCAAGTCGTCGCCGGCTACCCGAAGATCGCCTTCGCGGGCGCGTCGGCGAACCGGCCCGGCGTCCGGGTGGCGTTCTCCGAAACCCGCCAGTACCTGGGCGAACGCTCCGACTTCACCCGCTCGGACTTCTCCGGCGGACCGGGCACCGACCAGTACGCCGTTCCCGCGACACCCACGGTGTGGCGCGACACGAAGGGCTGCGCGTCGGGGACCCAGGTGTGCGCGGACGGCCTGCACGGCTTCCGCTACCTGCGGATCAGCCTCGACGCCCTGGCGTCGGACGCGCCGTTGACCCAGCCGTCCGGTGAGGTGCGCATCAGCGGCGTCTCGCTCGACTTCACGCCGTTCCTCGGCACGCCGTCGACCTACCGCGGCTGGTTCGAGTCGGCCGACGAAGACCTGAATCGCTACTGGTACGCGGCGTCCTACACGAACGAGCTGGGCCTGGACACCTTCCGGGAGTCCGATGTGGACCCGCGCGGCGCGTTCTCGCCGTCCCTGGCCGGGAAGCTGGTGCTGCACGACGGCGCGAAGCGCGACCGGGACCCGTACGTCGGCGACGTCGCCGTCTCCGGTCTGACGCAGTACCTGACCCACCAGGACGGCACGGCGGCGAAGAACGTCCTCGCCGACCTGGCCGACCACCAGCGCGCGGACGGCTGGATCCCGCCCGCGTCGATCAACGGCTACACGCTGCCCCTGTTCGACTATCCGCTCTGGTGGGTGACGTCGAGCTGGGACTACGTCCTCTACACGGGCGACACCGCGTACGCGTCTTCGTACTACTCGCACCTCGTGAAGACGCTCGACAGCTGGTATCCGTCGGTCACCGACTCGCGCGGGTTGCTCGCGAAGGGGCTCAACGGCACCGGCGGTTACGGCGACTACGCGTTCCTGCCGCGCACGGGCGAAGTGACGTACTACAACGCGTTGTACGTCCGCGCGCTTCAGGGTGCGGCGGGTCTCGCGCGGGCGACCGGACACGCGGCCGACGCGGAGCGGTGGCTCTCGCGTGCTTCGGGCGTTGCCGCGGCGGTGAACCAGTACTTGTGGGATCCCGCGGCGGGGGCGTACCTCGACTCCGCGACCGGCGCGGTGCGCCACGGCCAGGACGGCAACAGCCACGCGATCCTGGCCGGCATCGCTTCGCCGGCGCAGGCCACTTCGGCGCTGGCGCGGCTCGCGGCGGGCGCGTTGCCGTACGGGAACCCGTTCATGGACAACGACACTTTGGTGGGCGACGGCACGAAGCGCGTGTACGCGTTCACGTCGTTCCCGGAGCTGCAGGCGCGGTTCCGGAGCGGGCAGGCGGCGTCGGCGATCGACCAGATCAAGCGGATGTACGGCTGGATGGCCACGCACGACCCGGGCATCACGGCGTGGGAAGGCATCGGCGAGGGCGGCTCGCACTACGAGCAGGGGTACACGTCGGCCGCGCACGGCTGGTCGACCGGGGTCGTGCCGGCGCTGACGAACGAGCTGCTGGGCGTCTCGCCGACGTCGCCCGGCTTCGGGACCTGGACGGTTTCGCCGCACCCGGGCTCGGTTTCGTGGGCGCGGGGAGCGGTGCCGACGCCGAAGGGCGCGTTGTCGGCTTCGTGGTCTCAGCAGGGTTCGGTGTTCTCGCTGACGGTTTCCGCGCCGCGGGGAACGTCCGGGTCGCTGGTGGTGCCCGGTGGGCGGCTGGTGCTGCTGGACGGGCGGCCGCTGCGTGCGGCGGGGCCGCTGACGGTCTCGGGTGGCACGCACACCGTGCTCGTCGTGCGGTGAACCGGCTTTCCGCGCGGGGCGGCTCGCCCCGCGCGGGAAGTATCGGTGACATCTGGGGCTTCGCCCCAGGTCGGGGGCTCCGCCACCCGAACCCCCGAAAAACTTGTCGGCGACATCTGGGGCTTCGCCCCAGGTCGGGGGCTTCGCCACCCGAACCCCCGAAAAACTTGTCAGCGACATCTGGGGCTTCGCCCCAGGTCGGGGGCTTCGCCACCCGAACCCCCGAAAAAACTGTCGGTGGTGGTGCGTAGCGTGGGCGTCGTGAAGGAGCAGATGGGCTTCGACTTCGGCGTCGCGCAACCGGTGCGGCTCACGAAGGTCTCGCCGGCGCGGCTGGCGACCTTCGACGACTGCCCGCGCCGGTACCGGCTCGCGTACCTGCAGCGGCCGACCCCGCAGCGCACCGGGCCGTGGGCGCACAGCACGCTGGGTGCGGTGGTGCACAACGCCTTGCGGGCGCTGTTCGACCTGCCGGTGCTCAAGCGCGTGCCGCAGCGGGCGGTCGCGCTGGTCGCGGAGTTCTGGAAGGACGCGGGGTTCGAGAGCGAGGAGCAGGCGGCGCGGTACCGGGCGCGCGCCAAGGGGTGGGTGGCGGAGTACGTCGAGGACAACGACGTCTCGCATGATCCCGTGGGCCTGGAGCGCTGGGTGTCGGCGCCGGTGAGCCCGTCGCCGGGGGAGCGGCCGTCGATGATCATCGAAGGCCGCGCGGACCGGATCGACGCGCGCGACGGTTCGCTGGTGATCGTGGACTACAAGACGGGCCGCCGTCCGCCGGACGAGTACGAGGCCCGTGCGTCGCAAGCGCTGGCGCTGTACGCGGTGGCGGCGGCGCGGACGTTGCGGATGCCGTGCACGACGGTGGAGCTGCACCACCTCCCGACGGGCACGATCGCGGCGGCCGAGCACAGTCCGGAGAGCCTGCAGCGGCACCTGCAACGCGCGGGCGAGACCGCCGGGGACTTGAGGTTGGCCACGGATACCCTGGAGGCGGGCGGCGACGGGGACGTGCTGTTCCCGCCCCGCCCGGACCGGCGGTGCGCCTGGTGCGACTTCAGGCCGAGCTGCCCGGCGGGCCAGGAGGCGGCCCCGCCGGCGCAGCCGTGGGACCTGCTCGCGCCCTGAACGGGAGGGGAACGTGGCTTCACCGGACACCGACGAACTCGCAGACGAACTGGCAGACGAATTGGCAACGGCCCCGCTGCCCGCCGGAGCACCGAAGGGCGAAGGAGCGCGGGCCGAGCCCGACGGGACGGACGTGCCCCAGGCCCGAGCCGAGCCGGGTTCCGACCGGGCGCCGGCTGAGACCGAGACGCAAGAGCGGGTCGTGGCTGCATCGCGCGAGGCCGAGGTGCCGGGCCGTGCGGCCGCCCGGCCCGCGGCGCCGAGCGCGGCCGATGCGGTGACCGTCGAGCAGGAGCGCGTCGAGCCCGAGCGGATCGAGCCGGACAGCACCGCCCCGGAGGCGGCGGCACCTCCCCGCCCGGGCGGCCGCTGGTGGCGGGGGTTCACCGGCTCACTAGCGGCGGGGCTCACCGTCCTGGCGGTCGGGGTGCTGGTCGTCGGCGGGATCTGCCTGTTCACCGGCGCGCCCGGCCCCGGGGCGACCCTCCTGATCGGCCACCCGGTCGCGGCGGTGCTGGCCCTGCTGGCTCAGCGAGTCGCCGACCGCCGCAACGGGCCCGCGGCCGTGGGTGCGGGCCTGGCGGTCGTCCTGTTCACGGTCTCGGCAATCAGCCTCTTCTGGCTCATCTGACGTCCCCGTCACGCGAGATGCCTCGCGACTGCCGAATCCGGCCTCGCACCCGCGCGATCGGGGACCGCACCTCGCGTGACCGCAGACCGGATTCGCGTGGTTGAGACGGAACCGGCGTGATCCGGGACGGAACTCGCGTGATCAGGCGGCCATTTCGTGTGCTCCGCGGGGCACCACCTGTGATCAGGCGGGCGTCTCGCGTGATCCAAGGGGCATCTCGCGTGACTGGGGAGGCATCGCGTTACTTCAGGGCCGTGAGGGTGGGGCCGCGCTGTTCGAGCAGGACCGGGCCTGCCGTGCCCAGCCGGACCACTCCCGAGTAGCCCCGGCGCTCGACGCCCACCGTGCGGATCGTCGACCCGTCGTTTTCGTTCAGCACCGCCAAGCCGCCCTTGATCGGGATCACCAGCTGCTGGGCGAACGTCGCTCCCGGGCCCACGGCGCTGCTCAGCGTCCAGCGGGGAGACAGGTCGTCGCGGGAGAGGGCCACCACCTTCGACCCGCTGAACCAGTACATGTTCGCCGCCGTCTGGGTCGTGGCCTCGACACCGGACGGCGGGTCGGCCGCCAGGTCGGCCGGCGGGACGTCCAGCGGGTACGCCGCGCGCTGGGTGCCGTCGCCGTTGTAGACCACCAGGAGCTTCTGGTCCGGCAGCACCACGGCCGTCAGGTCGCCCGACATCGCGATCACGCGGGCCCGCTTGCCCGCCAGCACCGAACTGAACGCGACCTGCGGCTCGTCGTCCTTTTCCGGCGCCGCCTTGTACACCGTCAGGCGGTCGGCCGGGTCGGCCGGGCAGCGCTCGATCACGCCGACCTTGCCCGACGCCGCCGCGACCGTGCCGTACGTGCAGCCCGTCCGCGGCTGCTTGCCCGCGTTGACCAGTGCCGGGACCTGGCCGTACTCGGCGCTCTGCACCAGGTCGTCGCGCCAGGTCGTCAGGAGGTTCTTGCCCGTCGCCGTCACGTGGGAGCCGTCGTCGACCAGCCGGGTGCCCAGCTCCGCGTTGCCGTTGCGCTGCGCGGTGATCCGGCCCGTCGCCGGGTCCAGCTGCGTGACCTCACTGCAGTTGCGGGTCTTGTGGTAGACGGCGTTCAGCCGCCCCCACACCGAGTCCAGCGTGCACAACGGCAGGTCACGCGAGTAGTGCCAGCGGACCTGCCCGGTCAGCGGGTCGCGGGCGGCGACCTCGCCGCCGTCCGCGGTGGCCACCGAGTCGCCGGCCACCACCGGGACCGGGGTCGCGCCGCTGGGGGCGCTCCAGATCTCCGCCAGCGACCCCGGCACCTTGTCCGGGGCCGCGGGCAACGCCGGGGGCGGCGCCGCCGCTTCCGTCCGGTCGGTGGCCGCGCTGTCGCTCGTCACGCCGATGACCAGCGCGACGGCGACCACGGCGACCGCGATCAGCGCGGCGATCACCCGGTCCCGCCCGCGGTTCCACGGCGACCGGCGCGCCTTGACCCGCGGGGCGGGCGGGGTGCTCTCGGGAGCGTCCTCGAGGACGTTCTCGGACCCGTAGTCAGGCGTCTCGACGTCGCTCACGTACCCGAACCCCCCGATGGAGAAGCCTCAGTCTGCCGACGCAGGTGTATCAGACGTCGCGGCCGGACGGCGACGGCGGCGTCGGCGAGCCGGACGCTCGGCGTTCTCGCCGGCCTCCTTCTCGACGGCCGGGCCGGTCGCCTCCGGGGCGTTGCCGGTGCGGGTGCGCCGGCGCGTCCGGGTGCGTCCTTCCGAGGCGGCGGGCGCGTCTTCCGCGGCCGGGGTGGCCGTGCCGTCCGTGCTGTCCGCGTTGTCGGCGGCTTCGATCGCCTCGGCCGCCCGCGCGCCACCGCGGGTCCGCTTGCGCGGGGTCCGGGTGCGCTTGCGCGGCGCCTCCTCCGAAGACTCGTCCGAGGCACGGCCACGGCCACGGCCGCGCTTCTTGCCGCCCAGGTCCTCTTCCTCCTCGGCGGCCAGCCCCGCGCGGGTCCGCTTCGCCAGCGGCAGCCGCCCGGTGGTGCCCTCCGGGATGCCCAGGTCCTCGAACAGGTGCTTGGACGACGAGTACGTCTCCACCGGCTCCGGCATGTCGAGGCCGAGCGCGTCGGAGATCAGCTTCCAGCGCGCCTCCTCGTCCCAGTCGACGAGGGTGACCGCGACGCCGGTGCGCCCGGCGCGGCCGGTGCGGCCGATCCGGTGGACGTAGGTCTTCTCGTCCTCCGGGCACTGGTAGTTGATCACGTGCGTGACGTCGTCGATGTCGATGCCGCGGGCGGCGACGTCGGTCGCGACCAGCACGTCGACCTTGCCGGAGCGGAACGCGCGCAGCGCCTGCTCGCGGGCGCCCTGGCCCAGGTCACCGTGCACGGCGGCGGCCGCGAAGCCGCGCTCGACCAGGTCGTCGGCCACCTTCTGCGCGGTGCGCTTGGTGCGGCTGAAGATCATCGTGAGCCCGCGGCCCTCGGCCTGCAGGATCCGGGCGACGACCTCGGCCTTGTCCATCGAGTGCGCCCGGTAGACGAACTGGGTGGTGCGCTCGTGGACCGCGCCGGCGTCGTTCTCCTCGGCGCGGATGTGCGTCGGCTGCTTCAGGAACGTGCGGGCCAGCGTGATGATCGGGCCGGGCATGGTGGCCGAGAACAGCATGGTCTGCCGCTCGTCCGGCACCATCCGCAGGATCCGCTCGATGTCGGGCAGGAAGCCCAGGTCGAGCATCTCGTCGGCCTCGTCGAGCACCAGGCCGCGGACCTTGCCGAGCACCAGGTGCTGCTGCTCCGCCAGGTCGAGCAGGCGGCCGGGGGTGCCGATCACGACGTCGACGCCCTTGCGCAGCGCCTCGATCTGCGGCTCGTACGGGCGGCCGCCGTAGATGGCCAGGGTGCGGATGCCGAGGTGCTTGCCGGCGCCCTTGAGGTCGTTCGCGACCTGGATGCACAGCTCGCGGGTCGGGACCACGACCAGCACCTGCGGGGTGCCGTCGCCGGGGACCTGGACGCGGTGCAGCAGCGGGACGCCGAAGCCGAGGGTCTTGCCCATGCCGGTGCGGGCCTGGCCGATGAGGTCGTCGCCGGCCATGGCCAGGGGCAGCGTGAGCGCCTGGATGGCGAACGTCCGCTCGATGCCGGCCTCGCCGAGGGCCTTGACGATCTCCGGCTTGACGCCGAAGGACGCGAAGGTCGGGGCCTCGGGCTCGACCTCGACGCCCGCCTGCAGCGGGTGGGAGGTGTCGAGCACGGCCGTGCCGGTCTCGCTGTGTTCCAGCGCGACGGCGGGGGTCTGTTCGGTTGTGGGAATTTCTGCGGTCAGGGTGATCGCCTCTCTCGTGACCAGCGCGCACCGCCGTTGGTCCGCTCGACACTCGACCGGGAGTAAACCCTGGTCCCTGGCGCTGTTCTGGAGCGCGGAACCGGTCCGTCCCGGGAATGCCGGAAGAGGCGTGCACGCACATTGCAGTACGTCGGCAAGCCACGTGACCTGCCTGTTTCCCGACGCCGGTATGGCGTACGGAAGCTCGTTGTCGTGTGCCAGTGTACCTGGTCAGCAGTTTTTCGGCAGTACCCGGCGCGCCGGAACCCGTGTGATCGGTCTCGTCGCGACACGTCCGGGTGCTTCGGCGATACCCTGCCCCCGTGACCGAGCCGAAAGAGATCTCCGAAGGCGTAGTCGACCTTCTGGGTGTGATCGCCTACCTCGAACTGTCCGCGTTCGACCGGCTGGCGGAGGACGCGCGCAGCGCCCCCACGCTGGCCGGGCGGGCCGCGCTGGCGACCATGGCGGCCGCCGAGATCGGTCACTACGGCCTGCTGGCCCAGCACCTGGCCGCCCACGGCGTCAAGATCGAAGACGCGATGACGCCGTTCGTGGCCCAGGTCGACGCCTGGCACGCTTCGACGCCCCCGAAGTCGTGGCTGGAGTCGCTGGTCAAGGCCTACGTCGGCGACGGGCTGGCCGCGGACCTCTACCGGGAGATCGCCAGCTGGCTCGACCCGGAGACCAAGGACCTGGTGCTGACCGTGCTGGCCGACACCGGCCACTCGGCCTTCGCCGAACGCGAGGTCGCGGCCGGCATCGAGGCCGACCCGAAGTCGCGTGACAAGCTCGCCCTGTGGGGCCGCCGCCTGCTGGGGGAGGCCCTGACCCAGGCCCAGTACGTCGTGGCCGAGCGCGACGGGCTGGCCGAGCTCATCGTCAGCGGCTCGGGCGACCTCTCCGGAATTGCGGCGCTGTTCCGGCGGTTGCAACAGGGGCACACCAAGCGCATGCAGGCGCTCGGCCTGGGCTGAACCCGATGGAGTACCCGGAAGTGACGACGCGGTCGGGCGCGGACATGCGCCACCGGAACGAGCCGGTTCGGTTAGCCTTGGCCGGCACATCCCTTACGAATTTCCAGCGGAGGTCCCACGTGGAGGTCAAGATCGGCATCAAGGACACGCCGCGCGAGCTGGTGGTGTCCAGTGGCCAGTCTCCCGATGAGGTGGAGAAGCTGGTCGCCGAGGCCCTGACGGCCGGTGACGGGCTCTTCCGCATCAACGACGAGAAGGGGCGCAAGTACATCGTCCCGTCCGACCGCATCGCGTACGTCGAGATCGCCCCCTCCGACGTCCGCAAGGTCGGCTTCGGCGTCGGCGACTGACGGCTCCAGGCAAGCGCCCCAAGGCGGCCTTCGGTGCGTGAGACGCACCGAAGGCCGCCTTGGGTGCGTTTGAATCGGCACCGTGGCGCGAAGCGCCTCCGTTGAGGGTGGTGGCGGGGGCATGGATGGAGCACCGAAGGCCACATTGGGGCGCTTGGGTCAGGCGTTGAGCTCTTCCAGTGTCGTGGGGACGTGGAACGGCGGGGTGCTCGTGCCCGTGATGCGGTAGCGGCCCCACGGGTCCGGGTCCGAAAGCTCGCCCGTCGCCGAGTACGCACCCGCGCGGATGGTGACCGCCTTCTTCTTGCCGCCCGCCAGGCGCGTCAGCTCCTCGTTCACCGCCACCCGGCCGTACCAGCGGTAATAGCCGTCGATCGGCTGGAAGTAGCCGCGCAGCTCGACCGTCGCCGACAGCGGAACGCCGTCGACCTCCAGTGTCGCCGGGCCGCTGTAGCCGTCTTCGTCGTGCTCGCTCATGAGGTTTCCTCCAACGACTCCGATGACTCCGATGACTCCGGGGTGCGGCCCAGCTGGACCACCTTGTTGACGTCCAGGGGCAGGTTCGGGTCGATGACCACGCCGTTCTGGCGGGTCAGGCCGTCGATCGCCGCCCAGATGATCTGCGTCAGGTACTCGACCACCGCGTCGCGGCTCATCGACCGGCGGTCCAGCCACCACTCGCCGGTGTTCTGGACCATGCCGACGATGCCGTGCGCCCACGGCTCGGCCGCGCCGGAGTCCATGTTGAACATCCGCATGTAGTCGCCGAGCAGCGCGGTCAGCGCCGTGGCGATCAGTTCCTTGTCCTCGGCCACGACGTCCGACGACACCGGCTTCTCCGGCCGCCCGTGCGCCAGCAGCCGGTAGAGGTTCGGGTGCTCCTCGATCACGGTGAAGAACGCGTCGAGGGCCATCCGGATCCGCGGCACCGGCGCCAGCTCGGCGTTGATCGCCGGGATCAGCCGCTCGAAGAGGATTTCGGTGCCGCGCTGGCCGAGGGCCACGTACAGGTCGGCCTTGTCGTCGAAGTGCCGGTACAGCACCGGTTTCGTCACGCCGGCTTCCGCGGCGACGTCCTCCATGCCGAGGTCCGGGCCGTGCGTGTCGAGCGCCCGCAGCGCCGCCTCGACGAATTCCTTGCGCCGGGCGATCCGGTGCTTGCGCCACCGGTCGCGCCGGGCGTCGCCGGTCGCCTCCTCGCCGCGGGAGGACTTGCCGGCCTGCTTGGGGCGCTTGACACGTTCGATCACGAGAGTCATGCTACGCACAGGTAACTGTTACCTCAAGTTACACATCCGGAAGGGGTGTCGGCAATGACGCGGACGCTGAAGGAACCGGACCGCGAAAAGACCGCGGACCGCCTGCTGAAGTCGTCGGCGAACAAGTTCTACGACCCCGACGTCGACATCGACTGGACCGCGCCCCTGGTCGAGGGCAAACGGTTCATCCTCGACGAGCGCTCCTCGCTCTACGGCACCGAACTCTGGGAAAAGCTGACCCCCGAACAGCGCATCGAGCTGGGCAAACACGAGGTCGCGAGCGTCGCGACCACCGGGCTGTGGTTCGAGATCCTCCTGATGCAGATGCTGCTCAAGGAGGTCTACGAAGAGGACCCGACGTCCGCGCACGCCCAGTTCGCGCTCACCGAAATCGCCGACGAATGCCGGCACTCGACGATGTTCGCGCGGATGGCGTCGCGCATCGGCTGCCCCGCCTACGGCCCGGTGCCGTGGCTGCGGCGCCTCGCGAAGCTCATGCCGACGATCTCCTACGGCCCGGCGCGCTACGGCGCGATCCTCGTCGCCGAGGAGGTCCTGGACCGGCTGCAGCGCGAGCAGATGAACGACGAAGGCGTCCAGCCGCTGGTCCGGATGGTCAACCGGATCCACGTCCTCGAGGAAGCCCGGCACGTCACCTTCGCCCGCGAAGAGGTCACGCGCGGGATGGCGAAGCTGTCGAAAGCCGAAATCGCCTACCAGCAGTTCGTCATCGCGCTCATTTCGTACTTCGTGACGCGGGCGTTCATCAACCCGGACGTCTACAAGGCGGTCGGCATCCGGCCGCGCGACGGCGTCGAGGCGGCGCTGAACAACCCGCACTGGCAGGGGACGATCGCGTGGGCCGGGGAAAAGATCATGCCGTTCCTGCAGGAGTCCGGCCTGGTCGGGCTGCCGGGCAAGTACTTCTGGCGCAAGTCGTTCCTGCTCCCGGCGGGCCGATGACCGCCGTCCTCTCGCCCGGGCAGCGGTTCGTGGCGAGCGACGGCGCCGAGCTGAACGTCGTGACCTCGGGGCCCGCGGACTCCGCCGTGACGCTGGTGCTCGTGCACGGCTGGACGCAGGACCACCGGACGTGGGACTTCGTGCTGCCGCACCTCGACCCGGGGCTGCGCGTGCTGCGCTACGACCTGCGCGGCCACGGCGGCTCGGCGCCCGCCCGGCCCGGCGGCGCGACGATCGCCCGGCTCGCCGACGACCTGGCCGAGCTGATTGCCGGCCGCGTTCCTGCCGGGCCGTTGGTCCTGGCGGGGCATTCGATGGGCGGCATGACGCTGATGGTCCTCGCGGAGCGGCACCCGCAGCTGGTGTCGTCACGGTTGGCGGGTGCGGCGTTCGTCGCGACGTCGTCGGGCGACATGGACAAGCTGACCCTGGGGTTCCCGGGGCTGGTCGGCCGGAGCGTCACGCGGTTCGAGCCGCGGGTGGCGAAACTCCTGGCCGGGCTGAAGTCGGACACCCTGCGGCTGCGGCCCGGACTGGTCCGGTCCGGGGCCCGGCGGCTGGTCTTCGGTGTCCGGCCGGGGCGCGAGCAGGTGGACAGCGTCGTCGAGCAGCTGCTGCGCGCGCACCCGGCGAGCGCGGGGTTGTTCCTGGACGCGATCGCGGCCCACCGCGGGGTGGGCGGGCTCGGCGCGCTGTGCGACGTGCCGTCGGTGGTGCTGGCGGGGGAGCGGGACCGGCTGTGCCCGCTGCCGCACGCGAAGGTGATCGCGGACGAGCTGCCGCACGCGGAGTTCGTCCGCTACCCGGGCGCCGGCCACATGCTCCCGCAGGAACGTCCCTTCGAGGTGGCCCGCCGCATCTCGGCCCTGGTCCGCACGGCCACCCGCTGACAAGCGCCCCAATGTGGCCTTGGTTGCGTCAGACGCACCGAAGGCCGCCTTGGGTGCGTCAGACGCACCGAAGGCCACATTGGGGCGCTTGGGGTCAGGAGTCCTTGAGGGGGAAGCCGCCGCCGATGCCGCGCCAGGCCAGGTTGGCCGTCAGGGCCACCGCTTCCTCGCGGCTCATCGACTGGTGGTGGGCCAGCCAGAAGCGGGCGCTGACCTGGCTCATCCCCACCAGCCCGACCGCCAGCAGCCGCGCCTTGTCCTCGTCGAGGCCCGCGTCCGCGGTGATCGTCTCGGTGATCGCGTCCACGCTCGCCGACGTCGCCCGGTCGACCGCTTCCTGGACCGCCGGCTCGCCGCGCAGATCGGACTCGAACACCATCCGGAACGCGCCCGCGTCCTCGCTGACGAAGTCGAAGAACGCGCCGACCGTGGCCGGGACGCGCTGCTTGTTCTCCGTCGTCGAGTCCAGGGCGTTCTGCACGCGCTTGACCAGCTCGTCGACGTGGCTCTCCAGCAGCGCGATGTACAGGTCGAGCTTGCCGGGGAAGTGCTGGTACAGCACGGGCTTGGAAACGCCCGCGACCTCGGCGATCTCGTCCATCGCGGCGGCGTGGTAGCCGTTTTCGGCGAAAACCCGCTGCGCCGCGGCGAGGAGCTGAGCCCGGCGCTCGGTCCGGGGCAGCCGCACCCCACGTTGCTGCACCCGCGTCATCTCCGTCATGCTCGTCCTCCCGTCATCGCTTCTTCGACGGGCGGGGTCGCCACCGCGTGAAGTCGCCCTGAAGATTACTCGCCGGTATGTAGCCCGTGCCACGGGTCGGGCATTCTGGACCGGTGACCACCCCCGTGACGGCGCGGGCGCCGCTGACCCACGTGCCCCTTTCGACCAGGGCATTGCCTTCGCTCGACCCGCTTCCGCCGCCCTGGCCGGCGGCGTTCGAAGAGGTCGGCACCGCGCGGCTCCACGTCCGCCGCACGCCGGGCCCCGACGGCGTGCCGGCCGTCTACGTCCACGGCCTCGGCGGTTCGTCGACGAACTGGACCGACCTGGCCGCGCTGCTCGCACCGGTCGCCGGCGGCACGGCGATCGACCTGCCCGGCTTCGGCTCTTCCGAGCCCGAGAAGGGCTTCGACTTCACGCTTCAAGCGCATGCAGACGTGGTGGTGAAGCACATCGAGGGCATCGGGGGGCCGGTCCACCTGTTCGGCAACTCCATGGGCGGCGCGATCGCCCTGCTCGTCGCGGCCCAGAAGCCGGAACTGGTCAAGACGCTGACCCTCATCTCCCCGGCCGTGCCGGACCTGCGCCTCGACCCGCGGCGGCTGTCGGACCCGCGGATGGCGCTCGCCTATCTGCCCCTGGTCGGCGCGCGCGTGCGGGCCCAGCTGGCCGCGCTCGGGCCGCGGGAGCGCGCCGCGCAGGTCATCAAGCTGTGCTTCGCCGACCCTTCGCGGTTCCCCGAGAGCCGCCTCGACGAGCTGACCGAGGAGCACAGCGCCCGCGCCGGGTTCGCCTGGGCCGCGCCGGCGATGGCGCGCAGCACGTTCGCCATCTTCCGGGCCTGGTCGACGCGGGGGAAGGCGTCGCTCTGGTCGGTCGCGCCGCGCGTCAAGGCGCCGACGCTCGTCGTGTGGGGCCGGGAGGACCGCGTCATCTCCGTGAAGCGCGCGGTGCGGACGGCCCGGGCGATCCCGCGCGCCCGGCTGCTCGTGCTCCCGCGCACGGGGCACGTGGCGCAGATGGAACGCCCGGTCGTCGTGGCGAAGGCCGTCCTCGGCATGTGGGAGCACGTGGAAGCGGGCACCTGGTAGGCCGATCGGGTGACACTCGATGATCCGCCAGTCGGCGAGAGCGGCGCCTCGCCGCTGTGGCACCCTGGTGCGGTGGACCGGGTGAAGCAGGACGCGCGAGGCGAAGATCGGCGGACGCCCCACCGCGCCTCGGCCCGCCGGACGCCGGATTCCGAGGACCACCCCCGCACCGGGCAGTACCGCCCGTCGAAGGCGCCGGCCCAGCGCGTCGGCGAAGACCGCTACCGCCCCGGCGGGCGGCGGACCACCGCCGAGCCCCTGAGCGCCTCCTGGAAACCGGAGGTGCCGGTCGCGCGGGAGGAAGCGGACCCGGCGCCGAAGTCCGGCATCGCGAAGCTCACGAAGACCTACGGCTGGCGCGTCTACGCCCTGCCGATCCTGGTCGTGCTGACCGTGCTCGTCGTGGTCAACACGGCCAACAGCCCGGCCCAGCCGATCGCCGAGCAGGGCGCCGCCGCGCCCGGCGCCGAGTCGGCGGGCGGCGACGCGGCGGGCAGCGGCGCCATCGACGGCAACGGCGAGCAGCCCATCCCGGAGAACCCGGCCACCCCGGTCGACCTCAAGGTGCCCACCGCCGACCTGCCGGAGGGCATCCCGTTCACGCAGGCCGGCGCCGGGAAGTGGCACGTCGTCCCGGGCAGCGGCCCGAAGATCGGCAACGGGAAGCTGTACACGTACACCGTCGAGGTCGAGGACGGGATCGACCCGTCGAGCTACGCCGGCGACGACGCCTTCGCCGCGGCCGTCCAGGGCACCCTGTCCAATCCGGCGCAGGGCTGGACCTGGGACGGCAAGATCGCGTTCCAGCGGGTGGACGGCAACTTCCCCAACCCGTCCTTCAGAGTGAGCCTCACCACGCCGGAGACGACCCACCGGCCGGACGCCTGCGGCTTCCAGATCAAGTTCGAGGCGTCCTGCTACCGCAAGAGCCTCGGCCGCGTGCTGATCAACCTGGCGCGCTGGGTGCGCGGCGCCAAGGCGTTCAACGCCGACATGACCGGGTACCGGCAGTACGCCATCAACCACGAGGTCGGGCACGCCCTGGGCAACCAGCACGTCGGCTGCCTCGGCGAAGGCCAGCCCGCGCCGGTGATGATGCAGCAGTCCTTCGGGGTCTCCGACGACTACGTCTCGATGCTCAACGACATCCCCGGCGGCGACAAGGGCAAGGTGGCCAAGGACGGCCGCACCTGCGTGCCCAACGCGTGGCCGAACCCCAAGCCCGCCGCCTGAGTTCTCCCAGCATGTGGACGCGGGAAAGCATATTTGCCCGCGCGCGTTGTGCATAGTGGGATGGACGCGATACGCGCGCGAGATGGAGGACCCATGTCAGCACTGCCGCCGCTCGTCGAGCCGGCTGCCGAGCTCACCAAGGAAGAGGTGGCCCGGTACAGCCGTCACCTGATCATCCCGGACGTCGGGGTGAACGGGCAGAAGCGGCTGAAGAACGCCAAGGTCCTGGTGATCGGGGCCGGCGGCCTCGGCAGCCCCGCGCTGCTGTACCTGGCCGCCGCCGGGGTCGGCACGCTCGGCATCGTCGACTTCGACGTCGTGGACGAGTCGAACCTGCAGCGTCAGGTCATCCACGGCCAGTCCGACGTCGGCAAGCTCAAGGCCGCGTCCGCGCAGGAGTCGATCGCGGAGATCAACCCGCTGGTGAAGGTGCACCTGCACACCGACCGGCTGGACTCCTCGAACGCGCTGGAGATCTTCGGGCAGTACGACCTGATCGTCGACGGCACCGACAACTTCGCCACCCGCTACCTGGTCAACGACGCCGCGGTGCTGCTGGGCAAGCCGTACGTCTGGGGCTCGATCTTCCGGTTCGAGGGCCAGGTCAGCGTCTTTTGGGAGGACGCGCCGAACGGCAAGGGCCTCAACTACCGCGACCTCTACCCGGAGCCGCCGCCCCCGGGCATGGTCCCCTCCTGCGCCGAGGGTGGCGTGCTGGGCGTGCTCTGCGCGTCCATCGGCTCGATCATGGTCACCGAGGCGATCAAGCTCATCACCGGCATCGGCGAGCCGCTGCTCGGCCGCCTGATCAGCTACGACGCGCTGGAGATGAAGTACCGCGAGGTCAAGATCCGCAAGGACCCGGACACCCCGAAGATCACCGAGCTGATCGACTACGAGGCGTTCTGCGGTGTCGTTTCGGACGAGGCGGCCTCAGCGGCGTCGGGGAGCACCATCACCCCGGCCGAGCTCAAGGCCAAGTTCGACAGCGGCGAGAACTTCGCGCTGATCGACGTCCGCGAGCCGCACGAGTACGAGATCGTCAACATCAAGGGCGCGACGCTGATCCCGAAGGACCGGATCCTCTCGGGCGAGGCGCTCGCGGAGCTGCCGCAGGACAAGCCGATCGTCCTGCACTGCAAGTCCGGTGCCCGCTCCGCCGAGGCCCTCGCCGCCCTGCACGCGGCCGGCTTCAAGGACGCGACGCACCTCGGCGGCGGCGTGCTGGCCTGGGCCAAGCAGATCGATCCGAGCCTGCCGACCTACTGACCGTGGGTGTTTGCCCGGCCGGGGAAACCCGTGTGAGCAGCGCGTCTTCTCATTCGTGGCCCACCCGGCCGGGTAACGTCAGCTCTCGTGCGGTCACCCCTCGAACGTCCTCCGGCGCACGTCTGCGCGGCCTTCGGCGGCTCCGCGGACGGCGCCGAACGCCTGCCGGACTCGACGGCGTGGCGCTGCGGCGACCTCGTGGTCAAGCCGGTCACCGACAAGGTCCGGGCGCTGTGGACCGCTCACGCGCTCGACTACGTCCGCGAGCCGGGCCTGCGGGTCGGGAAGCCGGTCCGCTCCACCGACGGCCGCTGGATCGTCGGCGGCTGGACGGCGTCGCGGTTCGTCCCCGGCACGCCGGAACACCGCGGTGACGCGTCGGTGCTGGCCGCGGTGAAGCTGCACCGGGCCACGCTCGGCCTGCCCCGGCCGGACTTCCTCGACGCGCGCACCGACATCGACGCGGTCGCCGACCGCGTCGCCTGGGAAGAGCTCGAAGTCCCCCTCGAGGAGACGAAGGGGGGCCGCTGGTTCGAGGTCCTCGCCGGCGCCCGCCGCCCGATCGACCTCCCGCACCAGGTGGCCCACGGCGAGCTGCTGGCCGGCCTGCTGTTCGACGGCGACGACGTCCCGGGGGTCGTCGACTTCGTCCCGTACTACCGCCCGGGCGAATACGGCGCGGCGATCGTCGCGGTGGACGCGCTGGCGTGGGGTGGTGCGGGACGTGACCTGCTCGAACGCTGGGCGCACCTGCCGGAGTGGCCGCAGCTGCTGTTGCGCGCGGTGCTGTTCCGGCTGGCGGCGAACGCGCTGAACCCGCGGTCGACGCAGGCGTCCCTGGACGGCCTGCGCGCGGCGGCGCGCGAGGTCTCCGGGGTCCTTTAGCTGTTGACGCGGCTGGGACGATGACCGGGTGATCAGCTACCGAAAGGGCCATGCCGCGTAGGCGCCCCGGAAGCCTGCGCCGCACCCGCCGACTCGACGTCGCGGGACCGCCGCCGGCCAAGATCCCGTACCTGTCCCGTGGCGAGCAGCGCCGGCTCGCCTTCGCCGAAGTGGACGCCGGGCTGCCGCCCGGTGCCGTCGCCGGCGCCCTTCGGGGCTGGCAGCACCGGACCCGGCCGCCCTTCCGCCATTGGATGCCGGACTGCCCCTGCCCCGGCTGCGATCCGCTCGAGGATCGGATCGAGCTCGCCGAGCTGCTGAGCGCACTTCCGCGCCGGGAGCGCGCCCTGATCGGGGCCGAGCTCGCCAAAGCCGACCGCCGCTTCCTGGCGCGGACGCTGCCCGACCCGTTCGCCGCATCGCCCTGGTGGTTCGAACGACGGCTCGCCGACCAGTACGGCTGGGGACCCTTGTGACCGAGGTCGCAGGATCGCCGGTCATTTCCGCGGCAGCCCGGCTGACCTCCGGACTCCCGGCCCGTGGACGCGGATCTCACCGGACGGGCGGCGGGCCCACCGCCGTAATGTCAACTGCCTGAAACATTCGGTCGAATCCGGTTAACACGGCCTCCTTAGCGTCAGGGCACGCCCGAAACGCCGAGGAGGTGCCCGATGCCGCAGGTCGACACCCACTGCCCGTACTGCGCGCTGCAGTGCGGGATGAGCCTCGACGGCGCTCGCGTGACGCCGCGGGACTTCCCGGTCAACGCCGGTGGGCTGTGCCAGAAGGGCTGGACCTCCGGCGCGCTCCTCACGAGCCCGAAGCGGCTGACCACGCCGCTGCTGCGGGTGAACGGCGTGCTCGAGCCGGTCGGCTGGGACTTCGCCCTCGACCACGTCGCCCGGAAACTGCGGGAAACGCAGGAAACCCATGGCGCGGACGGTGTCGCGATCTTCGGCGGCGGTGGCCTGACCAACGAGAAGGCCTACCTGCTCGGCAAGTTCGCCCGCGTCGCGCTCGGTACCTCGCAGATCGACTACAACGGCCGGTTCTGCATGTCCTCGGCCGCCGCCGCGGGGATCAAGGCCTTCGGGGCCGACCGCGGGATGCCGTTCCCCGTCACCGATCTGCCGAACGCCGACGTCGTGCTGCTCGCCGGGGCGAACCCGGCCGAGACCATGCCGCCGTTCATCCAGCACCTGCGCGGGACGGACCTGATCGTCGTCGACCCGCGGCGCACCCCGACCGCCGAGCTGGCGAGCCTGCACCTCGCCCCCGCGCCGGGCACGGACCTCGCACTGGCCCTGGGCATCCTGCACGCCGTCGTCGAAGGCGGCTACCTCGACCAGTCCTATGTGGACGACCGGACGAGCGGGTTCGCCGAGATGTGGCGGATCGCCGCGAGCTGGTGGCCGGAGCGCGCCGAACGCGTCACCGGCGTTTCGGCCGCCGACATGCGCGACGCCGCCGAGAAGCTCGCCAACGCCCGCAACGCCTACGTTCTCACCGCACGCGGTACCGAGCAGCACGCCACCGGCACCGCGACCGTCGGCGCCTGGATCAATCTGGCGCTGAGCCTCGGCCTGCCGGGTCGCGAAGGGTCCGGCTACGGCTGCCTCACCGGCCAGGGCAACGGCCAGGGCGGGCGCGAGCACGGCCAGAAGGCCGACCAGCTGCCCGGCTACCGCAAGCTCGACGACCCGGCCGCCCGCGAGTACGTCGCCGGCGTCTGGGGCGTGGCCGCCGAAACCCTGCCCGGCCCCGGCCGCTCGGCCACCGAACTGCTCGACGCGCTCGGTCAGGAGGACGGCCCGAAGGCGCTGATGGTGTTCGGCAGCAACGTGGTCGTCTCGGCGCCGCGCTCACAGCGCGTCCAGGACCGGCTGGCCGCGCTGGACTTCCTGGTCGTCGCCGACTTCGTGCTGTCGGAGACCGCGGCGCTCGCCGACGTCGTCCTGCCGGTGACCCAGTGGGCCGAAGAGGACGGCACGCTGACCAACCTCGAAGGCCGGATCCTGCTGCGCCGCAAGGCGTTGACCCCGCCGCCGGGCGTCCGGTCCGACCTCGACGTCCTCCACGGGATCGCGCTCCGGCTGGGCCAGCCCGAGGGGCGGTTCCCGGCCGACGCCGAGACGGTGTTCGAGGAGCTGCGGATCGCGTCGAAAGGCGGCGTCGCCGACTACTCCGGCGTCAGCTACGACCGGCTCCGCGCCGGCGAGGCCCTGCACTGGCCGGTCCCGGAAGACGACCACCCCGGGACCCCGCGGATGTTCCTCGACGCCTTCGCCCACCCGGACGGCCGCGCGCGGTTCGTGCCGGTCGAGCACACCGGTCCGGCCGAACTGCCGGACGACGAGTTCCCGTTGCAGGCCACCACCGGCCGCGTGCTGCAGCACTACCAGTCGGGCGCGCAGACGCGGCTGATCGGAGAGCTCAACGAGGTCGTGCCGGAAGCGTTCGTCGAAGTGCACCCGGACACCGCCAAACGAGCCGGACTCGAAGAAGGCGACCGGGCGCTGGTCCGGTCGCGGCGCGGCGAAACCGTGGCGAAGGTGCGGTTCGTCCAGAACCTCAAGCCGGACCTGATCTTCCTGCCGTTCCACTTTCCGGGTGAGCAACGCGCCAACTTGTTCACCAACCCGGCGCTCGACCCGGTTTCCCGGATGCCGGAGTTCAAGGTGTGTGCCGTGTCCTTGTCTACTGTGGATGGTGCCGCGTGAGCCCTCGTGAAGTCGTCATCGTCGGGTACGGCATGGCCGGCGCCCGGCTGGCCGACGAGATCCGCCGTCGCGACCCGATCGCCGAGCGGGTCCGGCTGACCGTCCTCGGCGCCGAAAAGCACGCCGCCTACAACCGGGTGCTGCTGTCCGCCGTCGTCGCGGGCGGGATGAGCGCCGAGAGCGTCCGCCTGCACGACGACGAATGGGCCGTCCGCCACAACATCGACCTGCGGCTCGGGGTCGACGTCGAACGCATCGACCGCGAGAAGCGCTGTGTCGAGCTGGCCGACGGCTCCTCCGTCGACTACGACGCCCTGGTCCTCGCCACCGGCGCGAACCCGTGGATCCCGCCGGTCGAGGGCCTGGAGGCGGGGCCGGGCGTGGTCGCCTTCCGCAGTCTCGACGACTGCGCCAAGATCCTCGACGCGGCCCGCTTCGGCGCGCCGGTCGCGGTGCTCGGGGGCGGCCTGCTCGGCCTCGAAGCCGCCCGCGGCCTGGCCGGGCGCGGCAACCAGGTGACCGTCGTGCACCCGCTGGGGCACGTCATGGAACGCCAGCTGGACCCGGCGGCCGGGCACGTGCTGGCCCGCCGGCTCACCGACATGGGCGTCACCTTCAGGTTCGGCGCCACCGCGGCCCGCTACCTGCCCGGCGACGGGCTCAAGCTCGACGACGGCAGCCTCGTCCCGGCCGACCTGGTCGTGGTCGCCGCCGGCGTCCGCGCGGAGACGCGCTTGGCCGCCGAAGCCGGACTCGACGTCGACGGAGCTGTGCTCGTGGACGACGTGCTGCGCACCAGCGACGGCCGCATCCACGCCCTCGGCGACTGCGCCCGCCACCCCGGCGCCCCGCCCGGGCTGATCCAGCCCGCCTGGGAGCAGGCCGAAGTCCTCGCCGACGTCCTGACCGGGACGAACGCGGCGGCCCGCTACCGCGGCACCACGGCCGTCACCCGGCTCAAGGCCCGCGGCATCGACCTCGCCGCGCTCGGCGAAACCCAGCTCGAAGCATCCGACAACGGCGCCGAGGTGCTCACCTTCAACGACCCGGCCGGCGGCCGGTACGGCAAGCTCGTCGTCCGCGAAAACCGCGTCGCCGGCGCGATCCTGCTCGGCCTGCCCGACGCCGCCGCGACGATCACGCAGTTCCACGACCGCGGCACGCTGCTGCCCGACGACCGGCTCGCGGTGCTCCTCGGCCGTGCGCTGCCCACCGGGGCCACCCCGGCGGCCAGCCCGGCCGACCTGCCGGCCGCCGCGGTGATCTGCCGCTGCAACAACGTCACCAAGGGCCGGCTGATCGAAGCCTGGAAGGCCGGGGCCACCGACACCCCCGCACTGGCGCGGGCCACGCGAGCCACGACGGGATGCGGCGGGTGCACCAACGCCGTCGGCGGCATCGCGAACTGGCTCGCCGCGCAATGACCGACCCGACCCGTCGCAAGGAGAATTTCGTGGCACACCAAGGCAAGCACTGGATCGAACACTGGGAACCGGAGAACGACGAGTTCTGGGAGTCCACGGGCAAGAAGATCGCCCGCCGCAACCTGTGGTTCTCGGTCTTCGCCGAGCACATCGGCTTCTCGGTCTGGACCCTGTGGTCGGTCATCGTCCTGTTCATGGGCAAGGACTACGGCTTCTCCGCCGCGGACAAGTTCCTCCTCGTCTCGACGCCGACGCTGATCGGCGGCCTGATGCGGCTGCCCTACACCTTCGCCGTGGCGAAGTTCGGCGGCCGCAACTGGACGGTCGTGTCCGCGCTGCTCCTGCTGATCCCGACCGCGCTGGCGGCGATCGTGCTGCACCCCGGCACGTCACTCGGCACGTTCCTGGTGGTCGCGGCCCTCGGCGGCGTCGGCGGCGGCAACTTCGCGTCGTCGATGACGAACATCAACGCCTTCTACCCGGAGAAGCACAAGGGCTGGGCGCTGGGCCTCAACGCCGGTGGCGGCAACCTCGGCGTCGCGGCGATCCAGCTGGTCGGCCTGCTGGTCATCGGCACGGCGGGCGCGACCGCGCCGCGGCTGGTGCTGTTCGTCTACCTGCCGCTGATCGTGGTCGCCGCGCTGTGCGCGTACTTCTACATGGACAACCTCGCCACCATGAAGGGCGACACCAAGGCGATGCGCGAGGTCGTCAAGGACCCGCACACCTGGGTGATGTCGTTCCTCTACGTCGGCACGTTCGGCTCGTTCATCGGCTACAGCTTCGCCTTCGGCCTGGTGCTGCAGAACCAGTTCGGCCGCACCCCGCTGCAGGCGGCCGCGGTGACCTTCCTCGGCCCGCTGCTCGGCTCGTTCTCCCGGCCGACCGGCGGCTGGCTGGCCGACCGCATCGGCGGCGGCAAGGTCACCTTCGCCACCTTCACCGGGATGGCGCTGGCCACGGTGGTGCTCATCCTCGCCTCGACGTCGAAGTCCCTGACGCTGTTCACGATCGCCTTCATCGTGCTGTTCGTGCTCACCGGCATCGGCAACGGCTCGACGTACAAGATGATCCCGGCCATCTTCCGCGCCAAGGCGAAGGTCGCCATCGCCAACGGCGCCGAGGAGACGGCCGAGCTGCTCAAGGCACGGCGGCTGTCGGGCGCGCTGATCGGCCTGGCCGGTGCGATCGGTGCCGAAGGCGGCCTGTTCATCAACCTGGCGTTCCGGCAGTCCTTCGCCGACGCGAAGAGCGGAGTGCCCGCCTTCATCGGATTCCTCGTCTTCTACGGGCTGTGCTTCGCCGTCACCTGGGCGGTCTACCTGCGCAAGCCCGCCGAACAGCCCACGAGTGAGCGCGGTCTGGCGCTCGCGGGAGCGGAGGTCTGAGATGCCCACCTTGGTCGTCGCCGGACACGGCATGGTCGCCCACCGGCTCGTGGAGGCGGTGCGCGCGGAAGACCCGTCGGGGAACTGGCACATCGTCGTCCTGTCCGAGGAGCCGCGCCCGGCGTACGACCGGGTGGCGCTCACGTCCTACGTGGACACCTGGGACCCGGCCACACTGGCCCTGCCCGGCTCGGACTACGCGGGCGACTCCTCCGTGGATCTCCGGCTCGGCGAGCTGGCGGTGTCGGTGGACCGGGACGCGAAGACGGTCACCACGGCGTCCGGAGATGTCGTTTCCTACGACGCACTGGTGCTGGCCACCGGCTCGCGGCCGTTCGTGCCGCCGGTGCCCGGGCACGACCTGGACGGCTGTTTCGTCTACCGGACCATCGAGGACCTGGACGCGATCCGCGCGGCCGCGCTCGACAAGCCGGGCCGGGGACGGCGCTCGGCCGTCGTCATCGGCGGTGGCCTGCTCGGGCTGGAGGCCGCGAAGGCGCTGCGGGACATGGGCCTGTCCCCGCACGTCGTCGAGATGGCGCCGCGGCTGATGCCGCTGCAGGTCGACGAGGGCGGCGGCTCGCTGCTGCGGCGCCTGATCACCAACCTCGACGTCACCGTCCACACGGGAACGTCGACCGACGCCATCGAGGCCGACGGCTCCCGGCTGCTGGCCAAGCTGGGCAACGGCACCGAACTGGACGTCGACCTCGTCGTGTTCTCCGCCGGTGTCCGGCCGCGCGACGACCTCGCCCGGCAGTCCGGCCTGGAGCTCGGCCCGCGCGGCGGTGTCCTCACCGACAGCTCGTGCCGCACCAGCGACCCGGCGATCTACGCGATCGGCGAGTGCGCCGCGGTCGAGGGCAAGGTGTACGGGATCGTGGCGCCCGGGTACGCGATGGCGGAGATCGTCGCCGCGCAGCTCACCGGCGGGGGCGGGACGTTCCCCGAACCGGACACGTCCACCAAGCTGAAGCTGATGGGCGTCGACGTCGCCTCCTTCGGGGACGCCCACGCCCGGACCGAGGGCGCCCTCGAGGTCGCCGTCAACGACGCCGTGGCCGGGACGTACAAGAAGCTCGTCGTCACCGACGACGGCAAGACGCTGCTCGGCGGCGTGCTAGTCGGCGACGCCACGGAGTACAACACCCTGCGTGCGCTGGTCGGGCGGCCGCTGCCGGCCGAGCCGGGCGCGATCCTCGCCCCGGCGGGCGGCGGCGCCGCGGTCGGCGTCGACGCGCTGCCCGACGCGGCGCAGATCTGCTCGTGCAACGCCGTCTCGAAGGGCGCGATCACCCAGGCCATCCACGAGGACGGCTGTGACACGGTCCCGAAGCTGAAGGCGTGCACCCGGGCGGGTACGGCCTGCGGTTCGTGCGTCCCGCTGCTCGGCAAGCTGCTCAGCGCCGCCGGCGTCGAACAGTCGAAGGCCGTCTGCGAGCACTTCCCGCAGTCGCGCGCGGAGCTGTTCGAGATCGTCCAGGCCACCCGGATCACGACGTTCAGCGAGCTGATCGCCCGCTACGGCTCGGGCAGCGGCTGCGCCATCTGCAAGCCGGCGGTGGCGTCCATCCTGGCCACCCTCGGCAACGGGCACGTGCTCGGCGGCGAGCAGATGACGCTGCAGGACACCAACGACCGGTACCTCGCGAACCTGCAGCGCAACGGCACGTACTCGGTGGTCCCGCGGATCCCCGGCGGCGAGATCACGCCCGACAAGCTGATCGTGATCGGCGAGGTGGCGCGCGACTTCGGGCTGTACACCAAGATCACCGGCGGCCAGCGGATCGACCTGTTCGGGGCCACGGTGGACCAGCTGCCGCTGATCTGGCGGCGGCTCGTCGACGCGGGCTTCGAGTCCGGGCACGCCTACGGCAAGGCGCTGCGGACGGTCAAGTCGTGCGTCGGCTCGACGTGGTGCCGCTACGGCGTCCAGGACAGCGTCGGGCTGGCGATCGAGCTGGAGCTGCGCTACCGCGGCCTGCGCTCGCCGCACAAGCTCAAGTCGGCGGTGTCCGGGTGCGCCCGCGAGTGCGCCGAGGCGCGGAGCAAGGACTTCGGCATCATCGCCACGGAGAACGGCTGGAACCTCTACGTCGGCGGCAACGGCGGCACCACCCCGCGGCACGCCGACCTACTGGTGTCCGACGTGGACAGCGAGACGCTGATCCGGACCATCGACCGGTTCCTGATGTTCTACGTGCGCACCGCCGACCGGCTGCAGCGGACCGCGCCGTGGATCGAGGAGATGGACGGCGGGCTCGACCACCTGCGCGCGGTGATCGTCGACGACTCCCTCGGCATCTGCGAGGACCTCGACGCGGCGATGGCCAAGCACGTCGACAACTACGCCGACGAGTGGAAGGGCGTCCTGGAGGACCCGGAGAAGCTGGCCCGGTTCACCTCCTTCGTCAACGCGCCGGGCACGCCCGACCCGGCGATCTCCTTCCGCTCGGAGCGGGAACAGAAAGTGCCCGTGATGCTCGGCGTGCCGGGCTTTTCGAACAGCGAGGTGCGGCGATGACTACTTCGATCCAGCGGACCTGGACGGCGGTCTGCCCCGTCGGCGCGGTGCCCGAGCACGCCGGGGTGGCGGCGCTGCTCGACGGCGGCGTGCAGGTGGCGATCTTCCGGCTGCCCGGCGACCGGCTGTACGCACTGTCCAACTGGGACCCGTGCAGCGGCGCGGCGGTGCTTTCGCGCGGCATCGTCGGTGACGCGGACGGCGTGCCGGTGGTCGCCTCGCCGGTCTACAAGGAACGGTTCGTCCTCGAGACCGGGCGGTGCCTGGACGCCCCGGACGTTTCGGTGCCGGTGTACGAGGTGCGCGTGCGGGAAGGCGTCGTCGAAGTGGAGAGCGCGTGAGCGATGTGCTCCCGCTGGCCGGTTTCGTCATCGGCATCACCGCGGCGCGCCGGGCCGACGAGCTCGGCGCGCTGCTGGTGCGCAAGGGGGCGAGCGTCCGCTACGGCCCGGCGATCCGGATCGTGCCGCTGACGGACGACACCGAGCTGCGCGCGGCGACCACCGCGTTGCTTTCCGCGCCGGTGGACGTGGTCGTCGCGACCACCGGCATCGGTTTCCGCGGCTGGCTGGAGGCGGCCGAGGGCTGGGGACTGGGGGATCCGCTTTTGGCGCGGCTCTCGTCGGCGTCGTTGCTGGCCCGGGGGCCGAAGGTGACCGGGGCCCTGCGGGCGGCCGGGCTCTCGGAGTCGTACTCGCCGGCGTCGGAGAGCAACGCCGAGCTGCTGCAGCACCTGCTCTCGTCGGGGGTCGACGGGCTGCGGATCGCGGTCCAGCTGCACGGCGAGCCGCTGCCGTACTTCGTGGACACGCTGCGCGCGTCCGGCGCGGAGGTGATCGAGATCCCGGTGTACCGCTGGGTCGGCCCCGCCGACCCCGGCCCGGTGGACCGGCTCCTGGACGGCGTCCTGGACGGCTCGGTCCACGCCCTGCCGTTCACGAGCGCCCCGGCGGCGGCGTCGCTCATCGCCCTGGCCCGGCGCACGGGCCGGCTGCCGGGGCTCGTCACGGCGCTGTCCGGCCCGGTGGTGGCGGCCTGCGTCGGACCCATAACGGCTGGACCGTTGGCGGCGCTCGGGGTGCCGACGGTCCAGCCGCACCGCGCGCGCATCGGCGCGCTGGCCCGCACGGTGGCGGAAACCCTCGTGGATCGCTCCCCGCGGCTGCGGGCGGGCGGGCATTCGATCGAGCTCCGCGGCCAGGCGGCCATCGTGGACGGCGAGTGGCGTGAGGTGGCCCCGGCGCCGATGGCGTTGCTGCGGGCGTTGGCGGCGTCACCGGGCCGGGTGGTGTCGCGGCGCGAGCTGATCTCGGCGTTGCCGGGAGGCGGCGAGGAGCACGCGGTGGAGACGGCGATCGGGCGGCTGCGGACCTCCCTCGGGGGCGGGAAGGTCGTCCAGACGGTGGTGAAGCGCGGGTACCGGCTGGCGGTGGACGCCTGAGGGTGTCAGCGGCCGTGTCAGCGCGGTGGCCTCCCGGTGTCAGCGGGCCCGGCGAAGGTGGCTTCACACCAGCTACCGAGGAGATCCCGATGCAGAACTTCACCACCCCCGCCCCGATCGCCACCGTCCTCTCGATCCCCGCCGGGCAGGTCCGGTTCGCCGCCTCTCCCCGCTCGGACACGGTGGTCGAGGTGCTTCCCGCCGACCCGGCGAAGAGCCGCGACGTGAAGGCGGCTTCGCAGGCCGAGGTGTCCTTCGCCGACGGCGTCCTGCGGATTTCGATCGCGGCGAAGAACCAGTACTTCGGCCCGTCCGGGGCCGTGGACGTGACGGTCTTGCTGCCCGCCGGGTCTTCGGTCGAGGCGGAGGCGGCCAGCGTCTCGCTGCGAGGGGTCGGCCGCCTCGGCGACGTGGCGATCTCGGGAGCGCACGGCGAGGTGGTCTTCGACGAGGCGGCGAGCGTGCGGTTGACGGCCCACGCGGGCGACGTCTCGGTGGGCCGCCTGACGGGCCCGGCGGAGATCACCACGGGCAAGGGCGACATCCGCATCACCGAGGCGTCGAGCGGCGACCTGGTGCTGAGCACCCAGGCGGGCAACATCACGGTCGGCGCGGCGGCGGGGGTGTCCGCATCGCTGGACGCGGGGACGACGTACGGCCGGGTCCACAACGCGCTGCGGAACGAGGGGACGGTGGGGTTGGCGATCCGCGCGACCACGTCCTACGGCGACATCGAGGCTCGCAGCCTGTGAGGCCGGTCCCGAGCGCCCCAATGTGGCCTTCGGTGCGTGAGACGCACCGAAGGCCGCCTTGGGTGCGTGAGACGCAACCAAGGCCGCCTTGGGGCGCTTCGGGAAATCCGGAATTGTCGGTGGCTTCCGGTAGCGTGGAAAACGGGGGGCGCCCCCGCGGGCCGGGGTCAGCCCACCCAGGTGACCGCGTGCTTTTCGAACCCGCGTGCCGCCGCCACCCGGGCCGCCTCGGCCTCTGCCTCCTCGCGGACCGCCGGGCGCAGCGGGTCGAACGCCGTCAGCGTCACCGTCAGCTTCGCGCCGGTGGCCTTCGTGCGCCACGTTCCCGCGATGTCGCCGTCCGCGAGCAGTACGCCCGGGTTGCCCAGCATCTTCCAGACCTCCTTGCGGCGCAACGGGTCCGGCACCAGCAGGGCCTTGTCGCGGGCCTGGATGAACGGGTCCAGCGGGGGCAGCAGCCGCACCACGTCCGGCTCCGGGGGATTCTCCAACGCCGGCAGCCGGTCCGCGGGCAGGTACCGCTTCTTGCCCTCGACCTGCACTGGCGCCAGGTCCGCCGGCCACGTCCGGTCGACCACCGCCCGGGCCGTGCCCGCGAACTCCGCCGCCTCGCCGGGAGCGGCCGGGCCGTTGAGCCGCAGGTAGCCCTCGATCACCGCCGTCGCCGCGGCCGGGTCCGGTGTCTTGCGCAGCCGGCCGCGGCCCTCCAGCGGGGCCAGTGTCGCCGGGGACGCCCCCGCCACCAGGCGGACGCCGCCGAGCGGGGCCGCGACGCGCATCAGCTGCTCCTGGATGTGGGTCGCGTTGCAGCCCCGGCACCACCGGGAGAACGCCGGTGGCAGGCGCTTGGTCACCGCCGTCGACACCGCGCCCTTCGTCATCGGTTTCGTGACGACCTCGCGCAGTGCGGCGGCCGCCGTGAACACCACTTCGGACGCGGCCAGCCCCGCCGCCGCCACTTCCTTGCGCTGCCAGAGCATCCGGGCCAGCGCGTCCGCGTCGTCGAGCGGGATCAGCGCCCGGATCGTCTCGGGCAGGTCCGCGCGCAGGTGGTAGTGCGGCGCCCCGCGCAGCGTCCAGGCCAGGACGAGCCGCTCGTCGTCCTCGGGGGACACCGGGCCGTCGAGCCGGGCGGCGAGGGCGAGCCGCGCGGTGTCGCGCATGCTGTCCTGCAGCCCGGCCCGGACCACGGCGAGGTCGGCGACGTCCCGCGCCGAGCGGTGCAGGCCGTGCTCGGCGATGCGGTAGGCGAGTACCTGACGGCGGTCCACTTGCTGCTCCTAGAACGCGTACTCGAAGGTGTAGGCGACCTTGTCCTCGCCGAGGGCGCCCCCGGCGGTGCCGCTGCCGGTCAGCCCGGCCAGCTCGCCCGTCCCCGAGCCGGGGACGACGGTGAACGTCGACGCGATGCCCTTGGCGTCGAACGTGTACTCGTGGCGCACGACGAACGTCCCTTCGCGACCGTCGACCTTGCCCTCGAAGCGCTCGAAGCACGGCGACGTCGTCTCGCCGCTTTCGTAGCCTTCGCCCGCGTAGTACAGCAGAAGATCGCAGACCGACTCGCCTTCGAGGGCCCCTTCGTACGCGAAGGTGGCGTGCGCGTACGCCACCCGCGGCCCGCTTTCGGTGCCGCTGACGATCTTCTCTTCCCAGCTCTTCGTGGTGAATCCGTTCATGAGGGTCACTCTGCCGGGCAAACCTGTCAGCTCGTGTCAGGTATTTCTGCCAAAATCGGACCATGCGCGCGAGCCGGCTCCTCTCCGTCCTCCTGCTGCTGCAGAACCGCGGCCGGATGACGGCCGAGGAGCTGGCCGAAGAGCTCGAGGTGTCGGTCCGGACGGTCTACCGGGACATCGACGCGCTCTCGGCGTCCGGCGTCCCGGTGTACGCCGACCGCGGCCGGACCGGCGGCTACCGGCTGGTGGACGGCTACCGCACCCGGCTCACCGGGATGACCGAGGAAGAGGCCCAGTCGCTGTCGCTGGCCGGGCTGCCGGTGGCCGCCGCCGAACTCGGCCTCGGCACGGTGCTGGCGGCGGCGCAGCTCAAGCTGTACGCCGCGCTGCCGGCGGAGCTGCGCGACCGCGCCGGGCGCGTCGCCGAGCGGTTCTACCTGGACGTCCCCGGCTGGCACCGGGGCATCGAAAGCCTGCCGACGTTGTCCGCGATCGCCGACGCCGTGTGGTCGTCGCACCGGATCCGGATCCGCTACGAACGGTGGGGGCAGCGGGTCGTCGAGCGGGAACTGGAGCCGCTGGGGCTGATCCTCAAGGCGGGCAACTGGTACCTCGCGGGCCGCTGCGACGGCACCGACCGGACGTACCGGGTTTCGCGGGTGCTGGAGCTGACCGACCTCGGCGAGGTGTTCGAGCGCCCGGCCGGGTTCGACCTCGCGCGGTACTGGCAGGAGTGGTCGGAGCAGTTCGAACGCCGGATGTACCCGCGGGTGGCGGTGGTGCGGCTTTCGCCGCGGGCGCAGGCTCTCGTACCGTTCTACGCAGGTTCCGTCGGCGCCCGCGCGTTGCGCAACTGCCCGAACGAGCCCGACGCGGACGGCTGGCTCACCGTGGAGCTGCCGGTGGAGCCGGGCGAACCGGCCATCGGCGAGCTGCTGCGCTTCGGGCCGCACCTGGAGGTCCTCGAACCCGCGGACCTGCGGGCGGAACTGGCGGCGGCGATCGAGGAGATGGGCGCGTTCTATGGGTGAACTGAGCGGTGTCGCCATCGGCGTCACGGCCGAACGGCGGGCCGGCGAATTCATCGCGGCCCTCGAACGCGCCGGCGCCGAGGTCCGGCACGCGCCGACGATCACGATCGTGCCACTGGCCTCGGACCCTGCGCTGCGCGCGGGCACCGAAGCGGTGTTGGCGGAGCCGGTCGGCTTCACGGTCGTCACGACGGGAGCGGGCTTCCGCGGCTGGCTCGAGGCGGCCGGGGGCTGGGGCCTGCGCGACCGGCTCGTGACGGCGCTGGGGCAGTCCCGGATCTACGCCCGCGGCCCGAAGGCGGTCGGCGCGGTCCGGGGAGCGGGCCTGCGCGAGGCCTTTTCGGCCGCGTCGGAGAGCAACGCGGAACTGTTCGCGGCGCTGGCGGCGGCCGGGGTGGGCGGCGAGCGGGTGGCCGTCCAGCTGCACGGGACGCGGCTGCCGGAACTCACGGATCCGCTGGTGCAGGCGGGGGCGTCCCTGGTCGAGGTGCAGCCGTACCGCTGGCACTCCCCGCCGGACGTGACGCCGGTGCACGACCTGATCGACGCGATCCTGGCGGGCGAGCTGGACGCACTGGCCTTCACGAGCGCCCCGGCCGCGGCGAACTTCCTCGCCTTGGCCCGGTCATCGGGCCGGTTCGCCGAGCTCTTGGCCGCCTTGCGGGACCGGCTGGTGGTGGCGTGCGTCGGCCCGGTGACGGCCGCGCCGCTGGAGGAAGCGGGCATCGAGACGCTGCAGCCGGACCGCCAGCGCCTGGGCGCGCTGGTGAAGCTGCTGGTCACGAAGCTGGGCAAGCCCTAGAACAACCCTTCGGGTTCCTCCTCCCCCTCCGGCCGCCACCGGTACTTCCGCAGGTCGACGCGCTGGCCATCGGCCAACACGCCCTCTGCGCGCAGCCGCTCCAGCTGGTCGTGGGCCAGGTGGGGCGCCGGGGTGCCGTTCGCGCGCAGGATGCGGTGCCACGGCAGGTCGTGCCCGTCCTCGGCGAGGATCGCGCCCACCATCCGGGGGGAGGGCGCCCCGGAGAGGGCCGCGATGTCGCCGTACGTCGCCACCGTGCCGGGCGGGACCGACTCGATGATTTCCCGCACGCGCTCGTGCAGAACGTCGTCCATGCCCCTACTGTGCCGCACCCCACCGAGCCGCACCCCACCGACACTTTCCGCAGCCGTCCGCCGCACCGAGGGCGTGCTTCGCCGTTGTCAAGCGTGCCGGTGCACCACCCGGGGGACCGGTCGTGATTCCATCGCGGGGTGAACGGGAGGCGAACGGCGCAGGCGGACGCGCGGCTGGTGCGCACGCCGAACACCGCCACACCCTCGTTCACCTGGGACGAAGGGGCCCGCCGCGTGCTCTCCGCACCCGGGGGGTTCCTCCGCGTGCTCGGCGGCCCCGGCACCGGCAAGACCGCGCTGCTGGCCTCGGCCGCCACGCGCCGCATCGCCGAGGGCGCCGACCCGGAGAGCGTGCTCGTGCTCACCACCTCGCGCCGGTCCGCCGACGCCCTGCGTGCCGACATCACGCGGCGGCTCACCGCGGACCCCGACCTCGAGCGGCCGCTGCCCCGGACCGTCCGCGAGCCGCTCGTCCGGACCGTGCACTCCTACGCCTACTCGCTGCTGCGGCTGGAGGCGATGGCCGAAGAGCTCCCGCCGCCGCGGCTGCTCGCCGGCGCCGAACAGGACGTCGTCGTCCGCGAACTCCTGGCCGGTGACCTCGACGAAGGCGCCGAACACTGGCCGGAGCAGCTGCGGCCCGCCCTGGTGGTGCCCGGGTTCGCCGAGGAGCTGCGTGACCTGCTGATGCGCGCCGCCGAGCGCGGGCTCGGGCCGGGGGACCTCGCCGAGCTGGGCCGCCGCCGCGGGCGCGAAGAGTGGATCGCCGCCGGGCAGTTCTGGGCCCAGTACGAGGAGGTCACGCAGCTGCAGGGCGCCGGCGGCAACGCCCTCGGCGTGGCGAGCGCCCCCGCGCTGGACGCCGCCGAGCTGGTCACCTCCGCGCTGCTCGCCCTGGAGGACGACGAAGAGCTGCGCGACCGCGAGCGCACCCGCGTCCGGCACCTGTTCGTCGACGACGCCCACCACCTCGACCCACTGCAGACCAGCCTGGTCCGGATGATCGGGCACACCGCCGCCGAGTTCGTCGTGGCCGGCGACCCCGACCAGAACGTGTTCTCCTTCCGGGGCGCCGACGCGCGCCTGTTCGCCGACGCCGACCCGGACGGCAGCCGGACCGTCACGCTCACCACGGCCCACCGGCTCGCCCCGGCCGTGCGGCTCGCCGTGGCCAAGATCGGCGCGACGCTGCCCGGCGCGTCACCGCACCGCAAGATCGTCCCGCCCGCCGGAGCGACGGGCGGCAACGTCCGCGTCCGCGTGATGCCGACCCCGGCCGCCGAGGCCAGCTGGATCGCCGACCAGCTCCGCCGCGCGCACCTCGTCGACGGCGTGCCGTGGTCGGAGATCGCGGTGCTCGTCCGCTCGCCCGCGCGGACCTTCCTGGTGCTGCAACGCGCGTTGCGCGCGGCCGGCGTCCCGATCGGCTCGGCGACCGAGGAGCTCCCGCTGGCCAAGCAGCCCGCGGTGCGGCCGCTGCTGGCCGTGCTGAAGCTCGCGCCGTCGCCCGAGCTGCTCGACGTCGACCTCGCCGAAATGCTGCTTTCGTCCTCGCTGGGCGGCGCCGATCCGCTGGCGCTGCGGCGGTTGCGGCGCGGCCTGCGCCGGCTCGAACTGGCCGGCGGCGGCCAGCGGTCGAGCGACGAGCTGCTGGTGGAAGCGTTGCGCGGCGGGGACATCCTCGCCGGGCTGGCCGACGCCGAAGCCGAACCGGTGCGGCGCGTCGGCGGGCTGCTGCGCGTCACGCACCAGGCGGTGGCGCGCGGCGAAGGTGTCGAGCAGGTGCTGTGGCAGCTGTGGCGGGAGAGCGGGCTGCAGGACAAGCTGCTGAAGCAGGTCGAACGCGGTGGATCGCTGGGCGCGCAGGCCGATCGCGACCTCGACGCCGTCGTCGCGCTGTTCGACGCCGCGGGCCGGTACGTCGACCGGCTGCCCCGCGCGAGCGTGGCTTCCTTCGCGGATTACCTGGGGGCGCAACGGATCGCGGGTGACACGCTGGCGCCGGCGGCCGTCCCGTCCGACGGCGTCTCGCTGCTGACCGCGCACGCCGCCGCCGGTCGCGAGTGGACGGTCGTCGCCGTCGCGGGCGTCCAGGAGGGCGCGTGGCCGGACCTGCGGCTGCGGGGATCCGTGCTGGGCGTGGAACGGCTCAAGGACCTGATGGCCGGGGTCGACGACGACGCCGTCTCCCAGACCGCGCCGATCCTCGCCGAGGAGCGGCGCCTGTTCTACCTCGCGATGAGCCGGGCGAGGCAGACGCTGCTGGTCACGGCGGTTTCGGGCGAGGATGAGCAGCCGTCCCGGTTCCTCGACGACCTGGAGGAGAACGGCGCCGACGACGGCGGCCTCGACTCGCGGATGAAGCCGCCGGGCCGGTCGCTGGTGCTCGCCGAGCTGGTGGGCGAGCTGCGTGAGGTCGTCTGCGACGACAAGGCGGACCCGGCGCGGCGGCGCCGGGCGGCGAAGCAGCTGGCCCGCCTGGCCGAGGCGAAGGTGCCGGGCGCGCACCCGTCGACGTGGTACGGCCTGCTCCCGGCGTCCAGCGACGAGCCGGTGCACCCGCCGGGCGACCTCATCCGGATTTCGCCGTCCACCGTGGAAATCCTGACGAAGTGCCCGCTGCGCTGGATGATCGAGCGCCACGGCGGCAGCGACCCGGCCCAGCTGGCGGCGGTCACCGGGACGCTGGTGCACGGGCTCGCGCAGGCGGTGGCGTCCGGCAGCACGGACGCCGAACTGCAGGCGGCGCTGGACGAGGCCTGGGTGCGCGTCGACGCGGGGGCGCCGTGGTTCTCGCGGCGGGAGCGCCGCCGCGTCGAGCAGATGCTGCGGAACTTCACGACGTGGCTGGAGCGGAGCCGGGCGGAGCTCAAGGAAGCGGGCGTCGAGCAGGACATCGAGGTCGAGCTGCCGGCCGGGAGCGACGACGAGGTCCGGGTGCTGCTGCGCGGGCGGGTCGACCGGGTGGAGCTCGATTCCGAGGGACGGCCGGTGATCGTCGACATCAAGACCGGCAAGGTCCCGGTGTCGGGGGCGGAGGCCGAGGCGCACCCGCAGCTGGCGGCGTACCAGCTGGCGGTGCTGCTGGGGGCGATCGAAGGCCGGACCGAGGCCGGCGGCGCGCGGCTGGTGTACGTGGCGAAGGCGAACACCAAGACGGGATCGACCGAGCGGTCGCAGCCGCCGATGGACGAGGTGGGCGGCAAGCAGTGGCTGGAGCTGGTCCAGAAGGCGGCGGCTTCGGCGGCCGGGCCGGACTACCAGGCGCAGGAGAACCCGGACTGCGACCGCTGCCCGGCGCGGGGGTGCTGCCCCCTGCGCCCCGAAGGCCGTCAGGTGCCGGGCCCATGACCCCCCTGCGCCGCGCCCAGAGCCGCGTCGGGGGGCGCGCGTGAGCCCGCTCGTCATCGCCAACCCGGTCGAGCCCGCCGAACTCGCCGACGCGCTCGGGCTGCACCGGCCCACGCCGGAGCAGGCCACCGTCATCGCCGCGCCCGTCGAGCCTTCGCTCGTCGTCGCCGGGGCCGGGGCGGGGAAGACCGAGACCATGGCCGCGCGGGTCGTCTGGCTCGTCGCCAACGGGATCGTCAGCCCCGACCGCGTCCTCGGCCTCACCTTCACCCGCAAAGCCGCGCGCCAGCTCGGCGAACGCGTCCGCGCCCGGCTCCGGCGCCTCGCCGGGTCCGGCCTCCTCGACCGCCTCGACCCGACCGGCGGCCTGCGGTCCACTGTGGTCGCCGGTGAGCCCACCGTCCTCACCTACCACGCCTACGCCGGGCGCCTGCTGTCCGAACACGGCCTGCGCCTGCCGGTCCAGCCCGGTGTCCGGCTGCTGTCCGAGACGTCGTCGTGGCAGATCGCCCACCGCGTGGTGTCCACATGGGACAACGAACTGGACACCGACCGCGTCCCGCCGACCGTGACGGCCGACCTCCTGGCGCTGGCCGGCGAGCTGGGCGAGCACCTCGTCTCGACCGAACAGCTCGCGGAGTACACGACCTGGCTGTGCCGGGTGATCGAGAACGCCCCGCGCGCCAAGGGACAGCGGGCCGCGCTGCCGCAGAAACTCACCGAAATCATGGCGGCGCAGCACTTCCGGCTCGCGCTGCTGCCGCTCGTCGACGACTACCACCGCCGCAAGCGCAACGAAGGCGCGCTGGACTTCGCCGACCAGATGTCCCTCGCCGCCCAGCTGGCCGGCGGGTACCCGTCCGTCGTGCGCGGCGAGCGGGAGCGCTACGGCGCCGTGCTGCTCGACGAGTACCAGGACACCGGGCACGCCCAGCGCGTGCTGCTGCGCGCGCTGTTCGGCGGCGTGGAGAACCCGCCGATGCCGGTCACCGCGGTCGGCGACCCCGCGCAGGCCATCTACGGCTGGCGCGGCGCCAGCGCGGCCAACCTGCCCCGGTTCACCACGGACTTCCCGCGCTTCGACGGCGAACGGCTCGTCCCCGCGCACGAATCCGGGCTGCTGACCAGTTTCCGCAACCCGCCGGAGATCCTGGACCTCGCGAACGCCATCGCCGAGCCGCTGCGCGCCCGCGGCCTCGGTGTCGAACGCCTGCGGGCGCGCGAAGGCGCCGGCTCCGCGGACATCGCGTGCGCGCTGCTGCCGGACATCCGTGCCGAGCGCGCGTGGGTTGCCGACGCCCTCGCCCGGCGCTGGTACGCCCACCAGGAACGGACGGGCAAGCCGCCGACCGCCGCGGTGCTCGTGCGGCGCCGCGCCGACATGGCCCCGATCGCCGCCGAACTGCGGGCGCGCGGGCTGCCGGTCGAGGTCGTCGGGCTCGGCGGCCTGCTCGACGAGCCCGAGGTCGCGGACCTCGTGTCGACGTTGAAGGTCCTGGCCGACCCGCTGTCCGGCAGCGCGGCGGCCCGGCTGCTGACCGGCGCCCGCTGGCGGCTCTCCGCTGCCGACGTCGCCGCGCTGTGGCGCCGCGCCGGGGAACTGTCCAGCCCGGAGAAGGCGGACGCGCCGGAGCTGGTCGTCGAGCGCGTCGAGCAGGCCGGGCTGATCGACGCCATCGACGAGCCCGGCACGCCGGAGTGGTACTCCGAGGAGGGGTACAAACGCATCCGGCGGATCGGCTGGGAACTGGCCGCCCTGCGGCGCCGGCTCGACCAGTCGCTGCCGGAGCTCGTCGCCGACGTCGAACGCACGATGCTGCTGGACGTCGAATCCCTGGCCCGGCCGGGTTCCGCGGGCCGGGCGCACCTGGACGCGTTCGCCGAAGTCGTCACCGACTACGCCGAAACGGCTCCCACGGCAACCCTGTTGTCCTTTGTGGACTACCTGAACACCGCCGCGCACGCCGAGGACGGGCTCACCCCGGGCGAGGTGGAGGTGGTCCCGGACCGGGTGCAGGTGCTGACCGTCCACTCGGCGAAGGGCCTCGAGTGGGAAGTCGTCGCGGTGCCGCACCTGGTGCACGAGGTGTTCCCCGGACGGCGGCGGTCGTCGTCGTGGCTCCGGACGGCGACTTCGCTGCCGGCCGTGTTGCGCGGTGACGCCGAGGACCTGCCGTCGCTGAACATCGCCGAGGGGTACGACCGCAAGGAGGTCCAAGAAGGACTGGAGCTGCACGAAGCCGGGTTCGTCGAACGGGAACAGGCGGAGGAACGGCGGCTCTGCTACGTCGCGCTGACGCGGTCGGAGCACGCGCTGATCGTGTCCGGGCACTGGTGGAACGAAAGCAGCAGCCGGGCGAAGGGGCCGTCGGAGTTCCTCACCGAGATCGCCGGCGTCCTGCGCGAGAGCGGTGTCGGACAGCTCGCGGAGTGGGCGCCGGAGCCCACCGAGGACGACGAAAACCCGCTGGTCTCGGATTCGCGCGCGGCGCGCTGGCCGGTCGACCCGCTGGGCGACCGCCGGACCGGCGTGCAGACCGGCGTCGAGCTCGTGTCCGAGGCGCTGGCCACTTCGGATTCTCCGGAAGAAGAGGACGACGATCCCGACGGCTGGGTGACCGACACCGACGTCCTGCTGGAGGAGTGGGCGCGCAAGGACGACCGCGTGCACCGGGTCCCGCTGCCTTCGCGGCTTTCGGTGAGCCAGCTGGTCGCGCTGGCCGACGACGCCGCCCGGCTCGCCGGCGACCTGCGCCGCCCGCTCCCGGTGGAGCCCAACAGCTTCGCCCGCCGCGGCACCGAGTTCCACGGCTGGCTGGAGCGCCGGTTCGCGGGCGACCAGCTGATCGAGATCGACGACCTCCCGGGCGCGGCCGACTTCGGCGAGGCCCCCGACGCGGACTTCGAGGAGCTGCAGACGGAGTTCGAGAAGAGCGAGTGGGCCACGCGCGTCCCGGTGGCGGTGGAGGTGACGTTCTCGGCGGACGTCGAGGGCATCACGTTGCGCGGCCGCATGGACGCCGTCTTCGCCGACCCCGACGGCGGCTGGACGGTGGTGGACTGGAAGACGGGCGCGGTCCCGCCGGAGTCGCGCATCCCGGCGTTGTCGGTCCAGCTGGCGGCGTACCGGATGGCGTGGGCGGCGCTGAAGAACGTCCCGGTGGAGCAGGTCCGGGCGGCGTTCCACTACGTCCGCGCGAACCGGACGGTCCGGCCGGCGGACCTCCTGGACCCGGAAGCCCTCCGCCGCCTGCTGCGAGACATCCCCGAGGCGTGATCGAAGGGTCGGCACGCGTGATCGGGAAGTCGACACGCGTGATTGAAGGGACGACACGGCGGAACTCGGGGCTCAGCGTCGTGTCGACCCTTCAATCACGTGAGTTGGCGCTCCAATCACGCGAGTTGACCGTCTGATCACGTGAGTTACGCGTTGTCGCGGACCTTCAACGCCCACGCGATCAGCGGCCACTGCAGCGGCAGCCGCGCCCAGGCGATCGCGCGGCGGGGGGCCGGGGCCGAAGCGGCGTCCAGCGCCATCTTCACGTTCCCCGGGAACACCCCCAGGAACAACAGCGCCGCCGCCAGGCCACCGAGACGGCGGGTGCGCGGGGCGGCCACCGCGGCCGCGACCGCCAGCTCCGCCACTCCCGATCCGTACGTCCAGGCGCGCCGCGAGCCCGGCAGCGAACGCGGGATGAGGCCGTCGAACGGCTTCGGGACCGCGAAGTGCAGGACGCCCATGAAGCCCAGCACGCCGGCCAGCGCGTGCGCGGGTCGTTGCGAGGTTGCCATGAACTCATCGTTCCATGCGGCGGCGCGGTGTCCGGTTCGGCTATCCTCCGGGCGTGAGTGACGCTCGACACGAGCCAGCATGAAAGCCCTCAAACGGCTGCCGCTGGGCAGTCTCACCGATCGGCCCGACCACGAGCTCGTCGGCGTCCTGCGGATGCCGGAGCTCACGGTCAGCCCGCTCCGCTCGATCGTCAAGCGGATCATCGGGGCGCTGCTCGCGCTGCTGGCCACGGTCGTCCTCGTCTACCTCGACCGGGACGGCTACCGGGACGCGAACGGCGACGGCCTGTCCCTGCTCGACAGCCTGTACTACGCCACCGTCTCGCTGTCGACGACCGGGTACGGCGACATCGCGCCGGCCACGTCGTCCGCCCGGCTGGTGAACGTCCTGGTGATCACCCCGCTGCGGGTGCTCTTCCTCATCGTCCTGGTCGGGACCACCCTCGAGGTGCTCACCGAGCGCTCCCGCCAGGCGTTCAAGATCCAGAAGTGGAGGACGAAGGTGCGCGACCACGTGGTCGTCGTCGGGTTCGGCACCAAGGGCCGGTCCGCCGTCAACGCGCTGCTCGGCGACGAGAACGTCGCCCCGGGCCAGATCGTCGTCGTCGACACCGACCAGCAGGCCCTCGACGCGGCGAGCGCGCTCGGCCTCGTCGCCGTGCACGGCTCGGCCACCCGGTCCGACGTCCTGCGGGTCGCCGCCGTGCAGCACGCGCGGGCGGTCGTGGTCGCCCCGAACCGGGACGACACGGCCGTGCTCGTCACCCTCACCGCCCGCGAGCTGGCGCCCAAGGCGCACATCGTCGCGTCGGTGCGGGAGGCGGAGAACGTCCACCTGCTCAAGCAGTCGGGGGCGAACCAGGTCGTCGTCTCCAGCGAGACGGCCGGGCGGCTGCTCGGCATGGCGACGTCGACGCCGCTGGTCGTGGACATCATGGAGGACCTGCTGACGCCGGAATCGGGGCTGGCGATCGCCGAGCGGGCGGTCGAGCCGTCGGAGGAGGGCGGGTCGCCGCGGCACCTGGCCGACCTCGTCCTCGGCCTGGTCCGCGACGGCGTTCTGTACCGCGTGGACGCCCCGCAGGCCGACGCCATCGAACCGGGCGACAAGCTGCTTTACGTCCGGAAGGTCACCCAGGCGGAGAAGATCGAGCGGTAACCGGGGCGCCTGGGTTTCGGCCGCGGAATCTGGAACCATGGCCGGGTGCCCCCGCGATCCCTCGCCCTCACGTGGCCCACGGTGGCGATCCCCGCCGCGGCGGGCGTGCTCGTCGTGCTGCTCGCCTGGCTGGCCGGGCCCGGGCTGCTGGGCATCGACAACGGCGTCCTCGGCGCGCCGGTGCAGGCGGAGGTCACCAACCCGGCGCCGTGCGGACAGGCGGACGCGAAGGAAACCGTGAAGTTCACCGTCGCCGGCAAGGCCCACGAAGGCACGCTCGACGGCTGCGGGCACGGCCGGGGCGAACGCGTCGAGGTCGCCGTGCCCGAGGCGGTACCGGACCAGGGCGCGGTCGCCGTCACCCTGGCGGACACGTCGATGGGCGCCTCCGACGGCCGCCGCCCGCTCGGCATGGCGCTGCTGGTGTTCGCCTGCTTCTCGGGCGGGATGTTCGTCTACCGCTGGCTGAGCATCCCGCTGCGCCCCAGACCCGGAACGGCTAGCTGACCTCGGACGACGGCGCCGCGAAGGTGTTGCAGTCGGCGATCCGGTTGCTCGTCGCGCCCGCCCGCCACCACGACGCGTAGTGCGCGTTCGTTCCGTGGTCGTGACTGCGGGAGGTGTTGTCGCCGCGGGTCTCCTGGTCGTTCCAGGCCTTGTTGTACATGTCGCGGGTGACCGTGCCGCCCTGGTCGACGTGCGCGCCGAGGAACATCCCGGAGAAGCACTGGGCCTGCAGTTCCTTGCGCCGCGACATCTCCAGCCCGGCGGGGCTGTTCTGGCCGGCCTCGTAGATCTTCTGCCAGGCCGCGTCCATCAGCCCGGCGACCTCCTGGACGTGGTGGCCGTACTCGTGGGCGAACAGGGCCAGGTAGACGCCGGGGTTGTTGCCGTACTGGTCGGTCTGCAACCCGCGGAACGGGACGTACAGGTTGTTTTCGCAGTAGTACGCGGCCGTCGCGATGCCGACCTGGATCGTGCCGCACTCGGTTTCGAAGCTCGCGCCGGTCGGGAAGTGCAGCGCCGGCGGCGTGAACGGCAGGTGGTAGGCCTCGAGGAACGGGCCCCACGCCGCGTCGAGGCACTTGCTGGCGGCGGTGAAGAACGCCTCCGCGCCGTCCTGCGTGCTCTGCCACGGCGGGAGGGTGCAGACGCGGTTCTGCAGGCCGGCGTTCGGGTCCTGCAGGATCGGGTGGTCGGCCAGCTTGAGGACCTTCTGCGGGCCGGTCGGGCTGGGCGTCGACAGCTCGGTCGACGGGGTCGACGCCGACGCCGGCGCACCCGCGCCGCCGGGCGGCAGCTGCGAGGGGACGTCCTCGGACGTCGGGACGTCACGGAGGTTCGGGGTCGCCAGTGGCGTGCTGTCGCGGTTCAGGGCCACGATCGCGACCAGCCCGAGCACCAGCACGGCGACCGCGCCGAGGCACACGCCGATCACCGCCGCCGGCGAGCGGCGCCTCGGTGCGGAGACGGTGTGCGGGTGGCCGAGCCACGGGAGATCCGGTTGCGCACCCGGCACCGGCGGCGGCTGGACGGTTCCGCGGGGCGGCGGTACCTGGCCGGGGGGCGGTTGCGTCACTGGGCAGTCCCGAAGGGTCTCGGTACGGACCGGGGGTACCCGATCCCGCCATTCAGCATATCGGGGGAACGGGCCGTCCCGCACCCATCCGTGCGCGTGCGGTCACGGCGCACCGACGTCACCCCAGGTCTGGCCGGGTGCAACCGGCTCTGAGAACATGTCGGCAAGCAGGTACTGCAGGCGAGGGGCTTCGATGACAGACACCGGCGGCGATGGCGCCGACACGCCGACTCCGAGCCAGGGCGTGCCCCGGGCTCCCGCCCCCGGATCGGGTGAACCGAACCGGCCCGAAGATCACGCGGCGTCACCGGCCACGCCGCCGCGGGGCTGGCAGGCGCCGGACACCCCGGCCCCGCCGCCGGGCTGGCAGCACGGGCCCGGCCACCGGCCGGACGCGCTGCCGCCGTTCACCGCGCAACAGCCCCAGTACCAGCCCCAGTACCAGCCGCACCAGCAGCCGCGCTGGAACCCGCACGGGCTCGGCAAGCCCGGCGTGATCGCGCTGCGGCCGCTCAACATCGGCGACATCCTCGACGGCGCGATCACCGCGATCCGCCGGCACCCGCTGCTCATCCTGGGCATCGGCGCGGTGGCCGCGGTGCTCACCGCCGCGATCGGCTTCGCCGTCTCGAAGTTCGCGTTCGGCGAGCTGCAGGGCCTCGCCAAGACGGTCCAGCTCGGCCCCGCCGCGACCGACGAGGAACTGCGCAACGCCGTCTTCGGCACCTTCGGCGACTTCTTCCTCGTGCTGATCTCTTCGACGCTGGTCTCGACCTTGCTGCTGACCGTGACCACCGGCCTGATGGCGGCGGTGATGGGCCGGGCGGCGCTGGGCCGCGAAGTCACCTTCGGCATCGCCTGGAGCGAGGTGCAGCCGCGGCTGCTGCCGCTGCTCGGCGTGGCTTTCGTCTACGCGCTGCTCAGCACCATCGGCGTCATGCTCTGCATCATCCCGGGCGTGCTCGCCTGGGTGTTCTGGGCGCTGGCCGCCCCGGCGCTCGTGCTCGAGCGCGGCACGTTCCGCGAGGCGTTCGCGCGGTCGGTCAAGCTGGTCGGCGGCGCCTTCTGGCGGGTGCTGGGCGTGCTGCTGCTGGCCCGGATCATCGAAGGGTTCTTCGAGAACATCATTTCGCTGCCGTTCTCCGTCGGCTCCGGCGCGTTCAGCCAGATGTTCAACCCGGGCAAGGTGGTCGTGCCGAGCACCGGTGACCTGCTGCTGCAGTCGGCCGGGCAGATCATCGCCGGCACCATCGCCATCCCGTTCGTCGCGCTGGTCACCGTGATCGTCTACCTCGACCAGCGGATGCGCCGCGAAGGCATGGACATCGAGCTGGCCCGCGCCGCCGGGGTGCAGCCGCCGCAGGCATGGTGACGTTCCGGTGTCTGCTGGGGCCAAGCCCCAGACCTGAGCCGGGGGGCAAGCTCCCCTGGATCCCCCGACAGCGCTGGGGCACCGACGTCCCGGTCGACATCGACCGGGACTCGGCCCGCCGCGCGGCCGCCGACGAGCTGGCCGACCCGAAGTACCGGGACGCGCGGCCGGGTTTCCTGCAGCAGATCGGGCAGTGGCTGGGGGAACACCTGGAAAAGCTGCTGAACAGCGTTTCGTCGGACGTCCCCGGCGGGATCTTCGGCGTACTGCTCGTCGTCGCGCTGCTGATCGTGCTCGTCGTGGTGATCCGGCTGCGCACGGGCAAGGTCGCCCGCGCGGCGAAGGCCGATCGGCTCGTCTTCGGCGGGCAGCGCCGCAGCGCGGCCGACCACCGCCGGTCGGCCGCGGAAGCCGCCGCCGGGGGCCGGTTCGACGACGCCGTGCGCGAGCAGTTCCGGGCCGTCGTACGGGCGCTGGAGGAACGCGCGCTGCTCGACACCCGCTCCGGCCGGACCGCGGACGAAGCCGCCGCCGAGGCGGGGCTGCTGCTGCCGGACGTCGCCGAGGAGCTGCGACGGGGCGCGCGGCTCTTCGACGACGTCCACTACGGCGGCCGCGAAGGCACCGAAGCGGCGTACCGCGCGCTGACCGAACTCGACGAACGCTGCCGCCGTGCGCGACCGGTCGCCGTGGCGGCCCCGTGACCACGTCGGTTTCCCCGGACCTGCGCCGGATCTGGCGCGGAGCCCGCGTCCCGCTCGCGCTCCTCGCGCTGATCTTCGTCGCCGCTGCCCTGCTCCTGCTCGGCCGCGGCGAGCAGGCTCACGGCGCCCTCGAACCCGGCTCCTACGAGCCCGCCGGCGCGCACGCCCTGGTGAAACTGCTGAAGGACCAAGGGGTCGACGTCCGGACCGCGCGCACGGCCGCCGAAGCGGACAGCGAGGTCGGCGAAGAGACGACGTTGCTCGTCACCGCCCCGGACCTCGCCCCGGCGAAGCAGTTCGACGCGCTGCGGGAGCGTGCGGCCGACGTCGTCCTGGTGACGCCGGGGGAGCGGACGCTGCACGATTCCCTGCCGCTCGTGCAGCAGGCCGGCCTCAGCGGCGTCGGGACATTGCCGCCACAGTGCACGGTCGCCGCGGCGGTCGCGGCGGGCGAGGCCACGCTCGGCGGGATCGGCTACGCCTCCCCGGGCGCGCGCTCGTGCTACCCCGGCGAAGACGGTGGCGGCACGCTGCTGCAGCTCGCCGGCGGGCGCGGCACGACGACGCTGCTCGGCTCCCCGGCGCCGCTGACGAACGCGCGGCTCGCCGACGAGGGCAACGCGGCGCTGGCGCTGCGCCTGCTGGGCGCGCACCCGAAGCTCGTCTGGTACCTGCCGTCGGAGACCGACCCGGCGCTGGACGGCTCCCGCCGGTCGATCTTCGCCCTCATCCCGGACGGCTGGTACTACGGGGCCGCGCAGGCGTTCGTCGCCGTGGCGCTGCTGGCGTTGTGGCGGGCCCGCCGGCTCGGCCCGGTGGTCACCGAGCCGCTGCCGATCGTCGTCCGCGCGGCCGAAACGGCCGAGGGCCGCGCCCGGCTGTACCGGCGGGCGAAGGCCGCCGGGCACGCGGGTGAGACGCTGCGCGAAGCGGCCCGCGGCCGGCTGCGGACCGCGCTGGGCCTGCCGCGCGACGCGGACGCGCAGGCGCTGGTGGCCTCGGTGAGCACGCGGACCGGCCGCCCGGCGAACGACGTCGGCGCGGTCCTCTACGGGCCGCCGGTGCCGGACGATCCCGCGCTGGTCCGGCTGGCCGGCGAACTGGACAGGGTGGAACGAGAGGCAGGGCGAACTTGACCAGCGAGAACGCGACCGGGGCCCGTGACGCGCTGATCGCGCTGCGCGCCGAGGTCGGCAAGGCCGTCGTCGGCAACGAAGCCGCGGTCACCGGGCTGATCCTGGCGCTGCTCTGCCGGGGGCACGTGCTGCTCGAAGGCGTCCCGGGTGTGGCGAAGACGCTGCTGGTGCGTGCGTTGGCCGCGGCGCTGGACCTGGAGACCACGCGCGTGCAGTTCACGCCGGACCTGATGCCCGGCGACGTCACCGGGTCGATCGTCTACGACGCGCACAGCGGCGAGTTCTCCTTCCGCGAGGGGCCGGTGTTCACGAACCTGCTGCTCGCCGACGAGATCAACCGGACGCCGCCGAAGACGCAGTCGTCGCTGCTGGAGGCGATGGAGGAGCGGCAGGTCTCGATCGACGGCAAGTCGCGGCCGCTGCCGGACCCCTTCATCGTGATCGCCACCCAGAACCCGGTGGAGTACGAGGGCACCTACCCGCTGCCGGAAGCGCAGCTGGACCGGTTCCTGCTCAAGCTGACCATGCCGTCGCCCTCGCGCGAGGACGAGATCGGCATCCTCTGGCGGCACGCGCAGGGCTTCGACCCGCGCAACCTCGCCGCGGCGGGGTTGAAGGCCGTCGCCGGCGCCCCGGAACTCGCCGCGGCCCGCGAGGCCGTGGCGCGCGTGACCGTCGGGCCGGAGGTGATCGGGTACGTCGTCGACCTGTGCCGGGCGACGCGGTCCCTGCCCTCGGTGCGGATCGGTGTTTCCCCGCGTGGTGCCACGGCGTTGCTCGCGGTGACCCGGGCCTGGGCCTGGCTCGCCGGGCGCGACTACGCGACCCCCGACGACGTCAAGGCCCTCGCCCGGCCGGCGCTGCGGCACCGCCTCGACGTCCGGCCGGAGGCCGAGCTCGAGGGCGTCACCGCGGACGGCGTGCTGGACCGCGTGCTCGCGTCCGTGCCCGTGCCGCGCTGACATGGCCGTCACCGGAAGGCTCGGGCTGCTGGCGCTGTTCGGCGCACTGGTGGTCGGGCTGCTCCTGCCGTCGGTCACCGGGCTGCTGGCCGTCGGCGCGGTGCTGCTGGTGCTCGCCGCCGTCGACGTCGTGCTGGCGGGCAGCGTGCGGGGGCTGCGGTTCTCGCGATCCGGCGACACTTCGGTCCGGCTCGGCGAGCCGTGCGAGGTGACGCTGGTGGTCGCCAATCCCGGCGGCCGGACCGTGCGCGGGCAGCTGCGCGACGCGTGGCCGCCTTCGGCGGGCGCTCTCGACCGGCACGCGGTGCGCGTCCCGCCGGGGGAGCGGCGTGCGTTCGTGACCCCGCTGCGGCCGTCGCGGCGGGGCGACCGGACGGCGGTGCGCGTGACGGTCCGCTCGGTGGGGCCCTTGGGGCTGGCCGCCCGGCAGGGGTCGCACGCCGTGCCGTGGACGGTCCGGGTGCTGCCGCCGTTCCACAGCCGCAAGCACCTGCCGTCGCGGCTGGCGCGGCTGCAGCAGCTCGACGGCCGCAACGCGGTGCTGATCCGGGGCCAGGGCACGGAATTCGACTCGCTGCGCGAGTACGTCATCGGCGACGACGTCCGGTCCATCGACTGGCGGGCGACCGCGCGGGCCGCCGACGTGATGGTGCGGACCTGGCGGCCCGAGCGCGACCGGCACGTGGTGCTGGTCCTCGACACGGGCCGCGTTTCGGCGGGCCGGGTGGGCGACGCACCCCGCCTCGACGCGGCGATGGACGCGGCACTGTTGCTGGCCGCGCTGGCCACCCGGGCCGGCGACCGCGTCGACCTGCTCGCCTACGACCGGCGGCTGCGGGCGGCGGTGCAGGGCTCGTCGGGGGCGTCGTTGCTGACGTCCCTGGTGAACGCGATGGCGCCGCTCGAGCCGTCGCTGGTCGAGACGGACGCGCGGGGCATGATCGCCCAGGTGCTGCAGCGGACCCGCCGCCGGGCGCTGGTAGTGCTGCTCACCGGACTGGACGCGGCGCCGCTGGAGGAGGGCCTGTTCCCGGTGCTGACCTCGCTGACCGGGCGGCACGAGCTGGTGGTGGCGTCGGTGGCGGACCCCCGGGTGGCGGAGATGCTGTCGGCCCGCGGCGACGCGGAAGCCGTCTACGACGCGGCCTCGGCCGCCCGCACGACGGCCGAGCGCGCGCGGATGACCGAGCGCCTGACGCGGCACGGGGTGAGCGTGGTGGACGCGGTCCCGGAGGAACTGCCCCCGGCCCTGGCGGACCGCTACCTGGCGTTGAAGGCCGCCGGACGCCTGTGAACGTCAGCTCGGCGGGGTGAAGGGGTTCTCCGCGGGCACCGGCGTGCCGGACGGCGGAGTCGGCGGCTCCGGCTGGACGCTCGCGGACGGCCCGGGCCAGGCACCCTGCGGTGCCGGAACGGGCTGACTCGGCTGGACGCTCGCCGACGGCCCCGGCCACGCGGCCTGCGGAACCGGGAAGGGCTGTGCCGGGAGCGCCTGGGCCGGGAGGGTCTGGGCCGGGAAGGGCTGGGCCGGCCGATTCGCCCTGGCCGCGTAGGCCTGGAACGCCCGCGCGTGGTCGCGGTTGCGCCGTTCCGCCAGCACCGCCGCCAGGAACGCCCACGGGGGGACACCCGGCGGCACCGGCGTGCCCAGCGCGTTCCCCACCTGCTGCGCGAGTCCCCAGCCCAGCGCGTGCGACGCCTCCGGCCGCAGCTCGCGGTACCGGCTCAGGAACTGGCGGCTCGCCAGCGCGAGGTCGTCCGGCAGCCGCGTCAGGTCGAGCTGGGCCGCCCAGCCCTCGAGGCCCGGCGGCATCGCGACCGCCGCGAACGCCGCTCCGTCCGGGACCCGCTCGCGGATCACCAGCGTCCCGGCCAGGAAGTCGCCGACGCGGCGGCCGTTCGACGAGCACAGCGACACGATCACCGCGACCGCGCCGAACAGCCCGAGCGCCCAGAAGTCCACGACGAACCCGGCGAGCCCGCGCACCAGCGCGTGCCGGAACCGGATCGGGCCGCCGTCGACGCGGACCACCCGCAGCCCCACCGCCATCTTGCCCAGCGAGCGGCCGCGCGAGAGCGTCTCGGACAGGACGGGGTAGCCGACCACGACCAGCACGACGAACACGAGCAGCAGCGCCACGAACAGCGACTGGTCGTCGAACGGCACCGCGAACGTGAGCACCGTGAACGCTCCGAGCAGCAGCGCGAACTGCACCAGCAGGTCCAGCGCCATCGCCAGCGCGCGGCTGGCGAGCTTGGCCACGCGCAGGTCCAGGACGACCGCTTCGCCGGTGACCAGCTCCGATTCCTCGTGCACGAGGTCCAGCGTATCGACGGATAGGGTGGTCGGCGTGGATGTGGACGTCTTCGTCGCTGCGCACGCGGCGGAGTGGAACCGGCTCGGCGAGCTGACCCGGCGCGGCGGCAAGCTGACCGGGCCGGAAGCCGACGAGCTGGTGACGCTCTACCAGCGGACCGCGACGCACCTGTCGATCGTCCGGTCGGTCGCGCCGGACCCGGCGCTGCTCGGCCGGCTGTCCGATCTGGTCGCCCGCGGCCGGTCGGCGGTCTCCGGGTCGCACAACCCGGCCTGGCGCGAGGTCGCCCTGTTCTTCACGCGCCGGTTCCCCGCCGCGGTCTACCTGGCGCGGCGGTGGTGGATCCCGGCCGCGCTGGTGTCGATCGCGGTGATGGTGGTGATCGCCGTCTGGGTCGCGCGCGACCCGGTGGTGCGCGCGTCGGTCGGGACACCGGACGAGCTGCGCCGGCTGACCGAGCCGGGCGGCGAGGCGGAGAGCTACTACTCGACCGGGCCGGCGGCGTCGTTCGCGGCGCACGTCTGGACGAACAACGCGTGGGTGACGGCGACCTGCCTGTTCCTCGGGATCGCGCTGGGCCTGCCGGTGCTCGCCGCGCTCTGGCTGAACTCGCTCAACGCCGGGTTGATCATCGGCGCGATGAGCGCGGCCGGCCGCGGCGACGTGATGATCGGTCTCCTGCTGCCCCACGGCCTCCTGGAGCTGACGGCGGTGTTCGTCGCGGCGGGCACCGGCCTGAAGCTCGGCTGGACGGTGATCGACCCGGGCCGCCGCTCCCGCACGGCGGCGCTCGCCGAGCAGGGCCGGTCGGTGGTGGTGATGGCGCTCGGGCTGACGTGCGTGCTGTTCGTGTCCGGAGTCATCGAGGCGTTCGTGACGCCGTCGGGCTGGCCGACGTGGGTGCGCGTGGGCATCGGCGTCGCGGTGGAAATCGCGTTCCTGGTCTACGTGTTCACGCTCGGCCGCCGGGCGGCGAAGGACGGCGAGGTCGGCGACCTCGCCGCCCGCGACACCGGGGATTCGCTGCCCGAGTCCGGCTGAGCGTGCGGGAAGAGCCGGCACGCGTGATCAGGGAGCCGGCACGCGTGATCAGAGGGTCGACACGTGGAGTTGCCCCGTGGGGCCGGACACCTTGATTCCAGACGGTGGTCTGGAGGGAGGATGTCCTGGTGTCTCGCAGGTCGAAGTACCCGGAGCAGTTCCGGCAAGATGCGATCGAGCTGGTCAACTCGAGTGACCGGCCGTTGCGGCAGATCGCCCGGGAGCTAGGGGTCAATCACGAGACCCTGCGCTCCTGGGTCAACGTCGCCAAGCAGGCCGCCGAAGCCGGGCCGCCGGCAGAAGACCCTGCCGTGACCGACGAAGTGCAGCGGTTGCGGAAACAGGTCGCTGAGCTGCAGAAGGAGAAGGAGATCCTGCGGAAAGCGGCCGCCTATTTTGCGCGCGAGATGGATCGATGATCTACCGCTACCGGTTCATCTCCGAACACCGCACCGAGTTCGGTGTGCAGCGGTTGTGCCAGGTCCTGGGCTTGCGCCGGCAGGGCTTCCACGAGTGGGTCGCCGCCGAAGCAGCCCGGAGGGCCCGAGGTCAGGCCGAGGCTGAGCTGGTCGCGTTGATCGCCTCGATTCATGCCGAGCACCGGGGCGCCTATGGGGTCCCACGGGTGACCGCGGAACTGCACCGCCGCGGCCACAGCGTGAATCACAAGCGGGTCGAGCGGCTGATGCGCGAGCACGGGCTGGCCGGGATCACCCGCCGCAAACGCCGGGCGTTGACCCGCCCTGCGACCGGCCCGGTCACCCCGGTCGGTGATCTGATCCGCCGCGACTTCACCGCATCGGCACCGGGCCTGCGCATGGTCGGGGACATCACCTGCCTGCCCACCTTTGACGGCTGGCTCTACCTGGCCACCGTCATCGACCTGCACACCCGCGAAGTCGTCGGCCACGCCATGGCCGACCACATGCGCACCGACCTGGTCTGCCAGGCCATCGACCTCGCGACCGCCCGCGGCCTCATCCAGCCCGACGCGGTGTTCCATTCCGACCGCGGTGTCCAGGGCGGATTCAACTGGTCGTCGCAACACCTCGATCATGGAGGTGTGGGATGGGGCACGGTAGGAAGCAGTTGCCGGAGGCGCCGGTGGGTGCGCGGCGGCAGTGGGCGGCGGATCGGGCGTTGCGGCCGCCGATGCGTTCACCGGGCCGGCCGGAGCCGTCTCGGGCGGTGCAGCGGGACTTTTGGCGGGAGATCGCGTCGGGAGCAACGACGGCTGAGGCGGCGGAGGCTGTGGGGGTGTCGTGGCCGGTCGGGGTCCGCTGGTTCCGTCACGCTGGAGGCATGCCGCCGATCAGTCTGGACGAGCCCGCAGGCCGGTACCTGTCGTTCGCCGAGCGTGAGGAGATCGCGCTGCTGCGCGCACAGGACATCGGCGTGCGCGAGATCGCCCGCCGCATCAGCCGCGACCCGGGAACGATCTCACGCGAACTGCGCCGCA